>NZ_JBFWVQ010000010.1:0-99071 GCF_050246655.1 Pseudonocardia sp.
GGCGGGTGCTGCACGACACGCAGGTGCTGGCCGTCGACGACCGCACCGCCGTGGTCACGACCGTCTTCGGCTACCCGGACGGGCTCGCCGAAGGCCGCCAGACCCAGGTGTGGGTGCGGTTCGACGCGGGCTGGCGGATCGTGTCGGCGCACGTGTCGGAGATCCCGGCCGGCTGATCGCCCGCTATTCGCGCAGGTCGCGCGTGCGCCACCGCACCTGCGACGATCAGCTCGGATCGCCGGTCCAGAGGACGCCGTCGTGCGCGATCGCAGTGGCGGACGCGTCCGCGTAGGACATCCGGTGCTCGGCCGTGATCGCGGCGGCCAGCCGGACGACCGACTCGTCGGGCAGTTTGACCGACAGCGCCTGCGCAGGTCGCGAACCGCCTCCTCTTCGTCGGCGCGGTCGGATGAACTCCGCACCGGCGCGACCCCGACTGACACCGGCCGCCCTGAACCCCGGGCCGGCGCAAGTGTCGTGCCCGGGCAGAGCACGGCGATTCAGCGTCTCGTATGCGATCGCGCGACGAGGACGGTAACCAGGCCCCCGATCAGTAGGACGGTCACAGCCGCACCGCTTTCCCCACCCGCGGCGAGGATGAGGCAAACGACCAGCACGATCGCGGCCAGCGCGACTAGCGCCGTCGCAGCTGGCTTCCTGTCGGAGCCCGGCCTCGACGTGGCGGACCCCGTCGTGGGGCGGTGCCCGTCTTTCGGCGCCTCGCTGGCAGATCCGGTCGACGTCGACACGCCAGGGAACAGCGGGCGGTCGTCGTCCGGGTCGGGTGTCGATACTTGCCGATTCCCTGCTTCCGCCATTGGGATGGGCTCCGCAGTGATCCACCAGTCGTCCCGTGGGCCGCCGGGCGGCAGCTGGAACAAGGGCGGTGTGCGGGTCTCCGTGCGGAGGGGACGGGAGACGTGCTCGCGGCCGAGCAGCTCCTCAAGCGGACCGTCGGCGCTCCATCCGGCGACGCAGCAGCTCCGCAGCCGGGCCACGACGTGCGCGACTTCGGGGTCCTCGATGCTGTCGAGCAGCTTCCAGGCCTCGGTCTCGCCCGGGCGCACGAAGTCGTCGGCGGACAACAGGAGGTTCTCCCCGGTGTGCAGCGCGCGCCAAGCGTCGGGACGCCGCGACAGCCCGAGCAGGCCGGTGTAGATCACCAGGCCGGGGAACGTGTCCATCCAGCGGCCCCAGATGCGGCCGGTTCGCTGGTAGTTCGGTTGACCCGTCTCGACGGGTGGCGGCCACTCGGCGAAGTCCGGAATCCACGCCCCGTCAAAGTCCACCAGGCGCAGTGCAGAGGACTCGGCCTCCACCAGGACGTTGCCGTGCTGCAGGTCGCCGTGTCCGAACTCGGCGTCCTGCAGCCGCCCCACCCGGTCACGCCACTGTCCGGCCAGCTGGTGTAGTGCGCCCACGTCACTGCGCTTGGCGAGATCTCCGACGTGGACCTCCAGCGTGCGTCCCTCGATCCATTCCATCTGGACCATCGGCCATGTCCGTCCGTTGATCTCCACGGCGTCGTCGATCCATCGCATGCTGGCGACGCAGTCCAGCAGCTGGTGCATGGCGAAGTGACGTGCCAGCGCGGCGTACCGCTCGCCGTTCGAGGCGTCCTCCTTGATGAAGAAGCGCAGAGCCTGGTCCGTGTGGTCCACGCTGGCTTTGAAGACCACCGCCGCGTTGCCGGAGGCCGGCGCTGGGATGTGCCAGCGCGGGTGCAACGCAAATACCGCCTGGCGCAGGGACAGATTCCGGAAGGTGCGGTCCGGCTCTTCCGCAGCGGCGACATAGTCCTCAACGGTCGGGTAGGCGCTCACGAGCACACCACCAGCACTCCGGCGTCGGCGGGGGTGATCTGCGCCCGCAGCAGCGTGACGTCGTCGTTCTTCATCGCGCCCGCCCGGCGCAGGTCGTCGACCACATCGCGGAACGTCTGCGGATGCTCGACGCTGACGAGCTCACGCCAATGGGGGTCGTCGGCTCCCGAGGCCCGGACTATCCACTGGGCGAGCCCGTCCGTCGCGAGCAGTAGGTGGTCGCCGAGCTGCAGCCGGGCGCTGGCCATTTCGACCGCGGCACGCATGCGGTCCCTCTCGGAGGGGCGGGTGAACACCCCCTCTGGCGTCGTGCCGAAGCCATCCGCCGCGAGCTGAGGGAACTGCTCGACGACCATGTCGCCGCGAACCTGGAACAGCACGGCGTCGCCGAGGGCCGCCCCGACCCAGTGCGGCTCCGGTCCGCCGAGCCCACGCACCTCGCACCCGAGGAATGTCGCAAACGAGCCGGACTCGTGGAACTTGTGCTCCTCGAAGATGCTCGCGAACTCACGGGGCGTCTCCGCCCACCGCTGTTGCATCAGCCCGAACCACGCATCCAGCCCAGCCCCATCCAGGACGGGCGCGCTGCCTTCGAGCCCGACGAACGAGCCGACGAGCTGCCCCACCCAGCGGATCGCGTCGTAGGCCTCGGTAGCCCCGTCGACCACGATCAGCCGGGCGGGACGCCCCCTGCACGGGTCGCCCCGGTCGTACCCCGCGCCGTCCTCCCACTCCGACTCCGGCGAGCCGATCTTCGGGGCGGAGAACGCGACGAGCTCGACGGCCGCGGCCCGGTCAGCCATGACTCACCTCGAACTTGGTGCCGATCTCGAGGAACTTCACGAGCATCGCGAGGTCGGCGTTGAAGACGAAGCCACGGGCCTTTGGCTCGAGCTCGACATGTGCCGTCAGGGCGTTGCGGATCATGGTCTCGGGCAGCTCACTACTGATCGCGAACAGCTCCGGTCCGGGCTCGGGCAGGTTCTCCGGGCGCGCCGGGAAGGCGGTAATGGGCGCCTGGCTGGCCGAAAGGAAGGCGTTGAGGAGCAGCGCCCGCCCGTTCCCGGTCTCGATCGAGGTGAGGCGAGCCGCCCAGCCAGCCAGATCGAGACCCCGGTGCGGACTGTCCGTCACCAGCCCATCGGTGATGTTGATGAAGATCGGCGGGAACGACTTGGGGAAGACCTTCGCCCACTCGGTCGCATGCGAACCTGCCAGATGCATGGCGGCGCACATCGGCGTCCGGAAGCCGTGCGCGGGCTCGTACCACACGGGCAGGCGCCCCCGGCCGGGCATCGCGTCCGTGGAGGGGTTTGGGCGGACGTCGATCGGGCTGTCGGCCAGCTCAGGCAGCGGCACGATGGCCCGCTGCGCGAGTGGCCCCGGAAGCGCGGACTCGACACCCTCACCACCCGCGCTCGGGCACAGCCCGTATCCGTAGATACCGATGTAGAAGTACGGTCGCAGCGGCTGGCCAGCCTCCTTCGTCGACCTGACGCACAGCTGGAATAGGGTCTTGTTGATAGCTATCGCCGCGCCCTCGGCGAGGGTCAGCCCGGCGGACCCAGCCCACGGCATCCCCATCGATTCGGACCGGTCGACCAGGATGATGATGCAGCCGGGCGTCGCGCGCGCGAACTCCTGGGTGTAGTGGCTGTTCACGGGTACCTCCTGGGGGTGGTCGGGCCGGTCGGGAGCCCGCGCTCTGCCCCCGGCGGGCGGACCACGGTCGCGGGCCACGGGCTCCCCGGCGTCCACTCCCACGCGTGGGCGCACCGGCGACAAGCGAACGAGAACGTCTCGGTCTGCCGGCCCAGCTGCACCCGGAAGTCGCCGCATCGCGGGCACTGGACGATTCGGCGGACGGCCGCGCCGCTCGGCTGGGCGGCGGGGACCGGGTGCTCCTCGAGGCTGAACCGCGACGCTCGCCGCTCTGGGAGAGGCGGCGGTGGCGTGAACTCCGGAAGCGGGGGGTGCGTGGTCGGCAGGGCTGGGGGCGCGGAGCGCGCCGCGGGATCGGGCGGGTATCCGTCGTGCGCCAGAGGAGTCCGTCCCGGCCAGTCGGGGTGCGGCGCTGCCGGTGCCCCGTTGTCGGGACGTGTGGGCCCGTGCCGGTCGGACAGCAGCGCCGCGAATGCGAACAGAATGAGCAGGGCCACCAGCACGACCAGGAGCAGAACCAACGTCGGACGGGCTATACCGTCCTTGATCACCCACAGCACCGCGACCGCGGCGAGACCACCTGTCAGACCCGCCACGGCGACCCGGATCAGCAGGAACCAGTCCGCGACCGTCCGGCCGCCGACAGCCCTCATGCCGCCACCAGGGTGAGGGTCAGCGATTCGCCGGACGCGGCATCGCGGCAGTACACCCGCCCTCCGGCCGGTCTCCAGTCCTGATCCTTGATCTGCCATTCGGTGGGCACCTGGACGCAGACGTGCACCTGGTCGGGCGCATCGCCGGGCCAGACTTGCGGCCGCAGCTCGGACTCGCGAGGCGGCGTGCCCGCTACGAGCGGCCCGATCGTGGTTTCCCGGGTCTCGCCGGGCTTCGCCGGGGCCGGGGAGGGAACCACCTTGTCCTCGGCTTCCGGTGGCGGGGCGGTGGGCGGCGCGGGTGCCGGTTCCGCGAGCCAGGGCTCGGCGAGGTTCGGTGGCGGCGAGTCGGCCGGCCGCGGCGACGACTCCGAGGATGACGGAATGAGCTGGCCGAGCGCGAGCATCACGACGAACGCAATGGCGAAGGCCACGATCGGTGTCGCAGCGAGGCGGGTGCTGGTTGCCATCGGGCCGTCACCCGATACTGCCCGGGCTCGTGACGGCGAGCAGCCCAACGATGCCCACCACCGCCCCGATCAAGGTGAGCGCGACCATCGCCCACACCATTGCGGTATGCGAGGCACTGTGCGCCCCGCGGACGTCGCTCATGGCACATCGGCGACCGACCTCGGCCGAGAAGCGCAGCGCGACCACTGCCGTCGCGGCGGAGACGGCGAACGGCACGACGAGGGAGGCCGACGCAGACACCGCGGCAAGCGCGCCCAGGAGGGACAGCAGCAGAGCCGCGACGGCCAGACTGCGACGAGTCGGCGGCGCCGGGTCGACCGGTTCCGCCGACCTGGGCGGCTCCTGCTTCACGGCGCGCTCCGCCGGTGCGTCGCGGTTGGCCGGTTCGCCGTGTGCGGCCGTGTTCTCGGATCCGCCCGAACCGCTGTCCCCCGTGGGCTCGCGGTGTCTGCGCGCTGCGCCCGCTTCAGTGACTATGCCTGGCGACGCCGACACCCACGCAGCCTGAGGCTGGCGGACGCCGGGGAAAGCGAGCGACTGGTCGTTCTCTGAGTTGCGGGGAGTTGTCGTCCCCCTAGCCTGCCGCACGGCAGCGCCTGCTCGGAGCTGGCCGAAGACTTCCTCTGTTCGCCGGGCGAAGATCTCCTCTGGCGACTCCACCCGGTCCCGCGCAATGTTCCGTTCGGTCTCCGCACCAAGGCGCTGCGCCGCGATCTCCTCGACTCGCCCGCGGAAGATCGCCTCTGGATCCTGGGCCGGGTCAGGCGCATCGGAGTCTGGACTTGGACGCGGGTCGGGAGCCGGGTCGAGGTTCGGATCCGGATCTGTGCCAGCCGAGTCGTCTGCCCGGGGATGCTCCGGCCCGTCGACCTGGTGTATCTCCTCGGGGGGGGCGTCAACCAAACGGGCGATCTCCGCCTCCATAGCCCGGTAGGCGGCGATGGTGTACTGAATCTCGGCGCCCGCGGCCATAGTTCGCCAGGGCTTGCCCAAGAGCGTGTTGAGGATCGCCACGATCTCCTCCCGGACGGACTTGTCCGTCTCCTCGGCGATCGCCTTTCGCAGCTCGGCGATCACGTCCAACTGGGCCTGCGGGCTGAGCTCGGCTGCGTTGATCTGGTGGGTGATCTGTTGGAGGTAGGCGAACGGAATGGGCGGTTCCGAGGGGAGCGGCACGGGCAACGGCGGGCAGCGGGCGGCGGCGCGGTCGGCGGCAGCCAGCACCTCGGACCCGCTGACGGCGTCGTCCACCCGGAACTGGACGAACTGCATTCCGGCCAGCGGGTTCGTCTGCTGGGTCGCTACCGGGCCGACACGTACTGGAAGGATCGGGAGACCCAGCTTTTCCGCGTAGTCAAGCTCTTCGAGGCAAGCTCGCGACTTGAGCGAGCTGTCCGAGAGCGCGAACAGGAAGACCTGGCTCTCGCGGATGTGCTCCAGGATCGTCGGCCACCAGATGTCGCCACCGTTGAGGTCGTGGTCGTACCAGACCTCCCGCCGGGCCGCCTCGAACGCGCGGGCCAGCGTCTTGACGACAGGCTCGTCCGTCCGGGCATAGCTCAAGAAGATCGTCACGCCGGCGCTCCATTCCGATCCCCGGTCGGACAGCTGTCTCGAGACGTATCGGTCATGTCGCAGGGAGTGGCGACATGACTCCTGGTACAATATACGACCCACTCACTGAGCCCGCGTTTCATTTTCCGACACCCGGCCACCGGATCGCTCGTATCGGCGTCGTCCGCACCATGCTCGCAGGTTGCCGGAACGGCAACAGAGTCCGCTGCGGCTGGGCGATAAGCACAACCTGGACGCGCCGACGAAACCGATGCGGTGGCCCACAACGACTTCGGTCGCGGGGTACGGGAGACGACCGAGGCGATCCGTACTGAGGTCTGGGACGACTGCTGCCGCACCACGAACGCCGTCCCGGTCGGCAGGCCGAACCGACGACCATCACTCAACTCGCGCGTGAGCGCCGCCTCCAGGCCACGCCCTTCGGTGGCTTCGGCGGCCTGGTCGTCGCTGTGCCAGCGGGAGAGCTGCTCGACGCGGTGCTCAGCCTCGGCTCGTTGGTCGTACGCGGCCCGGGCGTTGATCTCGGCGAGAGCCGGGCCAGCGCAGCGAGAGCATCCGCCGTCTCGTCAGCCGTCGGCACCCGGAGGACCTCCTCGTCCCTTCTGCGGCAGCTCGGCCGCGGCGACCTCGCGTAGGTGGGGAGCCGCGACATCTTCCCTCGGTGAGATCCTCGACCGCGTCGGCGGCGCGCTCGTCGACGATGTCCATCTCGGTGATCACGCGGTTGACGTCGTCCTCGGCTCGAACCAGCTCCTGATCAAGCCAGTCACTCCGGCCGGGCCGGTCCGACAACAGCAGGCGGACAAGTCCGCTCGAAGGCATCACGCCAGTCAAGCCAAGAGTCACATCCACTGCCATCAACACCAGCCCAACACCACCGGACCGGCTTGACCACCCTCACAGTCATCCCTGAAGGAGCGGGGCCGGTCAAACCCCAGTTCTTGTTCTTGATCTTTTCGTTGTTCTTCTCCGTCTGTATGTGGGCGTGCCGGGGTGAGGCGTCGGGGTCAAGGATCGGGCCCGTCAGGGTCGACCGCGTCAGCGGCCGGAGGTCCTTGACGCCGGCGGCGGACGGCGCACGCTGTTTCAGGACCGAGAAATGATCGTGTTGGCTCCGCGGGTGTCGGGTGCTCGTGGTCGGGTGCACGCTCCAGCGCCCAGGTGTCCCCGGCTGGGGACAGGCCCCGAGGGCTGTCGGTCATCCCTTCGCTGGTGGCATGGAGTGCTGCGACAGGTCGCGGTCGGCGAGGTCAATCAGACGGGGCGACCACGCCGCGGACCGGGGGGCATGACTGCGCCGAACTGTGCCGACCTGCACCCAACCGCCGCGGGCGCCGGGCTCATGCCGTCGGCGTTCGCGCCGGGGTGTTCGGCCGGCGGATGGTGCCGTCGCGCAGCCCGTAGAAGACCAGCTCGGTCAGCTCGCGGGCGGCGGCGACGATGCCGATGTTGCGGCCGCGGCGGGCGCCGACCCGGCCGCGGACCGCGCCGAGGTGGGTGTGCGCCGGTAGGCGTTGCACGGCCTCGACCACGGCCCACCGGACCAGTCGGGAGCCCTGCTTGGTGATCCGACCACGATGCACGGTGGTGTCGGACTCGTGGTGTTTCGGGGTCAGCCCGGCCCAGGAGGCCAGCTGCGCCGGGCCGGGGAACCGGCCGATGTCGCCGATCTCGGCGACGAACACCGCGGCCAGGATCGGCCCGATCCCGGGGATCGTCTGGATCGCCCGGTAGCCGGGGTGGGCGCGCAGCCGCCCGGCGACCAGCCGGGCGAAAGTGTCGATCTCCACATCCACGACGGTGATCAGCCGCAGCAGTGAGTCGACCCGCGATCGTGACTCGGTCGCCAGCGGACAGGTCGCAAGCAGTCGTTGCCCGCCCGAACCGAACAGGTCGCTCATCGAGACCCGGATCCCGGCGCCGGCGAGTACCGCATGGATCTGGCACTCGAGGCTGGAGCGCAGCCCGACCAGCTTGCCCCGATGCCGCACCCAGCCGCGCAGCTCGCGGGTGGTCGGCGGGGCGATCCACGCCTCGGGCAGCCGGCCCATCCGCAGCAGGTCGGCCAGGTCCGCGGCGTCGCGCTCGTCGTTCTCCACCCGCCGGTAGGAGAACATCTTCACCCCCAGCGGGTGCGCCAGGCGCACGTTCGCGCCCAGCTCGGCCAGGGTGTCCGCGGCCCAGTACCACCCATAGGTGGCCTCCAGCACGACCTCCGGGGACTCCCCCGCGCGGCCATCACCTGCGCCAGGTAGTCCGGGTCATTCGCGATCCGCACCGTCTCCAGATGCTCACCGGTCTCGGTCATCCGCACCAGCACCGACCGCCGCCGATGCAGATCCATCCCGACGATCTGCTTGCCCTCGTATGCTTCGTTCACAGGGGCCTCCCGAATCGGTTGACGTGAAGCATCTCGAGCATGAGCCGAGAGGCACGAGGAGCGGAGGCCCCGCTCCTTAATGGGCAGGCAAGCCGGTGTTTCCCGGTCAGGCTGATGCCTTCCCCGCTCCGGCGTTGTGAGCGCTTGATGAAGACGGCCGCAGCGTGACCGGGGATCCGGCGGTGCCGCGGCACGCCTGCTTCAGGATCAGGCCTCGAGCCTTCGAATGAGACCGGCGGCGCGGGCACCGCCGCTGCGGCCGACGGCGTGTCGCGTCGGTGGCCGCGGGGCTGGCTGCTGATGTTGGTCGTGGTTCGAGCCGCCGGCACGGGTCACTTCTTGACCGTCGAGGGAGCCGTGGAGCTCCGCGACAGACCGAGGGCCGTGGCGGTGTGCTGGGGTCACGAACGGCTGGTGGGATGTCGGGCCACTGGAGCCCTGCCATTAGGGAGCGCGCGTGCCCTGCAACAGGCTCCAACCCCGGGCCGGGTGTCTTCTCTGCGCCGGGACCGGCACCATCGACGAGGGACAGGAGGATCTTGGGGCGGTGTTCTGCGGCATCGACTGGGCCGAGGACCATCACAACATCGCGCTGGTCGACCAGGACGGCACCCTGCTGGCCGAGCGGCGGATCGGCGACGACGCCGCCGGGTTCGCCGCGCTGCTGCAGCTGCTGGTCGAGGCCGGCGATGATCCGGACACACCGATCCCGGTGGCGATCGAAACCAGCCACGGCCTGTTGGTGGCCTGCCTGCGCGCCACTGGACGCCCGGTGTTCCCGATCAACCCGATGTCGGTGTCCCGGTATCGGGACCGGCACTCGGTGTCCCGGCGCAAGTCCGACGCCGGTGACGCGCTGGTGTTGGCCAACATCCTGCGCACCGACCTGGCCGCGCACCGCCCGCTGCCCGCCGACTCCGAGTTGGCGCAGGCGATCGCGGTGCTCGCCCGCGCGCAACAGGACGCGGTCTGGGCACGGACCCATGCGCACAACAAGCTGCGCTCGCTGCTGCGCGAGTATTACCCGGCCATCCTGCTGGCGTTCGCCACCAAGCGTGGCGGGCTGCTGCGCCCCGAGGCCCGCGCCCTGCTGGCCACCGCCCCCACTCCTTGCGCGGCCGCCCGGCTGACCCTGTTCCAGCTACGGGCGCTGCTGCGCCGGGCCGGGCTGCAGCGCGGCCTCGACGCGGAAGCCATCCGACTCCAGCAGATACTGCGCGCCGACTACCTGCACCACCCGCCCCTGGTGGAGGAGGCCTTCGGGCGACAGGCCCTGGCCCTGCTGCGCCAGCTCGACACCGCCTGCGGCAACGCCGAAGACCTCGCCGACGCCGCCACCGAAGCCTTCGCCGAGCATCCCGACGCGGCCATCATCACCAGCATGCCCGGGCTCGCCGCGCTGACCGGCGCACGCGTCCTGGCCGAGATCGGCGACGACCGCGCCCGGTTCACCGACGCGCGAGGCCTCAAGGCCTACGCCGGCGGCGCCCCGGTGACCCGGGCCAGCGGCAAGACCACCGCGGTGACGCACCGGCGGGTCAAGAACCAGCGTCTGGCCTCGGTCGGCTACGTCTGGACCTTCGCCGCTCTGACGGCCTCACCCGGAGCCCGCGGGCACTACGACCGACGCAAATCCGCCGGGGACCGGCACGTCGCCGCGCAACGCAACCTGTTCAACCGGCTCCTGGGCTGCCTGCACCACTGCCTCGCCACCCGCACTCAGTACGACGAAGCCACCGCCTTTCCCACAACCTCATCGACCCCCGCCGCCCGCGCCGCTTGACAAGATCGCAGCGTGGGATGTCTTCATCGCATCAGCGCCGCTCCGTGACCTCGTAGGTGTGCCCGGCGGCGCGCAGCCGCTCGATCAGGACGTCCCCGATCCCGGTGGCCGGGGTGAGCGAGCCCGCGCGGTCCGGGAGCTCGTCCAGGGCCAGGGCGAGGCCGCTCTCCCCCAGCATGACGGCGGTGGCGGCGTAGCCCGGATCGCCCGGACCCGCGACGGTGGCACGGTAGCGGCGGCCGCCCTCCGTGGTCGCGTCCAGCACCGAGCGGAACCAGCCCTTGGCCCGGGCCTCGGCGCTCGGGCCGGTGCCCGGCGCGGGCAGGACGCGGTCGAGCAGCGGGCGGATCCGCGGCAGCGAGAACGCCGCGAAGAACCCGGCGAGCCCCGCCGTCACCCCGACGGCGGTGGCGGCGCCCAGCGGGCCCCGCCCGGTGCCCATCACCTCGCCGTAGCGCAGCGACCGCCCGTACGCCCACTCCTCCAGCGCGTTGCTGCGCCGCACGATCCGGGTGTTGTACGGGGCCATGATGAACGTGGCCGTCCAGCGCCCGTCCGGGGTGCGCGCGGGCGTGACCATGTCCCGCGGCTGGGTCGGCGCGGGCTCGGCCGCGCGGTTCGGGCTGAGCGAATGCGGGTCGCCCAGGATGCGCCGCGCACCCGGTTGCCGGGCGACCTGCTCGATCTGGCTGCGCATCGAGTCGATCGTGCCGCCGCTGAGACCGCCGCGCGCCGTCGCGACGAGCTGGACGTCCCGCAGCCCGCCCGCACCGTCGGCGAGCGCGCGCCGGTGCAGCATCAGCACCCCGAGATCGGACGGGATCGAGTCGTAGCCGCAGGAGTGCACGATCCGGGCGCCGGATCCGACGGCCACGGCGTCGAACCGGTCGATGGCCTCCCGGACGAAGAGCACCTCGCCGGTGAGGTCGGCGTAGTGGGTCCCGGCCCGCGCGCACGCCTCCACCAGCGGCATCCCGTAGCGGGTGTACGGGCCGACCGTCGTCGCGACCGCGGTCGCCGACCCGGCCAGCTCGGCGAGTGCCGCGGGATCGGCACTGTCCGCGACCACGAGCGGCCAGTCCGCCGCAGCGCCGGGCAACCCCGCCCGCACCGACTCCAGCTTCTCCTTGGAACGCCCGGCGAGCGCGATCCGCGCCCCCGCCGGGCAGTGTCGCGCGAGGTACTCCGCGGTCAGGGCGCCGACGTAGCCCGTGGCGCCGAAGACGACGAGATCGTGCTGCTTCCCGGCCATCACCCCATTGTTCACACCGCTCACACCGCCGCGCGCACCGCGGGGCAGTGCTGCCGGTCACGCCGCGACGGCCGCGGCGTCGGCCCTGGCGAGAGCGATCACCCGCGCGACGTCGTGGTGGCGCAGCGCAGCCGCATAGTCCGGGGCGGGACCCGGTGCCGCGGCCACCGGCCAGGCGTCCGCGAGCCGTGCCCGCGCGCGCTGGAGCGCGCTGTTCACGGCCGCCGGGGTCGTGTCGAGCAGCCGGGCCGTCTCGGAGGCGGGGACGTCGAGGATGCCGCGCAGGACGAGCACGGCCCGCTGGCGCCCCGGCAGCACGCCCATGGCTCCGCCCAGCGCCGTCGCGAGCGCGTCGCCCGCCTCCGCGACCGCGTCCGGCTCCTGGTCGGACGGCACGGGCAGCGCGGCGGCCTCGTCGAGGGCGACGGCGGGCCGGTCGCGGCGCAGCTCGTCGAGGCAGGTGTTGGTGGCGATCCGGTAGAGCCACGTCCGGGCGCTCGCCCGTCCCGCGAAACCGTCGCGGGCCCGCCACGCCCGCAGCAGCGTCTCCTGGACGGCGTCCTCGGCGCGCTCCGGAGAGCGCAGCATCCGCCGGCAGTGCCGGTACAGCGCGCGGCGGTGGGCCCCGACCAGGGCCGTGAAGGCGCGCTCGTCGAGATCGGTCATCCGGCCCACCGGTCCTTCAGCGCCGCCGCCACGGCGTCGGCGGCCACCGGCTCGCCGGGGCGGATCGCCACCACGGCCCGCAACGGAGGCCAGCCCTCGCCCGCGGCGAGCGCGGCCACCCGTTCGGCGAGCGCCGCGCCCGGACCGTGGCCGACGACGGCCACCCGCGCGGGATCCGCCCCGATCTCGACGGCGTGGTCGGCCGCCCAGGCGAGCGCGGCGTGCGCCTCGACGACGTGCGCCGCCGCCGCGGCGAGCACGAGCGCGTCCAGGGCACGCGACAGCGGGCCGGCGAGCCCGCCGTCGCAGGGCGCGGTGAACAGGACCACGAGCCCGGGGCGCCGGTCCGCCGACGGTGACGCAGGCGACCGCGGCCAGTACAGGCGGGCCCGCGGCGCGGGCGGGCGCAGCAGGATGTCGGCGGCGCGGGGCAGGAAGGGCGGCATGCACCGACGGTCGCGTGCCCGGGGGCGCGAAGGGAAAGGCCGATCACGCATGGCCGTCGTGCACGCTACGCATCACCATCCCGGGGCCCGGCCCGCGATGATGGTCGCCATGACCGGCACTCCCGACGAGGACGGCACAGACGGCACGGACGGCACGGACGGCACGGACGGCGCCGACGGCACAGCCACCGTGCGCAGCCGCGTGCTCGTGCTACCCCCCGCACCGGACGCCATCGAGCTGCGCCACCTGCGGGCGTTCGTGGCGGTCGCCGAAGAGCTCAACTTCGGGCGCGCCGCGGCGCGGCTGTACGTGTCGCAGCCGGCTCTCTCCCGCCAGATCCGGGCCCTGGAGCGGCTCCTCGGCTGCGACCTGCTGCGCCGCACCACCCACCGCGTCGAGCTCACCCTCGCCGGGGACGCCCTGCTGGAACGGGCGCGGCGGCTCTTGGCCGATCTCGACGACGCGGTGCACGCCACCCGGTCGGTGGGCGGGGACCTCGAAAGGCGCCTCGCCGCGGTGTGGGAGCCGATCAACGACCTCACGGCAGCGGGCCCGGACCTGCAGATGCTCCGCGACGCGGGCGAGGAGCTGCACGGTCGCTTCGCCCCGCCCGACACGATCACGACGCGCCCCGTCATCGCGGGCGGCGTGCCGTGCCTGCTCCTCGCGCCCCGTGCCGAGCTCGTCCCGTCGGTGCTGCTCCTGCACGGCGGCGGCTTCGTCATGGGTTCGGCGTTCGGCTACCGCCATCTCGCCGGGGCGCTCGCCGCCACCGCGGGCGCGTGCGTGGTGGTGCCGGACTACCGGCTCGCGCCCGAGCACCCGTTCCCCGCTGCGCTCGAGGACGTCCTGCGCACCTACGTGTGGATGCTCGACGCGGGCGTGCCGCCGGGCGAGATCGTCGTGGCGGGCGACTCGGCGGGCGGCGGGCTCGTCCTGTCGCTGGTGACCTCCCTGGTGCGGCAGGGCCTGCCCCTCCCGGGCGGGACGATGCTGCTGTGCCCCGGGATCGACCTGTCCTACGAGGAGGACATCGACCTGCCCGCCGAACCGCAGCCTGCGATCGGGATGACGCAGCTTCGGGCGTTCGCCGCGGCGTACCTGGGCGAGACCTCACCGCACGACGAGCTCGTCAACGCCCTGGACGCCGACCTCACCGGGTACCCGCCGATGCTGGTGCAGGCCGGGACGGGCGACGTCCTCGGCCGGGACGCGCAGCGGATCGTGGAACACGCGCGGGCCCACGGTGTGGACGTGCAGTTCGAGCTGTACCCGGTGACCACCCACGACTTCCACCTCTTCTGGTCGTTCCTGCCGGAGGCGTCAGAGGCGATGGACCAGGCCGGCGCGTTCGCCCGCCGGATCCGCGCCGGGGCCGGCCGGGCCCGCGGGACGGGCTGACCGGCATGCCCGCCGCCCGTACCGTCCCGCCGACCGGGCCGCCGGCGGCACCTCGGGTGCGCGCTGCCGGGCTCTGGTGGCTCGCGCTGTCCGCGCTGGCCATCGCCGTGTTCGCCCCGCTGCCCTATCTCCTGCACCCGCTGCGGGAGCTGGCCGCGAACGGCGGTGAGATCGCCGCGAACTACGCGCCCCGGCCCGGCTGGGTGCGCGCCGCCCTCGCCGCCCACGTCCTCCTCGGCGGTCTGGCGCTGCTGCTCTCCCCCGTCCAGCTCTCGTCCCGGGTGCGTGCGCGGTTCCCACGGCTGCACCGGGTGAGCGGCCGCGTCGTGCTGGCGTCGATCGCCGTGGCGGGCACCGCGGGCTTCCTGCTCGCCTGGTTCACGGTGGCGGGCCCGGTCGGTACGGCGGGGTTCGGCCTGCTCGCGGTGCTCTGGATGGGGTTCGCGCTCTCGGGGCTGCGGGCGATCCGGCGGCGCGATGTCGTCGCGCACCGCCGCTGGATGCTGCGCACCTTCGCGATGACGTACGCGGCGGTGACCCTGCGGCTGTGGCTGCTCGTGCTGATCCCGCTGCTCGGCGGCTTCGCCGCCGCGTACGTGCTGGTGCCGTTCCTGTGCTGGGTGCCCAACCTCGCCGTGGCCGAGCTGGTACTGCGCCGAAGGTCGTCCGCGTGACGCCGCCCCGTCGCCAGGCCGGCAAGGACGGCCCTATACCATTGAGCGAGGGCGATACGCGTGTGCCGAACGACGGAAGGCGCCGGATCGCCCGGACGGGGCGGCTGCTGGCCGACCCGATGGATACTGTTGCGCCAAGCGGGTGTCGGTGAACGACGAGCGGTGACTTTCCGAGTTCAGTTCGCCACGGTTGGCGTCCGTGACTCTCGACGACTCCCTGACCGGAACCCGCACGAACCGGCCGGGCTCGGCCGGGGAGCACCTCCTCCAGTGCGCGTACGGCACGACGGAACGCGCCGACCGCTTCTACGCCGACCAGGTCCGCGACCGCCTGCTCCCCTCGATGGTGGAGTTCGTCGGCCGCATGGAGATGCTGTTCGTGGCCAGCGCGGACGGCAACGGCGAGTGCGACGCGAGCCTGCGCGCCGGGCCGCCGGGATTCGTCCACGTCCTCGACGAGCACCACCTCGCCTACCCCGAGTACCGCGGCAACGGGGTCCACGCGAGCCTGGGCAACATCAGTGAGAACCCGCGCGTAGGCCTGCTCATGATCGATTTCGTGCACGATCTCATCGGCCTGCACGTCAACGGGCGGGCCCGGATCGCCGAGGACGTCGAGCTGCGCACCCTGCACCCCGACCTGCCGGCGCCCACCACCCCGGGACGTGCGCCCGAGCGGTGGGTCGTCGTCGAGGTCGAGGAGGCCTACGTGCACTGCCGCAAGCACATCCCCCGGATGGTGCCCGTACCGCACCGCCGCTCCTGGGGCACCGACGACGTGCGCCGCAAGGGCGGCGACTACTTCGGCGCGGCCGCGCAGCGGCGGATCGTGGGCGACTGACCCGGACCGGCTTCACCTGCGGGAACGGTCGCCCGGCCCGGGCGCGGGCCCATACACTCCGCTCCCGTGCGGCTGATGGAGCGCGCCCACCCCTTGGAGGTCCTGCTCGATCGGGCGGCGCAGGCCGCGGACGGGCGTGGACGGCTCGTGCTGGTCGCCGGTGAGGCAGGGATCGGCAAGACCGTGCTGCTGCGGGCGTTCGCCGAGCAGGCCCCCGTCGCCACGCTCTGGGGCCTGTGCGACTCGCTGAGCACCCCGCGCCCGCTCGGCCCGCTGCGCGACGTCGCCGGCGAGCTCGGCGGGAGCGTCACGGCGGCGCTGGGCGCGGCGACCCCGCAGCACGAGCTGTTCGCCACCGTCCTCGAGGCGCTGCGCACCCCGGCCCGGGCCCTCGTCGTGGAGGACCTGCACTGGGCCGACGAGGCGACGCTCGACCTCGTCCGGTTCCTCGGCCGCCGGATCGCCACGCTCCCGGTGCTGCTGGTGCTCTCCTACCGCGACGGCGGCGGGCCCGCGCATCCGCTGACGCCCGTCCTGGGCGACCTCGTCTCCGGCCCGGACACACAACGGCTGCAGCTCGCCCCGCTGAGTCGCGCAGCCGTCACGGAGCTCGTCGAGGGCCACCGCCTCGACGCCGCCGCGGTGCACGGCCGCACCGGGGGCAACCCGTTCTTCGTCAGCCAGATCCTCGCCCAGCCGGACTCCCCGCTGCCGGACACCGTGCGCGACGCCGTCGTCGCTCGTACGGCACTGCTCACCCCGGCCGCCAGGCGCGCGCTGGAGCTACTGTCCTGCGCCCCCGACGGGGTGCGGGGCGAGCTGCTCGCGGCGTTGGACGTGCCGCTACCCGACGTCGAGATCCTCGCCGGCACGGGACTCCTGGAACTGCGCGGCGACGGGGTCGCGTTCCGGCACGAGATCGCGCGCTCGGCGGTGTTGGATGCCGTCCCGCCGGGGGTGGGGCCCGCGCTGCACGCCACGATGATCCTGGCGCTGGAGCGGATCGGCGCGGACCCGAGCGTGCTCGCCCACCACGCGGCCGCGGCCGGCGACGTGCCGCGAATCCTGCGCTACGCCCCGGCGGCGGCGGCCGAGGCCGCCCGCTCGGGGGCGCACCGCGAAGCCGTCGCGTTCTACGAGCGCGCCCTCCGCCACACCGGCGACGCCGACCCGGCCGGGCGCGCCGCGCTCCTGGAGCGCCTGGCCCACGAGCTGTACCTCACCGACCGGCTGGCCCAGGCGATCACCGTGCTGGAGCAGGCGCTGGAGCTGCACCGCGGCCGCGACGACGTCGTGGCGGTCGGTTCGGCACACCGCACGCTGTCGGTCTTCGAGTGGTACGCCGCGGACCGGGCGGCGGCCGAGCGTCAGGACCGGGCCGCCGTCAGCCTCCTGGCCGGTGCGGAGGCGCCCCGGGAGCTCGGGTACGCGCTGGCCCACCGGGCGTACCTGGCCGCACAGGTGGGTGACGTGGAGCTGGCGCGGCAGGCGGGCGAGGAGGCGCGGCGCATCGCGGACGAGCTGGACGACGCCGCGCTGCGCAGCATGGCCTCGGTCAGCCTGGCCGTGTTGCGCCTGCTGGGTGGCGACCTGCAGGCACGGACGGAGCTGCTGGCGGCGAGCGACACCGGGCTGCGGCTGCGCCTCGACGAGCTCGCGACCACGCCCATGAGCCTGCTGGCCCACCTCGACGTGGAGCAGGGCCGGCTCGGCGACGCCGAGGACATCCTCTCCGACGCGCTGCGGGTGAGCCAGGAGCGCGGCGTCCCGATCTGCGGCATGTGGCAGCGGGGGACTCTTGCACGGCTGCGGCTGCTGCAGGGCCGCTGGCCGGAGGCGGAGCGGGACGCCCTGGCCGTGATCGCCGCGGGCGACCTCCCGCTGGGGCGGTTGTGGGCGCACCTCGTGCTCGGCCTGCTCGTCGCGCGCCGGGAGGCGCCCGCGGACAACCCGCACCTCGACGAGCTGTGGGAGCTCGCCGGCCGGCTCGCGGTGCCGGCGCTGCGCGCGGCGGCCGCGGCGGCCCTGGCCGAGCAGGCGTGGATCACCCGCCGGCCGGATCCCCGCCTCGCCGGCTCGGGCGTCGCGGTCCTGGTAGGGCTGCCGGGGGCGAGTGGCGGGCAGCTGCTCCGCTGGGCGGGGCGGCTTCGCCGGGCCGGGCTGCTGGCGCCCGCCGGCGCCGGGCGAGATGCGTTCGCTGGACCGCCGGAACCGGCGCAGGGGCAGCCCTACGAGCGGGCACTCGCGCTGTGCGACGACGGTTCCTCCGGCGCGCTGCTGGCCGCCCTGCCCCTGCTCGACGGGCTGGGCGCCCGCGCCGTCGCGGCGCTCGTGCGCGGCTGGCTGCGCGAACGCGGCACGGCCGGGGTGCCGCGCGCGAGCTCGGCGGCGACCCGCACCGACCGCGCCGGGCTCACCGACCGCCAGCTCGAGGTGCTGGTCCTGCTCGCCGAAGGGCTGAGCAACGCCGAGATCGCCGCCCGGCTGGTCATCTCACGGCGGACCGCCGACCACCACGTCTCGGCGATCCTCGGCAAGCTCGACGCCCGCTCCCGCGGCGAGGCGGTGGCGGTGGCCCGCCGGCTCGGACTCACCGGCTGAACGCCTCCCGTCCGGTGTGGGGTGCGCCGAGCAGCACCGGCAGCTCGGAGAGCCCGCGCAGCACCAGCCCGTCGCCGTGTCCCCAGCGCAGCTCCTGCGGCTCGACGGCCAGCCGCATCCGGGGGAAGCGGCCGTGCAGCGCGCCCAGCGCGATCCGCGCCTGCATCCGGGCCAGCGGCGCGCCCAGGCAGTGGTGGATGCCGTGGCCCATGGCGATGTGGTTGCGCTCGGCCCGACGGATGTCGAACGCCTCCGCGTCGCGGAAGCGCGCCGGGTCCCGGTTCGCCGCCGCGAGCGACACGACGACCTGGGCGAAGGCGGGGATGACGGTCCCGCCGATGGCGACATCCTCGGTCGTGTAGCGGAAGGTCGAGTGCGGCACGGGTGGGTCGAAGCGCAGGCACTCCTCGATCGCGGCGGGCAGCAACCCCGGATCGGCGACCACCGCGTCCCGCTGGCGGGGATGGCGCAGCAGCGCGACCGTCGCGTTGCCGAGCAGGCTCGTCGTCGTGTCGTGCCCGGCCACGACCAGCTGGAAGATCGTGGAGAGCATCTCCTGCTCGGTGAGCGCGCCGTCGCGGTCGGCGGCGACCACGAGATCGGTCACCACGTCCTCGCCCGGCCTCGCGCGCTTGCGGGCGAGCAGCGCGGTGAGATAGCCGACGATGGCGTCCGACGCGGCGACGGCCTCGCCGGGCGGCTGCGGCCCCGGGTACGGGGCGAGCAGGGTGCGAAACCAGCGCCCGAGGTCCGCGCGGTCCGGCTCGGGGACGCCGAGCAGCTCGCAGATCACCGTGAACGGCAGCGGGAACGCGAAGCCGGAGACCAGGTCGACCGGCCGGTCGGCACGCCCGCGGTCCTGCAGGACGGCGAGCAGCTCGCCGACGAGCGACCGCACGCGCGGCTCCAGTGCCGCGACGCGCCGCTTCGAGAACGCCGGCATCGCCAGGCGGCGCAGCCGGGTGTGGTCGGGCGGGTCGACGGCGAGCATGTGGCGGGCCAGCGCCGGGCCCGGCAGGCCCTCGGCGACGACCTCGCCGCTGCGGGCCAGGGCCGCGTTCATGTCCTTGGACAGCCGCGGGTCGTTCAGTGCGGCCCTGGCCTCCTCGTGGCCGAGGACCAGCCAGGCGGCGTGGCCGTCGGCGAGCCGCACCTCGTGCACGGGTGCGGCGGAGCGCACCTGTGCGAACAGCGGGAACGGGTCGTCCCGGTCGTGGTCACCCCACGAGTCGAGCGCCGGATGGCGCGGGCACGTCGTCATCGTCCTCGATCTCCCGGAAGCCGGAGCAGAGCAGGTCGACCACCGCCAGGCGGTCCTCGACGACCCGGCAGATCGCGGTCTGGGTGCAGACCCAGCGGACCGGCGGGCGGCGCAGGAGGAGGCGGTAGTGGATCAGGTGGCGGTCCGCGACGGGCTCGCCGCTCGCCGCCACGACCTCGACGCTGTCGAAGTCGGCGAACATCGCGCACAGGCAGGCCGCGACGTTCTCCCGGCCGTGCGCCTCGACGGGGCCGCCGGGGAGCAGCGCGCGCAACCGTGCCGTCGGGGTCAGGGCCGCGGCGAGCCGCTGCGGGTCGCGCCGGGCCACCCTGGCGGCCGTGTCGGCGGCCAGGGCCGCGGCGGAGCGGGCCGTCGGTGGAGTGGGTGACGGTATCGGCATGGGTGGCTCCCCTCAGCTCGCCCGCCTGCTGGCGAGCGCATCCAGGTGGGTGATCAGGTGTCCGACGAGGTCGCGGGCGTCGGCCGCGGCCCCGTCGATGAGCGTCGAGCGGCGGCGGCGCAGCAACGGCAGGCCCATCAGGTAGAGCCCCGGGGCGGCGGTGACGCCCCCCTCGTGCACGGGGCGCCCCCGCCGGTCGAGCACGCCGGCGTCGAGGAAGGACAGGGCGGGCCGCAGGCCGGTCGCCCACACGATCGTCTCGATCCCGCCCGGGCCCACCCGCGCCGACAGCGCGGGCCGCGCGGGCAGCCGGGTCGGCGCGAACCGTTGCGGCGGTCCGGCGTCGGTGCCGGTGCGCCGCGCCCAGGCGTCGAGCGTGTCGAGCAGCCGCCCCAGCTTGAGGTCGGCCAGCGCGCAGACGTTGGGCAGCGAACCGGAGAACTGCGCCGTGTCGCCCCGCACCCCGGCGAACCGGCCCACGATCTCCACCCCGCGCCGGCCCACCACGGTGAGGTCGAGCGTCGCCCGCCGGGGCGAGCCCGCGAGCTGCATGGACGGCAGGGCCCGCGCCCGGACGAGGTCCGGCACGGCGTCGTAGCGCTCGTCGAGCACACCCGACGCGTCCATCCACCAGAGGACGTCGCGGCCCCGGTAGGTCCGTGGCATCCGCACGTGCTCCCCGACGGCCAGGGTCACCGACCGTCCCGACGCGGCCAGCTCGTCGGCGATCTGGACGCCGCTGGCGGACGCACCCACGACGAGCACGCCACCGGGTGGCAGCTCGCCGGGGTTGCGGTAGCCCGTGGCGGTGACCGTGTGGACCCGCGCGGGCACGGGCAGGTCCGGCACGACCGGCACGGCGGCGCCACCGGTCGCGACGACGACCGACTCGGTGTCCCAGACACCCCGATCGGTCCGCACCACGTAGCCCCGGCCACCGGGACGGACCGACGTCACAGTCGTGCCAGGGAGCACCGGCGCGCCGCACCAGGCCGCGTAGTCGGCGAGGAACCGGGCCACCTCCGGGGCCCCCAGGTAACCGTCCGGGTCGTCGCCCGCGTAGGCGAAGCCCGGCAGCCGGGTCATCCAGTTCGGGGTCAGCAGCCGCAGCGAGTCCCATCGCTGGGTGCGCCACGCCTGCGCCACCTCGCCCCGCTCGAGGACGACGTGGTCGACGCCGCGCTCGGTGAGGCAGCGGCTGGCGGCCAGGCCGCACTGCCCGGCCCCGACGACCACGGTGCTCGTGCGCTGCATGACGATCGCCTCCTCGGTCGACCCGGCCGGCCCCGTCAGGCGACGGTCACGGTGACGGCCGTGGGGTTGGTGAGGATGTCGTAGACCGCCGAACGCTTCTGCGACTGCGCGACCAGCCCCGCGATCTCGGCGGGCGTGGCGTCGGCGTCGATCCGGAACTGGACGCGCACGTCGCTGAACCCGTTGCGGACGTCCGGGTCCGCGCCGAGGATGCCGTGCAGGTCCATCTCGGCGCTGACGTCGGCCTGCACCGAACGCAGCTGGATCCCGCGCTGCTGCGCGATGGCGGCGACGCCCGCGGTGAGGCAGCCGCCGAGCGCGACGAGGACGTACTCCACAGGGGTGATCCCGTTGTCCAGCGCGGCGAACTGCGTCGGGTGGTCGATGTCGAAGTGGAAGCTCGTGTGGTGGCGCTGCTCCTCGCCGAACCCGTGGAAGGACTCGACCTCGGCGCGGCTGTGCGTGCCGTGGGCCCAGGACACCTGGGAGCGCCACTGGAAGCGGGCGATCTGCGGGGCGTCGGCGAACGCGTCCCGGGCCCCGAGCAGGGCCTCGACGTTCACACCGTTGTCGACGACCGACGTGGTCATGGTGCACTCCGTTCTCGTCCGGTCGGGCCATCCGACCTGCGAGAACGGTAGGAGCGCCCGGCCGCGCCCCGCGTCGGTGGAACTTCCTATCCGCGCCGGTGGGTATACCCATCCCTGGCCCGCCTGGTGCGCGGCGGAGTCGTGCCATCATCGGGCGGTGAGCTCGCCGGGGTTTCCCGAAGGCGTGGCGGCTGCGCGTGGGGGCGACGCCGCCGACGGCGAGTCGGGGGGCGACGCTGGAAGCCCTAGGCAAGGCACGGTATCTGGCGCGGGAGTACGCCGCCGCCGCCGGCTGCTACGAGCGGGCCTATCTCGCCTACCGTCGGGAGCGCCAGTTCACAGCCGCGGGCCGCGCGGCCCGCACCGTGGCGTGGATCGCCGGCAACGTGCTCGGCGACTGGGCCGTCCAGAGCGGATGGCTCGGGCGGGCCCGCAGCATCCTCACCGAGATCGGCGAGGACAGCCCCGAGCAGGGCTGGACGCTGATTCTGCAGGCGTTCGCTGAATCGGACCCCGCCGTGCGGGAGGTCCTGCTGCGCGACGCGATCACGATCGGGCGCCGGCTGGGCGATCCCGATGTCGAGTTCGAGGCGCTGGTGTGTCTCGGTGGTGTGTTCCTCCTGACCGGTCGTACCGAACGAGGGCTCGTCCTGATCGACGAGGCGCTGGCTGCGGCCTGTGCCGGCGAGCTGGACGAGGCCGCCACCGTGGACTCGGTCTTCTGCCTGTTCTTCTGGGCGTGCGAGCTGGTCAACGACGTCCCGCGGGCCGACCAGTGGATGCGCAGGGCAGCGGGGCTCATGCGGCGCCACGACGTCGCCGGCGCCTTCTGTCGCGCCCACTACGGCGGCATCCTGACCGCGGCCGGACGCTGGGACGAGGCGGAGGCTCAGCTCGTCGAGTCCACCCGGCTGTTCGACGTCGGCATGCCGCGCACCGCGGCGGTGATCAGGCTGGCGGACCTGCGCCTGCGCCAGGGGCGGCTGGAGGAGGCCGCCCAGCTCCTCGACGGCCTCGACACCCACCCGGATGCGGCACGCGCGGTTGCCGCCCTGCATCTGGCCCACGGTGAGACGGCGCTGGCCCGGGATCTGCTGGAGCGGTTCACCGCCGGTTCGGAAGGCCCGGTGCCCCGTGTCGGCGAGACGACCATGATCGGCCCGCTGCTCGCGCTGCTCGTCGACGTCCATCTCGCCGAGGGCGACCTCGACGGCGCCGAACGGGCCGCGGAGCGCCTGGGCCGCCTCGCCGAGGCACAGCCCGGGCCGTACCTCGCGGCGGCCGCCGCGCTGGCCAGGGGACGCGTGTGCGTCGGCAAGGGGCACGGCGACGCCCGGACCTGCCTCCACTCGGCGCTGGAAGGCTTCACTCGCGCCCAGCTCCCGATGGAGGTGGCGATCACGCGGCTGGAGCTGGCGCGAGCGCTGGCGGAAGGCTCACCCGACGTCGCCGTCGCCGCCGCGAAGGCCGCGCTGGAGGGATTCGAGCGGCTCGACGCCGCCCGGCACGCCGACGTGGCCGCAGCGCTGTTGCGGTCGCTGGGTGCGCCCGTCCGGACCGGCCCCAAGGGCGCCGGCGCGCTGACGAAGCGGGAGGCCGAGGTCCTCGAACTGGTCAGCGCCGGGTTGTCCAACGCCGAGATCGGCGAGCGGCTGTTCATCACCCGCAAGACCGTCGAGCACCACGTCGGCAACGCGCTGGCCAAGCTCGGGCTGCGCAACCGCGCCGAGGCGGCGGCCTACGTCACCCGGCACAAACCAGCCGGCGGATAGGGGATCTCCCCGATACACCCGCGCCCCCGCGTCCACATCCTGGTGCCGGACCCTACTGACCAGGAGCCGGAGATGAGCCGGAGCAGCTACGACGTCATCGTGGTGGGAGCGCGCTGCGCGGGATCCCCGACCGCGATGTTGCTGGCCAGGGCGGGCTACCGCGTCCTGGTCGTGGACCGGGCGACGTTTCCCAGCGACACCATCTCGACGCACCTCGTCCACCCACCGGGCGTGGCGGCGCTGCGGCGCTGGGGCCTGCTCGACCGGATCACCGCGACCGGATGCCCACCGATCGGCACCTACTCGCTCGACGTCGGCCCGTTCACGATCGTCGGCTCGCCCGGGACCGCCGAAACACCGGTGGCGTACGCCCCGCGACGCACGGTGCTGGACAAGATCCTCGTGGACGCGGCGGCCGAGGCCGGAGCCGAGGTGCGGGAGGGCTTCACCGTCACCGACGTCGTCGTCTCCGACGGCCGCGTGACCGGCATCCGCGGCCGCGGCCGCGCCGGTGCGACCGTCGCCGAACACGCCCGCGTCGTCGTCGGGGCCGACGGCGTACGCTCCCTCGTCGCGCAGGCGGTGCGGCCCGACCGCTACCACGACAAGCCCCGACTGCAGTGCAGCTACTACACCTACTTCAGCGGGTTGCCGACCGACGGACGCTTCGAGGTCTACCTCCGCCCGGACCGCGGGCGCGGGTTCGGGGTGATCCCGACCAACGACGACCTGACGCTGGTCATCGGCGGTTGGCGGTACACGGAGTTCGAGGCCAACAAGGCCGACATCGAAGGCAACTACCTGCGGATCTTCGACCTGGTACCACCGTTCGCCGAACGGATCCGGGCCGCCCGCCGCGAGGCCCGCCTCGTCGGCACCGCCGTGCCGAACTTCTTCCGCACGCCCTTCGGCCCCGGCTGGGCGCTGGTCGGCGATGCCGGCTACACCAAGGACTTCATCACCGCCCAGGGAATCACCGACGCCTTCCGGGACGCCGAGCTGTGCACGACCGCGTTGCACCAGGCGTTGTCCGGGACCGTCCCTTCGACGACACGATGGCCCGCTACCGGTCCACCCGGGACCGGCACGTCCTTCCGATGTACGAGTTCACCACGCAGCTCGCGCTCCTCGAGCCGCCGCCGCCCGAGCTGGCGCACCTGCTCGAGGCGGTGCACGGCAACCCCGACGCGATGAACGCCTTCCTGCGGGTCAACGCCGGGGTGATGTCACCGGCCGAGTTCTTCTCCGACGACAACGTCGCCGACATCCACGGCGCCGCCGCAGCGCGACGGGCCGGGTAGGTGAACGGTCCGGTCGGCGGCCTGATCACCTCGTGCACGAGCGGCGCGTTCGTCCAACTGAGTTGGACGAACGCGCCGCTCGTTGCGCGGGACGGGGGCTCAGCCCATCTCCCCCCCCGCCCGCAACCGGCGCAGGGTCACGGTGCGGCCACCGACCTGGGGGTCGGCGTGGAGGTGCTTGTCGCTTACTCGCACACCCCCGCACATCGCTGTCCAGCCGAAATGCGGTCTCATACGGTGACGACCGTCACCGGCATGCCGCGTTCACCAAGGAGCAACCTGAGATCGCCGGGATCGCTCGTCAGCACCTGATCACCGGGAACCGCAACCACCGCAAGCAAAGCGTCGACCACGTCAGCGGTACGCGTCGCGGCCAACAACTCGCCAGCGGCCCGCGCATCACCGAGATGGACCGCGCGAACATCGATCATCGCCAGCAGCCGCGCCAACCTCGCCTGCCGGGCCGAGCCGCGCCATGCCTGCGCCACCACCGGCGCAGATGTCACCAACTCGGCCCCACTGCGCCGACCCAACTCGATCAACCCAGCCGTCCGACGGTCATCCCGATCGACACCGATCAACGCGCCCGCATCCAGGACCAGGTTCACGCCGCTGAGTCGCCTGCCCGGCCCGGACCCACATAGGGCACCCCGGCATCCGCAGCGAGCGCCCGCAACTCGTCCTCGTCGAACGCGCCATGCGCCGCCTGATGGTCAGCAAGCCAGGCATCGACCAGACGACCGCGCATCCAGCCGGTCAACGCTTCCGCAACGACCGACGAGAACGACGTACCCCGCTCCTCCGCGATGCGCTGCGCGGCCCTACGCAGGTCATCGGGAAGCGACACCGTCACCCGCTCACTGCTCATACTCGCAAGCATACTCAGGTATGAACACTGCAGGCAACGCAGCCCGCATCCCTCCAACACAAACACCCAGGTCAACGACCTGGGTGTTTATGATCAACCAGTGGAGGTGCCGGGAATCGAACCCGGGTCCTCCGTCACTTCACGAGGGCTTCTCCGTGCGCAGTCCGCTACGCCTCTACTCGGATCCCCCGGTCCCGCGGACGGGCCGGTGTGACGATCCCAGTCGCTGTGTGATGTCCCCACCCGCCCCGCGACCGGGCGGTGAGGGTGAGTCCCCTAGCTGATGCCGGGCTCCGGGTCGGGAACGCACCCGGTCCGACAGACTTCTAACTCGCTCAGGCGGCGAGGGCGAAGTCAGTGCGCTTGTCAGCGGCACTTGTTGTGTTGCGACGCATGGTTCACGAGATCATCGTCGCCTTCCTCGGCACGCTTCCCCTCGATCTGCATCCGGAGTCGAAACCGTTCACCCCCTTCTCCCGCCGGTCGGCGGGCCCGCACAGGGTAACGCCACGGGCCCGCGGGATCATCCCCGATCCGCGAGTCCCAGCAGCCGGGCCGGCGTGTCGTGCAGCACCGCGCGCAGGAACGCCGCGCCCAGCCGCTTGTCGGCGCTCGCCCACGCGGCGACGGCGCGCACCTGCTCCACGTAGTCGTAGGGGATGTTGGGGAAGTCGCTGCCGAACGCGACCCGCCCGGGGATCGCGGCCAGCCGGGCGGCCCAGTCCGCCGGGAGCGGCGCGATCCGCTCGCTGAACGCGGTGCCCACCATCGTCGTGTCGAGGTACACGCCGTCGAAGCGCTCCACGAGCGCGATGGCCTCGCCGAAGTCCGGCATCCCGGCGTGGGCGAGCACCGCCGTGAGCCGCGGATGGGCCCCGAGGACCTCGGCGAACACGTCCAGGCCGGTGTGGTGCCCGGGGATCGGCCCGTGCCCGCAGTGCACGATCGCGGGCACGCCCGCGTCCGCGAGCAGGCCCCAGGCCGGGGTGAGCAGCGGGTCGCGCGGGTCGAACGCCCCCACCTGGACGTGCACCTTCACCGCCCGGGCACCCGCGGCGAGCGCCGCGCCGAGGTAGTCGGCGACGTCCGGCTCCGGGTAGAGGGTGGCCGTGGGTAGGGCACCGGGGGTGCGCGCGGCGAAGTCCAGCGCCCACTCGGTGAGCCAGCGGCCCATCCCCGGCTTGTGCGGGTACACCAGCGGCGCGAACGTGCGTACCCCGAGCGCGGCCAGCGTGGCGACGCGATCCGGCTCGGGCGTGCGGTAGCGCACCGGCCAGCCGACGCCGTAGTGCTCGTGGGCCTCGTCGAAGTACGCCCACACCTTGGCCATGACGCGCTCGGGCAGGAAGTGGACGTGCGCGTCGACGATCCCGGGCAGGCCGAGGTCCCCGACGAACCGCGCCACGTCCGCGTCCGACCGCGGTGCCGCGGGCAGGGTCACGGGCTGATCGCGAGGAACAGGAACGCTGCCAGCAGCACCAGGTGCACGGTGCCCTGCAGGCGCGTCGCCCGTCCCGGTACGACGGTGAGCATCCCGACGACGACGGTGAGCGCGAGCAGCACCATCTGCGTGGGCCCGAGGCCGAGGACGAGCGGGCCGTCCAGCCAGATGGAGGCCACCGCGATCGTCGGGATGGTGAGGCCGATGCTCGCCATGGCGGAGCCGTAGGCGAGGTTCAGGCTGATCTGGATGCGGCCGCGACGGGCCGCGCGGGCGGCGGCGAGCGTCTCGGGCAGCAGCACGAGCAGGGCGATCACGACGCCGACGAACGACTGCGGCAGCCCGCCGGCGACGACGGCGCCCTCGATGGCGGGCGACTCGACCTTCGCCAGCCCGACGACGGCGACCAGCGCGACGAGCAGCAGCCCGACGCTGACCAGTGCGGTGCGCGTACCCGGCGGCGGGGCGTGCTCCTCGTCGCCGATCGGGCGCTCGGTGTCCCCGTCGGGGCCGACGGGCAGGAAGAAGTCCCGGTGCCGGACGGTCTGCGTGAGCACGAACGCGACGTACAGGGTGAGCGAGGCGAGCGCGGCGAACACGAGCTGCCCCGGGGAGAACTCCGGGCCCGGAAGGCTGGTGGTGAACGTGGGCAGCACGAGGCAGAGCGTCGCGAGGGTGGTGACGGTGGCGAGCGCGGCACCGCTGCCCTCGGCGTTGAACAGGGTGAGCCCGTAGCGCAGGGCCCCGAGCAGGAGCGCGAGCCCGACGATGCCGTTCGCCGTGATCATCACGGCGGCGAAGACGGTGTCCCGGGCGAGCGAGGCCGTCTCGGGCCCGCCGGACACCATGAGGCTCACGATCAGTGCCACCTCGATCACCGTGACGGCGACGGCGAGCACCAGCGACCCGAACGGCTCACCGACCCGGTGCGCGACGACCTCGGCGTGGTGCACCGCGGCGAGCACGGCCCCGCCGAGCACCAGCGCGACGATCACGACGAGCACCGGCCCGAGGCGCAGGCTCCACGTGACGGCGAGGGTGAACAGGGCCGCCGGGGGCACGATCAGGGCCCAGGGGATGCGCAGCCGGCGCGACGCGGAGCCCTCCTCGGTGCGCGGCTCGGTGGCCGTCACCGCATGCTCCGGGCGCGGCCCTTGGCGGCGCGTCCGTAGGCCCGGGCGACCTCGCGGTCCGCGTCGCGGCGGGCGAGATCGGCGCGCTTGTCGTAGCTCTTCTTGCCTTTGGCCAGGGCGATCTCGCACTTGACCTTGCCGTCGGAGAAGTACAGCGACAGCGGCACCAGCGTGAGACCGCCCTCGCGGATCTTGCCGATGAGGCGCTCGATCTCGCCGCGATGGAGCAGGAGCTTGCGGGTGCGGCGCGGTTCGTGGTTGGTCCAGGTGCCGTGGGTGTACTCGGGGATGTGCAGCCCGCGCAGCCACACCTCGCCGTCGTCCACGGTGGCGTACGCGTCGACCAGCGAGGCGCGGCCCAGCCGCAGGCTCTTCACCTCGGTGCCCACGAGGGCGATGCCCGCCTCGTAGGTGTCGAGGATCGTGTAGTCGTGCCGGGCCTTGCGGTTCTGCGCGATGACGGTGCGCCCCTTCTCCTTCGCCACCGAGCAAGCCTACGTGCGCTCGTCGGACTCCGACGGCGACTTCTGCGTCTTCCGCGCCCGCAGCGATCCGGCGTGGGCCTTGAGGTCGGGCTTGCCGCGGGTCTTGATCAGGCTGGCGACGGTGACGATCACCAGGATGCCGACGATGACGGCCAGGCTCACCGTGGTCGGGATCTCCGGGACGCTCTCGTCGATGGCGACGTGGGCCCAGTGCAGGATCAGCTTGACACCGATGAACGCGAGGATGATCGAGAGCCCCGTCGACAGGTACACCAGCCGGTCCAGCAGGCCCTTGACCAGGAAGAACAACGCGCGCAGGCCGAGCAGGGCGAACGCGTTGGCGGCGAGGACGATGTAGGCCTCCTGGGTGACGCCGAAGACCGCGGGGATCGAGTCCAGCGCGAACAGCAGGTCGACGCTGCCGATCGCGAGGAGCACGACGAACAGCGGCGTGACGACGCGGCGGCCGTCGACGCGGGTGACGAGCCTGCCGCCATCGTAGGCCTCGGTCACCGGCAGGACGCGGCGGGCGACCTTGACCACGCCGTTGTCCTCGACGTCCGGGTCCTCGTCACGGTGGCGGAAGAGCTGGACCGCCGTGTAGATCAGCAGCAGCCCGAAGACCAGGAACATGAACGAGAACAGCGACAGCAGCGTGGCGCCGAGCATGATGAAGATCGCCCGCATGATCAGGGCGAGCACGATGCCGAACGTCAGCACCTTGTGCTGGTGCTCCTCGGGCACCGCGAACGTCGACATGATGATCACGAAGACGAACAGGTTGTCGACCGACAGGCTCTTCTCGACGATGTAGCCGGCGAAGTACTCCGTGCCGGCCTGCCCCCCGTAGGCCCACCAGAACCACATGCCGAACACGACGGCCACCCCGATGTAGAACAGCGACCACGCCGTGGCCTCGCCGAACCCGACGCGGTGGGGCCGCATCGCCGCCAGGACCAGGTCGAACGCCAGCAGCGCGACGATCACCCCGATCGTCACGAGCCATGTCGTCACGCTGATGTCGAGCACACCTCACCCCTTCCTTTCACCCGGAAGGTAAATACTCCTACAAGCGCACGTAAAGTCGCAGCGTGACGTAGCCGGTGAGCGCGGCGACCCCGGCGCCGAGCAGCACGAGGATCGGCGCGACCCACAGCACGTCCGCGAGCTGCACCGGTGGGACGACGCTGGTGCCGACGTTGCCGGCCAGCAGGTCGTCGACCAGGAGGAACTTCGCCACGACGAGTGCGACCGAGGCCAGCAGCGCCCCCGCCACGCCTGTCACCACGGCCTCGACGAGGAACGGCAGCTGGGTGAACCAGCGGGTGGCGCCGACCAGCCGCATCACGCCGACCTCCGTGCGCCGGGTGAACGCCGACACCTGCACCGCGTTGGAGATCAGCAACACCGCCGCGACGGCCTGGGTGAGCGCGAGCGCGAACGTGACGTTGCGGACACCGGCCAGGAAGTCGAAGAGCGTCCCGACCGTCTCGCGCTGGTCCACGACGGTGCGCACGCCCACCTGGCCGTCCACCGCGGCGCGGACGGCGGCCGCACCCGCGGGCCCCTGCAGGTCCTCGCGCAGCTTGACGCGCAGCGAGGCGGGCAGCGTCCCGGGCTCGGCGAGATCGGCCAGCGCCTGCCCGGCGAACAGCTCCTTGTAGCGCTCGTAGGCCTGCTGCTGGTTGACGAACCGCACCGCCTCCACGCCCGGCACGGCCGCCAGGCGCTGGTGGAGCGCCGCGCACGCGGGCTGGCTGCAGTCCGTGTCGCGGGCCGACAGGTCCGAGGTGAGGGCGACCTGCACCTCGACGCGTGCGCTGTAGAGCTCCTCGGTGCGGTCGATGACGCGCACCGCCAGCAGGCCCGTGCCGACCAGGCCGAGCGAGATCGCCGTCGTGAGCAGCATGGCCACCGTCATGGTCAGGTTGCGCCGCAGGCCGGTGGCGACCTCACGGACGACGACGTCGGCTCTCATGACTCCCCCACGAGTGACTCCCCCACGAGGTGGTGGCCCACGGCTACCGCGCCGCCCCGTAGACCCCGCGGGCCTCGTCGCGGGTGACCCTGCCGTCGTCGAGCTCCACCACGCGCCTGCGCTGCGAGTCCACGATCGAGTTGTCGTGGGTGGCCATGACGACCGTCGTCCCGGTGCGGTTGATCCGCTCCAGCAGCAACATGAGGTCCTGGCTGGTGTCGGGGTCGAGGTTGCCCGTGGGCTCGTCGGCCAGCAGCACGACCGGCTTGTTGACGACGGCGCGCGCGATCGCCACGCGCTGCTGCTCGCCGCCGGAGAGCTCGTGGGGCATCCGGAGAGCCTTGCCCTCGAGCCCCACCAGCTCCAGCACCTCGGGCACCTCCCGGTCGATCGCGGCCCGCCGCCGCCCGAGCACCTCGCAGGCGAACGCGACGTTGCCCGCCACGGTCCGGTTCGCGAGCAGCCGGAAGTCCTGGAACACGCACCCGATGTGCTGGCGCAGCCGCGGCACCCGCCGCCGCGGGAGCGCCGTGACGTCCATGCCGGCCACCGTGATCCGCCCCCTCGTCGGCAGCTCCTCGCGCAGCAGCAGCCGCAGGAACGTCGACTTGCCCGAGCCGGACGGCCCGATGAGGAACACGAACTCCCCGCGCGCGACCCGCATGGTGACGTCGTCGAGGGCGGGGCGCGTCGACGTCGGGTACACCTTCGTGACACGGTCCAGGCGGATCACGCCGCGCACGGTAGCCGTCGCGGGCCACCGGTCCCGGCCGACCCGCCGCGGGGTCGCCTACTGGCTGACGCGGCGCGCGGTGTCGCGCACCGTCCGGGCGACGTCGAGCGCCGAGTTGCGCAGCGACGGCCGCCGCCAGGTGCTCCAGTAGAGCGTGTTCGCCTCGTCCCCGGAGAGCTGGCGCTTGTAGCGCGCGTCGCCCGCGAGGAACTCGTACTCCCGCATCCCGAGGCGGCGGCACGTCTCGGCGAACTCGACGTGGCAGAGCAGCCCGGCACGCTTGCGGTTGTCCGGGAACCGCTGGAACCCGGCCTGGTAGTAGAGGAAGCGCCCGTCCTCGACGAAGCCGATGACGCACCCGAGCGCCTTGCCCGACGGGTCCGGCAGCCGGTGCAGCATGAGCCTGCCGGACGGCAGCCACTCCTGCACGAGGTCGTCGAGAAAGTGGCGCAGGCGCTTTCCGGCGAGCACTCCGGGCTTGCCGGCGGCCTCCCAGCGAACCTGGTGCAGCAGCGCCATCTCGTCCATGACCTCACCCGCAAGGGTGATATCGCGCACGAGCTCCGCCGGCCCGGGGTCGAGGCTCTCCCGCGCCTGGCGCACGAGACGGCGGACCGGGCTCTTCAGGGAGTCCAGCACCGGCTGGTCGGGCTGCAGGCGCATCGTCCACGAGGCCTGCGGCGTCTGTCGTGCCGGCAGCGCACGCGCGATGGCCGTCGCCGCCTCCGGCCGCATGCCCGGCAGGTCCAGCTCGTCCCAGCCGGGTTCCTCGCGGATGGCGTGCAGCAGCGTGTGCACCACGTCGGTACGGTCCGACGGAGCGCACAGCACGTCGTTGTACTCGACGTAGACGCCCTCGCCCGCGGGCTCGCCTGCCGTGCCGAGGTGGAGCTTGCGAGCACCCAGCCGCGAGCGCGACGACACCGTGAGCAGGGCGGCGGCCACCGGCTCGCCCCGGCGCTCGACCAGCGCGAAGCGGGCGTTCACGGTGTCGCCGAAGTGCCGCAGCCACGCCGACGTCCACGCCCAGCTGACAGCAGGGCGGTGCACCTCCTGGCGCTGCTCGATCACGGCCCAGAAGGGAGCGGCGAGCGCAGCGTCGTCGGCGGGCAGCAGGTGCACCCGCATGGTGCCGCGTGGGGTGGGGACCGCGAACCGCTGCTCGTTTCCGTACGTGAGGATCCTCAGCGTCTTGACCCCTTCGAATGAAACACAGCCCACAGCAGCCGTCGAGGCTCAAAGAGCACTTTACCCATGGTCACATACCGTGGTGAGGCCAGGGTAAGGGTAGATTAACTACTGTCACCGTGCTACGTCCGCGCCGTCACCGCCCGCGTTGTCACCGCCCGACGAACGCCGCCGCAGCAGCCGCCGGACGCCGCCCACCAGCTCTCCGACGGCGGCCGCGTCCACGAGCCTCATGACGCCGAGGTAGACCGCACCGAAGAGCAGTGTCTCGCCGGCGAGGATCGCGAGCCCCGCCACAGTACCCCGCTCTGCCGCGCGGCCGACGAACCACTCCAGCGGCCCGACGAGCGCGAGCGCCACCAGGGCGGCCGCCGCAGGCGGGACGAGCCGGGCCGCGAGCTCCCGCATCGTGAACGGCAGGACGGACCGGGCGAGGCTCACCACCAGCGCGGCGACGAGGATCTGCGACAGCGAGATCGCCAGGCCCACCGCCACCAGCCCGTACGGCAGCACCGCGAACACCAGGCCCACGCCGAGCACCAGCTGCGCCGCCGAGACCCGGTTGAGCAGCGTCGAGCGACCCGATCCGCGGATGACCTCCAGCGCCACCGACTGCACGGCCACGCCCGCGCCGTAGCCCGCCATCGCGACCATGAACTCGCCCGCGAGCCGCCATCGCTCCCCCAGCAGCACGACGGCGGCGGGCTCGCCCAGCGCCACCACGAGCATCGTCACCGGCGCCGCACCGAACCAGACCCAGCGCAGCGTCCGCAGGAACGCCCGCCGGAACCGCGCCGGCTCCCCCGCCAGCCGCGAGAACGCCGGGAACAGCACGTAGGAGCCGATCTCGACGACGGCGGTGCCCGGCAGCTCCCCCAGGCGTCGCCCGTAGCGGTACTGGCCCAGCGCCGCTTCCCCCAGCCCGCGCCCGATCAGCGCCGTCTGCGCCGAGCCGCGCACGTTGCGCACCACGTTCTGGATCACCAGCGGGTAGGCGAAGTGCGCCATCTCCCGCCACAGCCGGTACGACGCCCGGCCGCGCCCGGGCCACCATCTGGCGAGCAGCCACGTCCCGAGCACCCAGGACACCAGCGAGGCGTAGTTGCCGACCACCAGCGCGTACACGCCCATGCCCGCGGCCGCGCACCCGATCGTCACGACGCCGAAGACGACCGAACGCAACGGATCGACGATCAGCCTGCGCCGGAAGTTGAACCGGCGCTGCATCAGCCCGTCCGGCACGTTCGTGAGCCCGTGCAGGGCGAGCATCCCGGCGGTGACGGCGGCGATCTCCCCCGCCTGCGGGCTACGGAACACCGCCGCCACCACGGGCGAGGCCGCGAGCGCCAGCAGGCTCATTCCGACGCCGGTCGCCGCCGTCGCCCAGAACACGGTGTCCGCCGCGTCCTCGACCGAACCCGACGGCCCGGCCTCACGCTGGATCAGCGCGGCGCGCAGGCCCCCCTCGGCGAACACGGTGAGGAACCCCGCGAGGACCGTCCCCGCCGCGTACGTCCCGACCTCCTCCGGCGACAGCAGCCGGGCCAGTACGAGGGTGCTGACCAGCGACGTTCCCTGCACGAGCACCAGCGTGAGCGCGGAGAGGGCCGCGCCCAGACGGGCGATCCTGGCGAGCGGGCGAGCGGGTTCGCGGTCGATGAGGCGAGGGTAGCCTCGCGAGCGCGCGGATCAGCTCGCGGCGGCCTGCTGCTGGCGGCGCCACCGGATCGCCGCCTCGATGAAGCCGTCGATCTCGCCGTCCAGCACCGCGCCCGGGTTGCCCACCTCGTGCTCGGTGCGCAGGTCCTTCACCATCTGGTACGGGTGCAGCACGTAGGAACGCATCTGGTTGCCCCAGGACGAGCCGGTGTCCTTCAGCGCGTCCATCTTCGCCTGCTCCTCCTGCCGGCGGCGTTCCAGCAGCTTGGCCTGCAGGACCATCATCGCCGAGGCCTTGTTCTGCAGCTGCGAGCGCTCGTTCTGGCAGGACACGACGATGCCGGTCGGGAGGTGCGTGAGGCGCACCGCGGAGTCCGTGGTGTTGACGCCCTGCCCGCCCGGCCCCGACGAGCGGTAGACGTCGACGCGCAGGTCCTTCTCGTCGATGTCGACGTGGTCGGTCGACTCGACCACCGGCGTGACCTCCACACCCGCGAACGACGTCTGGCGGCGGCCCTGGTTGTCGAACGGCGAGATGCGCACCAGCCGGTGCGTGCCCTGCTCGACCGACAGGGTGCCGTACGCGAACGGGGCGTGGACCTGGAACGTCGCCGACTTGATCCCCGCCTCCTCGGCGTAGGAGGTGTCGTAGACGTCGGTGGCGTAGCCGTGGCGCTCGGCCCAGCGCAGGTACATCCGCAGAAGCATCTCGGCGAAGTCCGCGGCGTCCACCCCGCCCGCCTCGGCGCGGATGGTGACCAGCGCCTCCCTCGGGTCGTACTCGCCCGAGAGCAGGGTGCGGACCTCCAGCGCGGAGATCTCCTCGTGCAGCTTCGCGCGCTCCGCGTCGGCGTCCGCGGTCGCGGCGGCGCCCTCGGCACCGCCCTCCTCCTCGGCGAGCTCGTAGAGCACGGGGAGGTCGTCGAGCCTGCGGCGCAGGTCCTCGATGCGGCGCAGCTCGCCCTGGGCGTGCGACAGGCGGCTGGTGACCTTCTGGGCGGCCTCGACGTCGTCCCACAGATCGGGCCGTCCGGCCTCCTCCGAGAGCTGCGCGATCTCGGCGCGCAGCCGCTGCGGGTCGAGGACCGCCTCGATGCTCTCCAGGGTGGCGGAGATGTCCTTGAGCTCGGCGGCGACGTCGGGGTTCACAACGCTCCAGCGTACGTCCGCGAAGCGTCAGTCCTTCGTGGGGATCGCGTCGAGCAGCTTCACCATCGCGCGCGTGTGCGCCACCGTGAAGTCCGCCACCGCCTTGCGGTACGGGTCCTTCTCGGCGCGCGCCCTGGCCCGCGCCTCGGACAGCCTGCCCACCACCACCGCACGCGCCCCGTCCACCAGCTCGACGCGCTGGTCCGGCGTCAGCGCCTCGGCATGCAGCAGCCGCAGCACCAGCGGGCTGCGCAACCCCTCGACGCCCCCGCCCTCGGCCAGCCACTGCATGAAGGCCTTCCGGCCCGCGGGCGTGATGACGAACTGCTGCGACGCGCGCGGCCCCTGCTCACCGAGCTCCAGCAACCCGGCCTCCGCGAGCGCGGGCAGCTCGCGGTAGACCTGGCTGCGGGTCACGGTGAAGAACGCCCCGAACCGCGCCACCGCGGCGGCGACGAGCTGGCCACCGGTCATCGGGCCGTCGTGCAGGAGACCCAGAAGCGCGGCGGCCGTGGCGTTCACTCCGTTCGGACGTCCCGACCCCATCACCCCACCGTGTCACGATCGACGACGGCCCGCATGTCGGGAATGGAGCAACCGCGGCGTCTTCCGCTCAGTAGGTCTCTCAGTTGATCTCAGTACGTCGGCAGGGACGGATCCACCTGCTTCGCCCAGGCGAGGACCCCGCCGCCCACGTGCACGGCGTCGCGGAACCCGGCCCTGTGCAGCGCGGCCAGCGCGTCCGCCGAACGGGCCCCGGACTTGCAGTGCAGCACCACCGGCCGGTCCTGCGGGATCTCCGCGAGTGCCTCGCCGGACAGGATCCGGTCCTTGGGGATGAGCACGGCCCCGGGGATCGAGACGATCTCGTACTCGTTCTGCTCGCGGACATCGATGAGCGCGAAGTCCTTGCCCGCGTCCATCATCTCCTTGAGCTCCGTGGCCGTGATCGTGTGCCCGGCGGCCGCCTCCTGCGCCTCGTCGGAGACCACGCCGCAGAACGCGTCGTAGTCGATCAGCTCGGTGACCTTCGTCGCGTTCGGGTCCTTGCGGATCCTGATCGTGCGGTAGCTCATCTCCAGGGCGTCGTAGACCATCAGCCTGCCCAGGAGCGGCTCGCCGATGCCGGTGATCAGCTTGATCGCCTCGTTCACCATGATCGAGCCGATGGAGGCGCAGAGCACGCCCAGCACGCCACCCTCGGCGCAGGAGGGCACCATCCCGGGCGGCGGGGGCTCGGGGTAGAGGTCGCGGTAGTTGAGGCCCTGGCCGTTCGGGGCGTCCTCCCAGAAGACGGAGGCCTGACCCTCGAACCGGAAGATCGAGCCCCAGACGTAGGGCTTGCCGAGCAGCACCGCGGCGTCGTTCACCAGGTACCGGGTGGCGAAGTTGTCGGTGCCGTCCAGGATGAGGTCGTAGTCGCGGAAGACGTCCAGCACGTTGGACGAGTCCAGCCGGCCCTGGTGCAGGTTCACCTGCACGAACGGGTTGATCTCGGTGATCTTGTCGCGCGCCGACTCGGCCTTCGGGCGGCCGACGTCGGACTGGAAGTGGATGACCTGACGCTGCAGGTTCGACTCGTCGACCACGTCGAACTCGACGATGCCGAGCGTGCCCACACCGGCCGCGGCGAGGTACAGCAGCGCCGGGCTGCCCAGCCCGCCCGCCCCGACGACCAGCACCTTCGCGTTCTTCAGCCGCTTCTGACCGGCCATCCCCACGTCCGGGATGATGAGGTGGCGGCTGTAGCGCTGCACCTCTTCCTTGGTCAGCTCGGCGGCCGGCTCCACGAGCGGCGGAAGCGCCATGTCACTCCTCGGTTCGTTGCGGGGTTCGTTGCGGGTCCCGCCGGTGCCAACGCCGGGAACGCCTCTGCTCTTCCCGGCATCCTTCCACCCTGTCTCACCAGTCGGAACCGTCCTCCCACAGTGCGGCGACCGCCCTCGCGACGTCCACGGGCGTCTCGATCTGGGCGACGTGTCCCGCCTCGGGCAGGACCAGCAGCCGCGAACGCGGGATCACCGCCGCGGTGCGCGGCGCGAGGCGTGGCGAGACCAGCCGGTCCCGCCCGCCCCAGATCACGAGCGTCGGCGCCTGGACGCGGGCCGCCACGCTCCACAGCGACTCCCCGATCCACCAGCTCGCGAGCATCCCGATCGTCGTGCGCTCCAGCGCCTCGACCGCCCACTCCAGGCGGGCCCGCGAGCGGTGCTCCGCTGCTGCCTCGTCGAGCCGGTGCGGCAGCGCCAGCGCGGGGTCGCCGAAGCAGACGCGCACCATCTGCTCGGCGCGCTCCCGCGGGTCGACGGCGGCCAGCCCGGCCCGGGCCCGCCGCCCGATCCGGCCGGGCAGGAACGCCAGGGCGATCCGCGGGTCCGAGAGCCGGCGCGGGTCCGGGCGCCGGTCCGGCATCGCGGGCGAGACGAGGGTGAGCGTGCGCACCAGTTCGGGACGCCGCGCCGCCACCGTGAGCGCGATCGCGCCACCGAGGGAGTTGCCGAGCAGGTGCACGGGACGTCCGCGGCCCGCGAGGAAGCACAGCAGGGCGTCGGCGTGCGCGGCGGGCGAGTAGTCCCGTGACGCCAGCGGGCGCGACCGGCCGAACCCCGGCAGGTCCACCGCCGTGCCGGACGCCCGGGTGCGCAGCAGCGCCGCGAGATCGGTCCAGTTCGTCGCGGAACCCGACAGCCCGTGCACGTAGACGGCCTCGTGCCCGTGCGGACCGGGGGTCTCGCGCACGTGCAGCGTCACGCCACCCGCGGTGACCTCGCGACCCGGCCACGGCTGCTGGTGGTCGTCGCGCTCGGGCAGTGCGGCGGCCTCGACGAGCGCTGGCCGCGGCACCTGCCGGGTGATGCCGCGCCGAACGGGAAGTGACAACTCGAGGGACACGAGACGACTTGTTACCCCCATCCGGGGTACGGCCGCCACCGTCACCGTCCGGATGCAGCGCCCGCCGACCGCCCGGGCCGCGGGTGGATCGACCGATCGGCGGATCCCCCCGTCAGGGAGGATGGGCGGGTGCCGATCGCCGTCAGGGTCGCCGCGTACGCGGGCGCCCTCGCCCTGCTCTTCGGTCTCGCCTGGATCGCGGGCGGTCTCGCGGGCGCCGCGGCGCCCGTCCCGGCACCGGTCGGGACGGCGGAGTCCGGGACGCACGGCCACGACGGCGGCCCCACCCCGGGCGGCGGCGGTGCGGTCGGCGGGCTCGCGGTCACCGACGCCGGCTACACGCTCGCCGTCGCGCAGCGCAGCTTCCGCGCAGGCGTCCCCGGCGAGCTGGCGTTGCGGATCACCGGCCCGGACGGTGCCCCCGTCACGGCTTTCGACGTCGAGCACGAGAAGCGGATGCACCTGGTCCTCGTGCGCCGCGACGCCACCGGCTTCCAGCACCTGCACCCCGAGCTGGACCCGGACGGCACCTGGCGCACGCCGCTCACGCTGCCCGTCGCGGGCGTCTACCGCGTGTTCGCGGATTTCCTCCCCACCGGCGGACCCGCGCTCACCCTGGGCACGGACCTGTTCGTGCCCGGCGAGTTCGAGCCCGCACCGTCGCCGGAGCCGTCACGCACCGCAACGGTGGACGGCTACGAGGTGACGCTTCAGGGCGACCTGACCGGCGGCGAGGCCACGCAGCTGGTCGCAACCATCAGCAGGGACGGCGACCCGGTCACCGACCTGGAGCCGTACCTGGGCGCGTTCGGCCACCTGGTCGTGCTGCGGGCCGACGATCTCGCGTACCTGCATGTGCATCCCGACACCGCGACCGCACCGCGCCCGGAGGACCGGGCGGGCCCGCTGATCGCGTTCACGGCCGAGACGCCCTCGTCGGGCACCTACCGCCTTTTCCTGGACTTCCGCCACGGCGACACGGTTCGTACCGCCGAGTTCACGCTCGTGACGGTCACACCGCCTACCGCCGGGTAGGATCTGGTCCCGGTCCGGCGTCGTGCGGCGGAAAGGGGAACGTGGATGACGGAGGCTCCGCTGCGCGGCACGCGGTTGTCCCGCGGTGCGCGTCGCGCCCAGCTGCTGCTGGCGGCCCGGGACGTGTTCGCCGAGCAGGGCTATCACTCCGCGGCGATGGACGACATCGCCGAGCGCGCCGGCGTGAGCAAGCCGGTGCTCTACCAGCACTTCCCTGGCAAGCTGGAGCTCTACCGGGCGCTGCTCACCACCTACGCGGACGAGCTGGTGGCGCGCGTGCGCGAGGCGATCACGCACTCCACGGACAACCAGGAGCGCGTGCACGGCGCCGTTTCCGCCTACTTCGACTTCGTCGCGGGCGAGGGCGGCGCCTACCGCCTGGTCTTCGAGTCGGACCTGCGCGGCGAGCCCGAGGCGGCCGCCGTCGTGTCCACCGCCCTGAACCGCTGCATCGACATGGTCGCCGATGCCGTCACCACGGACGCGGGGCTGGACGGTGGCCGCGCCCGGCTGCTCGCCGTCGGGCTGGTCGGGCTCTCGCAGGTCGCCGCGCAGTACTGGCTGGACTCCCGGCAGGAGGTGCCCCGCGACGACGCGGTGGCGCTGATGGCGAGCCTCGCGTGGCGGGGGCTCGCCGGATTCCCGCTGGTGCACGAGCTCGGCGAGACGCCTCCGACGGGCTAACCGGCGCGGTCCGCCACTCGCGTGGCCCCGGCGACGAGGGCGGACAGGTGCGCCGCCACGGCCGCCACCCGCTCCACGGGGAGCATGTGGCCTGCGCCGGGGTAGATCGTCAGTCCCGCCGACGGCAGCGCGGCGGCGATCCGCCGGGCCGACGAGACCGGGGTGAGCCGGTCCCTGCTCCCCACCAGCACCACGGTGGGGACGTCCGCGAACGCGGCCAGCGCGGCGTCGCGCTCGTGGGCCTCCAGGGTGGGCCGGAAGCCCGACACCGTCAGGGGGCGGCAGCTCGCGACGGCCGCGTAGGTGAGCCGCCGCGCGGTGGTGTCCGCGTCGGGCCCGAGCAGGAGCCAGCGCAGCGCGGGTGCGAGGGCGCGCGGGCTGCCGAGCGCGGAGCGCCGCTCCCACCGGCTCGAGGCGTAGAGCCGCCTCTCCACCACCCGTACGGCGGCCGCCGCGCGGGGCCGCAGGCCGAGGGAGTGCCCGGCGAGGCCACCGCTGGCGGTCGACACGAGCGCGAGCCCGCGCACGCGCGACACCAGGCCCGGATGGCGCTCGGCGAGCGCCATGGCGGCCATGCCCCCCATCGAGTGCCCGCCGAGCACCACGGGGCCCTCGGGCGCGGTCTCGACGATCACCGTCGCGAGGTCGTCGGCGAGGCGTTCCAGCGTCATCGTGCCGGTGGGTGCGGCACCCGAACGGCCGTGGCCGCGGTGGTCGTAGGTGACGACCCGGGCGGATCCCGCGATGCGGCGGGCCACGGGGTCCCAGATGCGGGTGTCGAGGGTCCAGCCGTGGGCCAGTACGACGGTGACCGGGCCGTTCCCGTCGACCGCGGCGTGCAGCTCGACGCCGTCCGAGGTGAGTATGCGCTGCTCGGACACGTGCTCAGACACCTCCTCAGACAAGGTAGCCCCGCCGCCAGAGGAACTCCCACGTGCCGCCGATCAGCTCCTGCTCGCGCAGGAACGGCACGAGCTTGCGGGCCGACCAGCGCAGGGTCTCCTGCCAGTGCGGGTTGGCCAGCGCGGCGCGGTGGCCCGCCTTCGGGTCGATGCCCACCGCGGCGTAGACGTCGGGGTGCACGAGGTTGCGCGCCACGAGGTAGGCGATCCGCGCGAGGAGGAAGCGCGCGATCATCTTCTGCTTGCGGTCGGTCTTCGGCATGATCCGCAGCAGCTCCTCGCGGGCGTACCGGACGTGCCGGGCCTCCTCGGTCACGTGGATCTTGTTGACCATGCGGGTGAGCGGCTGCACCGTCTCGTCGCGCATGCACTCGCGCTGCATCTGGTCGAGGATCTCCTCGACGAACAGCGTGCCGCCGAACATCGCCGGGCCGTACCCGATGGTCTTGAACAGCCTGCCCAGCTCGTGGGTGAGCGGCCGGGGTGCGTAGTCCGGCACGCCGTAGGCCGAGCACATCTTCGCGAACATCGTCGAGTGCCGGCACTCGTCGGCGATCTCGGTGAGGGCGTACTGGATGTGGGCGCGGCGCGGATCGCGGTCGTAGGCGTAGCGCAGCAGCATCTGCATGAGGATGATCTCGAACCACAGCCCGATGCGCGCGATGCTGCACACCTCGTGGAAGGTGAGGGTGCGCCGCTGCTCCTCGGTCAGCCCCTCCCACAGCTCGGTGCCGTAGAGGGACGAACGCCGCTCCGGCAGCCCCCACAGGCCCTCGACGAGCGGGGCCGCCCAGTCGATGTCGATGGCGGGCTCGTAGGAGTGGTCGAGGGAGGACTGGAGCAACCGTGCCGCGGTGGCCTCGCGGTCGTTGACGGTCCGGGTCGCCATCGTGGGATCCTCCTTCGGCACTTCCTGTTACCAGCAGTAACTGTTACCCGTGGTAACATGCCGCACGTGACGAGTCCTGTCAAGGTGGAGCGCGAGCAGCGCCGGGCACAGCGGCGGGCGGAGATGGTCCGGGCCGCGATGGACGCGGTGCGCGCCCACGGCCCGGGCGTCTCGGTCGCCGAGATCGCCGCGGCGGCCGGCATCACCAAGCCCGTCCTCTACCGCCACTTCACCGACCGTGCCGACCTCCAGCGCGCCGTCGGGGAGCAGGCCGCCGCGCTGCTGTTCACACGCATCGCCCCCGAGCTGCTGCTGCAGCGCCCGCCGGTCGAGCAGATCCGCGCCGCCGTCGACGCGTTCCTCGCCGGCATCGAGGCCGAGCCCGAGCTCTGGCGGTTCGTCGTGCACCACCCGATCGAGGCGTCCATGGGGGAGGAGATCGCCGAGGACGTGCGCCAGCGGATCGCGGCCATCCTCGCGAGCCTCATCCGGGAGCGGCTCGGCCAGACGGGGCGCGACGCGAGCGGCGCAGAAGCGTGGGCCCAGGGTCTCGTCGGGATGGTGCAGAGCGCCGGGGACTGGTGGCTGGAGCGGCGCACGATCACCCGCGCCGCGCTCACCGACCACCTCACTGCGCTCATCTGGGGCGGCCTCGCCGGGCTCGCCGGCCTCGACCCGGAAGGGGACGGCGATGTCTGATGAGGACGGCTACGCCGGGCCCGCCGTGCTGCACGTCGGCGGCTCGCAGCTGTCCGCACGTGCCCTGCTCGACGCCCGCCACGAACCCCAGGACGGTCGCCTGCACTGGTACGGCCGCCTGACCCTCGACGGTGGCGCGACGCTGCCGGACCAGACCACCGATGCAGTGCTCACGACCCCGACCGGCCGGGCCGCCGCACGCATCGGCGACCGCGATCCGTGGGGCCGCTACCGCGTCACCGGGGTCGGCACACCGCCCTACGCGGTCGCCGAGCCCGACCTCGCCGGCTGACCGGCCCTGTCTACGGGTCGCGCGGCCGGGCCCGCAGGTGGGCGCGCTCCCCCTGGCGACCGAAGAGGCTGAGGAACTCGACGGGGCCACCGTCCGCGGGACCGAACCAGTGCGGGACCCGCGTGTCGAACTCCGCGGCCTCGCCCGGCACGAGCACCACGTCGTGCTCACCGAGGACCATCCGCAGGCGGCCGTCGAGCACGTACAGCCATTCGTAGCCCTCGTGGGTGCGCGGGTCGGGCTCGGCGGGCGGGCCGGCCGGCATCACGATCTTGTATGCCTGGATGCCGCCCGCGCGGCGGCTGAGCGGCACCATCGTCATCCGGTCCCGGACGACCGGGCGCAGGTGCACCCGCGGATCGCCCGTGGGCGGCGCGGCGACGAGCTCGTCCAGCGTGACGCCGTACGCGCGGGCCAGCGGGAGCAGGAGCTCCAGCGTCGGGCGGCGCCCGCCGGACTCCAGGCGCGACAGCGTGCTCTTCGAGATCCCGGTGCGCGCCGCGAGCTCCTCCAGCGTGACGTCGTGGCGGCGCCGCAGCGCACGCAGGCGGGGCCCGGCCGCGGCGACGGCGTCCTCGAGATCGGAGTCCATGCGAGCGATGTTGCCATAGCGGCAACGAATGTTGCCAGTGGAGGCGGTGTGGGCGCACGGTGGCACCCGGAGGTGGTCGACATGACAGAACAGGTGGACGTGCTGGTCGTCGGTGGCGGGGCGGCCGGCCTGAACGGCGCGCTGATGCTCGCCCGGTCCCGCCGATCCGTCCTCGTCGTGGACGCGGGGGTGCCGCGCAACGCACCGGCGGAGGGCGTGCACGGGCTCCTCGGCCGGGAGGGGACGCCGCCTGCCGAGCTGCTCCGGCGGGGCCGCGAGGAGGTGCGCGGCTACGGCGGCCGCATCCGCGAGGGGACCGTCACCGCGGCGACCCGCGCCGGTGACGGCTTCACCGTCACGCTCGCCGACTCCACGACGGTGCGCGCGCGGCGCCTGCTCGTGGCGGGCGGGCTGGTCGACGAGCTGCCCGACGTGCCCGGCCTGCGCGAGCGGTGGGGTCGCGACGTGCTGCACTGCCCCTACTGCCACGGCTGGGAGGTGCGCGACCGGGCGATCGGCGTGCTGGCCACCGGGCCCCTGGCGATGCACCAGGCGCTGCTGTTCCGCCAGCTCAGCAAGGACGTCGTCTACCTCGCCCACGACCGGCCGCCGACCGACGAGGAGGCCGAGGAGCTCGCGGCGCGCGACATCGAGGTGATCCACGGCGAGGTGGCGGAGGTGCTCGTCGAGGCCGACCGCCTCACCGGTGTGCGCCTGCGCGACGGGCGGGCGGTGCACCGCGACGCCCTCGCCGTCGCCTCCCGGACCCGGGTGCGCACGGAGTTCCTCGCCGGGCTCGGGCTCGACGCCGTCGAGCACCCGAGCGGGATCGGCACCCACCTGCCGGTCGACCCGGCCGGGCGGACCGCCGTCCCCGGGGTGTGGGCGGCGGGCAACGTCACGGACCCGGTGGCCCAGGTCGGAGCGGCGGCGGCCGCGGGTGCCGCGGCCGGGGCGCAGATCAACGCCGACCTGGTCGCCGAGGAGACCCGAGCCGCGGTCGCGGCACTGCGGGCCCGCCGCGCCGGTCAGCCGACCGCGAAGCCGACCTTGCGGACGTCCTCCGGCGCGATCTCGACGTAGGCGATCTGGTCGGAGCGCACGACGAACCGGCGCCCCTTCTCGTCGGTGAGCCGAAGCAGCCCGTCCTTGCTGGTGAACGACTCCTCGACCAGCTTCGCCACCTCGTCCGCGGGCTGGTCGCTGGACACCACGAGCTCGCGTCCGCTCTCGGCGATGCCGATCTTGACCTCCACGGGGGAACCTCCTGGTCGTACTGGGTCGCTCCATCGAGAGCCTGCGGACGCAACGGTAGTCCAGCGGCGCCGCCCGGGACGCCCCGGCCGGTGCGCCGTGAGCGAACCCGCCGGACCGTTCAGCCCTTCAGGCCCAGGCTCGCCATGCGCTTGCCGTGGGTGAACTGCGCCCGCTTGATCAGCGTCGCGATGCCCGCGAGGTCGCCCGAGCCCGAGACGATGAAGTCCGCCAGCTCGTCGCGCTGCGCCACGATGTACTGGGCCTGGGTGACGGCCTCGCCGAGCAGCCGCCTGCCCCACAGGGCCAGGCGGTCGCGCACCTCCCGGTTCTCCGCGACCACCGCGCGCACCTCGCGCTCGGCGAACGCGGAGTGGCCGGTGTCGGCGAGCACGACGCGCACCAGATCGGCCGTCGGCCCGGAGAGCCAGCCCGCGATCTCGCGGTAGAAGTCCGCGGCCAGCCCGTCCCCGACGTAGGCCTTGACCAGCGACTCCAGCCACGTGTGGGGCTTGGTGTGGGCGTGGTAGGCGTCCAGCGGCGCGACGAAGGGGGACATCGCCTCCTCGACGCCGACGCCCATCCCCGCGAGGTGCTCCTCCAGCAGGCCGTAGTGGCCGATCTCCGCGGCGGCCATCCGCGACAGCGCCGCCCGGCCCGCCAGCGTCGGCGCGGACCGGGCGTCCTCGGAGAGCCGGTCGAAGGCCGACAGCTCGCCGTACGCGAGCACCCCGAGAAGATCGACGACCGCCCGGTCCGACGCGCCCACGCTCGTCCCGGTGGTTCCCGCTAGCCCCACGGGGCGAGCCTATCCGCCGCTCCTGCCCAGGTGACCAGGAACACCGGACGCATCACACTCCGCGCACCGCGGCGGATGGGCACCGAGGCCGGTGACCGGGTATCATCGCGTGCGACACGTGCAGTCGCGTGTCCCTGCCGCGGACGGCCGGCTCCGTCACCCCGGGTCACCGGGACGGAGGACCACCGCACCGCACACGACATGGTGCGTACAGCGCCTCGTCGGTTCTCCCGCCCGAGCGCGGTTTCCCGCTCATCGCAGCGCGCCGGCGGTCGACGAACCGCGACCGGCCCTGTGCGCGGAGAGAGGCGATCACCCTGTCCGTCCCGACCGAAACCCCGAACGACGCACCGCTCGCGAGCGACCTGGAGGGAACGGAGGACGCGCACCCGCTACAGGCGGGCGCCCCCGTGCGTCCCGACTCCCCCACCTTCGCCGAGCTGGGCGTCCGCCCCGAGATCGTCCGCGCGCTCGCCGAGGCCGGCATCGAGCGCACGTTCGCGATCCAGGAGCTCACCCTGCCCCTCGCCCTGGCCGGCGAGGACGTCATCGGCCAGGCCCGCACGGGCACCGGCAAGACGCTGGGCTTCGGCGTCCCGCTGCTGCAGCGGATCACCCCGCCCGCGGAGAAGCCCGCCGCCACCGCGGACGGCTGGGACGACGGGCGCGCCGCCGACCGCAGCCGCGACGTGCCGCAGGCGCTCGTCGTCGTCCCCACCCGCGAGCTGTGCGTGCAGGTCGCGAAGGACATCTCCGACGCGGGCCGCCACCTGGGCGTGCGCGTCACCGCCATCTACGGCGGCCGCGCCTACGAGCCCCAGGTCACGGCCCTGCGCAAGGGTGTGGACATCGTCGTGGGCACCCCCGGGAGGCTGCTGGACCTCGCCGAGCAGCGCCACCTCGTCCTCGGCCGCGTCGAGGCGCTGGTGCTGGACGAGGCCGACGAGATGCTGGACCTCGGCTTCCTGCCGGATGTCGAGAAGATCCTGCGGATGCTGCCCGAAGAGCGCCAGACGATGCTGTTCTCGGCCACGATGCCGGGCCCGATCATCGCCCTGGCCAGGGCGTTCCTCACCCGGCCCACGCACATCCGCGCCGAGGAGAGCGACCAGGGCTCCATCCACGAGCGCACGCGCCAGGTCGTCTACCGGGCGCACGCCATGGACAAGGTCGAGCTGCTCGCCAAGGTGCTGCAGGCCCGGGAGCGCGGCCTGACGATGATCTTCGCCCGCACCAAGCGCACCGTGCAGCGCGTGGCGGACGACCTCGTCGAGCGCGGCTTCGCGGCCGCCGCCGTGCACGGCGACCTCGGCCAGGGCGCCCGCGAGCAGGCGCTGCGGGCGTTCCGGTCCGGCAAGGTGGACGTCCTCGTCGCCACGGACGTCGCGGCCCGCGGCATCGACGTCATCGACGTCACCCACGTCATCAACTACCAGTGCCCCGAGGACTCCAAGACCTACGTGCACCGCATCGGGCGCACCGGCCGGGCGGGCAAGGAGGGCGTGGCCGTCACGCTCGTGGACTGGGACGAGATCCCGCGCTGGAAGCTCGTGAGCGACGAGCTGGGCCTGGCCATCGACGTGCCCGTGGAGACCTACTCCACGTCGGAGCACCTGTTCACCGACCTGGACATCCCCACCGAGGTCACGGGCAGGCTCCCGCGCGCGCAGCGCACCCGTGCCGGGCTGGACGCCGAGTGGGTCGACCACGAGGGCGACCAGGGCGGGCGCAAGCGCAACCGCAGGCGCGGCGAGAAGCCCGCCGGGCGCGCGTCCCAGCCGGCCGCCGAGGAGGCGCCGGCACGGTCGCAGCGCAGCCGCGCGCGCGTGCGCAGCCGGGGCGGCGTCGCCGTCGACGGGGCGGACGCCGGTGTGGCCGATGCGCCCACCGACACGGCAGTCACGGCTGCGACCACCGAGGCCGGAGCGGCCGCGGAGAGCACGCCGTCGGATGCCGGTGTCGTGTCGGCGGTCCGGTCGGGCGCCGGGCCGGAGACCGGCGGCGAGGAGGGCGCTCCGCGTCGCCGCCGTCGCCGGGGCGGTGCGCGCCGCCGGGGCCGCGGTGCCGCGGACGGGGCGGGTGCCGTCGAGACCCTGGAGGCGGGGTCGACCGCCGCGCCGGACGCCGCAGCCAGCTAGCCTGCATACCCCGGCGACCGCCGCACCGGCGGCGGGCGCCGACAGGCACGGCATCGCGCCCCCGCGCGGCGGCAGGGCGCACGCCGGGGCCGGCGATCGGAAGGCGGTACGGCGGCGGGTGGCGAGGATCCGGGCGGAACGGCGTCGCCGGGGTGATCTCGTCGCGATCGCGCTCCTGCTGGTGATCACCCTCGGCGCCGCCGTCCTGCTGTGGATGCGCAGCCCCGAGTCCGGCACCACGTCGGTCGTCGCCACCGTGCCGCTGGCCGGCTCGCCGGAGCCGTCGTCGGTGCCGCAGCGGTTCGTCCCGGCCTGGAGCGAGCGCAGCGGTGCCACCCGGGTACCGCTCGCGGCAGGCCCGGCCGTCGTGACGGCGGACGGCGGCAGCGTCGTCGGGCGCGATCCACGGACCGGCGCCGCGGCGTGGAGCTACACCCGCGACGTCCCGCTCTGCTCGGCCGCCGCAGGCTTCCCCACTGCGGACGGCGGTGGGCGGGTGTTCGCGCTCTACCGCAACGAGGACGACGCGGATCCCGAGGCGTGGTGCAGCGAGCTGACCACGCTGGTCCCGGACACGGGTGCCCGGGCGGCCCAGCGCACGAGCGACTCCCGGCCGGGGGCGTCGCTGCAGACCGCGGGCGAGCGGGCGGCGATCACCGGCGCGGACCACATGGAGGTGCTGCGCTCGCCCGACCTCGTGCGCACCCTCGAGTACGGCGACGTGCCCGCGCCCGAGCAGCCGGGCCAGCAGCCGCGGACCGGCTGCCGCTACGGGTCGTCGCGCCTCGACCTCCAGCACCTGGCGGTCGTGGAGCGCTGCCCCGGGGAGCCGTCGGACCGGATCACGGTTCTCGCCTCGGACGGCCCGGACGGTGCCGAGATACCCAGCGCGCAGTTCTCGCTACCGCTGCCCGGCACCGGGGCCGTCGTGGTGGCGGTGTCGGCGGAACGCACTGCGGTGGCGATGCCGGCGCCACCGCGGCTCCTGCTGCTCGACGCGAGCGGCGCCACGGTCGCGACGGTCGGGCTGGGCAGCGCCGACGAACCGGCCGCCGACCTCGCCCCCGACCTCGGTGGTGGTCCGGTCCCCCTGACCTCGGACGACGCCCGCTCCTTCTGGTGGACCGGCGCGCAGACGGTCGCGCTCGGCGCCGTCGACCTCACCCCGCAGTGGACCTTGCCCGGCACCCTCGGACCGGGCGTCCGCTACGCGGGAGAACTGCTCGTCCCGGTGCGCGAGGGGCTCGACGTGGTGGACCCGGCCACCGGGCGGGTGCTGCGGACCGTCCCGGTCACGCGGCCGGACCCGAGCGCGCCCGTCATGCTGGCCACGAGCGGGGAGATGCTGCTGGAGCAGCGCGGGTCCGAGCTGGTGGCGCTGCGGCCGTCGGGCTGATCAAGGATGGTCGGCGCTCGCACACGGCCGGGACTGGACCCTAGCCCGCGAGCACGGGCACCCCGGCCGCGCGGGAGACCAGCTCCTCGAACGCCGCGGGCGCGGTGGTCTCCGCGCCGATCGGGGTGGGCTTGTTGGTGCCGTGGTAGTCGCTGGAGCCGGTGACGACGAGGTCGACATCGGCGGCCAGGGCGCGCAGCAGCGCCCGGTCCTCCGGCACGTGGTCGGGATGGTCGACCTCGACGCCCGCGAGCCCGGTCGACGCGAGCTCGACGATGACCGACGGCTCGACGACCCGGCCCCGCCGGCGCGCCAGGGGGTGGGCGAACACCGCGACGCCGCCCGCGGCACGCACCATCTCGATCGCGGTACGCACCGGGGTGTCCGACTTCGGCACGTAGTACGGACTGCCCGTGTAGAGCAGCGTCGCGAACGCCTCGCTCACCGACTCCACGACGCCCCCGGCCACCAGCGCCCGCGCGAGGTGCGGTCGTCCCGCCGCCGCGCCGTCCGGCAGGAAGGAGAACACCGTCTCGACGTCGACCGGGTAGCCGTCCGCCGCCATCTTGGCGATCATCCCCCGGAGCCGGTGCACCCGCTCCTCGCGCAACCGGGCCTGCTCCGCGACGATCGCGGCGTGCCCGGGATCGAACAGGTAGCCCAGCAGGTGCACCGACACGTCCCGCTCACCGGGGCGGCCGCACGGGCTCACGCAGGAGAACTCGGCGCCCCGCACCAGCTGCATCCCCGCCGGGAGCGCCGCCGCGGCCTCGTCCCAGCCGCCGGTGGTGTCGTGGTCGGTGAGCGCGAGGACGTCCAGGCCCGCGGCCGCCGCGACGGCCACGACGCCGGCGGGTGAGTCCGTGCCGTCGGAGGCCGTGGAGTGGGTGTGGAGATCGATCCGGGGGATGGGCACGGCCCAGGCTAACCTCCGGCCGGGTCCCCGATCAGAAACGCCGGCGCCAGCTGCTCTTGGCGAGCATGCCGCTGGCGCGGGTGCGCCCCTTCTCCCCGAAGATCAGCTCGGAGAGCGCCTCGTAGATCTCCTCGGGGCGCGGCATGTAGCGGACCTTGTTCAGCGCCTGGATCTGGCCCGCCGACTCGACGATCATCGTTCCGTAGTTGAGGATGCGGCCCATGAAGGTGCGGCGGAACGTGAGGTCGGTGACCTTGCCCAGCGGCATCATGCCCACGTTGTGGGTGAGGACCCCCTTCGAGATCATCACCCGCTTGTTCGTGATGACGATGCGCTCCACCCACCACATGATGACCCTGATGGTGAGCCGGAATAGGGCGATCAGGCCGAGGTAGAACACGAGGTTGTCGATGAAGACGCTGTTGCCGCCGCTGAGGTAGGCCTGGGCGATGATGAGCAGGATGAGGAAAAGGGCCGTCTCGACGATGTCCCGCAACATCACCGCCCAGTGCTGGCGCACCCGGATGACCCTGCGCTCCGAGGGCAACAGATACTCGTCGATCTCCCGGGGGGCGAGCACGGCGACTACCTCACGTGACGATCTGGGTGAAGAAGCTCGTCACGTTGGTGGCCCACCGGCCCAGCGTGGCACCGATGCTCTCGACCGTGTTGGCCGCCACGGTGGGCGACGTGACGATGAACCAGATGACGAGCAGGATCAGGGCCACCCCGATCAGCTTGCTGAGCTTCACCGACGCCCACCTTCTTCATACGGGAGCTCCAGACCGACACGGTACCCGCACTGTTGTACCGGACGCGTGGCGATCACGATACCCACCGTGCCGGGGACGTACCGTGATAGGCGATGACACGGCCCGGTGATCCCCGCGACGCGGCGGTGCCCTGTGTGGGTGGGCTCGCCTACGACGCGCAGGGCAGGATCCTCCTGATCCGGCGGGCGCACGACCCGGGCCGGGGCCTGTGGTCGCTGCCCGGCGGCCGGGTGGAGCCGGGCGAGGACGACGCGGCGGCGCTCGTCCGGGAGATGGCCGAGGAGACCGGGCTGGCGGTGCGGCCGGGCCCGCTCGTCGGGCGCGTGCGTCGGGGGCCGTACGACATCGCGGACTACCGCTGCGCGGTCACCGGCGGCGACCTGCGGGCGGGCGACGACGCCGCCGACGCCCGCTGGTGCTCGGCCGCCGACCTCGACACGCTCCCGCTCGTCGACGGGCTGCGCGACGTCCTGGCGAGGTGGGACGCGCTCCCCCGGTGACCGTCGAGAACGACACTGCGCTGATCGACAGGGCTTGTTGATCAGCGCAACGTCGTTGTCGACGGGTCAGACCCGCGGCTCCGGGCGGCCGGGCTGCTCGCCGCCCCTGGCCTCGCCGTAGGAGTACCTCGGCACCATCACCTTGCGCCGGAACGTGCACACGACGGTGCCGTCCTGCTTGTAGCCGCGCGTCTCCACGTAGACGACGCCGCGGTCGTCCTTCGACCTCGACGGCGTCTTGTCCAGGACCTCGGTCTCGCCGTAGATGGTGTCGCCGTGGAAGGTCGGCTTGGTGTGCTTGAGCGACTCGACCTCGAGGTTCGCGATCGCCTTGCCCGAGACGTCCGGCACCGACATCCCGAGGAGCAGCGAGTAGATGTAGTTGCCGACGACGACGTTGCGCTTGAAGTCGGTGGTCTCCTCCGCGTAGTGCGCGTCCATGTGCAGCGGGTGGTGGTTCATGGTGAGCAGGCAGAACAGGTGGTCGTCGTACTCCGTCACCGTCTTGCCCGGCCAGTGCTTGTAGACCGCACCGACCTCGAACTCCTCGTAGTAGCGCCCGAACTGCAACGTTCCCGCCTCCACAACCGACATAACGACCGGACGGGGTAATCTATCCCGCGGCCCGGACGCCTGTCCGGGTCGCGAACTGTGATTCGAGGAGGTGTGCGCGGTGCCCGAGGCACCCGGTTGCAGTACCTGCCGCGTCCTCGCCACGGTGACCGCCTAGCGGCGGATCCGGTCGGGACGCGTGCTCCACGCTTCACGTCCCCGGGCCAGGCGCCCGGGAGCGTCCCGATCACGGAGGTTCCGCCGTGTCCGCACTCTCCTCCATCCGCGCGGCCGGATCGCGCCGCTCCGCCAACCGCTCGGAGCCGCTGCTGCCCAAGCTGCGGGTGCCGATCTCGGCCTACATCGTGGACTGCGCCGTCTACGTGGACGGTCACCGGCTGCCGGGGCGATGGACCCACGACCGCGCGCTCGCCGAGGTGCGCCGCCGGGGTGACGGGTTCGTGTGGATCGGCATGCACGAGCCCACCGACGACCAGATCACCGGTATCGCCGAGGTGTTCGACCTGCACGAGCTCGCCGTGGAGGACGCCGTCCAGGCCCACCAGCGCCCCAAGCTGGAGCGCTACGAAGACATGCTGTTCATGGTGCTCAAGACGGTCTGTTACGTCGGGCAGGCCCAACCGACCGCGGAGCACGAGCTCGTCGAGACCGGCGAGGTCATGGTCTTCCTCGGCCCGGACTTCGTCGTCACCGTCCGCCACGGCGATCACAACGGGCTGCACGACGTGCGCAGCAAGCTGGAGGGCGACCCCGAACAGCTGGCTCTCGGGCCCGCCGCCGTCCTGCACGCCATCGCGGACCGCATCGTCGACACCTACCTCGAGGTCGTGGAGGCCATCGAGGACGACATCGACGAGATGGAGGCCCGCGTCTTCACCCCGCGCTCGACGACGGACGCCGAGCAGATCTACGTCATGAAGCGCGAGGTCCTGGACCTGCGCCGGGCCGTCGTCCCGCTCGGCCCGCCGCTGCGCAAGCTCACCGAGGGCTACAGCGCGCTCGTCCCGCACGAGGTGCGCTCCTACTTCCGTGACGTCGACGACCACCTCGTCACCGTCACCGAGCGGGTGGGCGGCTTCGACGAGCTCCTGACGACGCTGGTCAACGCCGTGCTCGCGAAGATCACGATGCGGCAGAACAACGACATGCGCAAGATCACGTCGTACGCGGCGATGATCTCGGTGCCGACGATGATCGCCGGCATCTACGGCATGAACTTCGACGCCATGCCCGAGCTGCACTGGAAGTACGGATATCCGGTGGTGCTGCTCGTCATCGCCACCGTCTGCGCCGTGCTGTTCCGGGTGTTCCGCCGCAACCAGTGGCTGTGACGCCCGCGATAGCCTGGAGATCGTGAACGCGGACCGCCCGGTCAACCCCCTGCGTCGGCTGCGCCGGCCCGCATGGACCGACCAGGATCCGACGTGGCGCGAGTGCCGGCCCGCGGTCATCTCCGCGGCGCTCGCGCGGGCGCTGGCACGGCCGTCGGGCGGCTGGTTCGTGCTCGCCGCGAGCCGGGAGATCCGTCCCGGGAAGGCGTTCGGGCGGGTCGTCGCAGGCCGGGAGCTCGTTGCGTGGCGCGGCCGGGACGGCGTGCTGCACGTCGGCCCCGGCGCGTGCCCGCACCTCGGCGCCCCCCTGTGCGACGCCGCGGTGCACGGCGGCCGGCTCGTCTGCCGCTGGCACGGGCTCGCGCTGGGTCCTGAGGGCCGTCCGAACTGGCGCACCCACCCCGCCCACGACGACGGCGTCCTCGCCTGGGTGCGGCTGGACGGCGCGCGGCTCGCCGCAGGCGACGACGGCCCACCCACCGACGCGCCCGTACTCGGCCCGCGCCCGCCCGCTGGCGTCGCGGTCGCGGCCGTGGCGACGATGGTCGGCCGCTGCGAACCGGAGGACGTGCTCGCGAACCGGCTGGACCCGTGGCACGGTGCCTGGTTCCATCCGTACGCGTTCGCGAACCTGCGGGTCCTGTCGGCACCCGCGGTCGACTGCGATCCCGTCGAGGACCGCTTCCTCGTCGAGGTCGCCTACACCGTCGGGCGCCGCCTCGGGGTCCCCGTGGTCGCCGAGTTCACCTGCCCCGATCCCCGAACGATCACGATGGAGATCCTGGACGGCGACGGTGCGGGCAGCGTCGTCGAGACCCACGCGACGCCGCTGCGTCCCGGCCCGGACGGGCTGCCGCGCACCGCCGTGATCGAGGCGGCGGTGGCCTACTCGCCGCGGCCCGGGTTCGCGCACGTCCGCCGCGTCGGCGGCCTGCTGCGCCCGTTGATGGCCTCCGCGGCGCGGCGGCTGTGGCGCGACGACCTCGCCTACGCCGAGCGGCGCTACGCGGTGCGCACCCGCTAGTCGTCCTCGTCGGCCGGGGCCTGCCCCTCCGCGGCGGGCAGGCCCTCCGGTGGCGTGGCGGCCTCGCCGTCCGTGCCCGGGGGCGGGCCGCCGGGGCGGCGGCCCAGGAAGGTGTGGACGATGCCGTGCTGCCAGCCGGGGAACGTCTGCACCCGCAGGTCGACGAATCCCGCGTCGCCCATCCGGGAGCACAGCGCCGTGACCCCGTCGAACCCGCGCACGCTGCGCCACAGGTAGCGGTAGAGATCGGCGCTGCCCGCCCGGACGCGCCCCATCGGGATGATCACGGTCCAGCACACCGACGTCCACATGAAGCGCGCGCGCAGCGAGTCGCGCACCGAGTACTCGTGCAGGGCCAACGGCGCGCCGGGCGCGAGCAGGTCGTGGAAGATCCGCAGGGCGCCGTCGCGGTCGGTGAGGTTGCGCAGCAGGTAGGCGGCGAGGATGCCGTCGAAGGGCCCCTCGACCTTGTCGCCGAGGTTCTCGGCGTTCGCGTACACGAACCGCACCCGCGGCGGCCAGACCTTGCGCCGCGCCTGGGCGAGCATCTCCTGCGAGGCGTCCACCGCGACGACCTCGGCCTCCGGAGCCGCGTCCAGCAGCGCCGCCGTGGACGCGCCCGTGCCGCAGCCGAGATCGAGCAACCGCAGCCCCGCACCCCGGTCCGGAAGGCCCATGCGCCGGGTCGTGAGCCGCAGGTGGTCGTGGTACCCGGGGTTCGCCGCCACGAGCTTGTCGTAGCTGCGCGCGTGGGCGTCGAACGCCTGCACGACACCGCCGCCCACGTTGCCGCCCACCTTGTCGCCCACCCGGTCTCCGCCCACGTTCGCCGCCGCGTCCGAGGTGGCGGGCTCCGACTCGCGAGAGGTCACCGCGGAATAGTGGCGCATGCGCGCCATCGCCCGTACGCCAGCCCGTACGTCAGGCCGTGCGTCAGGAGGTCCCCATCGCGAGCTTGCCGAGCATCTCGCGCGCGCGTTCGGCGTTGCGGGGCTGGCACAGAACGTCGTAACGGCCCGCCACCATCTGGCTGGCGGAGGTGAAGTCCCTCCGGCCGCGGCTCGTGCCGTAGCCCACGGCGGCGAACACCATCCCGAACAGCACACCGATGGCGAGCGGGACCAGGATGGCGGCCACACTGGACGCCCCGGGGCTCACGAGCGCCATCACGAGGCCGACGAAGAGACCCAGCCACGCACCCGAGGCCGCGCCCGACATGAGCACCCGGCCCCAGGTGAGCCTGCCGATGACCCGCTCCACGAGCATCAGGTCGACCCCGACGATCGTCACGTCGCGGACCGGGAAGTCCTCGTCGGCGAGATAGTCCACCGCGCGCTGGGCCTCGGCGTAGGTCGCGTACGAGCCCACCGGCCATCCGGTGGGCGGCGTGGGCAGGTTGGGCAGGCCGGGGGCGGAACGCGCGGGCCCGCCGAACGGTGCGGTCATCAGACCTCCTCGCGTTCTCGCGGGTAAAGGGCTCGCAACCCATTGTGTCAAGCCCCCACCCGGAGCGCCCCTGGCGTCCGGGGTTTCTCAGAGATTCGCCAGGTTCGTCACAGCTTGTACTCGCGCAGCAGGCCGCGACTGATGATCGTCTTCTGGATCTCGGAGGTGCCCTCGCCGATCAGCAGGAACGGCGCCTCGCGCATGAGCCGCTCGATCTCGTACTCCTTCGAGTAGCCGTAGCCGCCGTGGATGCGGAACGACTCCTGCGTGACCTCCGCGCAGTACTCGCTCGCGATCAGCTTCGCCATGCCGGCCTCGACGTCGTTCCGGTCGCCCGAGTCCTTCAGGCGCGCCGCGTTGACCATCATCAGGTGGGCGGCCTCGACCTTCGTGGCCATCTCGGCGAGCTTGAACGCGATCGCCTGGTGCTGCGCGATCGGCTTGCCGAACGTCGAGCGCTGCTGCGCGTACTCGATCGCCAGCTCGAACGCGCGGATCGAGATGCCGCAGGCCCGCGCCGCGACGTTCACCCGGCCGACCTCGACGCCGTCCATCATCTGGGCGAACCCGCCGCCGCGCAGGCCGCCGAGGATCTGCGTGCCGGCGATCCGGTGGCCGGAGAAGACCATCTCCGTGGTGTCGACGCCCTTGTAGCCCATCTTGTCGATCTTGCCGGGGACGGTCAGCCCCGGCGCCACCTCGCCGTAGCCCACGGGCTTGTCGACCAGGAAACAGGTGAGGTTCTGGTAGGGCTTCGGCCGGCCCTCGTCGGTGCGCACGAGCACCGCCGTGAGGTTCGAGGTGCCGCCGTTGGTGAGCCACATCTTGGCGCCGTCGATGACCCACTCGTCGCCGTCCTGCACGGCCTTCGTCTTGATCGCGGCCACGTCCGAGCCCAGGTCCGGCTCCGACATCGAGAACGAGCCGCGCACCTCGCCCGCCGCCATCTGCGGCAGGTAGTGCTGCTTCTGTTCCTCGGTGCCGTGCTGGGTGATCATGTACGCCACGATGAAGTGGGTGTTGATCACGCCGGAGACGCTCATCCAGCCGCGCGCGATCTGCTCGACGACCAGGGCGTAGGTGAGCAGGGACTCGCCGAGACCGCCGTACTCCTCGGGGATGGTGAGCCCGAAGAGGCCCATCTCCTTCATGCCGTCGACGATGTCCTGCGGGTAGGTGTCGTCGTGCTCCAGCGCGGTCGCGTGGGGCAGGATCTCCTTGTCCACGAACGTCTTGACGGTCGCGAGGATCTCCTGCTGGATGTCCGTGAGACCGGCGGTCTGGGCGAGCCGTGCCATCGACGCCTCCGTGGGTCGCGCGGCCGGGGCTCTCCCGGCGCTGGGCAGTTCGTCGGAGTATCCCCCGCGTCTACCGGCGGGTACCTCCCCGTTCGGTTGTGAAGCCTCTCACCGCGCCCGCCCCCCGACCCGCCATCTGACGGCGCAGGCCGACGGTGGCCGCCGTGCACACCCCGGGTCACCGTGCGGACGGCGGAACGTCTGCACGGCGCACGAAGGGCTGCACGCGCCCGGCGACCGCGGGTGGCGCGGCCCCGCCTCAGGACTCCGGCGGCGTCCAGCGCTCGCCACGCTCCATGCCGGCCGCGCGGCCCTTGCCGGCGATGACCAGCGCCATCTTCCGCGACGCCTCGTCGATCATCTCGTCACCGATCATGGCCGCGCCGCGCTTGCCGCCGGCCTCGGAGGTGTACCAGTCGTAGGCGTCGAGGATGTTCTCCGCGTGGTCGTAGTCCGACTGCGCTGGGGAGAACGTCTCGTTCGCGGCGTCGATCTGGCCGGGGTGCAGCACCCACTTGCCGTCGAACCCGAGTGCGGCGGAGCGGCCTGCGACGCGGCGGAACCCGTCCACGTCGCGGATCTGCAGGTACGGGCCGTCGATGGCCTGCTTGTCGTGGGCGCGGGCCGCCATGAGGATCGACATGAGGATGTGGTGGTAGGCGTCCCCCACGTCGTAGCCGGGCGGCTGCTCCCCCACGACCAGCGACTTCATGTTGATCGACGCCATGAAGTCGGCCGGGCCGAAGATGATCGTCTCGACGCGCGGGGACGCCGTCGCGATCGCGTTGACGTTCGTCAGGCCGAGGGCGTTCTCGATCTGCGCCTCGATGCCGATCCGGCCGACCTCGTAGCCCATCGTCCGCTCGATCTGGGTGAGCAGGAGGTCAAGGGCGACGACCTGCTCGGCCGTCTGCACCTTCGGCAGCATGATCGCGTCCAGGTGCGCGCCCGCGCCCTCCACGACCTCGGTGACGTCGCGGTAGGTCCACTCCGTGGTCCAGTCGTTGACGCGCACGACCCGGATCTTCTCGCCCCAGCCGCCCTCGTTCAGTGCCTCGACGATGGTCTTGCGGGCACCCGGCTTGGCCAGCGGCGCGCAGGCGTCCTCCAGGTCGAGGAAGACCTGGTCCGCGGGCAGCCCGCGGGCCTTGTCGATGAACTTCTGGCTCGATCCCGGGACTGCCAGGCAGGAACGGCGGGCACGGTTGCGGTTGGTGCTCATCAGACCTCTCCGTCTTTGGCTCCGTCTGCGGCTAAGGAGTCGGCGACGATGCTGGCACGCCACCCGCCTCAGCGTCGGCCGAGGTGATTGGTATCTCGAACACTCAGGGGAGGGTGAGGAGATCGCCCCGCGCGATCGGCACGACCTGCCCCTGCACCATCGTCTCGACGGCCACCCCGCCGCGGGCGGTCACCGTGACCTCCAGCCGCGACGGCCTGCCCATCTCCGCACCCTGCGCGATCGTCACGGTGGAGGTGCCGTCGGCCGGCAGCACGCCGCGGTCGACGAGGAACACCCCGAGCGCGACGGCCGCGGACCCGGTGGCCGGGTCCTCGGGCACCCCGACCTGGGGGCCGAACATCCGCAGGTGGGCCGTGCCCGGGGCGAGGGCGACCACCCCGAGCCCCGTGGTGTCCGCGGTCGCGGCGGCGACCGCGGCGTCGTCGGGCCGGGCGACGGCGACGGCGGGCGCCCGCACGGGCAGGAACGCGAACGGGATGCCGGCGGCGGCGATCCCGGGCACGACGTCCGGGTCGAGATCGTCGGCGGTGAGCCCGACCGTGGCGGCGAGCTCGCACCCGTCGCGCCGTGGCCCGATCTCCGGTGTCCCCCCGCGCACCCCCGCCCCCACGGAGTCCACCGCCACCGGCAGCAGGCCCGCGCCGCACTCCTGCACGACCTCGCCGTAGGAGATCACCCGGTCGCGGGCCAGCACCCAGGCCGTGCCGACGCTCGGGTGCCCCGCGAACGGCAGCTCGCGGGCCGGGGTGAAGATCCGCACCCGGTAGTCGGCCTCGTCGGTGGTGGGCGGCAGCGGGAACGCGGTCTCCGAGAGGTGGAACTCGGCGGCGATCGCCTGCATCGCCGCGGTGGGCAGGCCCTCCGCGCCGTGGACGACGGCGAGGGGGTTGCCCGCGTAGGCGCGGTCGGTGAACACGTCGACGACGTCGTAGCGCAGCACGTGCGCACCGTACGCCCGCGGACCGGCGGTGAACCTGCGCCCGCCGCGGCCCGTACAACCGGTCGGACCCGGATCAGGAGCGGAGGTGGGCGTGGGGTGGGCGAGGTGGACGTGCTGCGGGTGACGGTGTCCGGGGGCGGGCCGGTGGGACTGGCGTTCGCGCTCACCCTGGAGCACCTCCTGGGGTCACGCGTCGCGATCACGGTGCACGACACGCGGTGGGTGCGCGACGGGTGCGGGGTCCGGTGGCGGACCGTGGCCGAGGGCAACGCGCGGCGGCGCCAGGTCGTCACGGTGCAGAGCCGCCAGTTCCGCGCGCTGCCGCCCGCGGTGTGCGAGCACCTGTTCACGCCGGGAGCCTGGAGCGAGATGTGGCCCGCGGGCGCGGACTCCGTCGACGGCCTGCGCCCGCGCAACGTCCGGATCGCCCACGTGGAGGACCGGCTGCTGGAACTGGCACACGCGGCGTCCCGGATCCGGCTCGTCCCCGGCGAGTTCGATCCCGCCACCACCAGCGGCTCCCACGTGCTCGCGATCTGCGAAGGAGCCCGCTCGGCCACGCGCGAGCACTTCGCCGACCGCTTCGGGGCCGCCGATCCCGCGCCGTACTCCCTGCGCGGCGAGCAGGTCCGCGACGTGGTGCTCGGGCTGCGCGTCCGCTCCCGGCTGCCCGACCCGGCCGCGGTGCTGCTCACGGTCGCCCAGAACCGCTTCCTGCTCAACACGGTGGACGGCGACGGATACCTCAACATGCGGCTCACCCGCGCCGAGGCGCGCGAGCTCGTCGCGGTCGACCCGGTCCGCAGAGTGCTCGCGCCGTGCCTGCGGCACACCCCGTGCGTGCTGGAGCGCGCAGGCGGCGACCGGTTCCGCTGCGACGTACACGGCGCGCTGCTGCTCCCGGCGCTGGTGGCGGGGTCCGCGCTGTGGGCCCGCGTGCGCGACGGCCTGCGGCTGTTCGACATCGCCGAAGACGACGTCGGCGCGGCCACGGGCTTCCGCCTCGACATGGCGGCCCGGTCGCGATTCAGCGCGGAGCTGCTCCCCGGGACGTACGGCTTCCTGCTCGGCGACGCCGCCAACGCGATCCACTTCTGGCCCGGGCGCGGCCTCAACAGCGGCTGGGCGTCGGCGGTGTCCCTGGCCCGCTGCCTCGCCCGAGGGCGCGCCGCGGCCCGGCCCGGCACACCGCTGCGCGACGCCGACCTCACCCGGCACGAGGCCGTCATGGCGATGCTGCAGTACCGGCACAAGAGCCGCGCGTGGCGGCAGATGGTCGCCCCGGACGCCCGCGGCGAGACCCACCAGATCCGGGACGTGATCGCGGACGGCCTCGCGGCGGCCGCAACGGCCGACCGATCCGCGGACCTCACGGCGCTCGTCGCGCGGGCGGCCGCGATCCGCGACCGGCTGGCCGCGCGGCTGCCCGGCGCGCCCGGCGACGCCGAGCTGCGCGCGCACCTCGACCGGCTCGCCACCGCCACCCTGCACACGCTGCGGCGCAGCGGCGCCTGGGACACCGCCGGCACGGCGGGCGAGGAGGTCGACGTCGCGTGGGTCCTGCCCGACCCGGACCCCGCCCCGTCGGCCGGGGAACCTGCGGGGGTCGCGGCCTAGAGTCGTCCCATGAGCACCGAGCGGGTCTACGTCGCGCGGCTGGAGGGCCTCGCCGTGTTCGGGCCCGACGGCGAGCGGATCGGCAAGATCCGCGACCTGGTCGCCGGGCTGCGGGTGGACGCGAGCCCGCCGCGGGTGCTGGGCCTCGTGGTGGAGCTCGCCACGCGGCGGCGGATCTTCGTGCCGATGCTGCGGGTCACCGCGATCGACCCGGGCGCGGTGACGCTCGCGACGGGGTCGGTCAGCCTGCGCGGGTTCCAGGTGCGCCCCAACGAGACGCTGGTGATCGGCCAGATGCTCGACGCGCGCGTCCGCCTGCGCGCGTCGGGTGAGGAGGCCGTCGTCGTGGACGCCGCGATCGAGCCCACCCGCACCCGGGACTGGATCGTGGGACGCCTGGCGGTGCGCACCCGCCGGTCGCGGCTGACACGGCGCGGGCAGGTGCACGTCGTCTCGTGGACGTCCGTCGAGGGACTCTCCCTGACCGACCGCCAGGGCACCGCGGGGTTGCTGTCGGTCCTGGAGACGATGCGGCCCGCCGACGTCGCAGCAGCTCTCGCGCAGCTGCCTCGCAAACGCCAGTACGAGGTCGTCGACTCCCTCGATGACGAGCGCCTCGCCGACGTCTTCGAGGAGCTGTCGGAGTCCGACCAGCGCGCGCTTCTCGCCCACCTCTCCGCAGAGCGCGCCGCGGACATCCTCGAGGCCATGTCCCCCGACGACGCCGCGGACCTGCTCGGCGAGCTGCCCGACGTCGAGTCCGACCGGCTCCTCGCCCTCATGGAGCCCGCCGAGTCCGCCCCGGTGCGCCGGCTGCTGCGCTACGAGGCGTTCACCGCGGGCGGCCTCATGACCCCGGAGCCGATCGTGCTGCGCCCGGACGCCACGGTGGCCGAGGCCCTCGCCCACGTCCGCAACCCCGACATCGTGCCGGCGCTCGCGAGCATGGTGTTCGTCTGCCGCCCGCCCACCCAGACCCCGACCGGGCGCTACCTCGGCTGCGCGCACACCCAGAGGCTGCTGCGCGAGGCTCCGTTCGCGCTGGTCGCGGGCGTGATCGACAACGAGCTGGGGCGGCTGGGCCCGAATGCGCCGCTGAGCGAGATCACGCGCTTCTTCGCGGCCTACAACCTGGTCGCCGCGCCCGTCGTGGACGACGAGGACCACCTGCTCGGCGCCGTCGGCGTGGACGACCTCCTCGACCACATGCTCCCCCCGGACTGGCGCGACCACCTGCACGACGAGCCGTCGCCCAACGGCGCCCACCCCGCTGAGAGCGCTGAGAAGCCGGAGACCAGCGATGCCTGAACTCGTCCCCCGCAGCAGGCGGCTGGACCAGCCGCTCATCGGGCGCCGCCGCTTCGAGGTGGACCCGGACGGGTTCGCGCGGCTCTCCGAACGCATCGCACGGTTCCTCGGCACCGGCCGCTTCCTGGCGATCCAGACGGTGGTCGTCATCGCGTGGATCGTTCTCAACATCGCGGCGATGAGCTACGCGTGGGACCCGTACCCGTTCATCCTGCTCAACCTGGCGTTCTCCACGCAGGCCGCCTACGCCGCGCCGCTGATCCTGCTCGCGCAGAACCGGCAGGACGACCGCGACCGCGTCGCCCTGGAGGAGGACCGGGCGCGCGCCGAACGCACGAAGGCCGACACCGAGTACCTCGCCCGCGAGCTGGCGGCGCTCCGGCTGGCCGTCGGGGAGGTGGCGACGCGCGACTACCTGCGCGGTGAGCTGGAGAAGCTGGCCGAACGGCTCGACACGCCACGCGTACGTAGCATGGAGTGATGTCCACCAGCACCGACCGGTCCACCGTCGAACAGGCCGTTCGGGCCGCGCTGCACACGGTCCAGGATCCCGAGATCCACAAGCCGATCACCGACCTGGGCATGGTCAAACACGTGGCCGTGTCCCCGGAGGGACTCGCACACGTGGGCGTCTACCTCACGGTCGCGGGCTGCCCGATGCGGGAGACGATCACGGCGCGCGTCACCGAGGCGGTGTCGAAGGTCGCGGGGATCACCGGCGTTCAGGTCGAGCTGGACGTCATGAGCGACGAGCAGCGCACCGAGCTGCGACGCAGCCTCCGCGGGGATTCCGCGGACCCGGTCATCCCGTTCGCCCAGCCCGGCTCGTTGACGCGCGTGTACTGCGTCGCGTCGGGCAAGGGCGGCGTCGGCAAGTCCTCGGTGACGGTCAACCTCGCCGCGGCGATGGCGGCGCGGGGGCTGTCGGTCGGCGTCGTGGACGCCGACATCTACGGCCACAGCGTGCCCCGCATGCTCGGCGCCACCGCGCGGCCCACCAAGGTCGAGAACATGATCATGCCGCCGCAGGCGCACGGCGTGAAGGTCATCTCCATCGGCATGTTCACCGCGGGCAACGACGCCGTCGTCTGGCGCGGCCCGATGCTGCACCGCGCTCTGCAGCAGTTCCTTGCCGACGTGTACTGGGGCGACCTGGACGTCCTGCTGCTCGACCTGCCGCCGGGCACCGGCGACATCGCGATCTCCACCGCCCAGCTGATCCCCAACGCCGAGCTGCTCGTCGTCACCACCCCGCAGACGGCCGCGGCCGAGGTCGCCGAGCGCGCGGGCTCGATCGCCGCGCAGACACGCCAGCGGCTCGCGGGTGTCGTCGAGAACATGTCCTGGCTCGAGCTGCCCGACGGCTCCCGCATGGAGGTGTTCGGCGCGGGCGGCGGGCAGACGGTGGCGGACTCGCTCAGTCGCACGCTCGGCGCGCCCGTCCCGCTGCTCGGGCAGGTGCCGCTGGAGCCGCAGCTTCGGGAATGCGGCGACGGCGGCACGCCGATCGTGCTGGCCGAGCCGGACTCCGCGTCCGCGCGGGCGCTCGCGGCGGTGGCCGACAAGCTCACCACCCGGGCCCGCGGGCTCGCGGGGATGTCGCTCAACATCTCACCCGTGCGGCGCTGATCCCACGCTGCCCGACGGCCCCCTCGCCGCGGCGAGGGGGCCGTCCGGTCGTGCTCCGTCAGCCCGAGGCGACCGCCTCCGCCTCGTGCAGCTCCACGTCCTTCGTCTCATGCAGCGCGAGCACACAGAGCAGGCTGAGCAGGCCCATCGCCGCGAGGTAGATCCCGATCGCGAAGCTGCCGTAGTTCTGCACGAGCGCCGCCGCCAGGAACGGCGTGACGGCCCCGCCGAGGATGCCCGCGAGGTTGTAGCCCATGCCCGCACCGGTGTAGCGGTAGCGGGTCGCGAAGATCTCCGGCAGGTAGGCGCCCGCCGGGCCGTACGCCACGCCGACCAGGCCCATCACGATGGACAGGCCGAGCGCGAACGACCAGGGCGTCCCGATGTCGAGGATCGGGAACAGCAACAGCGCCGCCACGATCGCCGCCGCGTTGCCGGCGATGATCAGCTTGCGGCGACCGACCCGGTCGGAGTAGATGGCCGAGAGGATCGTGCACACCGCCATGACGGCGCCGCCGAGGATGCCGATCGACAGCACGGTCGGCCGGCTGAGCCCGAGCTGGGTGGTCCCGTAGCTGGTGAGGAAGGTGACGCCGACGTAGAAGAACGCGAACAGCATGGTCAGCGCACCGCCCGCGAGCAGGACCTCCTTGGTCTGCGCCCGCAGCGCATCGAGGAGCGGGTTGTGCGCCAGCGCCTTGTTCTGCGCCGCCGCGCGGAACACCGGGGTCTCCTCGATGGAGAGCCGGACGTACAGCCCGACCGCGATCAGGATCAGGCTCGCCACGAACGGGATGCGCCAGCCGTAGGCGAGGAACGACTCGTCGCTCATGGTGAGCGCCGTGATCAGGAACGTCGCGCTGGCCAGCGCGAACGCCAGCGACGGGCCGAGCAGCGGGAACAGCGCGTACAGGCCACGGCGCATGGGCGGGGCGTACACGGCGGTGAGCAGCACCGCACCCGCCCACTCGCCCCCGACCGCGAGGCCCTGGAACACCCGCAACACGATCAGCAGGATCGGTGCGGCGATGCCGATGGTCGCCGCGGTCGGCAGCAGCCCGATGGCGACCGTCGACAGGCCCATGAGCAACAGGGTCGCGACCAGCGTGCCCTTGCGACCGATCCGGTCGCCGAAATGGCCGAACAGGATGGCGCCGAACGGCCGGGCGATGAATGCGACGCCGGCGGTCGCGAACGCGGCGATCGTCCCCGCGGCCGGCCCGAGTGCGGGGAAGAACACCTTCCCGAACACCAGAGCCGCCGCCGTGCCGTAGATGAAGAAGTCGTAGAACTCGATCGTCGTGCCGGTCGCGCTCGCGATGGCGACGCGATGCATTCGTGCTGGTGACGGGGCGGTGGCGGCGGCCATGGGCATCCTTTCCGCGGGTGGGATGCGCGGAGCGTACGAACGTGACACAGGTCTCACCACCTCCACTTGGAGGTAAAGCGAATGGAATGGACGCGACCGGACACCCGCGACGCGGGCCTATGTGGCGTCGGGGTCCAGCGGCGGACGCTCGTTCGGGGCCAGCGGCTGCTGCGCGGACGGGCCGGACGCTCCGGCCGCGGGGTGGCGGGGGACGGTGCCGCCAGTGCTGCCGCCAGCGCCGCCAGTGCTGCCGCCATTGCCGCCACCGGGCGGAGGGGCGTACCCGTTCGGCTTGACCGGAGGGCCGTCGTCGTCGAACAGCGTGCGGCGCACGACGTTGCCCGGGTTGAAGTTGCGCAGGCCGCGCAGCTCGTCCAGGGGCTTGCGCAGCTCGTCGAACTCGGGCCCGAACTCGCCGCGGAGCTGGTCGCGCGCGCCGGCGGCGAAGCCCTTCACCTGGCGGATCGTGCGGCCCAGCCACCCGGCCGCCTCCGGCAGCCGCTCCGGGCCCAGGATGAACAGGCCGGCGACTATCAGGACCAGCAGTTCACCCCATCCGACGGACTCGAACACGCTCCCAGCCTACTTCCCGGTGCCGATCGGCCTGCGCTCAGTCCGAGCCCAGCACGACCGTGATCGTCAGCGGCCTGCCGTCGCGGATCAGGTCGATCGGCACGGACTCCCCCGGCCGCCGCTCCCGCACCGCGACGATGAGCTCGTCGGCCCCGGCGATCTGCCGGTCCCCGACCCTCGTGATCACGTCGCCCTCGACGATGCCGGCCGCTGCAGCAGCACCACCCTGGCGGACGTTCTGCACCTGCGCGCCATCCGTGGTGTCGTCGGCGACGGACCGGGCGTTGACCCCCAGCTCGGCGTGCTTCACCGAGCCCGCGCGGATCAGCTCCTCGGCGATCCGGCGGGCGTCGTCGATCGGGATCGCGAAACCGAGTCCGATCGAACCGCCCTCGCCCCCGCCGCCGCCGATGCTGCGGATGGCGGTGTTGATGCCGACGACGGCTCCCGTCGAGTCGACCAGCGGCCCACCGGAGTTGCCCGGGTTGATCGCGGCGTCGGTCTGGATCGCGTCGATGACGGCGTTGGTGTCGGTCTCGCCGCCGTCCAGCGGGACGGGCCGGTCCAGCGCGCTGACGATGCCGGTGGTGACGGTGCCGACGAGGCCGAGCGGTGACCCGATCGCGAGCACCGCGTCCCCGACCGCCAGCGAGGAGGACGAGCCGATCTGGGCCACGACCGGGTTGGCCACCGCGACCTTGACGACGGCGAGGTCGGTCTTGGGATCGCGGCCGACGATCGTCGCCTTCGCGCGCGTGCCGTCGTGGAAGATCGCCTCCAGCTGCGCGTCCGGCACCTCCGCGACGGGCGCGACCACGTGGTTGTTGGTGAGCACGTAGCCCGCGGGGTCGATCACGACCCCCGAGCCGGTGCCGCCCTCGTCGCCGACCCGCAGCTCCAGCGAGACCACCGCCGGGACGGTGCGTGCTGCGATGTCGGCCACCGAGCCGGGTGGTCGCTCCTTGGCCTCGGTGGCCTGGGTGATCGTCGCGTCCGGCTCGGTCAGTGCGGCTGCGCCCTCCGCGGTGACCCGCCCGACAACACCGCCCGCCGCCCCGATGAGCAGGGCGATCAGGCCCAGGGTGACCAGCGCCCTAGGCTGCACCCGGCGCCCGAACAGCAGCTCGCGCGTGCTGAGCCGGGCACCCTCGGACGCGTCGGGAGGGGCGCTCGCCTGCTCGGGGACGGGCGGGGCGAGGCCGGCGTGGCTGGCGGGGTCGCGCCACGGGTCGGCGGTGGCGGCACCGTCGGAGCCGTCGGCCCACAGGGGTTCGTCGTCGGGCCGCGCGGTGCGCGTGCCGTTCGACGGCGGGCGCTGCAGCGGCACGGACACGCCGTCGGGGCGGCCGAACGCGTACGCGAGCGCTGTCGGGGGCGGCGGTCCCGCGGGGGCGGGCGCCGCGCGGAAGGCGGCGGGCTGGAACCCGCCGTCCGTGCCCGCCGGGCGGCCGAACGCCGCCTCGGCATCCGGGTCGACGGCCGGGCGTTCCAGCGGGCGCGGCGCGAGGCGGGGTGGCACGCCCGCCGCGGCGGTGCCGGTCTCGTCCGTCCCGGGCACCGGGCCGGGCGCGTCGTCGCTCATGGTCGGCGCGAACTCCTCCTCGCAGGCGTGCCGGGCACGTCCGGCACCTCCCAGGGTGCCGCACGCGGGGTGAAGTTCGCGTGCGCGCGCACGACCCGGACGGGTGCGGTCAGCGAGCCGTCGGGTGCGCGCCGGGCAGGGCGTCGAGCTGGCGCAGCACGCGTTCGGTGCCCGGGTCGCCCGGCTGCCCGGCCGCAGCGCCCCCACCCCTGGCGACGCCGCCGCGCCCGAACGGAACCGCGGCGGGCCGGATCTGCCCCACCACGGGCGAGGGAGCGGCCTGCAACCGCGTGGCGGTGGATCCGGAGTCCAGCACGGGGCCGCCGAACACGCCGCGCACCGGCGAGTCCGCCGGCATCACCGCGCCCGTGAGGGCCAGCGCGCCGAGCGCGATCCCCGTGGCGGTGAGCCCAGCACCCCATCGCCGCGACGCCCGGCCGGACCGGACCGGACCGGGGATCTGTGGTCCGGAGCGGACCGTGCGGGCGGACACGTCGGTGGGCAGCGCTTCTCGGGCGGGCCGCAGCGGCTGCACGAAATGGCCGTCCGGGTCGACCGCGAGCCCGGCGGGCGGAGCGGGCAGCTCGGTGTCGCGCGGGATGGAACGCAGCGCGTTCAGCAGCGCGGAGGAGAGCTCCGGTCCGCGCGCCGAGCGCAGCGCGGAGCGGGCCTGGCGCTGCTCGGCGACGTCCGAGGCACAGCCCGGGCAGGACTCCAGGTGACGCAGGGCGCGGCCGTGGGCCGCCGTGCTCAGCTCGTCGTCCACGAACGCGACCACGGCATCGGACGTCAGATGCGTCTGCCCCCAGTCCGGGGCGACCACTTCGAAACGCCGACGCGGAGCCGTCATCTGCCGATCGCCTCCAGCTCTCGTCGCCCGTCGTTCCCGGTGCGCGCCGCCCGGTTGCGCTCGAGTGCGGTCCGCAGGGCGGCGCGGCCCCGGTGGATCCTGCTCCGCACGGTACCGAGCTTCACGCCCAGGGTCGCGCCGATCTCCTCGTAGGACAGCCCCTCGACGTCGCACAGCACGACGGCGGCGCGGAACTCCGGCGCGAGCTCGTGCAGGGCGGCCTGCAGATCGGGGTCCAGGTGGGTGTCGGAGAAGACCTGCTCGGGCTCGGGGCCGGAGCCCGGGATCCGGTCGGAGTCCTCGGGCAGCGCCTCCATCCGCACGCGGGCGCGGCGGCGGACCATGTCGAGGAAGAGGTTGGTGGTGATGCGGTGCAGCCAGCCCTCGAAGGTGCCGGGCCGGTAGGACGCCAGCGAGCGGAACACCCGCACGAACGTCTCCTGGGTGAGGTCCTCGGCGTCGTGCTGGTTGCCGGTGAGGCGGTACGCCAGCCGGTAGACGCGGTCGGCGTGCTCGCGCACGATCTCGTCCCAGCTCGGCGGGACCCACTCCGCCCCCTCGCCGGGCAGCACGGTGCCGCCGTCCGGGATCGGCCGGGCTTTGGTCATCGGGGTCGGCTCCTCCAGTGCAGGCCGCGTCGAGCGGTCAACGTCGAGCCTCCTGCTCGTGTTCCCGTGTGTTCCCGTCTGAGAGTGGGCCACTCCTGTGAACGAGGAGTGAGAAGCGCCTGAGAGGAGCCTGTGAATCCCCTCCGGGGGCGCTCAGGGGCACGTGGGCCTGATTACGCCGCGACACGCCCGCTCGCCGCGCCTGGGCCTCCGACCGGCGCAGTAGCCTCGTGCGCATGACCGGCTCCGCCGTCTCCGTCCCCGTCGAGAACGGGCTCGTCCGCGACCACGTGGAGGGCTATCTCACCGAGGACGACGTGTTGCTCGCCACCCGCGCACGCGCGCGCGAGACCGGCTGCCGGCCGGTCGCTCCGGGCGCGGGCGCCGGGCTGTGCTTCCTGGCCGCGACGGTCGGGGCCAGGGCGGTCGTCGAGATCGGCACGGGGGTCGGCGTGAGCGGGCTGTGGCTGCTGCGCGGGATGGCACCCGACGGCGTGCTCACCTCGATCGACGTCGACCCGGAGCGCCAGCGCAGCGCCCGGCAGGCGTTCGGGGAGGCCGGGCACGGGCCGGGCCGCCTCCGCCTGATCAACGGGCTCGGGCTGGAGGTCCTGCCCCGGCTCACCGACGGCGGGTACGACCTGGTGGTCGTCGACGCCGTCCCCGCCGAGTACCCCCGCTACCTCGACGAGGCCGTACGGCTCCTGCGTCCCGGCGGCGTCGTGGTGCTGCACGGGGCGCTGCAGGGCGGCCGGGTCGCGGACCCCGCCGCCGAGGACGCCGACACGCGCGCCGTGCGCGAGGTGGGGCGCCGGCTGCGCGAGGACGAGCGGCTGGTCCCGGTCCTGCTGCCGCTCGGTGACGGGCTGCTCGCCGCGGCGAACACACCGCGGCACGGCTGGTCGACCGCGGACGGGCACTGACCTCGACCCTGACCGTCCTCGGCCGCCGCGGCTACAGGGCGGTGGCCCCCTTCCCGATCACCACGACTCCCCCGGTGCTCACGGTGTAGCGGGCCCGGTCCATCGCGAGATCGACCCCGACGAGCGCGCCGTCGGGCACCACGACGTTCTTGTCCAGGATCGCCCCGCGCACGACCGCGCCGCGCCCGATGCGCACCCCGGGAAGGATCACCGAGTCCGACACCTCGGCGTCGGCCTGCACCATCACGTTCGGGCTGATCACCGACCGGCGCACGATCGCGCCGGAGATGATCGTCCCGGCGCCGACGATGGAGTCCTGCGCAATGCCGCCCTGCACGAACTTCGCAGGCGGGAGCGGAGCGGCCGCCGTGCGGATCGGCCAGCGGTCGTTGTAGAGGTTGAAGACCGGGTGCACCGACCACAGGTCGTTGTGCGCCTCGTAGTAGGCGTCGACGGTGCCGACGTCACGCCAGTAGCCGGAGTCGCGGTCCGTGGCGCCGGGCACCACGTTGTCCGCGAAGTCGTAGACCGCCGCGTTCCCCTCGCGCACCAGGCGCGGGATGATGTCGCCGCCCATGTCGTGGTCGGAGTCGCCGTCCTCGGCGTCCGAGCGCAGGGCGTCCAGCAGGACGTCGGTGGTGAACATGTAGTTGCCCATCGACGCGAACGTGACGTCCGGGTCGTCGGGCACGGCGGGCGGATCCGAGGGCTTCTCCAGGAAGTCCACGATGCGGCCGTTCTCGTCGGTGGAGATGCACCCGAACGCCTTGGCCTCCGCGCGCGGCACCCGGATGCCCGCCACCGTGGCCCCGACGCCGGACTCCACGTGCTGGAGCAGCATCTGGCCCGGGTCCATGCGGTAGACGTGGTCCGCGCCGAAGACCGCGATGTAGTCCGGCCGCTCGTCGTAGACGAGGTTGAGGCTCTGGTAGATCGCGTCCGCGCTGCCGGTGTACCAGCGCCGCCCGAGCCGCTGCTGCGCCGGGACCGTGGTGATGTACTGCCCGAGCACGCTCGACAGGCGCCACGTGGTCGAGATGTGCCGGTCCAGCGAGTGGGACTTGTACTGGGTGAGCACGCAGATGCGGGTGAGCCCCGCGTTCACGAGGTTCGACAGGACGAAGTCGATCAGTCGGTAGTTGCCCCCGAACGGCACGGCGGGCTTCGCCCGGTCCGCGGTCAGCGGCCAGAGCCGCTTGCCCTCACCGCCCGCGAGGACGATGCCGAGCACGTTGGACGCCAGTGCGCGGGGCGTTGCGGGCGAGAGCCGTACGCCGGTCACACGACCGAACCCTAGTGGCGCCGAACGCACGAATCCAACCGGTACGAGCACGGGTCTCGTGTGTCGCCGGAGGAAGGCCTACGGTCTGTCGGCGTGCGCATCGGAGTGCTGACCCGCGAGTACCCGCCCGAGGTCTACGGGGGCGCGGGCGTCCACGTCGGCGCCCTCGTCCCGGCGCTGCGAGCGCTGGTCGACGTCGACGTCCACTGCTTCGGCGAGCCGCGCCTCGACGCCCGCGGGGAGCCCGCGCCGCACGTCTGGGCGCACCGCACGCCGGAGCGGCTCGCGGACGCCAACCCGGCCCTGCAGACCCTCGGCGTCGATCTCGGCATGGTCGCCACGCTGGGCGGTGTGCAGCTCGCGCACTCCCACACCTGGTACGCGAACCTGGCCGGGCACCTCGCGAAGGTGCTCCACGACGTGCCGCACGTCGTGACGGCGCACTCGCTGGAGCCGCGCCGCCCCTGGAAGGCGGAGCAGCTGGGCGGCGGCTACCGGCTGTCGTCCTGGGTGGAGCGCACCGCCTATGAGGCCGCGGACGCCGTCATCGCGGTGAGCGCGGGCATGCGCGCCGACGTGCTCGACTGCTATCCGGCGCTGGATCCGGAGCGCGTGCACGTGGTGCACAACGGCATCGACACCCGCGCCTTCCGGCCCGACGACGGACGCGACCTGGTGCGCGGGCTCGGCGTCGACCCGGACCACCCGATCGTCGTGTTCGTGGGCCGCATCACGCGGCAGAAGGGCCTCGGCCATCTCGTCGCGGCCGCGCACTCGATCAGCGACAAGGCTCAGGTGGTGCTCTGCGCCGGCGCACCCGACACGCCGGAGATCGCCGCCGAGACCGAGCGCGACGTCGCCGAGCTGTCGGCCGCGCGGCCCGGCGTCGTCTGGGTGAGCCGGATGATCGACACCGCGGAGCTGCGGCAACTGCTCTCGGCCGCCACCGTGTTCGTCTGCCCGTCGGTGTACGAGCCGCTCGGGATCGTCAACCTCGAGGCGATGGCCTGCGGCACGGCCGTCGTCGCCTCGGACGTGGGCGGCATCCCCGAGGTGGTCGCCGACTCCACCACGGGCCTGCTCGTGCACTACGACGAGGACGCCGTCGACGAGTTCCGTGACGGCATCGCAGCCGCGGTGAACGCGCTGCTCGCCGATCCCGGGCGCGCCGCCGCCATGGGGGCGGCCGGCCGGGAGCGCGCCGAGCGGGAGTTCAGCTGGGCACAGGCCGCGGAGCGCACGGTGCAGATCTACCGTTCGCTCGTGGGCTGACCCTCCTGCGCGCGCTCCGCCGCTGCGGGTGGTTCAGCTCGCCGCGGCCTTGAGGGCGTCGCCCAGGTCGCTGGCCTCCTCCGCGGACATCTCGACCACGAGCCGGCCGCCGCCCTCCAGCGGGACACGCATCACGATGCCCCGGCCTTCCTTGGTCACCTCGAGGGGCCCGTCGCCCGTGCGAGGCTTCATCGCCGCCATGGTGTGCTCCTTCCACGATCACAGTGGTCCGGTGCCGGTGCGCCGGGGAGAGCGCTCGGCGGGATGTTTGGTCTTCCCAACATCTTTCCTCATCGGTCCGCCACACGTGACACCGGAGCGATCGCGGCGCGTGTCGCGACGCCGATCGGGGTACGGCGTGCGTCCTGCCGCGCGCGTCCGCTGCGGACGGTCAGCGTCGTGCGCGCCAGCACCCGGCGACGTGGTCGTCGACCAGGCCGGCGGCCTGCATGAGCGCGTAGCACGTGGTCGGGCCCACGAACCGGAACCCGCGGCGTTTCAGCTCGCGCGCCATCGCCGTCGACTCGGGCGTGACGGCGGGGACGTCGGCGAGCGTCACCGGACGCGGGTGCTCCGCGGGTGCGAACGACCACAGCAGGTCGTCGAGCGGGACGTCCAGGTCGAGCACGGCGCGCGCGTTGTGGACGGTCGCCTCGATCTTGGCGCGGTTGCGGACGATGCCGGCGTCCGCGAGCAGGCGGGTCACGTCCCGCTCGCCGAACGCGGCGACCGCTGCCGGGTCGAACCCGGCGAACGCCGCGCGGAAGGACGGCCGCTTGCGCAGGATCACGAGCCACGAGAGGCCCGACTGGAACGCCTCCAGGCTGATCCGCTCGAACATCGCCGTGACCCCGCGCAGCGGGCGGCCCCACTCGTCGTCGTGGTACGCGACGTACTCCGGTGCCGAACCGGCCCAGGCACAGCGGACGCGCTCGACGGCCTCACCCACGGCCCGCGTACTCCGCCTCGACCCGGCGGGCCAGCCTGCGCAGCGAGATCTCCAGGCCCAGCCGGCTGATCGGCCGGACGGCGACCCAGCAGGCGCGCCCGAGGACCCCGCAGGGCAGGTCCAGCCGCTCGACGACCGTGAACCGCGACCGCGACGGCCCCAGCGCCTCGACGATGAAGATCCCGTCCCCGCGGACCACCTTCCCGGTGTGCCGCACCGTGGCCCGCCACGGGCCGCCCTCGACCAGTTCCACCAGCTCGATCGTGTCGACCACCGCGAGCGGGCCCACCCCCGTGGCGGCCTTCCACGTCGAGCCGGGCGCGCGCCCGTCGCCGCCGGTGCGCCGCACCGTGGTGGCGAGCATCCACTCGCCCTGGCGCTCCCAGTCCGTGACCGCGCGCCAGAGGACCTCGGCCGGGACCCCGACCTCGACCGGAACCGCCAGCTCGACCCCCGTCACGCCCGGTCCTCCGGCTCGCCCGTCCGGGCCCGAGAGGCGGGGGCGCGCAGTGCCGTGATCCGCGCCTGCAGCTCGTCGCGTTCCGCGACGACGCGGTCGAGCTCGTCGGCCAGCCGCCCGAGCGCCCAGTCGACCTCGTCCATCCGGTAGCCGCGCAGTGCCTGCTGGAAGCAGAGCTCACGCACGTCCCGCCCGGTGACGGCGTCGACAGGCAGCCGGGTGGGCGTAGCGCCCGGGGGCAGTGGGGCGAGCTGCTCACCTCGCCCGAAGACCGTGGCCGCCACGGCGAACACGAGCGCCGCCACGGCGACCACCACCAGCAGGTAGATCAGCGCGGTGCCCACAGGCCATGAATACACGACCGCCCCGACAACTTCCGGGGCGGACGTGGCGGGGCTCAGGCCACGCGGGTGCGTCCGAGCACGTCACGCATCGGCGGGCGCTCGCCCGTCCGCGTCGCCGTGGACGTCGGCAGCCACTCGCCGCCGACCTGCACGAACTGGGTGAGCCCCGCCCCGGAGTCGATGGACAACCCGTCGACGCAGCCGCGGGCGAGTGCGACGGACAGGATCTGGCGGGCCATGACCCCCAGCTGGAGCAGCGAGCGGTTGCGGTGCTTGCGCACACCGAGGTTGACCTGGGCGATCGCTTCCACCCCCGAGCGGGAGTGGGTGTCGAGCAGCAGGCCGATCTCCACCCCGTAGCCGGAGGCGAACGGCACCGATTCGAGCAGTTCGCGCGTGGCGGCGTACTCGCCGCCCAGCGGCTGGACGACGGCGCCGAGGTCCGGGCAGACCGCCGACAGCAGCGGCCGCGCGACGAGCTCGGTGACCCGACCGCCGCCGTTGTCGCCCCACGTCTCGGCCGAGTCCGAGGTCTCCAGGCGAAGCGGGCGGCGGTAGAAGCCCTTCACCAGCTCCACACCCGGCTCGGTGAGCAGCGGGCCGAGCAGCGCGGGGACGAAGCCCGGGTCGAAGTCGACCAGGTCCGAGTCCAGGTAGCAGATGATGTCGCCGGTCGTGGCGGCCAGCGAGCGCCACAGGACCTCGCCCTTGCCCGGGACGGGTTCCATGTGCGGGAGCACGTCGCTGCGCAGGACGACCCGGGCCCCCGCCGCCGCGGCGATCTCGCAGGTGCGGTCCGTCGAGCCGGAGTCCATGAGGACGAGCTCGTCGACCAGCGGCGCCGGGCCGGTGGTCAGGGGGATGATCGCCTCGACGATCGCACCGACCGTGTCCTCCTCGTCCAGCGCGGGGAGCACGATCGAGACGTCGCGGCCCCTCTTGGCGGCGACGAGCTCGGGAACCGTCCACGTCGGCGTCTGCCAGGTACGGCGGGCGAACCAGTCCTCGATAGCGGGGTCCATCGATCCTCCCAGTCGTGAGTCGATCATCCCGGCGCCGTTGCCGTTCACTTCTCCACGTTCAGGCGAGTGCTCGAACGGTGTGCGACGGATTCCGGGTGCCCACGATCGCGGCGACCATGTCGACCGCGCGGCGGGTGGCCCCGACCTCGTGCGCTCTGAAGATCCGTGCCCCTGCACCCGCCGCGATCGCGGTGGCCGCGAGCGTACCTTCGAGCCGTTCGGTCAAGCTCGCTCCTAATGTTTCGCCAATGAAATCTTTGTTCGACAACGCCATTAACACAGGCCATCCCGTGGAAACGAGTTCGTCACATCGGCGGAGGAGTTCCAGGCCGTGCCAGGTGTTCTTTCCGAAGTCGTGGGTCGGGTCGATGACGATTCCCTCGCGGGGGACACCGAGCGCGACGAGCCGTTCGGCCTGCCCGACCGTCTCGGCGATCACGTCCGCCACCACGTCCGCGTAGCGCACCCGATGGGGCCGCGTTCGCGGCGTCGCGCCGCCGGTGTGCGAGCAGACGATCCCCGCCCCCGCCTCTGCGGCGACGTCCGCGAGCTTCGGGTCCGCGCCCGCCCAGGTGTCGTTGAGCAGGTCCGCGCCCTCCGCGACGGCCAGCCGGCCCACCTCCGCGCGCCACGTGTCGATGCTGATGACCACGTTCGGGTGGCGGGCACGGACCGCTGCCACGAAGGGGACGGTGCGGCGGATCTCCTCGACCGGGTCGACCACCGCTCCCGGCCCCGCCTTCACCCCGCCGACGTCGAGGATGTCCGCGCCCTCGGCGACGGCCTGGTCGACGCGCTCCAGAGCGGCCCCTGCGGCGTAGGTGGCGCCACGGTCGTAGAACGAGTCCGGCGTCCGGTTGACGATCGCCATGACCAGGGCCCGGTCCTGGGCGGGGATCCGGCCCCGGAAGCGCAGCAGGGGACGCGGCGCCGTCGCAGCAGGCAGCCACGGTGTGCGCGCGGACGTCACGGCCGGTACCGCGGCTCGGGGACCGGCGCGGCGCACGCGTCGAGCGCCTCGTCCACCTCCCGCGTGACCACGAGCCGGTCCAGCGCGGCCTGCTCGACGAAGCCCGCGTCGCGCAGCCCACGCACCCAGTCGAGCAGCCCCCCGTAGTGATCGCCCGGGTCGAGCACGACCACCGGCTTGGCGTGCAGGCCGAGGTAGCCCGACGTCCACACCTCGAACAGCTCCTCGCACGTGCCGACGCCTCCCGGCAGCGCGAGGAACGCGTCGGCGTGGGTCTCCATGACGGCCTTGCGGTCGCGCATCGACTCGGTGACGAGCAGCTCGTCGGAGTCGTGGTCGGCCCATTCGCGCTCGACCATCGACCCGGGGATGACCCCCGTCGTGCGCGCCCCGCCCGCCCGCGCCGCCACCGCGACCGCGCCCATCATCGAACGGCGGCCGCCCCCGGACACGAGCTGCCAGCCGCGCGCCGCGATGCCCCGGCCCACATCCGCGGCCAGCTTCAGGAAGCGCGGATCGACCGGTTCGATCGATCCGCAGTACACGCACACCGCGAGCCCCGCGGCACCCCCGGGCCTCAGTGCGCCGCCTCCCAAGCCCGGTACGCGGCGTGGACGACCTCCACCGCGTCGTCGACGTCGTCGGTGACGTGCAGCAGCCCGACGTCGTTCTCGCCGATCTTGCCGCCGTCGAGCATGCTCTTGGCGATCCAGTCGTAGAGCCCGCCCCAGTAGTCGCTGCCCAGCAGGACGACCGGGAACTTCGTCACCTTCTTCGTCTGCACTAGGGTGAGCGCCTCGAACAGCTCGTCCATCGTCCCGAAGCCGCCGGGCAGGCACACGAACGCCTGGGAGTACTTCACGAACATCGTCTTGCGGACGAAGAAGTAGCGGAAGTTGATGCCGACGTCCACGTACTCGTTGAGGCCCTGCTCGAACGGCAGCTCGATGCCCAGCCCGACCGACAGCCCACCCGCCTCCGAGCAGCCCTTGTTCGCGGCCTCCATCACGCCGGGCCCGCCGCCGGTGATGACGGCGAACCCGGCCTCGGCGAGAGCCGTGCCCAGCGCGCGGCCCTGGGCGTACTCGAGATGGTCGCGGGGGGTGCGGGCCGAGCCGAAGACGGTGACGGCACGGGGGAGCTCGGCGAGCACGCCGAAGCCCTCGACGAACTCGGCCTGGATGCGCATGACCCGCCACGGGTCGGTGTGGACCCAGTCGGACGGCCCGCGTGAGTCCAGTAGCCGCTGGTCCGTGGTGGTGGTTTCGTGTCGTCGCTCGCCGCGCAGCACCACCGGGCCGCGCTGCTTCTCGCCCCGACGGGGCGGGAGTGAGGTCATGGCGCCAGGGTAGGGGCGGGCTCGGCGGTGACCGCGATCAGGCGAGGAAGCGCCGCAGCACCTCCGCCGCCTCGGTGATCCGCGCGACGTCGACGTGCTCCTCGCGGGTGTGGGCGAGGTTCGGGTCGCCCGGGCCGTAGTTCAGCGCGGGGATGCCGAGCGCGGCGAAGCGCGAGACGTCCGTCCAGCCGTACTTCGCCGACGGTGACGCGCCCGTGGCCGCGAGGAACTCCCGGGCCGCCGGTGCGGCGAGGCCGGGCAGCGCGCCCGGCGCCAGGTCCGTGACGACCGGGTCGAACCCGTCGAAGACCTCCCGGACGTGCGCCTCCGCGGCCGCGGCGTCGCGATCCGGGGCGAAGCGGAAGTTGACGGTGACGACGCACTCGTCCGGGACGACGTTCCCCGCCACACCCCCGGCGATCCGCACGGCCTGCAGGCCCTCGCGGTAGACGCAGCCGTCGATGTCGACGTCGCGCGGCTCGTACCGGCCGAGGCGCTCCAGCACCGGCGCCGCGCGGTGGATGGCGTTGTGGCCCAGCCACGATCGCGCGGAATGGGCCCGCCTGCCCGTCGTGCGGATCTCCGCGCGCAGCGTCCCCTGGCAGCCCGCCTCGACCGCCCCGTTCGTCGGCTCGCCGAGGATCGCGAGGTCCGCGCGCAGCCACTCGGGCAGCTCCCGCTCGATGCGGCCGAGACCGTTGCGGGCCGCCTCGATCTCCTCGCAGTCGTAGAACACCAGGGTCAGGTCGTGGCGCGGGGCGGGCAGCGTCGTCGCGAGGTGGGCGATGACCGCGTTCCCCGCCTTCATGTCCGACGTCCCGCACCCGTAGAGCCGGTCGCCGTCGCGCCGGCTCGGGAGGTTATCCGCGATCGGGACCGTGTCCAGGTGGCCCGCGAGGAGCACCCGCCGATCCCGCCCCAGGTGCGTGCGGGCCAGGACCGCCGCGCCCGACCGCGCGACCTCCAGGTGCGGCGCCTGCTCACGCAGCGCCGCCTCGAGCGCACCGGCCAGCCGTGCCTCCTCGCCCGACACCGACGGGACGTCCACGAGCGCCGCCGTGAGCGCCACGGGATCGGCGGTGAGGTCGAGCGTGATCACGGGCGTCGACGGTACGCCGGGGCGTGGCCGGGCCGGTGCACGGGCGTTGGGCGCCCGATCGGCGGGGCGGCGGGCGGCTCGGTCGGCGGTGCCGCAGCCCGGTCACCGTGCGGCCGGTGCAGCGGCCGGGCACCGTACGGCGGTGCAGCGGCCCGGGCGGCGGGCGGCCGGCGGCGGCTCGGTCGGCGGTGCCAGCGGCCCGGACGGCGGGGCAGCGGCTCGGTCGGCGGGGCCGCAGCCCGGTCACCGTGCGGCGGTCCAGCGGCCCGGACACCGGCGGCGCGCTGGCGGGCCCGCCCATCGCCAGGCGCATCGCGCCATGCTCCCGCCCCCACCTGATCGGTCGGCCCACCGGCAGGCCCCGCAGGACACCTCCGACCTCTTCCGTGGCCCAGCCCACCCCAGCCTCGCAGAGACTCGGCACGGTTCGCAGACGCCGCAGCCCCTGCGAAGCGCACCCGCACCCTGCGAAGCCCGCGGACAACCCCTGCGAAGCGCACCGGCGCCCTGCGAAGCCCAGCGGACCCCAACGCAGCGCACCGGCGTCCAACGCAGCCCACCAGCCCCCCAGCAGGGCCGACGCGAAGCCGCGCCTCCGGTCCGCGACACCTCGACCGACCAGCCGTTCACCGCCCCCGCGGGCCGGGTTCGGCCCGGTGGCACCAGAACCAGGCCGACGACGCGGCGATGCAGCGGGATAGCGTCGTCCCGTGAGCATCGCACCGCGCCGCGAAGAGGCCAGCGGCACCGGCCTGGCCACCGTCACCGACACGGGTGTCGTGCTCGACACCTGGTACCCGGCTCCCGCGCTCGGTCCGGACGCGGAGGACACGTCCGCGCTCCTGGCCGGGCTCGTCGGCGAGGATGCCACCCGCGGAGTGCGCACCACGGTGGTCCGGACGGCGATCGAGTCGCTCGCGGACCCGCCCAAGGACGCCCCCGACGCCTACCTCCGGCTGCACCTGCTGAGCCACCGGCTGATCCGGCCGCACGAGGCGAACCTGGAGGGCATCTTCGGGCTGCTCGCCAACGTGGTGTGGACGAACGCCGGCCCGTGCGCGGTACCGGGTTTCGAGACGGTCCGGGCGCGCCTGCGGTCGCGCGGGCCGGTCACCGTCTTCGGGGTCGACAAGTTCCCGCGGATGGTGGACTACGTTGTGCCCGGCGGGGTCCGTATCGCCGACGCCGACCGCGTCCGGCTGGGTGCCCATCTCGCCAGCGGCACCACCGTGATGCACGAGGGGTTCGTCAACTACAACGCCGGCACGCTCGGCGCCTCGATGGTGGAGGGCCGCATCTCGGCGGGCGTCGTGGTCGGGGAGGAGTCCGACCTCGGCGGCAGCGCCTCGATCATGGGCACGCTCTCCGGCGGCGGCAAGGAGGTCATCTCCATCGGCAGGCGCTGCCTCGTCGGAGCCAACGCGGGGATCGGGATCTCCCTCGGCGACGACTGCGTCGTCGAGGCCGGCCTCTACGTCACGGCCGGGACGAAGGTGACGGTCCCGGACGGAACCGTCACGTCGGCCCGGTTGCTGTCCGGCCAGAACGGGCTGCTGTTCCGCCGGCACTCCCTCACCGGTGCGGTCGAGGCGCGCCCGCGGCAGGGCCACGGCATCGCGCTGAACAGTGTGCTGCATGCCAACGACTGAACCCGGCGTCGGATCGCCCGTGATCGAGCGAACAGGCACCCTGGCTGCCCTATCCTCGACGCTCGTGCCCACCGCCACGCCGCCGCGAGTCCGCGTGATCGCCGTCGACTCACTCGACCTGCCCGAGCCGGTGATCGCCAAGCCGGGCGATCCTGCGCCTCACCACGTGCGCGCGGCCCTGGACCTCCGGCTGCGCGCGATGCTGCGCCACGACCCCGGCACGCGGGACGGCACGGACATCGAGGAGCTCCACCAGATGCGGGTGTCGGTGCGCCGCATGCGGGCGACGCTCAAGGCGGCCCGGCCGCTGCTCGACGCCGCGTGGGCGGACGGGCTGCGCGCCGAGCTCGGCTGGCTGGGCCGTGCCCTGGGTCCCGTCCGGGACCTGGACGTCATGCTCCTGCGGCTGCGTGGCGAGGCCGCTGCGCTTCCCGACCGGGAACGGGCCGCTGCGGAGGTGCTGGTCGGCGGGCTGGAGACGGAGCATGCGCAGGCGCGGATCACGATGCTGGCCGCGCTGAACGCGCCCCGCTACACGGCGCTCGTGGAGCGGCTCGCGGACGCGGTCCGGCTGCCGCTGCCCACGCCGTCGGCCACGCAGAGCAGGCCCGAGCTGATCGATCTGGTCCGCAAGGAGGTCCGCCGCCTCGCCAAGGCCGTCGAGCGCGCGGGCGACGATCCCCCGGACGAGGTGCTGCATGCGCTCCGTATCGACGGCAAGCGGGTCCGCTACACCGGCGAGCTGGTCGAGCCCGCCATGGGGCGCAAGCAGGCCAGGTCGGTGAAGCAGCTGCTCACCGCCACGGCGGACCTGCAGGAGGTCCTCGGGGAACACCAGGACGCCTGCGTGGCCGAGGATCGCGTACGTCGCCTGCTCGACGGGCTGCTCGTCGGCGACGGCGCGGTCGACGCGCACGTCGTGTTCGTCGCCGGGCGCCTCGTCGAGCGGGAGCACGCACGCGCGATCGAGATGCGGGGGCTGTGGCACGACGCCTGGGAACACGTCCGAACGCGCGCCGGCGCACTCTAGGCGGCACCGGCTCAGGCCGGGCGGTCCCCGATCCGCCAGATCGCCACCGCCTGCACCGCGGCGGCGAGCAGGAGGACGGCGATCGCGGCCGGATAGCCGCTGACATCCACGAGCACGCCCATCACCACCGGTGCGACGCCCGCGGCGGTGTAGCCGATGCCCAGCGCGAAACCGCTGGTCGCCGCGCTCGCGGCACCATGGGGTGTGCGCCAGGCGATGACCGCGAGCCCGAGCGGGAAGCCCGCCCCGAGACCGAAACTGATCAGGAGCGCCCAGATCCACGGCCCGATGATCGGCGGCAGCGGGACCACCAGGGCGCCGAGTGTCCCGACGGCGGCGCTCGCGAGCATGAGTGACGCCCAGAACCGCCATCGTCGCCGCCGCTCGGCCAGCGCGGGGACGAGGAGCGCGGCCGGGATCTGCCCGACGCTCCACACCGCGAGCAGCAGTCCGGCGCGCTCCGCCGACCAGCCCAGGCTGTCGTAGTACGGCGCGAGCCAGGTGAGCCACCCGTAGAACATCGTCGACGTCCCGGCCTGGTAGCAGGCCGTGAGCCGGGCGAGACGGTCGTTCCAGGGCAGCCGCCGGACGCGCCGCGGGGCCCGCTCGACGCTACCGGCCGGTGGCGTCGCGGCGGTGGCAGCCGCGTGCCGGTGCGTGCGGGCCGCGATCGGTGCCCACAGCGCCGCCGCGAGCACGGCCGGCACGGACCACACGGCGAGCGACCACGACCAGCCGCCGAGCAGCACCGCGAGCGGGACGGCCAGCGCGCTCGACAGCGTGGCGCCGACCATCATCGCCACCACGTAGCCGCCGGTGGCCGCCCCGGCGCGGGCGGCGAGGTGCTCCTTCACCACCCCGGTGAGCAGCACCCCCGCCACACCGATCCCGAAGCCGATCACAAGGCTGCCACCGATGAGCGTTGCCGCGACCGGCACGCCACGCACGAGGCTGCCCACACCCACCAGCGCAACCGCGCCGCCGAGCGCCGCCTCGCGGCCGAAGCGGGCGTCGACCGAGGAGCCCGCGAACGACCCGACGGCCATCATGAGCACCGCGCCCGCCTGGACGAGCCCCGCGACGGCCGCCGACAACCCGAGATCGGCGCGGACCGTCTCCAGCAGCGGCGGGTACCCGGCGAGCGCGGCGCGCAGGTTCGCGGCGAGCGCGAGCACGCCGAGCAGGACGACGGCCGGGCGCACCGTGCGGGCTGCAGGCCCGGCGACGGGGTCGTCCGGCAGGGTGCGGCCGGAGCCACCCCGCCCGACCCCGCGCCGCTGCGGGGTGGGAGTCACGCCCGGCGCAGCCGCGCCGCTGCTGAGGCGATCCGCTCGTCGGAGGCGGTGAGTGCGACGCGCACGTGCCGCGCGCCCGCGGGGCCGTAGAAGTCTCCGGGTGCCACGAGGACACCCTGCGTCGCGAGATCCCGCACCGTCAAACGGGAGGGTCGGCCCGCCGTCGCCCAGAGGTAGAGGCCCGCCTCGGAATGCTCGATCGTCAGCCCCGCCGCTTCGAGGGCTGGCCACAGGACGGCGCGCCGCCGCGCGTAGACCGCCGCCTGCTCCGCGACGTGGGTGTCGTCGGACGCCGCGGCCTGCATCGCCGCCTGCACGGGCCGCGGCACCATCATCCCGGCGTGCTTGCGCACCTCGAGCAGCGACGCGACGAGCGCCGGCTCACCGGTGACGAACCCGGCTCGGTAGCCGGCGAGGTTCGACGACTTCGACATCGAGTGCACCGCGAGCAGCCCCTCGGCGGACCCGCCGCAGACATCCGGATGCAGCACGGAGACGGCGTCCGTCCCGCCCGCGAGCGACAGGTAGCACTCGTCCGACGCGACCACCGCGCCCCGCTCGCGCGCCCAGTCCACGACCTTGCGCAGGTGCGCGGCGGGCAGGACGCGCCCGGTGGGGTTGGACGGCGAGTTCAGCCACACCAGCCGGGGACGGCGCGGGCCGAGGGCGACGGTCGAGTCCGCCCGCACCCACTCCGCACCGGCGAGCCGCGCCCCCACCTCGTAGGTGGGGTACGCGAGCTCGGGGATGACGACGAGATCGCCCGCCCCGAGCCCGAGCAGCGTCGGCAGCCACGCGACAAGCTCCTTGGAGCCGATCGTGGGGAGCACCGCCGCGGGGTCGGTGACGACGCCGAACCGCCGCCGCAACGCCCCCGCGATCGCCTCGCGCAGCGAGGCGGGCCCGTGTGTCGTCGGGTAGCCGGGCTCCGCCGCCGCGGGGCCGGCGAGAGCCGCGCGCACGAAGTCCGACACCGGGTCCACCGGGGTGCCGACCGACAGGTCGACGATGCCGTCCGGGTGTGCGCGGGCGATCGCCGCGTCCGGGGCGAGTGAATCCCAGGGGAAGTCGGGGAGGGTACGGCTCACATCGGGCGACAGGTCAGTGATCGTGCTCGACGGGCGCCAGGTTCTTGATCCACTGCGGGTCGTTCGGCGTCTTGCCGACCTTCGACGCCCCGCCCGGCGAGCCCAGCTCGTCGAAGAAGTCGACGTTCGCCTTGGTGTAGGCCGACCACTGGTCGGGGACGTCGTCCTCGTAGTAGATCGCCTCGACGGGGCACACCGGCTCGCACGCACCGCAGTCCACGCACTCGTCCGGGTGGATGAACAGCATCCGCTCGCCCTCGTAGATGCAGTCCACCGGACACTCCTCGATGCACGCCTTGTCGAGCAGGTCGACGCAGGGCTCGGCGATAACGTACGTCACGGGTGGTCCTCCATCACGGCAAGGTCGAGACGAGGACAAGTATGTATCGCGGCCGGGACAGGATGGGAGCCGGGGCGGGTGACGTGCAGCAGCTCACCGACTGGGTCGGGCGGCGTGTGACGCTGCGTCACCAGGTCGGCGAGCGCGACGGTCGAGCGCTGTTCAGCGACGCGGTCGGGGAGCTCGCGGACGGCGGCCCGGACGCGGTGATCGTGCACTCCCGCCACGGACCGGTCCGGGTGGCGCGGGCCGCGGTGGTGGCGGTGCGGCTGGTGCCGCCACCGGTGCCGCGACGGGCCTCGTGGGCGGCGGTGGCCAGGCTCGAGGGGTTGTGCGCCGACGCCTGGCCCGCCGCGGTCGACGTGCCGCTGGGTGCGTGGCGGTTGCGCGCCGCGGGCGGGTTCACCGGGCGGGCGAACTCGGCGATCGCCGTCGGCGACCCCGGGCTGCCGCTTCCCGCGGCCCTCGCCGAGGTGCGCAGGTTCGCCGCGGAGCACGGGATCGCGCCGCGGGTGCAGGCGCCGATCGGCTCGCCGTGGGACCGGATGGCGGCGGACGAGGGGTGGGTGCTCGACGCCGGGCACGCCGCGGGCGCGGAGGTGGCGGTGCTCGTCGGTGATCTCGCCGACCTCGCCGACCCGGCCGACCTCGCCGACCCGGCCGCCACCGACCCGGCCGACCCGGCCCCCGCCGTCACGCTGCTCGAGCACCCCGACGCCCGCTGGTGGCACCTCGCGCTGGGCCGCGATCCGCTCCCCGCCGAGCACGCCGTCCTCGACCCGACCGCCGGCGACCCGGCCCCGCCCGACCTCGGCGGCGGGCCGACGGCCGCCCCCACCGAGCGCACCCGAACGCCGCTGCGGACCGTGTTCGCCCTGGTCCCGGGTCTCGCGGCGGCCCGAGGCGCGCTGGTGGAGGACCACCTGCACCTGTCCCGTCTCGTCACGGTTCCCGACGCCCGGCTCCGCGGCAACGCCCGGGCGGCCACGGCCGCGCTGGCGGCATGGGGCGACCGGCACGGCGCGCGCTGGGCCGTCCTGCAGGTGGCGCTGCACAACACGCAGGCCCGCGCGTTCTACGACCGGCTCGGGTGCCGCGAGCACCACCGCTACCGCTACCGCGTGCCGGCCGCCTGAGGGTGCGCGGCGAGCCACTCCTCAGCCCGGTGGGCGGCGCGCTTGAGCCCCGACCACTCCCCGAGGTACTTCCCGAAGGCCCCGACCACGGGGACCATCGCGAGCATGCCGTGGTAGAAGCGGCCGTGTGGACGCTTGTCCAGCTCGTCCTCGACGGCGAACAGCGCCCGGCCCAGCGACCACATCGCACCGGCGAGCCGCTTCAGGCTGGGCCGCTGCCCGCGCAGCGGGGCGGTGATCTCCGCGGCTCCCGCCTCGGCCGCCGACTCCTCCGCGGCCGTCAGCTCGTGGGACGTGTCGAGGTCCCGGCCGAACATCACGGCGCCGAGCATCGCGACCAGGTGGCGCTCCTCGCGCACGCCGTACTCCCCCGCGACGGCGACGAGCAGCAGGCCCTGGCCCGCGGTGCCGACGGCCTTCGCCACCGGCAGCTTGGCCGCGAGCGCCCCGCCGAGCCCGGGGACGGCGGCGACCGCCGTCGTGAACCGCCCCACCCGGCGCACCCACCAGTGCACGCGCTGCGCCCGGTCCATCTGCGCCCACGCGGCGGTGCCGGGCACCTCGACGGCGGCGAGGAAGTCGAGGAGCCGTTGCGCCAGCCCGCGGGCCGTGCCGGCGGGCAGATCGGCGACGACCCGCTGCCGCAGCCCGAACGGGTCGGACTCCCGTAGCCCGTCCAGGACGGGCCGGGTGGCGCGCACGAACGTCCGCAGCGCCCCCGCCATGGCGGCGTCGCTGATCGGTCCCTGGGTACCGCGCGTCGTGGTCACGATCGTGCTCTACCCGTTCCGGTACCCCGGATCACCCCGTCCCGGACCAGCACGGGTCACCAGTCCTCCGCGCCGGCCCGCCGCAGGCCGACGAAGCCGGCCACGAGCCCGCCCGCACACAGCAGCAGGGACTGCCATGTCGCCGGCAGCACGACGTCCCCACCGGGGCCGACGACGCCGAGCACCCCGACCGTCACCGCCCACGCCAGGAACGGTGCCGCGGCCACCCAGCGCCGGGGGTCGATCTCGGCGGCCCGTGCCACGAGCCACGGCAGGATCAGGATCGTGAGGATCGCGCCCATGGGCAGCGGCACGGCGCCGTAGAAGATGGGATTGAACAGCGCCCCGAAGATGCCCACCAGAACCCCGTCGAGGACGAGCACCCCGATGGCGACCCGATCGAGCCAGACCTCGCGGGTCCGGTCCCGCTGCTCGACGGGGCGCTCGGCGGGGTCCTGGAGGATCACGCGACACCCGCGAACAGGTCGGTCTCCGGTGGACCGCCGGGCGGGGCGTCGAGCAGGACGTACTCCTCGTCGTCGGGCATCGGCTGGGCGACGCCGTTGCTGACCGCGTAGCTGGGCGGCGGACCGTCGTGCGCCCAGGCCTGCGTGACGTGCGCGCGGATCGCGGCGAGCTGGTGGCCGTGGAATGCGGAGACCTCGACCCGGGTGGTGATCAGCGCGTCGTCGACGCTCGGGAGCTCGTCCGGCCCCGGCAGCCGAAACGGCAGGTCCGCCACGGTGGCGAGCGCGGCGAGGCCCGCGTCGAGCTGCGCGCGGCCGCGCACGCAGGCGTACCGCTTCCGGACGTGCGGGCACGCAGCGACGGCAGCCGCGGTGACATCGTGGGCGCGCACGTGGTCGGGGTGGCCGTAGCCACCCGCCGCGTCGTAGCTGACGACGACCTGCGGGCGCACCTCGTCGAGGATCTCGCGCAGCGCCGTCACCTGGGCATCGAACGCCTCGGGCGAGGCGAACGCGCGGGGGTGCAGCGTCGAGGGGAGCGCGGCGCGTATCCCGTGCCCGGCCAGTGCCATCCCGGTGTCCCGCCAGCGGCCCGCCCCGCCGAGGTAGCGCTGGTCGACCGGGCCCAGCGCGGCGCAGGCGGCGGCGAGCTCGGCGATGCGGTAGCCGCCGAGCTGGTCGGCCTCCCCGGCCGCGAGATGCGCCAGCTCGGGCGGGATCACGTCGCCCTCCTCGCCGAGCGTGCAGGTGACGAGCGTGACGGAGGTGGTGGGATCGGCGGCGTACCGGGCGATGGTGCCGCCCGTGGCGAGCGACTCGTCGTCCGGGTGCGCGTGGACGAACAGCACGCGCCGCGCGGTCCGGGTCGTCACGGCGGACAGCCTATGCGGACGCCGCCGGACACCCCCCGGACGCCTCAGCGCTCGGGTTCGGCCCAGCGCTCCGCGCCGGTGGTCGGGCCGGTGGTGAGCGGGCCCGGGCCGATCCCGGTGGCCGCGTCCGCCGCCCGGGTGCTCACCACCAGCGTGACGGGCTGGAACAGCGGCAACGCCGGCATCCGCGCCCACAGCTCGCGCTCGACGAGGTCGCGGATCGTGTCGCCGCCGACACCGGCCAGGAGCGCCACGTACAGCGGTCGCAGCTGCGCGATGCAGGAGCCGCCGGGGGGCTCCGGCGGGTCCGGGACGAGCGCGCTCGCGGGCGGGCACAGGTAGGAGGCGGCCAGCTCGGGACCCGGGGTGTCGTCCAGGGGCCGCGACAGCACGGTGATGTCGACCTGCACCCCGGCGCCGCTGCCCTCCGGCACCGCCGCGGCGCTCGGGGTGGGGGTGGGCGGCTCCGCATCGGGCGCGGCCGTCGTCACCGGGGTGGTCGGAGCCGTCGGAGCCGTCGTCGGAGCCGTGGCGGGCACCGTCCGCTGCGCGTAGAGCGCGACGCCCGGCGGCGCGACGACGGTGGCCCCGAGCCCCGCTGCCCGCAGCTGGGCCGCGACGAGCTGCGCGATCCGCACGTCGGTCGGCGATTCCGCGGCCGCGCCGACGACCAGCCCGACCGGTTCGCCGTCGACGGCCCAGCCGTCCTCGCCGCGGGTCCAGCCCGCGGTCGTGAGCAGCCGCGTGATCTCCGCGGGGTCCGGTGGCGGCGGCGCGGTGGCCGCGTACCCGGCCTGCGACGGCGCCCGGCCGAACGCGTCCGCGGGCAGGGCGTCCGGCGCGACGGCGGTGCGCAGCGCCTCGTGGTCGACGAGCGCGGCGACGGCCCGCCGCACCCCGGCGTCGGCGAGCGGCCCGTCGTCGGTGCGCAGCGCGAGCTGGGTGACCGACGGCTGCGGGGCGCGCTGCACCCTCGGAGCGGGCACGATCCCGCTCAGTGACTGCCGCAGCCCGGTGTCGTCGCCGGTCAGCGCCACGTCCGCGTCACCCGAGGCGAGCGCCCCCGGCAGGCCGGCCGGGTCGAGGCGGCGGAACACCAGCTGGTCCAGCGTCGTCGGGGTGGCCCAGTAGAGATCGTTGCGGCCCAGCACGATCTCGCCGCGGCCGCGGTCGACCGTCACGATCCGGAACGGCCCCCCGGACGCCGGCAACCCGGCGGTGAGCGCGCCGGTCCAGGAGCCGGGGGCGTCCTTGAGGATGTGCGCGGGCAGGAGTCCCGAGAAGAGCAGCCGCCAGTCCGGGTACGGCTCGCTGAACACGACGTCCACGGCCTTGCCGCCGGCGCGCGACCGGACGTCGGTGATCATCCGGTAGCCGGCGGCGTCCGCCACCCCTGGCTCGCTGCGCATGCGTTCCCAGAGGTAGACGAAGTCCTCGGCGGCGATGGGGGCGTTGGTCGACCAGGAGGCGCGCAGATCGATCTCGTAGCTGACCGTGAAGGGGTCCTGGCTGATGACCTCGGCGCTGGTCACGACGGTGGTGTCCAGCTCGAGTGCGCCGGTGCCGTCCGGCCGGAACACGGACGGCAGCACGAGCGAGGCCACGGCGGTGGTGGTCGGCGAGCGGTGCGCGAGCAGGTGCGGGTTGAACCCGGCACCGAGGTCGTCGACCGCGACGACGAGCTGGCTCGGCTCGACCGGCTGCCCGGGCTCGCCTGCGGGCGGCTCGGGGACGGGCGGTTCGGGGGCGGTGGGCCCGGTGGTGCAGGCCGCGAGCAGTGCGGTGACGACGAGGAGCAGCAGCGCGGCGAGCCGGGCACGCCGCCGTGCGGCACCGGGCGCCGCAGCACCCGCGCCGGCCCGGAGCGGACCCGCCGCCCCGCCGTGCGGGGCCGCCCACACCGGCCGTCGGGGCACGGGCGCCGCCTCAGCCGGCCTGCCGGGCGCGGGCGCGCTGGCGGCTGCGGGCGTGGGGGTCCAGCTCGACCTTGCGCACCCGCACCGCGTCCGGCGTGACCTCCACGCACTCGTCCGGCGCGCAGAACTCCAGCGCCTGCTCGAGGTTGAGGATCGTCGGCGGGGTGAGCTTCACCAGCTCGTCCCCCGTGGACGAGCGCATGTTGGTGAGCTTCTTCTCCCGGGTGATGTTGACCTCGAGGTCCTCGCCGCGGGTGTACTCGCCGATCACCATGCCGCCGTAGACCTGGGTGCCCGGCCCGACGAACAGGACGCCGCGATCCGCGAGCTGGTCCACGGCGTACCCGGTGACCGGGCCCGGCCGGTCCGCGACCAGCGACCCGCGCAGCCGCGTGCGCAGCTCGCCCACCCACGGGCCGTAGCCGTCGAAGACGTGACTCGCGATGCCCGCACCCCGGGTGATCGTGAGGAACTCGGTGCGGAAGCCGATGAGCCCCCGGCTGGGCACGCGGTAGTCCAGGCGGACCCGGGTCTCGCCGTGCACCATGTGCCGCATCTCGCCCTTGCGGCCCGCGAGCAGCTGCGTGACGGCGCCGAGGTGCTCGCCCGGGACGTCCACCGAGAGCTGCTCGAACGGCTCGTGGAGCCGCCCGTCGATCGTGCGGGTGACGACCTCGGGCTTGCCGACGGTGAGCTCGAAGCCCTCCCGGCGCATCGTCTCCACCAGTACCGCGAGGGCCAGCTCGCCACGACCCTGCACCTCCCAGGCGTCGGGCCGGGCGGTGGGCAGCACCCGCAGGGAGACGTTGCCCACCAGCTCCGCGTCCAGGCGGCCCTTGACCAGCCGTGCGGTGAGCTTGGTGCCGGGGTGCTCGTCGCGCCCGGCCAGCGGGGAGGTGTTCGTCCCGACGGTGACGGCGATGGCCGGCTCGTCGACGTGGATGCGCGGCAGGGCGACGGGGTTCTCCGGGTCGGCGAGGGTGTCGCCGATCGTCACCTCGGGGATCCCCGCGACGGCCACGAGGTCGCCCGCGGCGGCCTCCTCGGCCGGGACGCGGGTGAGGGCCTCGGTGCGCATCAGCTCGGTGATCCTGACGCGGGTGACGGTGCCGTCCGCGCGGCACCACGCCACCTGCTGGCCGCGGCGGATCGTCCCGGCCCGGACCCGGCACAGCGCGATGCGGCCGAGGAAGCTGGTGGCGTCCAGGTTCGTGACGTGGGCCTGCAGCGGGGCGGCGGGGTCGTCCGCCGGCGGCGGGACGTGCTCGCGGATCGTGTCGAACAGGTCCTGGAGCGTCCCCTCCGGCACGGTGCCGTCCGCGGGCCGGGTGCGGCTCGAGCGGCCCGCGCGGCCGCTGGCGTAGACGACCGGGAGATCCAGCAGCCGGGCCGTCAGGGCCTCGTCGAGCTCCAGCTCGTCCGCGAGCTCCAGCAGCAGCTCCAGGCTCTCGTCGACGACCTCGGCGATGCGGGCGTCCGGCCGGTCCGTCTTGTTCACCACGAGGACGACCGGCAGGCCGGCGGTGAGCGTCTTGCGCAGCACGAAGCGCGTCTGCGGCAGCGGGCCCTCCGAGGCGTCCACGAGCAGCAGGACGCCGTCCACCATGGACAGGCCGCGCTCCACCTCGCCGCCGAAGTCCGCGTGCCCGGGCGTGTCGACGACGTTGACCGTCATCGCGTCCCAGGTGATCGCGGTGTGCTTGGCGAGGATCGTGATCCCCTTCTCGCGCTCCAGGTCGCCGGAGTCGAGCACCCGGTCGACGACCGCCGCGCGGGCCCCGAACGCCCCCGACGCGCGCAGCATGGCGTCGACCAGCGTCGTCTTGCCGTGGTCGACGTGCGCCACGATGGCGATGTTGCGCAGCTCGGGGCGCGCCTCGGTGGGGCGGCGCGGGTCGGTCACGTCTCGTGCCACCTCTCGTGCCGCCTCGACCAGGGAACCTGCAGTGCTCACACTTCACGGTAGCCGGTGGCGCAGGTCACGCCCGGTCCGGAGGGTTCGTTCACGATCGCGACGGATTCCCGGTTCGGCGGAACCGGGACGCTACGGGATCCGTCGGTGGGGTCATGCCGACCGCTCCGCCGCTCGCCGTGCCGCGCACGGCCGTCCCCTCCACCGTCCCCTCCACCGCCCTGGACATGCTGCTCGCCCGGCAGGCCGGGGTGATCACCCGGGCGCAGGCGCTCGCGGCCGGGCTCTCCCCCGACGCCGTCGACCACCGGCTGCGCACCCGCCGCTGGCGGCCCCTGCACCCACGCGTCTACCTGGCCGCGGGGCACCTCCTCGGCGACGAGGCCCGGGTCCGCGCGGCGCTGCACTGGGCCGGGGAGGGGGCGGTGCTGGCGGGGAGCGCCGCCGCGTGGTGGCACGGGATCGTGACGGTCGCGCCCGCCACGGTGGACGTGACGGTGCCGCGGGCGCGGCGGCCGCGGCCCCGCCCCGGCGTGCGGGTGCGCCGCCGCGGTGTCGCCGCGGCGGACCGGACCGTCGTGCGCGGCGTGCCGGTCGCGGCGGCGCCGCTGGCCGTGCTGGAGGCCGCGGCGGAGGCGGGCGAGCGCGGAGCGCCCCTCCTCGACCGGGCGCTGCAGGAGCACGTGGCGTTCCCCGCCGTGGTCGCGGCGCACCGGCGCCGGCTCGGTGCCCACGGCTCGGCGGCGGCCGGGAGGCTGCTCGACGCGGCGGCCGACCGGGCGGGCGCCGCGGCCCGCACGCTGCTGGACGGCCTGCTGCACCGCAGCGGCCTGCCGGGGTGGTGCACCGGCCCGCCCGGGGACGGGGCCACGGCCCTCCTCCCGCCCGCGCGGGTGGTCGTCGCGGTGCGGGGCTGGGCGTGGCGGCCCGGTGCGCCACCGGCGGCGAGCGAGGGCTGGACGCTGCTGCGCTGCGAATGGCACCACCTCGCGCAGCACCCGCAGGCCGTGCTCGCACAGCTCCGCGCGGCCGTCGAGCGGGCGTAGCGATGAGTGGGGCGGTGAGCTCACCCGCGCAGCAGCGCGGCGAGGTCGGGCAGCAGCGCCCGGTCGGCGGGCAGCCACGGCAACGCATCGATCCCGCCCGGGCCCACCCAGCGCAGCTCGGCGTGCTCCAGAGCCTGCGGTGGCGGTGCGCCGGGCGCGAGCGTCGCCGCGTACACCCGCAGCAGCCCCACGGAGATCGGCAGGTCCGTACCCAGCCGCGCCCCGGGGACGACGTCCGTCCCGAGCTCCTCGCGGCACTCCCGCGCCACCGCGTCCGGCTCGCTCTCCCCCGGCTCGACGCTGCCGCCGGGCAGCTCCCAGCGGCCGGCGTGCGATGCCGGTTCGGCCCGCTGCGCGGCGAGCAGCCGCCCGTCGCGGACGAGTGCGGTGCCGACGACCACGCGGTTCGGCGGACGGCACGCCGCAGCCGCCCGCGCGCGCAGCACGTCGGCGCGGGCACGTTGGGCCTGCGCTCCGAAGCGGCGCACCGCGGGGTCGGCGACGCCGAGGAGCCCGCGCCAGCTCAGCTCGTCGATCATCGTCGTACCGTCCCCGCGCGCCAGCAGGGTGATGCGGTGCTCCAGCGCCAGCAGCGGGCCACCCAGCAGCCCCCGGACCAGCTCGGACACCATCCCGTCGGCCGACACGCCGGTGACGCGGGTCCGCAGCGGGACGCGGACGCCCGGCCACAGCCGCGCGCGGAACGCCACCTCGTCGCCAGCGACGAGCATCCGCGCCGGGGCCCGCGCGGTGTGGCCGAGCCTGCCGAGCCCCTCCGCGACGGCGTCCATGTCCCGCAGGATGCCCGCCACCAGCCGCGGCGGGGCGTCGATGTCGGTCACGGCGCGCAGCACGGGCACGCGATCACCCTAGGCAGCCGCCCGGGGCTGCCATGGCGGCCCGGGCGCGGCAGGATGGCGGCATGGCCGCACTGCTGGACGACGCCGCGATCACCGAAGCCCTCGGACAGCTGCCGCAGTGGCGCCGCGACGGCGACGCCATCGTCCGTACCGCGAAGCTGCCGAGCTTCCCGACGGCGATCGCCGTGGTCGACCGGGTCGCGGTGGTCGCCGAGGAGCGCGACCACCATCCCGACATCGACATCCGCTGGCGCACGCTGCACTTCCGCTGCTCGACGCACTCGGCGGGCGGCGTCACCGGCCTGGACGTCGAACTCGCCGCCGCCATCGACAAGGCCATCGACACGGCGGTCGACGCGCAGGCCGCCGCACGCTCCTGACGGGGTCGCCCCCGTACGCTGCGGGCGTGGAGTTCCGTCAGTCGAGCAAGCTCACCGGGGTCTGTTACGAGATCCGCGGCCCGGTCGTGGACCGGGCCAACGAGCTGGAGGCGGCGGGCCACCGCGTGCTGCGCCTCAACATCGGCAACCCGGCGGCGTTCGGCTTCGCTGCGCCCGCCGCGATCCTCGACGAGATGGTCCGCAGGTTGCCGACGGCCCACGGGTACAGCGACTCGCGCGGCATCCGCCCGGCGCGCGAGGCGCTCGTCGCCCGCTACACCGCGCGCGGTGTCGCCGACCTGGACGCGGACGACGTCTACCTCGGCAACGGCGTGTCCGAGCTCGCGGGGATGGCGATCCAGGCGCTCGTCGACACCGGCGACCAGGTGCTCGTCCCCAGCCCGGACTACCCCCTGTGGACGGCCGTCACCCGGCTCGCGGGCGGCACGGCCGTGCACTACCGCTGCGACGAGTCGAACGGCTGGCAGCCCGACCTGGACGACATCGCCGCCCGGATCACCGACCGCACGCGCGCGATCGTCGTCATCAACCCGAACAACCCCACCGGCGCGGTGTACTCCCGCGAGCTGCTGGAGGGCATCGCCGACCTGGCGCGCCGGCACAACCTCATGATCCTCGCCGACGAGGTCTACGACCGGATCGTCTTCGAGGGCGAGCACCACCACATCGCGGCGCTGGCTCCGGACGTGCTCTGCCTGACGATGAGCGGGCTCTCGAAGAGCCATCGGGTGGCCGGGTTCCGGGCGGGCTGGCTGGTCGTCTCGGGGCCGCGCCAGCACGCGCGGGACTACCTGGAGGGCCTCACGATGCTCGCCGGGATGCGGCTGTGCCCGAACAGCCCGGCGCAGTTCGTCGTCGAGGCGGCGCTCGCCGACACGAGCCTGGACGCGCTGGTCGCGCCGGGCGGCCGGCTGCGCGAGCAGCGGGACGCGGCCTGGCGCGCGCTGAACGCGATCCCGGGCGTCTCGTGCGTGAAGCCCGCGGCCGCGCTCTACGCGTTCCCACAGCTGGATCCCGAGGTCCACCCGATCCGCGACGACGAGCGGTTCGTGCTGGACCTGCTGCTGGCCGAGAAGATCCACGTCGTGCAGGGCACCGGCTTCAACTGGCCGGACCCGGACCACTTCCGGATCGTCACGCTGCCCGAGGCGGACGAGCTGACCGCCGCGATCACCACGATCGGGCGCTTCCTCCAGGGGTATCGCCAGTAGCACCATCCATCGACCAGCGACTATTATTTCATCACCTGTTGAACAGGGGGGTCGCCATGGTCGACGCGGTCGCGGTCCGAGACCTGGTCGTCGTCCTCGGCGGACGGCGGATCCTGCACGGTCTCACGTTCGACGCTCCCGCCGGGCGGGTCACAGGCCTGCTCGGCCCCAGCGGCTGCGGCAAGACGACGCTGATGCGCTGCGTCGTCGGCGTGCAGCAGATCGACGGTGGCGCGGTCGCGGTGCTGGGCGAGCCCGCCGGGACCGCCGCGCTGCGGGCCCGGGTCGGCTACGTCACGCAGGCCGCGTCGGTCTACGGCGATCTCACCGTGCGGGAGAACGTCCGCTACTTCGCCGCCGTCTACGGCGTGCCGGCGTCCGCCGCGGACCGCGCGCTCGCCGACGTCGACCTCGCCGACCGCCCCACGCAGCGCGTCTCGACGCTCTCCGGCGGCCAGCGCACGCGGGTGTCGCTGGCCTGCGCCCTGCTCGCCGCGCCCGAGCTGCTGGTGCTCGACGAGCCGACGGTCGGGCTGGACCCGGTGCTGCGCCGCGAGCTGTGGGAGCGCTTCCACGCCCTCGCCGCCGGCGGCACCACGCTGCTCGTCTCCAGCCACGTCATGGACGAGGCGGGCCAGTGCGACCGGCTCGTCCTGATGCGCGAGGGACACCTCGTCGCGGACGACACCCCGGACGCGCTGCGGGCGCGCACCGGCACCGACGACCTCGAGGAGGCGTTCCTCCGCACCATCCGCGCCGCCGGTGCCGGCGGCTCCCGCGCGGGGGTGGCGCCGTGACCGCGCCCGCCGCGCCCCGGCCGACCGCCCCCGCGGCGCCCGGGCGACCCGAGCCCCGCGCCGCCGTCCCGTCCGGACCGGCGCCAGCACCCGCCCGCGTCCTCACCCCGCGCATCGTCGCGGCGACGGCCCGGCGCGTCCTGCTGCAGCTGCGCGGGGACCACCGCACGATCGCGATGCTGCTCGTCGTGCCGAGCGCGCTGCTCGCGCTCACCAGCGCGATGTTCGACTCGCAGACCCAGTTCAACGGGATCGCGCTCACCCTGATCGGGATCTTCCCGTTCACCACCATGTTCCTCGTCACGAGCATCGCGATGCTGCGCGAGCGCACCGGCGGCACCCTGGAGCGGTTGCTCACCACGCCGATGGCCAAGCTCGACCTGCTGCTGGGCTACGGCATCGCCTTCGCCCTGGCCGCCGCGGCGCAGGCCGTCGTCACCTGCCTCACCGCCTACCTGCTGCTCGACCTGTCCACGCCCGGCAACCCGCTGCTCGTCGGCCTGGTCGCGGTGGCCGGTGCCGTGCTCGGGATGGCGATCGGACTGCTCGCGAGCGCCTTCGCGACCACCGAGTTCCAGGCCGTGCAGTTCATGCCGGTGGTGGTGATCCCGCAGATCCTGCTCGGGGGGCTCTTCGTCCCGCGCGAGCAGATGGCGAGCTGGCTGCAGGCGGTCAGCGACGTCCTGCCGCTGACCTACTCGATCGACGCCCTCGACGAGGTCGGCAGCACCTCGCTCATCACCGGCACGTTCCTGTGGGACGTCACGGTCGTCGCAGGCGGTGCGCTGCTCGCGCTCGTGCTCGCGGCGATGACGCTGCGCCGCCGCACCGGGGACCCCACCCCGGCGCAGCGGCGCAGGCGCCGCGCCGTCCCGCTCGTGGTGGTCCTCGTGGTCGGTGTGTTCGCGGCCGCGCACCTCGTCGACACCAACCGCTACGTCACCACCGACGACGCGACCGTCGACGGCGAGCAGCTGCCCATCGTCGCCACCACGGCGGGCACGCTCGTGGACTGGCGCGCCACCGACGGCGCGACCGTGCGCGAGGACGAGGCCGTCGGCCGCATCCAGATGGCAGGCTCGATGCGCCCGAAGGTCGTGCTGCGCGCCCCGGGGGCGGGCACCGTCGTCATGAACCAGGGCGTCGAGGGCGCCCACGTCGAGGCGGGCGCCCGGCTCGCCGTCGTCTACGACCTCTCCGCGGTCTACGTGACCGCGCGCATCGACGAGGACGACATCGGCGACGTCCGGGCCGGCGAGACCGTGGAGATCGTCGCCGACGCCGCCCCCGACCGCTCGCTGGCCGGCGTCGTCGCGGAGATCGGGGTCGGCACCGCGGCCACGGTCGACGGCACCCCGCCGGACAACTCGACGGCCGTGTTCGACCGCATCGACCAGGTGGTGCCCGTGCGGATCGCGATCACCGACCGGGACGGGACGACGCTCGTGCCGGGGATGAACGTCACCGTGCGGATCCCGCGGGCCTGACCGGCCGCGCGACACGGGTCGCGGCCCGTGACCGTCCGGCCGCGACCGGCCATGCTGCGCGTGTGAACGAGGTCTTCTTGAGTGTCGGCGGGCGGCTGCGACCGGATCAGGAGGAGTTCGTCAGGGCGGTCGAGGACGAGCTCCGCCGCAACGGTGTCAGCCCACGCACGGTGGGCCGCAACAGCTTCACGTCCGGCCAGCCCTCACCCGGATCTACCGGCGAGGGCGCAACTGCATACAGCTGGCCCATAACCCCCTCAAGTCATGCTGCACACGCTCTGAGTAACCTCCACTCATGGCACGAATCATGATCAAATGCCCCATTACGGGCGAGCTGGTTCCAACGAGTATGAGCGCAGACGCAGAGTCGTTCCAGACCTCAACGTTCGAGAACAACGTGGTGCAGTGCTCAGCGTGCGGGGGTATGCATACCTGGCATGGGCAAGACGCGGTCCTTGAGTGAACTAGTTAGAGCAGTAGGCCATGAGAGATGAGACTGAGCCGGAGCCTGAGCAGCGAAAGGTTCCGCTCCCCATTCAGCGTGAAGTCCGGCAACGCTGTGGGTTTGGATGCGTCATCTGCGGATTGCCGCTATACGAGTATGAGCATATGCTTGAGTGGGCAGCAGTGAAGCGTCACGTCGCGGACGAAATCACTCTACTTTGCGATCAGCATCATCGCGAGAAGACAGGGAAACTGTTACCCCCCGAGAAGGTGGCCGAAGCAAACGCTAATCCGCTTAATCTCCGAACGGGCCACTCAAAGCCTTACACCCTTCATTACTCGGGCACGGAGTGCGAGATAAGTATTGGCGGATGCACCTTCACGACGAAGGACGCCGGGTACGGAACCTCAACGGCCGCGCTCGTCATTGACGACGTCCCCATGCTGGGCTTCGTTCTAGGCGACGGCCACCTGCTCCTGCATCTCAACCTGTTTAATGAGTTCAACGAGCAGGCACTTCGAATTGCGAACAATGCACTAGTTTACTCAACGTCACCATGGGACATCCGCCTCACCGGCAGACGCTTGGAGATCCGCGAAGATCACGGCAAGTTCCTCGTCGGCATGAGCTTCGAGGTGCCCAACCGCGTAGTAATCGACCAGGGCCGATTCATGCTCAATGGTATTGAGGTCGTGATCGAACCCGACTTCGTTGCCGTTCTCAACAATAAGCTGCTGCTTCAAGGATGTTCTGCCGTTAACGTCCCGGTGGGGATCTGCCTGGGGACTCAGGATACGCCCAGAGCATCTATGATGCGAATTCACAAACTGCCACGGCACAGCGGAGAGAGTCGAGCGGCAACCAAAGCATGGGTTGACGCTCTTATTGCTAAGACATCAGAGATGAGGCGCTTCAAGGACCCCTCGGCGGACGAGGCCTGGCGCCGCAGCGAGACGTAGTCGCGAATCACGTTACCATCGTCCGAGATTTCAGCGCGCACGGCTTGAGGCCGCCCGGCCTGCGCACGGGCCGGAGGCGATAGTGCGCGAAGACGGAAGCGGGCCCGCGCCGCAGGCGCCGCCTTGACTCCGCCGACAGCGACTTCCACACGTTCGTCGTGCTGGCCGCCCTCGAGGGCTCCGGATCGGCGAGGTCGCCGCCGTCAAGGTCGGGGACTTCGATCTCGACGACCGCAGGCTCGTCGTTCACCGCCAGGTCCAGCGCGAGCCCGGCGGCGGCGTCGAGGTCCGCGCAGCCAAGTACGGCAGCGAGCGGACCATCTACCTCACCGACGGCCTGGTCACGATCGTCCGCGGGCACATCGCGCGCCTCCGCGGCCGGGGCGCCCGGCCGGTGGATGTTCACGGCGAGAACGGCAACCCGCCGCACCCGAACACTGTGGGCTACTTGGGCGGAGGGCTCGCACCTCGCGAAGTACCCGACGATCAAGCTGCACGACCTGCGGTACTTCTACCCGTCCGGGCTGATCGCCGCGGGCTGCGACGTGGTGGCGGTCCAGCGCTCGCCGGGGCACTCCAGCGCGACCGTCACCCTCAACACGTACGCGCACCTGTGGCCCACCGCGGAGGAGCGCACGCGCACGGCTGCGGGCAGCCATGCTTGGTGAGGTGCTCGCCAGCTAGTGTCGTGAGTCAATAATTCTGTTGTAGCCGTGTAGGTTTGGTCGGTGCCGCATCCTGTTGCTCCGGCAGTGGTCTTGTCAGATGAGGAACGAGCCCAGCTCACGGCCTGGACGCGTCGCGCGAGGAGTGCGAATGCGGTGGCGGTGCGGTCTCGGATCGTGCTGGCCGCTGCGGAGGGTCTGGGCAACACGGCGGTCGCGGCGAAGGTCGGGGTCGAGGTGGGCACGGCCCGTCGATGGCGCGACCGGTTCCTGGATCAGCGGCTGGAAGGATTGCTGGACGAGCCGCGCCCGGGGCGTCCGCGCACCGTCACCGATGATCAGGTCGAGGGCCTGTCAGATGGTCTGTGTAACAAGATCCTCTTGACGTGAGGAGTACGCAGATGACCATGGCCGACGAGCACCGCAACGATCATCCGCTCGGTGCGACGCCGGTGACAGGCCGCTCGGCGCG
>NZ_JBFWVQ010000011.1:0-15781 GCF_050246655.1 Pseudonocardia sp.
ACCCGATGGACGCCCGCCGGGCCGGCATCGAGACCGTCTACCAGACGCTCGCGGTCTCGCCCGGGCTCGACATCGCGGACAACCTGTTCCTGGGCCGCGAGGAGCGCAAGCCGGGCATCCTCGGCTCCGTGTTCCGGATGCTCGACAAGAAGCACATGCGCTCGGAGGCCTCCCGCCACATGAGCGAGCTGGGCGTGGGCACGCTGCAGAACATCGGCCAGGCCGTCGAAAGCCTCTCCGGCGGTCAGCGCCAGGCCGTCGCGGTCGCCCGTTCGGCGGCGTTCGGCAGCAAGGTCGTGATCCTCGACGAGCCCACGGCCGCGCTCGGCGTGAAGGAGGGCAACCGGGTGCTGCAGCTCATCCGGGACGTCCGGGACCGCGGCCTGCCGGTGATCCTCATCAGCCACAACATGCCGCACGTGTTCGAGATCGCCGACCGGATCCACATCCAGCGGCTCGGGCGGCGGGCGACGGTGATCACGCCCCAGTCGCACACGATGTCCGAAGCCGTGGCGATCATGACCGGGGCGGCCGAGCCGCCGCCCGCGGTGGCCTGATCAGCAGCCCGATCGCCACCGCAGACCGGGGCGGCCGCCCCCTTGTGGGGCGCCCGCCCGGCCGCGTCTCAGGATGCGCTGCTCGTGGCTTTCGCCGTCGACGAGCTGCTCGATGAGCTGCTGCTCGGCGACGAGTCCGACGAGGAGTTCGAGGAGTTCGAGGAGGAGCCGCCGGAGTCCGACGAGGCGCCCGACGAACCCGAGGAGCCCGCGTCGGAGGACGAGCTCCCGCCCTTCGCCCCGACAGTGGTGGAGCCGGAGCGGGAGTCGGTGCGGTAGAAGCCGCTTCCCTTGAAGACGATCCCGACCGACGAGAACACCTTGCGCAGGCCGCCCGAGCACTGCGGGCATTCCGTCAACGACGCGTCGGCGAAGGACTGCACGGCCTCGAAGCGGTGGCCGCAGTCCTTGCAGGCGTACTGGTAGGTCGGCACGAGATCCTCCAGAACTGGCACTCTCACACAGAGAGTGCCAGCTTACCCCAGAGCGACGAGTCCGGCGTCGGCGAGCAGCGCGGCGTGTACGCGATGGTCGTGCGGCTCGCCCGGCAGCGACTCCACCAGCTCCTCGTCGTTGAGCACCACGACGAGGAAGGCGTCGGGAGCGGCGAGCGAGAGCGTCATGTCGTAGTACCCGGCGCCCTGCCCGAGCCGCACGCCGCTGCGGTCGACGGCGAGCCCCGGGACGAGCACGAGCCGCGCGCGGGCGACGGCCTCGACCCCCAGCCGCGTGCCGGTCGGCTCACGCAGCCCGATCGGGCCGGGGCCGAGGGAGTCCGGCCCCTCGTAGCAGGCCCAGTCCAGCGGGCCGGGCAGCACCGGGACGATCGGGAGGAGGACCTCGTGGCCTGCGGCCCGCAGCGCGTCGAGGCCCGCCGCCCACGCGGGCTCGGTGCCGACGGGCATGTAGGCGCAGACCGGGCGGCCCGCCGCGTGCTCGTCCGCGAGCCGCACCACCGCGCGGACGAGTGCGCAGCCCCGGGCCGCGCGCAGTTCCCGGGGCTGGGCTCGCCGCCCGGCCCGCAACTGCAGCCGCCATTGCTTCTTGTCGTCGCGCACCGTCACGCCGGGGCCTCCATCCACCACCTTCTGCGGGAGATCATGTCGTGGCACAGTGAAGTGTCCCTCATCGGATTCGCGCGGTGACACAGCGTCACCCGGCTGGTGTCCGCCGGGCGTGGCCGGCACCGCGATTCGCGCGCGCCGCCATCGGCCCGCCGCAGCGCGCCGATAGGCTCGACCACCATGAGCGACCCGTCCGCCCAGGCTGACCGGCCGTTCCGATCCGCGATGGTCCCGGCCGCCGGACTCGGCACACGGATCCCGGCCACGGTGGCGTCGGGGCAGGCGCCGTCGCACTCGGTGCCCGTCGTCGGCCGATCTGCGCCCGCAATCCGCGTGACGGGCGCTGCCCGGTGGCAGGCGTGGATGGGTTCCCGCGGATCCGGTCAGCGGCTCGAGGGCCCCGACCGTGCCCCTGAGCTGCGGGAACGGCCCGCGGCGCGGATGGACGGCGGCTGATGCGGTGATGCGGTCGGTCGACGAGCAGCTCGCGCGGGTCCTGGCCGCCGCGGTCCGCCCGGCACCGGTCCGGGTCGCCATCTCCGAGGCCGGCGGGCTGCGCTGTGCCGAGGAGGTCGTCGCGCCGCGCGCGCTGCCCGGCTTCGACCAGGCCGCGGTCGACGGCTACGCCGTGCGCAGCGTCGACCTCGTCGGTGCCACCGACGACGATCCCGCCGTGCTGCCGGTCGTCGGCGAGATTCCCGCGGGGTCCCGCCAACCGCACCGGCTCCAGCCCGGCCAGGCCGTCCAGGTCGCCACTGGTGCGCCGCTGCCGACCCTCGCCGACGCCGTCGTCCCGCTGGCGTTCACCGACGAGGGCAACGCGAAGCTCGCCGTGCACCGCGTCGTGCCGTCGGCGGGCTGGGTGCGCCGCATCGGCGAGGACGTCCAGCCCGGCGACGTCGTCGTGCGGCGGGATGCGGTCATCGACGCCGTGCAGGTGGGCCTGCTCGCTGCCGCCGGACGCGACAAGGTGCTCGTGTACCCGCGCCCGCGGGTCTCGGTGCTGTCCGTCGGCGACGAGCTCGTCGAACCGGGGCGCACTCCCGGGCCGGGCCAGGTCGCCGACGCCAGCGCCCACGCCCTCTCCGCGGCCGCCCGGGAGGCGGGTGCCGAGACCGCCCGCGCCGCCGTCGTCGGCGGGGAGCCACGCGCCGCCGCGGCCGCGATCGCCGACCGGCTCCCGTTCAGCGACGTCCTCGTCGTCTGCGGGGCAGCGGGTGGGCGCACCGCCGCGGAGATCCAGGCCGCTCTCGCGAGCCTCGGCAGCCTCGACGCCACCCGCGTCGCCATGCACCCCGGCTCCTGCCAGGGCTTCGGCCGCCTCGGCCCGGACGGCGTGCCCACCTTCCTCTTCCCGAACCACCCCGCCACAGCGCTGCTGCTGTTCGAGGTGTTGGTCCGGCCGCTGCTGCGCACCGCGCTCGGCCTGCCCGTGCACCGCCGCACCATGACCGCGCAGCTGCTCTCGCCCGTCACGTCCGTGCCCGGGCGGCGCGGTCACCTGTGGGGGCGGCTGCTGCGCGAGCAGAGCACCGGTGAGTACCTCGCCCAGCCGCTCGTCACGTCCGGCGGGCAGCTGCTGTCCTCACTCACGGAGGCGAACGCTCTGATCGTGCTGCCCGAGCACGTCACCGAGGCGGGGCTCGACGAGAGGGTGTCCGTCACGTTCCTGCCCGCACCGCGTTGAATCGTTCCGTGGCGTACACGGTGCCGGACCGACCGGGCCGGCACCCGGGGTGGCCGGCGCGGCTCGGGCCGCTGCGGGTCCGTGCGGGCCTCGTCGCGCTGCGGCCGGTGTGGCTGCGCGACGGCTCGACCTGGTCGTCCATCCGCATCCGCTCCGAGGGCCACCTGAAGCCCTGGGAGCCGACCGCCCCGGGTTCGTGGGCCCTGCGCAACTCCGCCGGCGAGTGGCCGCCGCGCTGGTTCCAGCTGCGTGCCGCCGCCCGCCGCGGCCAGGCCCTGCCCTTCGCGATCACCCTCGACGGGGGGCTCGCCGGGCACGTCATGGTCGGCAACGTCATCCGGGAACCCCTGCTGTCGGCGTATGTCGGCTACTGGTGCGACGCCCGGCTCGCGGGCGGCGGGATCACGACCGCCGCGGTGGCGCTCGTCGTCGACCACTGCTTCGGCGACGTCGGCCTGCACCGCCTCGAGGCGACCGTCCGTCCCGAGAACGCCGCCAGCCGCCGTGTCCTCGCCAAGCTCGGGTTCCGGGAGGAGGGCCTGTTCCGCCGCTACCTCGACGTCGACGGTGCGTGGCGCGACCATCTCGTCTACGCGCTCACCGCCGAGGAGCAGCCCCCGACGGGCTTCGTCGGGCGGATCGTGGACACCGGGCACGCCGAGCGGGCATGACGGCTCGCCCCGACACGCCGGCACGTGGTTCTGCCGCCACGGCGCGTCGCTGCACCATCGGCCGCCCGCCTCTCGTTAGCGTGGGGCGAACGGGTGTGATCTCCGTCCGGACGGCGGGGGAGCCGCGCGGTACGGGGAGGAGGCGGCCGTGCCCAGCTCGCTGATCTTCGCGGGACTGGTGGTCCTGTGGCTGCTCATCCTCGTCCCGACGGTCGCCCGGCGCCGTCAGGAGGTGCCCCGTCCGACCACGGCCGCGCTCTCCGGGCGGGTCCTCCGGCGGCGACCTCCCACGGCCGCCGGACCCGCCCGGCGACGGGGCGAGGAGGTGGACGCCGTGCCCGACACCGAACCGATCACCGCTGCCGACGTGGTGGTGCCCGATCCCCGGGCCGCCGCGGCCGGGTCCGACGGCGGATCCGATGCTGGCGACGGTCCGGACGCGTACGTGGACGGTGCCTCGGGGCCCGAGGACGCCGTGCCCGATGCGGAGGCCGTGCCCGATGCGGAGGTTGGGGACCGTGCCGAGAGCGCGGACGCCGTGCCCGATGCGGAGGCCGCCGCCACGGCCGTGGACGGCACCGCGGACGGTACCGTCACCGTCGACGTGGACGCCGGGATCGAGCCCGGCGAGCCGGCCGTCGTCGGGAGCGCAACCGCCGGGGGCGACGCGGACGAGGACACCGGCACCGCCGACAGCCCCGCCGCGACGTCCGATCCGGGCTCGGGGCCCGCGCGGCCGGACGGGCCGATCGCTCTGCGCGCGGACGGGGCCACCGAGCTCGTCGCGGCACAGCCGGCGGGAACGGCCACGGACGACGCCGACGAGCCCGGTTCCCCGCGATCGGACGGGCCGGCCGACGTCGCCCGGGCCGGCTGGGACCGCGACCCGAACGGCCGTCCCATCCGGGAGCCCGGGGCCCGTTACCGGCCGGGCCGTGGCGGGTTCGATCCCGCCGCCGCGGCGCGGGCGGCCCGGGCGAAGTACGCGTTCCGGCAGCGGATGGTGCTCGCGCTGCTGGTGGCGGTCGTCGCGACGGCCGTCGCGGCCGCGTTCCTCGGCACGCCGCTGTGGTGGGCGCACGGCGCCGTCGACCTGGTGCTCGTCGGATACCTCGTGCACCTGCGTCGCCTGGTCCGCATGGAGGAGGCCATCCGCGCGCGGCGGGCCGCCCGGATGGCGGGCGCTCGCGGGAACGCGGAGGTCGGGACCGACGACGACCAGGCTCGCGGACAGGACTCGATCGGGGCCCGCGCGATCGACCACGTCGACGACGCCACCCACCCGGGAATGCGCGACGATCCCCGGGTACGCGATCTCGGCATCGGTGTCGCAGCGCACCCCGGCCGGGCGGGCGGCGCCGCAGACGGCCCGGAGCAGGCCGACGGCGCACCGAAGGCGCTTGACGGCGGGGACGGCGGGGAGCGCGCGCCCGATCCCAGCGGAGACGCGAACCGGGCTGACGCCGCCGAGGACGTCCCCGCCCTTCCCCGGCTCCGCCCGGCCCCGCCGCTGCCGCTGCCGTCCGGCACGGCGCCCCTGCAGGTCGACGACCTGGACCCCGAACTGCCCTCGCTCGACCGCAGCGCCCCGTGGCGGTACCGGCGCGCGGTCGGCCAGTGAGCGGCTGCTAAGGTCGTCTCCGCCGGACGGGAGACCGCCGGGCATCAGGGGCTGTGGCGCAGTTGGTAGCGCGACTCGTTCGCATCGAGTAGGTCAGGGGTTCGATTCCCCTCAGCTCCACCCATTCTCATCCGGCTTCCCTGTCGTTGACGATCTATTTGATCTTCCGTGGGGCCCGCTCGGGGACCGCGGCGCTGAGTGGGGCGACGACCGCCGTCCGCCCGCGTCACCAAGGTCGCAGCATCTCCTGTACGACGTCGTCCGGACGCTCGGTGTGCGGATAGTGCGAGCAGTCGGCGAACGAGACGAGATCGACGCTCGGGCCGAAGCGCTGCTGGATCCGTTCCGACTGCGCACTGCCCGAGATCGGATCGCTGTCGCCCCATATGAACCTTTGCGCGACGCGGCTCGTCTCGATCGCACTGACGAGTCGGTCGGTGCGCTCGTATCGCTCCGGGATGTAGCGCAGGAACCGGGGCATCTCGCGCGTGCTGTCGGTGCCGCCGAACGCGATCCAGTGTTGGGCCAACGTCGCACGTGACGGCTGATGAGCTGGGTCATGAGGCCGGGATGGGCGGCATGATCATGGGTCTCATCGACCCGAACGCCGAGCTGCCGATGTTCCAGGAGCGCATCCTGCCGCTGCTGGTCGAGGCCGGCATCCGGCACTGAGCCGCCATCGTCGGGATGGCCGACGCCGGCGACGCGTCGTCCGCGAGGGCGGGAGCTCGGGACCGATCGGCCGAGCGGGAGTCGCCGACGCGGGGTCGGACTGTTCGCCCGGCACGGGTGAGGCCCGCGCGGCGATGCCGGCCTTACGTTCCGCACCGGGCTGTTGGCGGTGCCGGCCGATGTCCCACGATCCCGGAGTGGCCGTCGGGTTGCTCGACTCCGGTGGTCGAGGTCCGAATGGAGGTGGGTCGGGTGCCCCAGACACGTGTCGATCATCCGAGTCTCGACGAGCGGACCGCCAGGGGGCTGGCGGCCCGGGATCTGACCCCGGCTTCCAGCCACTCCGGCTGGCGACCCGCCACGGATCGCCCGGATCCGGTGGCCCTGCTCGAGGCGCAGAACCTCACGCGTGAGCCCGATCTCGTACCGGTGCGCCACGGCCGGATGATGGTCTCGCCGTTCACCTTCTACCGGGGGGCGGCCAAGATCATGGCCGCGGACCTGGACGGTACCCCGACCGCGGGGCTCGTCGTGCAGTTGTGCGGCGACGCCCACCTGTCCAACTTCGGGGTGTTCGCGTCGCCGGAGAGGCGGCTGTTGTTCGATCTGAACGACTTCGACGAGACGTTGCCGGGCCCGTTCGAGTTCGACGTGAAACGCATGGTGGCCAGCTTCACGATCGCCGCCCGCAACAACGGGTTCTCGAAGGCGGACACGCGGCTGGCGACGATGGCGGCGGTGACGGCCTACCGGGAGGCCATGGCGGAGTTCGCGGGCATGCGAACGATGGACATCTGGTATGCCCACCTGGACGAGGACGAGCTCATGCGCGGGATCCGGGCGACGGTCACCGGAATGGAGGACGAGGCGAAGACCAAGAAGGGCGGACGCGCGGAGTCGAAGGGCAAGGTGGAGAAGGAGGCCAAGGCCGCCCGGCGGGCGGAGCGGAGGGCGGAGAAGACCCGCGAGAAGGCACGCACCCGCGACAGCCTGCAGGCGTTGTCCAAACTCGGCGAGTTGGTGGACGGTCAGTATCGGATCGTCAGCCAGCCACCGATCATCATTCCCGAGCGCGACCTCGGCGCGACGTACGACATGTCGGCGGACGAGGTCGGCCAGACCGTCCGCGATCAGCTGCGGGCGTACCGGAGGACCCTGCAGGACGACCGGCGGAAGCTGCTGGAGCGCTTCAGGGTCGTCGACACGGCTCGCAAGGTCGTGGGGGTCGGCAGCGTCGGTACCCGTGCCTTCATCGCCCTGCTTCAGGGGCGTGACGCGGGGGATCCGCTGTTCCTGCAGGTCAAGGAGGCAACCGCCTCGGTGTTGGAGGATCACCTTCCGAAGAGCCGGTACCGGCAGCACGGCGAGCGTGTCGTGCAGGGCCAACGGATGATGCAGGCGGCCAGCGACATCTTCCTGGGGTGGACCAGAGGGCGCGACGTGAACCGCAACTTCTACTGGCGGCAGTTGCGCGACATGAAGGGTTCGGCTGTCGTCGAGGAGATGGCACCGTTCGGGCTCACCTATTACGCGCGCGTCTGCGGATGGACCCTGGCACGGGCGCATGCCCGCTCCGGAGATCCGATCGCGATCTCCACCTACCTGGGCGATGACGACACATTCGACCGCGCGATCACCGACTTCTCGCAACGCTATGCCGACCAGAACGAGCAGGACTACGGGGAGTTCGTGGAGGCTGTTCGATCCGGTCGGCTGCAGGCCGTCGAGGGCGTCTGAAAGGTCGCGAGCCGACGCGGGTCGTCGGTCACCACCAGCCTTTGCGGCGGGTCCAGACCAGCAGCATCGTCGACATGGCCGTCATGACGGCGAGGAGACGCCACGAACGTTCCCGCGCTCGTCATCCTCCTCGTCGTGATGGCGGCGATGTCCCTCGCGCTGCTGACGTGGGCGCGACGGAAGGGATGGTGGTGAGTATCGGCTCCGGTACCGGCGGGGCCCGGTCCGGCTGCGACGGCCGCGCCGACCGGGGTCGGAATCGCCCACATCGGATGGCGACGGCGACCTTCCGGTGCTCCACGGTGCGCCAAGCGAACGGACCTGCAGGAAGGGCTGACGCGTCGTATGAGCGGAGAATCACGGACGGCCGACGTCGGTCGGGCCGCAGGCGGTGTACTGCTCACGCTGGCCACCGGCCAGTTCCTGATGACGCTCGACACCTCCGTCATGAACGTGGCCATCGCGACCGTGGCCAAGGACGTGGGTACGACGGTGAGCGGCATCCAGGCGGCGATCACCCTGTACACGCTCGTGATGGCCGTGCTGATGGTGCCGGGCGGGAAGGTCGGTTCCATCATCGGGAGGCGGCGCGCGTTCTCCATCGGCTGCATCATCTACGGCATCGGCTCGCTGACCACCTCGCTCGCGCCGAACCTGCCCGTCCTGATCATCGGTTGGTCCGTGCTGGAGGGCGTCGGTGCGGCCCTGATCCTGCCGGCGATCGTCGCGCTCGTGGCCGGGAACTACCCGCCCAAGGGACGGCCGCGCGCCTACGGCCTCGTGATGGGCGCGGGGGCGATCGCGGTGGCCGTCGGACCGCTGATCGGCGGCTTCGCCACGACGTTCTTCTCCTGGCGGTGGGTATTCGCGGGCGAGGTCGTGCTCGTGATCGCGATCCTCCTGCTGGCCCGACGGGTCCAGGACGCGCCGCCCGAGCAGCGCGTCGGTTTCGACGTGGTCGGGGCGCTGCTCAACGGGCTGGGGCTCGGGTTGGCCGTCCTCGGTGTCCTGCGCTCGTCGGACTGGGGATGGGTCACGCCACGGGTCGGGGCCCCGGCCCTGCTGGGCCTCTCCCTCACGGTCTGGTTCGTCCTCGCCGGGCTCGCGGTGATGTGGCTGTTCTTCGATCGGGCGTCGCGGATGGAGGAGGCCGGCCTCGAACCGTTGGTGAAGCCGTCGTTGTTCGCCAACCGCCAGATGAGCGGCGGCCTGCTGATGTTCTTCGTGCTGTTCCTCGTCCAGGCCGGGCTGTTCTTCACGATCCCGCTGTACCTGTCGGTCTCGTTGGGCCTGACAGCGCTGGAGACCGGTATCCGGATCCTGCCGCTGTCGATCACGCTGCTGATCGCCGCGGTGGGCATCCCCCGGTTCCTCCCCGCCGCATCGCCGCGGCGGATCGTGCGGCTCGGCCTGATCGCCATGTTCCTCGGCATCGTCGTGCTGCTGACCGCGTTCGACGTGACCGCCGATGCGACGATCGTGACGGTGCCGCTGCTGCTCGCCGGCCTCGGCATCGGGGCGCTCGCGTCCCAGCTCGGCGCGGTGACCGTCTCGGCGGTGCCGGACGAGCTGAGCGCGGAGGTGGGCGGGCTGCAGAACACCGGGACCAACCTGGGGGCGGCCGTCGGCACGGCGCTCGCGGGGTCGATCCTCATCAGCGCGCTCACGGCGTCGTTCCTGACCGGCGTCCAGGAGAACCCGGCCATTCCGGAGCAGGTCAAGACGCAGGCCGACGTGCAGCTGGCCGGCGGTGCGCCGTTCATCTCCGATGCGGACCTGCAGACCGCTCTCGCCGAGGCCGGGGTCCCGCCGGACGTGGCGGCCGCGGCGACGGAGGTGAACGCGCAGGCCCGCCTCGACGGGCTGAAGGCGGCGCTGACGGTCCTCGCGTTGATCGCGCTGATCGGGGTGATCCCGGCGCGCCGGATCCCCACGCATCCACCGGGATCCGCGCCGGGCTCCTGAACCGGTCCGGCCGGCAGCCGGGCCGCACGAGCGCAGCTCAGCGCAACACCCGCTCCAGGACGGCGAAACCCTGCCGCATGTCCTCGGCGGTCGTTCCCGCGTATCCCATCAGCAGGGCGGTCTCCTGGCGGGGCCCGAGGTAGTGCGTGGACAGCGGCCAGACGTGCACGCCGTGGCGGAGCGCGCGCTTGGCGACCGCCCGGTCGTCACGGCCCTCCGCGAGGCGGCCCACGAGGTGCAGGCCGCCGTCCGAAGGCGACAGGTCGAGCGTCCCCGCGAGACGGTCGGCCTGCCGGAGCAGCTCGTGCTGGCGCTCCTGGTGCAGGACGCGCATGCGGCGCAGGTGGCGGACGAGGTGGCCGCGCTCGATGAAGTCGGCGACCACGGCCTGGTCGATGAGGTGGGCGTGCATGTCGGTGCTGAGGTGGGCGGCGAGGAACCCGTCGACGAGGTCCGGCGGAGTGATGAGGTAGCCCAGTCGCAGCCCGGGGAACAGCACCTTGCTGAAGGTCCCGGCGTAGACGACGCGATGGTGGGGATCGATGGCCATCAGCGCGGCCTGCGGACGGCCGCGGTAGCGGAACTCGGCGTCGTAGTCGTCCTCGAGGATCCAGGAGTCGTGCCGTTTGGCCCAGGCGATCAGCGCCAGCCGCCGGTCCAGCGTCATGGTGTGACCGAGCGGGAACTGGTGTGACGGGGTCACCGCGGCGAGGCGGGCGTGCGGCTCCAGCGCGATGCCCGCCGCGACGTCGAGCCCGTCGCGGTCGACGGGAACCGGCACGATCCGCGCGCCGGCGGACACGAGGGCGGCGCGCGCACCGAGGTACCCCGGGTCCTCCAGCCAGGCTGCGTCGCCCGGATCCAGCAGGATACGCGCGCAGAACTCGAGCGCCTGCTGCGATCCGGTGGTGACGACGACCTGGTCGGCGGTGCACCGGATGCCGCGGGCCGTGCCGATGGAGGAGGCGATCGCCTCGCGCAGCGGGCGGTAGCCTGCGACGTCGTCGTAGCGCATCAGCTGGGGGGCGGACCTGCGGAACCGCTCGGCGTACAGCTTCGCCCAGGTGTCGAACGGGAACGCGTCGAGCGCCGGCAGACCGATGAGGAACGACGTGCCGCGGGGCTCGTGCCCGAGCACCGACGGGATCGGCACGCGCCGGACCATCGCCAGGCGTTCCCCGCGGGCCGACAGCTTCGCCGTCGACCCGCCCCTGCGCGACCGCCTCGACGGCTTCTCGGCCGACAGGAGCTGTTCGGGCAGGATCTGCGCGACGAACGTGCCCGACCCCTGCCTGCCGGTGATGTAGCCCTCGGCGCGGAGCTGCTCGAACGCGGCGAGGACCGTGTTGCGCGACGTCCCCGCCTCCGTGGCGAGCGTGCGGCTGGGCGGCAGCTGCGCCCCGGCGGCGAGCTGGCCGGTGAGGATGCTCGTGCGCAGCTGCTCGTACAGCTCCTTGTAGGCGGGCACCCCACCTCGTTGCGAATTGGCCCCACCGCGTCCGGGCGTGTTGCGAGCAGATGTCACGTGGCACCCCTGGTCCTCGGACGATTGGCTCTGGTGGACCCCGATCCTGCCGTTACCTTCGGGAACCAGCCGGCCGCGACCCACGAGTCCCGCGTGAGAGGCCGGCTCCCACCGAACAGGAGTCGACCCATGCCGATCTACCTGAGCATGCAGCGTGTCAGGTTCTCCAGCCCCGATGCCTACGAGAAGTTCAAGGTCGTCTTCGCCGACACCCGCCACCACCTGATGAAGCTGCCCGGCTTCCTGCACCTGACCTGGTGGGAGCACCCCGACGACCCCACGTGGTTCAACGAGTGCAGCTTCTGGACCAGCAAGCAGGCGCTGCGGGACTGGCACATGGACACCTACCACAAGCACGCCAAGGCCTGGGCCGCCAACGGCGCGATCATGGAAGACATCATCACCAACTTCGAGCTCGTCGGCACGCGGCTCCTGCGGATCTGTCCGTGCTGCAACGAGCTGCAGGACAAGGCCTACGATCTCGCTCAGGAGCAGGCGACGTTGCGCGAGCAGTGCCCGAAGTGCGGCTTCCACTTCCCCTACCTGACCGAGCAGCCCTCCAGCTTCGCGGTCTTCAAGGACGTCGTGCCCGATACGCCAGGGGACGCGAACGGCGCGGAACCGGCGACCCGGCAGCTGGGGGAACCGGTACCTGCCGGATGAGGCTGCTGCTCGGCCCCCCGCGGCGGCAGGACCGCCGGCGGGGCCGGGCCGACGCGCGGCGGTCAGGCCGGCGCATCCCCGGTGACGCTGAACGGCTGGTCGGACATCATCAGGCAACGCTTCGTCGCGCTCGACATCACGCCCCGCGACGCCGACGACCTCCGCGGGACGGTCCTCTCCCACCACGTCGGCCACCTGCAGGTCTCGACGGTCACCTCCACCCCGCAGCGGTTCGTGCGGCCGCCCTCGACGGCCGCGGCGGAGGTCGACGACGTGTGGGCACTGGGGCTCGTCGAGCAGGGCACCGGCCACCTGCACCAGGACGGCCGCACCTGCGTGGTCACCGACGGCGGGTTCGCCCTCTACCACACCACGCGGCCGTTCATCTGGGCGTTCGAGGGCGCACGGCAGCTGCGGGTGTGCACCTGGCCGCGGCCGAGCGTCGCCCTCGCCGATACCGACGCGCAGAAGCTGACGGCGGTCACGGTGGCCGGGCGATCGTGCGTCGGCACCCTTCTCGCGCCGATGATCCGGCAGCTCTCCGACCGCGGTGCACCGACGCTCTCCCCGGCGTGCTCGGTCCGGCTGGCGGGCGAGATCGCGGAGATGGCGATCATCGCCGCCGCCGAGGCACGCGGCGACGACGATCGGGCGCGCTCCGACGGGGGCCTGCTACGCACGGTCACCACCTTCATCGAAGGCAAACTGGCCGACCCGGACCTGGACGCGGACCGCATCGCCCGGGAGTTCTTCATCTCCACGCGCACGCTGCACCGGCTCTTCACCCGCAACGGCCTGACCGTCGGGGCCTGGATCAAGAGCCGGCGTCTCGCGGCGTGCCGACGTGCGCTGTGCTCCCCGCACGCCGCTCGCGTACCGATCGGCCAGATCGCCTCGAGGCACGGCTTCACCAGCGCGTCCTACTTCAGCCGTGAGTTCGCGAACCGGTTCGGGCTGAGCCCTCGGCAGTACCGGCTGCACCATGTGGGGCGCTGACGAGCCCTCCGAGCGGATCGATGACTGCAGAAAATTTAGGGTTGCAAGCCAATAAATCTGCTGTCTATACTGCAGATATTCCACCCTCTAGTTGGAGGATCCAGGACGAGAGGGTGGAGGGCATCGCAGGAAGTCGTCGATGGGAAGGAGTGTTCGCGATGCTGATGCGCACCGACCCGTTCCGCGAGCTGGACCGGCTCGCGCAGCACACTCTCGCCGCTGCCTCCGGAGGCACCTGGTCGCGCCCCGCAGCCATGGCGATGGACGCCTACCGGCACGGTGACGAGTTCGTCGTCGAGTTCGATCTCCCCGGCGTCGACCCGAAGGGGGTCGAGCTGTCGGTGGAGCGCAACGTGCTGACGGTACGGGCCGAACGCCGGCCGGCGCCGCGCGACGAGCACATCGAGCTGCAGGTGGCGGAGCGGCCGCTGGGCGTGTTCTCCCGTCAGCTGTTTCTCGGCGACGCCCTCGACACCGATCACATCCAGGCCGCCTACGAGCGCGGCGTCCTCACCCTCCGCATCCCAGTGGCGGAGAGGGCCAAGCCGCGCACCATCGCCATCGCCACCGAGGGCGCTGGCCGGGAAGCGATCGACGCCTGATCGGGTGCGGCCATGCCTGTGGAGATGGCGCTCCCGGAGACCGAACGCACACGGGTGGACGTCGCGTTCACCGCGATCGTGGCCGAGCTGATCGCCGAGTCGCCGACCGCCGAGTCGCTCGGTGCGCCCGCGCCACGGCGGATCCCGCCGCGGCCACGTGTCGCCATGGTCCACGACCGAGCCGACTCGGTGCCGCGTCGCCCGCGGACCCGACACGCGACGAACCGCGGGTATCCGCACGGCCGCAGATGGTCGGCACGGGCACGATCCCCTCCGTGCACCGCGGGGTCCCCCGGCACCCGGCGTTGACAGGAGACGACCGACGAGGGAGGTGGGAATCGGTTCGAGCACCGGCACATCGCAGGAAGCCCGGCCACGTCGCCCGGCGCGGACATCGCGCCGGGCGCGGCCGGGCCCGACGGGGAGGAGAGACATGAGCCTGGCGAACGTGTGGGTGCAGGCCCTCGACGGCAGCCTGGTCCGGGCGGACCAGGTCACCGAGATGACGCTGCACCAGACCCCGGAGATCGCGGGCAAGCCGTCCCGGTGGCTGTTCGACGTCGCCACCGGCACGCCGGTCGGGAGCGGCGACGCCGACGGCTGGCGCACCGGGCCGCTGCACCGCACCCTCGCCCAGGCCGACGCGCCGCCGCGCGGCGCTCCGGTCGCGCTGGCCCGGCTGCTGGCGCAGCTCGACGCCGTCGACGCCGCGGGTGTCGTCCGGGCCGACGTCGCTCGCCGGCACGGCGGCCCGGACCGCGCCGCGGCAGGCGACGTCCACTTCGGCTTCACGCCCTTCACCACCGCCGCGGCACACGACGCCCCGACCCGACAGGTCGCGCCGTCACGGGACGGCACTGCTCCGGCCACCTCGGCCGCGGGCGGGCCACCCCCGGCCGACCGCGCACCGCTCGCCGCCGGCCGCGGGCGCGACGACTGACGGCCGGCCGCGACCCGACCCGCGAACTGACTTCACCGATACCGGCCGGCCGGTCCGCCGACAGGCACCGGACGGTCGAGGACCATGGCAGCGACACACGAAACCGGGAGGCGGATGATCGGACCTCGGAGAGTGAGGACGAACGGATGGCTCGGCACGTGAGCAACGATCTCGGCAGGCTGGACGACGAGGACTACCCGGCGGTCACCATGGGACAGGCCGCCGAGCTCCTCGGCGTCCAGCCCGGCTTCCTGCGCAGCCTGGACAGCGCGGGCGTCCTGCACCCGCACCGCACGGGCGGCGGGCACCGGCGGTACAGCCGGCGCCAGCTCGCCCTCGCCGCCCGGCTGCGCGAACTGCTCGACGCCGGCCATCCGCTCGCCTCGGCGTACACGATCAGCGGCCTGGAGGGCGAGCTCGTCGCGAGTGACACCCTCCGCCGGGAGTCCGACGACGCCCACGCGCTCACCCGCAGCGAGCTCGAGAGCGCCCGCACCGAGCTGGAGAGCACCCGCGCCGACCTGCGCGACGCCCAGGCCCGCCTCGAGGTGCTGCAGGAGCGGCCCGGGTCCCGCGCCACATGAGCCGGACGCCCGCCGGGTCACGGCGCCCGGACACGTCGGTGGGACCCTTCGCGATCAGGCGTGGGACAGGTCGGCGACCGGCCTCCCGTTGACGGCGTTGGCCAGCTGCGGCACCAACCGGTCCAGTGCGTACAGCAGGGCTTCCGGTCCGCTGCAGGACAGCGCGCCACTCAGGTGGGAGTCGAACGCTCCTTGCCCAGCCTTGCCGGTGAGCAGCAGCTGGACGTCCCACGGGGTCTCCTCGTCCGGGTGGTCGTCGGGCTGGATCACCGTGGGTGCGATCTGGGACAGCCGGTCGTACGTCGGCCTGTCGATCGTCTCGTAGACGGCGAAGATGACGTCGGGTTTCGCCGTGGCGATCGACTCGTAGTCGATCCCGTCTCCGCCGAGGGTGGGGAGGACTTTTCCGCCGGTCGCCTCCTTGACCCAGGGGAAGTCGTCGTAGCCGTCGAACCACTCGCGGGTCGCGACCGGAACCACATCCAGGGCGAGCACGA
>NZ_JBFWVQ010000011.1:15881-98084 GCF_050246655.1 Pseudonocardia sp.
TCGATCCCGTCTCCGCCGAGGGTGGGGAGGACTTTTCCGCCGGTCGCCTCCTTGACCCAGGGGAAGTCGTCGTAGCCGTCGAACCACTCGCGGGTCGCGACCGGAACCACATCCAGGGCGAGCACGAGGTCCTGGTCGTTCCAGCCGACGGTGACGACGTTCGTGGGGTTCCTGGGAATCTCGGTCTCGCCGAACTTGTGCGTGACGGTGACGGAGTTGTCGACGGGGTCGGCGGCGGGTGTGGAACCGCAGCCGGCCAGGACCGCGACGGCGGCCAGCAACGCGGTGATCGCCGCACCCGCCCGGGTGCCGCGACCCCGGAACCCCCGCCTGCTCCCGGTGGAGAGACCCGTGCAGTGCGGTTGCATCAATCCCCCAGCCGTGAAGTTAGCTGAGGCTAGCATTACTCAGCGGGCGCGCAGGACGTGCACCTCACCGTCGACGGCGAGCCCGGCCCGGTCGCCCCGGCGCCAGTGCGGCGCCGCGGCGGCGACGGCCGCGACGGGCGGCCCGTCCGGGCCATCGACCTGCACGCGCTGTGCCGAGCCGGTGAACTCGACCGTCCGGACCGTGACGGTCGAGGTCCCGGGCGTCCCCGGGGCGACGAGGCGCACCTGCTCGGGGCGGACGACGGCGACGACCTCGCCCGCCGGGCTCCCGCCGGGGCAGGGCAGCACGCCGAGGGCCGTGCGGACGGTGCGGCCGTCACCGCGTCCGGGAACGAGGTTCGCCTCCCCGAGGAACGAGGCGAGCCACGGGGTCGCCGGACGCGCGTAGAGCTCGCGCGGATCGCCGACCTGCGCGATCCGGCCGCCGCGCAGGACGGCGACGCGGTCGCTCACCGACAGCGCCTCGCGCTGGTCGTGGGTGATGAGCACGGCCGTGGCCCCGGCCTCGCGCAGCACGTCGACGACCTGGGAACGCACGTCAGCGCGCAACGCCGCGTCCAGGCTCGCGAACGGCTCGTCGAGCAGGACGACACGCGGGCGTGGGGCGAGCGCGCGGGCCACCGCGACCCGCTGGCGCTGCCCGCCGGACAGCTCGTGGGGCATCCGGCGCTGCGCCCCCGCGAGATCGACGAGCGCGAGCAGCTCCGCGACCCGCTCGCGGCGGTCGGCGCGGGAGCCCCCGCGCAGCCCGAACGCCACGTTGCCCGCGACGTCGAGGTGGCCGAACAGGGCTCCTTCCTGCGGGACGAGGCCGATGCCGCGCCGCCCCGGCGCGACACCGCGCAGGTCGCGCCCGCCGAGGACGACGCTGCCGGCGCGGGGCCGGTGCAGCCCGGCGACCGTGCGCAGCAGGGTGGTCTTGCCGCTGCCGCTGGCGCCGAGCACCGAGAGCAGCGCGCCCGCGGGGACGTCGAGATCGACACCGTGCAGGACCGGCGCGCCGCCGTAGTCCGCGACGATGTCGCGCAGCTCCAGCCTCACCGCGACGCCCCCGGGCGGGCCAGCAGCGCGGCGGGGACGCAGGCGAGCAGGACCAGCAGCAGCGCCGCGGGTGCGGCGGCGCCGTAAGCCCCGGCGGAGGTGCGCTGCCACAGCTCGGTGGCGAGCGTGTCGACCCCGATCGGGCGCAGCATGAGCGTCGCGGGCAGCTCCTTTATCGCTGTCACCATGACGAGAAGTCCGGCCGCAGCGATCCCGGGCCGGGCAAGGGGCAGCGTGACGGTGAGCCAGGTGGCGGCGCCGCCCCGGCCGAGGGTGCGCGACACCTCCTCGACGGCGGGTGGCACCCGCGCCACGGCCGAGCGGGCCGAGCCGATCGCCTTGGGCAGGAACAGCACCGCGTACGCGACGACCAGCATGAACGCGGTCTGGTAGAGCGCCGGCACCGCGTTCAGCGAGAAGAACACCAGCGAGAGCCCGACGACGATCCCGGGCAGCCCGTGGCCGAGGTAGGCCGCCGACTCGACGGTGCCGACGAGCGCGCCCCGGTACCGCGCGGCGAGCACCGCGACCGGGACGGCCAGCGCGACGGCGAGCACGGCCCCGCCCGCGGCGAGGGCGAGGGTCGCGACGGCCGCGTGCAGCAGGCCGGCGACGTCGACGCCGTACCGGGTGCCCTCGACGAGGCGGGCGAGCAGCACGCCGACCGGGAACAGCAGGCTCGCGCCCGCCACGGCCGCGAGCCCGGCCACGGCGACGGCGGTGCCGGCTGCGCCGAGCTGCACCGGCGGGAGCCGGCGCGTCGTGACGTCCGCGCGTCCGCGCACCCAGCGCCGCCGCGCCATCCGCTCGGCGGCGACCAGCGCCAGCGTCAGCACCACGAGCACGAGGGCGAGCACGGCGGCGGTCGCCCGGTCGAACGTGCCCTCGTACGCGGCCCGGATGGCCCAGGTGAAGGCGTCGTACTGCAGCAGCGCGACGGCGCCGAAGTCCGAGAGTGTGTAGAGCGCGACGAGCAGCGTCCCGGCGAGCGCGGCGGGCAGCACCTGCGGCAGCGTCACCGTGACGAACGTGGCGACGGGGCCGCTCCCGAGCGTGAGGGCCACGTCCTCCAGGCCCGTGTCGGCGGTGCGGAAGGCGGCGGCGACCGGCAGCGTGACGTACGGGGTGCAGGCCAGCACCATCACCACGGCCAGGGGCGCGAGCCCGCGGGTGCCCGGCCACGTCGAGACGACGGCGAAGGCGAGCAGGTAGGACGGCACGGCAAGGGGCAGCGCGGCGAGCACCCACCACAGCGGCGCCAGCGGCAGCCGGACGCGGGCGAGCAGCCAGCCCGTCACGATCCCGAGGAGCAGGCAGCCCGCGGCGACGGTGAGCACCAGGACGAGCGAGCTGGCCGCGAGGGTCCAGGTGCGCTCGCGGCCGAGCACGGCGACGAGGCGCTCGGGCGACCTCGCGACCCGCACGGCGAGGTAGGCCAGCGGAAGCGCGGCGGCGAGTGCCGCGACGGCCGCGAGGCCCAGCGTGACCGGGGCGCGAAGCGGCGAGGGGTGTGCGCGGCGCCGCCTGCGCCCGGGGGCGCAGACAGAGCCACCGTCACTGCGGGATGCGCGATGACGGCGGCCTTCCCCGCCTCGGGCGGCCGACGGGAGCGTCAGCGATCCGGAGGCGTCCAGCTCAGATCAGCCCCACGTCGGTGAGCAGCGTGACGGTCTGCTCCAGCGAGGCGAGGTCGGACAGGTCGAGATCCGGGCCGTCCAGCTCGTTCAGCGGGGGTACGCCGGTCGGCCCGGCCACGTCGCCTGCCAGCGGGTACTCGGCCGTCTCCGCGGCGAAGTAGGCCTGCGCCTGCGGCCCGGCGAGGAAGGCGACGAGCGCGCGGGCGTCGGCGGATCCGGCCGCGCCGGAGAGGATCGCCGCCCCCGTCACGTTGACCAGCGCCAGCGGCGTGCCCGGGTCGCCGAACGCGATCTGGGCGCGCAGCGCCTTCGGGTCGGTCTCCGAGCCGGCCCAGTAGTAGTGGTTGATGAGCCCGAGGTCGACGGCACCGGTGTTGACGGCCTCCAGGATGGCGCCGTTGCTCTGCATGATCTGCGGCTGGTTGGCGATCAGGCCCTGCAACCAGGCCTTCGCGGCCTCCTCGCCCTCGCTCACACGCACCGCGGTGACGAACGCCTGGAAGCTCGCGTTGGTCGGGGCGATCGCGATCTGGCCGCGCCAGCGCGGGTCCAGCAGCTCCTGCAGCGTCCCGGGCACGTCCGCGGCCTGCACCTCCCGGCTGTCGTAGGCGACCACGCGGGCCCGCCCCGTGAGCCCGACCCAGGAGCCGTCCGTCGAGCTGAAGTCCCGGTCCACCGCACCGGTGATCGCGTCGGGGAGCGTCGCCAGCCGTCCCTGGGCCGACAGTGCCCCGAGCGCGCCGGCGTCCTGGGAGAGGAAGACCTGCGCCGGGGTCCGGTCGCCCTCCTCCAGGAGCTGGGCGGCCATCTCGGTGGTGGAGCCGTACCGGGTCTCGACCCTGATCCCCGATGCGGCCGTGAACTGCTCGATCAGCGGGCCGACGAGGTTCTCGTCGCGGCCGGAGTACAGCACCACGGTCCCGGTGCCGCTCGCGGCGGGCGCGTCGGCAGGGGCCGGTTGCTCCGCTCCGCCACAGGCGGTGAGGGCGAGGGCGGCGAGCCCGGCGACGACGCCGGTCAACGCGAGGGGGCGGGGTGTGCGCATGCGGAGGCCTCTGGTCGGTCGGGAGCGTGGGCGGATCGGCGGTACAGCGCCTCAGGGGAGGCTAACCTTCACGGGAACCGATCCGATCTCCCGAAGATTGAGGGGTGGACATGCCGCCTGCGGCGCGCCCGTCGGTCGTCCTGGTCGACGACCACCGCGTCTTCGCCGACGCCCTCGCCCTCGCGCTGGCCACCCAGCCGGATCTGCGGTGCGGCGGGATCGCCCACACGGTGGCGCAGGCCGGGGAGCTGCTGGGCGCGGCCGCCGACGTCGCGCTCGTCGACCTGGACCTGCCCGACGGCAGCGGCCTGGCGCTGGTCGAGCAGTACGCGCCGCACGTCCCGATGATCGTCCTCACCGCGCACGTCCGGGTCGATCTCGCCCGGCGGGCCGCGGCGGCGGGGGCAGCGGGCTTCCTCGGCAAGGACGCCTCGCTGTCGGAGATCCTCGACGCGGTGCGAGCCGCGCTCACCGGCGTCCCCGTCCCGTCGCGGGAGCCGGTCGCGCCGGTGCACCTCACCGCCCGCGAGCTGGACGTGCTGTCGCGGCTCGCCCGCGGTCGCGACGCCAGCCGCATCGCCGCCGACCTCGGCATCTCGCTGCACACCACCCGCGACCACATCCGGGCGGTGCTCGCGAAGCTCGGCGCACACAGCCAGCTGGACGCGGTCGTCCGCGCGGACCGGCTCGGGATCGTCGCCGTCGGGACGGGGCTGTAGCGGTGGTCCGTGCCACGCTGCTGCGCCTCGCGACGGCGTCCGTGCTCGCCGCGGCGCTGCTCAGCGCCCTGGTGACGGTCGGCGTGTGGCGGATCGGGGAGGCCGAGGGGGAGCGCACGGCGCAGCGGGTGTCGACGCAGGTGGCGGCGGCGGTGCTCGTGTCGCTCGCCGGACGGGATTTCACCGATCCCGCGCGCGTCGACCGTCCGGCTCTGCTGGCCGATCTCGCGCCGTTCCTGGACTCCGGGATGATCTACCGGATCAAGGTGTGGGCGATCCGCGGCGAAGCGGCCTGGGTCGCGTTCTCCGACGAGCAGCGCTACGAGGCCACGTCGCGGCCCTTCGACCCGGGGCTCGCCCGCCGCCTCGACGCGGGTGAGGTCGTCGTCTTCGGCGTCCGGGACGACGCCGAGCACCGCTACGAGTCCGACCGCGCCGACGGCCTGCGGGAGGTCTTCATCGGCTTCCGGGACGCCGTGGGCAACCCCGCGCGCCTGGAGGTCTACGTGCCCGTCGACGTCGACGGGACGGTCCGCTACGCCATGGTCGTGCTGCTGCCGCTCGCGCTGCTCGGGGTGGCGCTGCTGGCGACGGCGATGCTGCCGCTCGCGGTGGCCCTCGGCAGGCGCATCGACCGCGACCGCCGCGAGCGCGAGGACGCGCTGCACTACGGGCTCGCCGCGGCCGAGCTCGCCCGCCGCGAGCTCGCCCACGAGCTGCACGACGGCGTCATCCCGGGCCTCGCGAGCGCGGGACTGCTCCTCGACGCCGCGGCGACGGTCGGGCCGCCACGGTCCGCGACACTCGTCGCCGACGCCCGCGCCCGCATCCGCGACGACATCCGCCAGCTCCGCTCGTTGCTCTCGGGGCTGACCTCGTCATGCGCCGGTCCGGCCGAGGCACTCGGGCGGCTGGTGGCGGGCATGCAGGGCGGCCCACGCATCGACCTGGAGATCGCGGACGGCCCGGAGATCGGCGACGGCGCCGTTACGCTGCTGCACCGGGTCACCGGCGAGGTGCTGCGCAACGCGGTCACCCACAGCGGTGCCTCGCACGTGCGGGTGCGCATCCACGTGCGGGACGGGTTGGTGCATGCCGTGGTCGCCGACGACGGCGGCGGGTTCGACCCGGCCGCGCCCGCCCGGCCGGGCCACATCGGGCTGCTGCTGGTGCGCCGCGCTGTCGAGGACGCCGGCGGGACGATCGCGATCCGCACCGGGGCGGGAACGGGTACCGAGGTCGAGATCACCCTGCCCGCCACGATGTCCGGCTCACCGAGCGGGTCGGTCAGCGGCCCGCCGCCGGGCGGTGGATCCGGGCGGTGACGCTCAGCCCCGGCCGGATCTCCACGCCCGCGGTGTCGGTGAACGCCACCCGCACCGGGATCCAGCGGTCGGCGGGCTGCGGGTTGGTGGGATCGGAGTCGAGCGCGGGGTAGGCGGTGAACCGGTCCGCGGTCGCGAGCGGGATCGCCGTGACGAGCCCCGTGAGCGTGACGCCGGGGTAGGCGTCCACGGCCATGTCGACGCGCGCGCCGGGACGGACGTCGCCGATCTCGCCTGCGGGCACGCGCGCGGTGACGTAGATGTCGCCGAACTCGTACGCGGTGGCCAGCCGCGTGCCCTGCGTGACCCACTGGCCGTCGGTCACGGAGCTGCGCACGACGGTGCCCCGTCCCGGAGACTTGATCGTGAGCTGCGGGCCGGAGGCCTGCGTGCCGACCCGGATCCGGCCGACCACCTCGCGCTCGCGCAGCGTCGAGCCGACGCCGATCCGCCACCGCGTGACGGTGCCGCTCGCGGGCGCGACGATGTCGACGGCCGTCCCGTCGATCTGGGCGTTGTCGGTGGTGACGTAGCGGGCGGTGACGAGCAGGTAGTGCGTGGCGAAGCCCGCCGTCTCCAGCACGACGAGGAGCGCGACGACGGCCAGGCCGATCTTCGTGAACCGGGTGAACGGGCGGCGGGTGCGCATGCTCAGTGGGCCGCCGCCATCGCCCCGGTCGCGGGCTTGCCGGAGGGCAGCAGCAGCGCGATCACGACACCGCCGAGGCACACCCAGCCGGTGATCATGAACGCGCTGGAGTAGGCGTCGGTGAGCGCCGCCGTGACCGTCTGCTGCCAGAGCCCGAGCAGCCCGGCCGGGCCCTCCTGTGCCATCCCGACGACCTGCGGATCGGTGGCGGCGTACTCGCCGAGGAGCGCGGAGCGGTCGGCCATGTACTGCGCGCGGTCCGTGCCGAGCATCGCGGTGAGCATGCCGAGCCCGAACGCCGCGCTGACCCGCTGGGTGAGGGTGTTGAACGCGCCCGCCGAGTCCGACTGCTCGTCCGGGACGGCGGCGAGCCCGCCCGTCATGATCGGCATCATGCCCAGCCCGAGGCCCGCGCCGAGGACCACCAGCGCCCAGACGAGGTCGGCCAGCGGCATGTCGGGGGTGATGTCCGCGAGCATGAGCATCCCGATGCCGGCCAGGGCGAGCCCGGCGACGGCGAGCCACCGGGCACCGATGCGGTCGTAGAGCAGGCCCGCGACGGGCATGAGGACGGCGAGGGTGAGCGCCTGGGGCACCAGCGCGAGCCCGGTCTCGATGGGGCCGAGGTTGCGGGCGGGCCCCTGGAGGAACTGCGGGATGTAGAAGCTCACGGCGAAGAGCCCCACCGAGAACGTCGACACGAGCGCGAGCGACACGACGTACTCGCGCACGCGGAAGATGCGCAGGTCGATCAGCGGGTGCTCCACCTGCCGCTCGATGATCACGAACAGCAGCAGGAGGTTGGACGCGACGGCGAACAGGGCCAGGACGGGGTAGCTCGTCCAGCCCCAGTCCGAACCCTCCTCCAGGGCCAGGAGCAGCGCGAACAGGCCCCCGGCGATGGCGACGAACCCGAGCACGTCCAGGGGCCGGTCGCGGCGGCCGGGGATTTCCTTGAGCACGATCATCGCCGCGATCGCGCCGAGGATCCCGATCGGGACGTTGACGAAGAAGATGAAGCGCCAGTTGGCGTACTCGGACAGGTAGCCGCCCAGCGTCGGCCCGAGTGCGGGCGCGACGACGACCCCGAGGCCGTAGAGGCCCATCGCGGCACCGAGCCGCTCGCGGGGGACGAGGGCGCGCAGCATCACCAGGCAGGTGACGGGGATGATGCCCGCGGGGATGCCCTGCAGGATGCGGAAGCCGACGAGCGAACCGATCCCCCCGGCGAGGCCGCAGAGCATCGAGGTGGCAGCGAAGGCGAGCATGCAGAGGACGTAGACGCGCTTGGAGCCGTACCGGTAGCCCAGCCAGGCGCTGATCGGCACCATGACGCCCTCGGTGAGGCTGTACGCGGTGCTCACCCACTGGCCGCTGCTGGCGGTGATGCCGAGGTCGGTCTGCACCACCGGCATCGCGACGTTGACGATGCTGATGTCCAGCACGGACATGAACATGCCGACGATCAGCACGGACAGCGGCAGCAGCCAGTTCTCCCGCGGTGCCGTCGCGCCGGGCGCGGTCGGGGCGCCGTCCGGGGTGGTCCGGGTCGGGGCGGCGGTGTCGCCGGTGTCGCCGGTGTCGCCGGTGTCGCCGGTGTCGGCTGCGTTCACCGCGTCCACCGCGTCGACCGTGCCGACGGCGTCGACCTGCTGCGTCATGGCGGCGCTCCGTGTCCATGAAAACGGGGAGTGGTCCTCCGTTTTCGGCAGGATACGCGGTGGCGCCGCCGCCGGCGGCGGTCGGGCGGATCAGCCCATGTCGTGCAGGACGCGGCCGATGTGCTCGCGCTCGGGCTCGCCCACCCCCGCGTCCGGCAGTGGGCTGGGGTCGGCCGGGCGCAGCGCGTCCAGCAGCAGCATCAGGTGCCGCCGCCACACGCCGGGTGCCGCCTCCCCGGCGACCGCCATCACGGACCGGGCCGAGGCCAGCAGCAGGCCGAGGTCCTCCACATCCACGTCCTGGCGGACCGTGCCCTCGCGCTGGGCCTGGACGAGCAGGCGCTGCAGCGTCGCCCGGATCTCCGTGATCATCGCCTCGAGTGCCGGGGTCGCGTCGCAGGTCCGGTCCGCAAGGCAGCCCAGCTCGAACCCGGCCGGGCCCACGGTGAAGAGCTCCGCGACGAACCCGGCGAGCGCCTCGCGGGCGTCGTCGACCGCCTGGTAGCGGGCGAGCACCGCACCGGCGCGGTCGCGCAGGTCGGCGAACACCGCGTCGTAGAGTTCCTCCCGCGTGGCGAAGTGCCGGTACAGCGTCGCGTTGCCGACCCCGGCGCGGCGGGCGATCGCGTCCAGCGCGACGTCGAAGCCCTCGTCGCGGAACGCCGACATGGCCGCGTGCAACAGCAGCTCGTGGTTGCGCGCAGCGTCCCGGCGGGGCCGGCGCGCGGGCCGCCCGTCCGTCGGACCCGGAGCCGTAGCTTGCGGCACGTCGATCGCCTCCCGGACCGTGCCCTTCAGGGAACGGTCACCATGAACGCGCGCCTGCCGGCTCCGGTCACGGCCGACCACACGCTGACCGGCAGGGTACGCCTGACGGCTCAGGCGGGGCGGCGCATCGCCCGGCGCCTGCCGTGCCGGGCCTCGGCCTGCGCGCGCAGGTCGGCGCAGGCCTCGCAGCGCCTGCCCTCGGGCACGCACATCGGCGAGGCGGCGACGACGGCGCCGCAGACCGCGCGGTAGCGGCCGGTGACGGCGCGGGTGAACTCGGTGTCCGCGATCTCGTGCGTGATGGAGGTCAGCGCGCACACGAGGGGCACGGTGACGACCGGAACGGGCCGGGGGGTGGGATGCGCGGTGTGCGGGGGTTGCTCCCCTGCCCGGCGGAGGCGCAGTCGGCGCACCGGACCTCCTCCCAGCCGGCGGGCGGTCGTCGCCCTGAGTGATCACTTCTCGGCCATCGTCGCCGAAGGGGCGCCCCTCGGCAAGGGTTCGGGGATGGCCGGATCGGGTCGTTCCTCACTCGTTCGAGTGAGCACCGTGGTCGGCGGGAGCGATGCTGGTCGGCGGCACCAACCCGGCGTCGCCCGGTTGCAGGACCACCATGACGAACCGGACGGCCTCGTCACCCGCGCTCGCGTACCGGTGCGGGGAGTGGGCTTCGAACATCACCGTGTCGCCGGCGTCGAGGCGGTGGCCGGTGCTTCCGACCTGCAGGTCCAGGTGTCCGGAGGTCACGGACAGCACCTCGACGGTGCCGGTGGGATGGGCCTCGCCGTCGAAGTCGTCGCCGGGCTGGAGGGTCCAGTCCCAGAGCTCGACGACGTCGGGCGGGTCCGTGCCGATGCGGAAGACGGCGCTGCTCCCGGCTGCGCTGCGCCACAGCTCGGCGGCCTCGTGGCCGCGGCGCACGACGACGCGGGGGCCGTTGTCGCCCTCGACGAGCGAGCCCACGCCGACCCGCAGCGCCGCGGCGAGGTTGCAGAGCGTGGCGATGCTGGGGTTGCCGCGGGCGGTCTCGATCTGGATGACGGTGCCGCGGGAGACCCCCGCGGCGGCCGCCAGGGTGTCGATGGTCATGCCGCGCTGCTGGCGCAGGGCGCGCACGTTGCGGCCGACGGCGGCGGCGACCTCGTCGGAGGACTGCATGAGATCAGTATGCGGCCATTGTGACGTACTACGCCGGATAGTCTGTTGTACTGCCGCGGGCGACGACGTACGGTACTTCCTGCTGTCCTGTTGAGTCTATTTCGTTGTACTGCGAGGGTGTTCGATGTCCGTCCCGGCAGCGCTGCCGTCCGCGGTCTTCTACGGCGTGGGTGACTTCACCGGCGGGCTCGCTGCCCGCCGCGCTCCCGTCCTCACCGTCACGTTCGTGTCCCAGGTCGCGGGCCTCGCGCTCCTGCTGCCCGCCCTGGTGCTGCTGCCCGGCGCACCGTCGCTCGCCGCTGCGGGCTTCGGCGTGGTCGGCGGCCTCGCCGGAGCCACGGGCGTGCTGCTGTACTTCCGCGGCCTCGCCGTCGGGCCGATGGGGGTCGTGGCGCCGCTGTCGGCCGTCGTCGGGGCGGGCCTGCCGCTGGCCGTCGGCCTGCTGCGCGGGGAACGGCCCGGGGCGCTCGCCGCCGTCGCCATCGCGATCGCGCTCACCGCGATCTGCTGCGCCACCGCCGGGTCTCGCGCCGACGCGGCCGCCACCTCGGGCATCGCGCTCGGGCTCGCGGCCGGGCTCGGGTTCGGCCTGTTCTTCGTCGCGATGGACGCCGCGCCGGCCGACTCCGGCCTGTGGCCGCTCGCCGCCGGGCGGGTCGCGTCAGTGGCGGTGCTCGCGGCCGTCGTCGCCGCGCGCAGGCCGGGCGGGATCGGCGGCGGGACCCGCCTCGCCGTCGTGAGCGGGATCGCGGACACCGTCGCCAACGTGCTCTTCCTCGTCGCGACCCGGATCGGCGACCTGGGGATCTCCGCCGTGCTCGTGTCTCTCTACCCGGTCGTCGTGGTGCTGCTGGCGCGCACCGTGCTGCGCGAGCGGCTCACCCCGATGCAGCTCGCAGGGACGGGCCTCGCGCTCACCGCGAGCGCCCTGCTCGCCGGCAGCTGAGCCGTCGCCGGGAGGATCAGGGTCGCCAGGACGGCAGCCAGAGCTGCGCGTCCCACGCCTCGTGGGTGATCGGCACCCCGGTGAGGATCGGCCACAGCCAGGCGAAGTTCGCCACCGCGATACCCACCCACAGCGCCACCACCAGGAGGCCCGTCCGCCGCCGCTCGGACGGCGGCTGCATCCGTCCGCGCTCGCCGCGGCCCAGGATCGCGCCCATCGTGAGCACGATCGCGAGCACCAGGAACGGTGCCACGGGGGTCATGTAGAACAGGTACATCTGCCGGTCCACGTTCGCGAGCCACGGCAGCACCCCCGCCGCGTAGCCGGTGAGGACGGCCGCCCAGCGCCAGTCCCGGCGCGTCACGGCCCGCCAGAGGCCGAAGGCCAGCACCGGGAGCGCGGGCCACCACAGCGCCGGCGGCCCCACCAGCATCACGGCACTCACGCACTCCGGCGCCCCGCAGCCCGTGACGTCCGGCCCGGACGCGTAGTAGTAGAGCATCGGCCGCAACGCCATCGGCCACGTCCACGGCTTGGACTCCCACTCGTGCTGGCCGCTCGCCTGCGTCGTGAGGCCCTCGTGGAAGGCGAGCACCTCGCGCGTGTAGTGCAGGAGCGACAGGAACGCGTCGCCCGCGACGTGCCGCTCGATGGCCGTCTCGCTGCCGAACCACGCCCACCACGACGCGAGGTAGACGAGCACCGGTGCCACGCCGAGCGCCCACACGGCCGGGCCGAGGTCGCGCACCGCCGTGCCGGCGAACGGCCGTTGCACCCCCGCCGATCGTCGGGCCGTGATGTCCCAGGCGATCGTCAGCACCCCGAACGCGATCACCCAGTACGCCCCGGACCACTTCACCGCGCAGCTCGACCCCAGGAGCACGCCGGTCGCGAACCGCCACCAGCGCACGCCGAGCCGCGGCCCGTACGGGCTCTCGTCGACGCGGCCCTCCGCCACCACCAGCGCCATCCGCGCCCGGACGTCGTCGCGGTCGCACAGCAGCGTGGCGAACGCGGCCAGCACGAACAGCGCCGCGAACGAGTCCAGCATCCCCATCCGCGACTGGACGTGGGAGAGCCCGTCCACGATCAGCAGGACGCCCGCGATCCCGGCGAGCAGCGTCGAGCCGGTGAGGCGCCGGGCGATCCGGACGATCAGCAGGATGCAGAGCGTCCCCGCCAGGGCCGAGGCGGCCCGCCACCCGAAGCCGTCGTAGCCGAACACGAGCTCGCCCAGCGCGATGAGCTGCTTGCCGAGCGGCGGATGGACGACCAGCGCGTAGCCGGGGTTGTCCTCCACCCCGCCGTTGCGCAGCATCTGCCAGGCCTGCGGGACATAGTGCTTCTCGTCGAAGACGGGCGTGCCGGCGTCCGTCGGGAAGCCCAGGTTCGCGAACCGCACCACACCGCCGGCGAGGGCGAGCAGGACGGCGACCACCCAGCCGCGCAGGCGGTCCTCCGGGCGCGGCGGCAGGGCGGCGGCCCGGCCGGGGGTGTCCAGCGGCGGGGGCAGGCCCAGCGGGCGCACGTGCGCGGGCGGCTCCTCGTCGGCGGGCCTGCTGGCGACCCGCGGACGTACGTCCACCGCCCCGCTCGCCGTGCCGTCCCCCACGGAGCCCGATCGTAGGCTCACCGGTCATGGACGACGTCGGCGGCGACACCGGGCGGCTGCTGATCGCCGCGACCCCCCTGGGCAACGCGGGGGACGCCTCCGCGCGCCTGGTCGAGGCGCTGGCGACCGCGGACGTCGTCGCCGCCGAGGACACGCGGCGGCTGCGCGCGCTCGCCGCCGCGCTGGACGCGCCGGTGCGGGGACGGGTGGTCAGCCACTACGACGCGGTGGAGGCCGCGCGGCTGCCCGGCCTGCTCGACGAGGTCCGGGCGGGGCGGACGGTGCTGGTGGTGACGGACGCCGGGATGCCGGCGGTGTCCGATCCGGGCTACCGGATCGTCGCCGCCGCGGTCGCCGAGGGGCTGCCGGTGACGTGCCTGCCGGGGCCGTCCGCGGTGACGACGGCGCTCGTGCTCGCGGGGCTGCCCGCGGAGCGCTTCTGCTTCGACGGGTTCGCGCCGCGGCGGGCGGGGGAGCGGCGGCGCTGGCTCTCGGAGCTCGTGACGCAGCCGCGGGCCGTGGTGTTCTTCGAGTCCCCGCACCGGCTCGCCCACACGCTCGACGACGCCGTCGCCGTCCTGGGTGGGCAGCGGCGGGCGGCGGTGTGCCGGGAGCTGACGAAGCGCTACGAGGAGGTCGTCCGCGGCACGCTCGCGGAGCTGGCGGACTGGGCGCGCGGCGGGGTGCGCGGCGAGGTGACGGTGGTGCTGGAGGGTGCGGGGCCCGCTGCGGCGCCGTCGGCGGAGTCACTGGTGGGAGCCGTCCACGAGCGGGTGGCCGCGGGCGAGCGGTTCAAGGACGCCGTCGCGGCCGTGGCGGAGGCCGCCGGGGTGGCCAAGCGGGAGCTCTACGCCGCGGCCCTGGCCGACCGGGGATGACTCATCGCCGGTCCGCTCTCCAAGCGGCGTGGGCTGCGTCCCCTGATGGAGGCCGGGCTCTACCGCGCCGCGAACGACTGGCGCGTCCCCGACCAGCTCTACTGCCGACCCGAGAACTTCTCCGACCGCGGCGCCGAAGGCGCCGAACTCGTCGTCGAGGTCCGCTCGGAGGGCGACGAGACGTACCGCAAGCTGGAGTTCTACGCCGCCCTCGGGGTGGGCGAGGTGCTGGTGCTGCACCCGCAGCCGCGCGCCGTCGAGCTCTTCCGGCTCGTCGAGGAGAAGTACGTGCAGGTGTCCCCGGCCGCGGACGGCGCGGTGCTCGTCGAGACGCTGGGCCTGCGGGTCGCGGCGGCATCGGACGTGCTCCGGCTGACCTGGGACGGCGGGTCCGCGGACGTCTGACCCCGACGTCCGGGCCACTCTCGCGCGGGCCGTGGAGCTAACCCGCCGAGGGGGCGCTCTCCCGCCGCGGGAACGGCCGCCACCGCGCCACCGGCTCGACGACACGCGCCGCGATCGGCCCGAACACCGCCATGAGCAGCACGTACGCGGTGGACAGCGCCGCCAGGTCGTTCGGCACCGCGGCGTAGGCGACGGCGAGCCCGGCGATCACGATCGAGAACTCGCCGCGCGCGACGAGCGCGGCCCCGGCCCGGGCCCGCCCGAGCTTGCCGATGCCCTGCATCTGCGCCGCCCACCAGCCCGTCGCGAGCTTGGTGGCCGTGGTCGCGACGGCGAGGACGATGGCCCAGCCGATGACGGGCGGGATCGCGGCGGGGTCGGTGCTGAGGCCGAACACGACGAAGAAGACCGCGGCGAAGAGGTCGCGCAGGGGTTCGAGGAGCTTGGTGGCGTTGTGCGCCGTGGAGCCCGAGATCGCGATGCCCAGCAGGAACGCCCCGACGGCCGCGGACACCTGCAGCGCCGACGCGATCCCCGCGACCAGCAGTGCGAGGCCGAGAATCTTGAGCAGGAACACCTCGCGGTCCGGGGAGTCCACGAGCGCGGAGACGAAGCGGCCCCACTTGAGCGCGACGACCAGGACCACGGAGATCACCGCGACCGAGATGGCGACCGCCGAGATCCCGCCCCACAGCGACACCCCGACCAGCAGCGCGGTGAGGATCGGCAGGTAGAGCGCCATCACGAGGTCCTCGAACACGAGGATGGACAGCACGACCGGGGTCTCGCGGTTACCGAGCCTGCCGAGATCCGCGAGGACCTTCGCGATGATCCCGGACGACGAGATGTAGGTGACCCCGCCCATCACCATCGCTCCGACCGGGCCCCAGCCGAGGATCAGGGCGACGGCGACGCCGGGGGCGGCGTTGAGCACGATGTCGAGCAACCCCGCGCCCCAGGACCGCCGCAGGCCGGTGAACAGCTCGGACGCCGAGTACTCCAGGCCCAGCAGGAGCAGGAGCAGCACGACGCCGACCTCCGCGGCGAGCCCGGTGAAGTCGCCGATGTCGCCGAGCGGGATGATCCCGCCGGTGCCGAACGCGAGCCCGCCGAGCAGGTACAGCGGAATCGGCGACATGCCGATCCGTTGCGCCAGGCGGCCGAGCAGGCCGAGCCCGAAGAACACGGCTCCGAGCTCGATGAGCTCCAGCGCGGTGTGCTCCATACGTCAGCCGTGCGCGAGGATCTTGGCGGCGTGTGCGAGTCCCTCACCGGTCCCGACGGCGACCACGAGGTCGCCTGCGGCGAGCAGGAAGTCCGGCCCCGGTGACGGGTGCACCTGGCCCGCGCGCATCACCGCGACGAGCGACACCCCGGTGCGCGTGCGCATGCCGGTGTCACCGAGCGGCCGCCCGTCGAACGGGGAGTCCGCGTTGATCGGGAGCTGCCTGGTGCGGATGCCGGGCAGGTCGCGGTGCTCCTCCGCGAGCTGGGCCACGAGCTGGGGCGCGCCGAGCAGGTTGGCGAGCGCCCCTGCCTCGTCGTAGGTCAGCGGGATCTCGGCGATGCTCGCGTCGGGATCGTCGGCCTTCGAGACGATCAGCTCGAGCGTGCCGTCGCGCAGGCTGATGACGCCGATGCGGCGGCCGCTGCGCAGCGCGAAGTCCTTGCGGACCCCGATGCCGGGAAGGGGGGTGACCTCGACGTTCACTCCGTCACCCTAACCGCCGGTAACGGGGCGCTCCGGCGGGATATCAGATTAGTATTACTAACAATGTCTGCCACCCGAACGCTCGTCCTCATCGGGGTCGTGGTCGGCGGGTTCAGCCTCCGCTCGGCCACCGGCAGCCTCGCCGCCGTGATGGACCGGGTGCAGAGCGACCTCGGGATGAGCCCGGCCGTCGCGGGGCTGCTCACGGCCCTGCCCGTGATCTGCTTCGCCGCCGTCGGTGCGCTGACGCCGCGGATGGCACGCCGGCACGGCCCGGAGTGGGCGATGGTCGCCGGGCTCGTCGCGATCGTCGCCGGCCTGGCCGGTCGGGCCGCCGCACCGGGCGCCCCGACGTTCCTGCTGGGCAGCCTGCTCGCGCTCGCGGGCGCCGCGGTGGGCAACGTCGTCGTCCGGCCGCTGGTGAAGCGCTACTTCCCGGATCACCTCGGGCCGCTGTCGGGCCTCTACGCGATGAGCGCCGCCGCGGGGGTGGGCGTCCCGGCGGCGCTGACGCTGCCGCTGGGGGACGCGCTGGGCGGGTGGCGCGGCGGGCTCGCCGCATGGGCGCCCGTCGCGGTGATCGGGCTCCTCGTGTGGCTGCCCGTGCTGCGGGAGGCCCGGCCCGAGGACGTGACGCCGCGCACCGGGCCGCCGCTGTGGCGCGACCGCACCGCCCTGGCGCTCACGGCGTACTTCGGGTTGCAGGCGCTCGGTGGCTACTGCGTCTCGGGCTGGCTCGCCGTCATCTACATCGACGCGGGCGTCGCCCCGCACACCGCCGGGATCTACCTCGCGCTCACCGCGATCCTCGCGGTGCCGTTCATGCTCGGCATGCCCGTGCTCGCCGCCCGGGGTCCCGGGTGGACGAGCGGGCTCATGATCGGGATGTGGGTGACGGTCTGCGCGGGCTACGCCGGGCTGATGGTCGCGCCCGCGAGCCACGCGCTCGTGTGGGCGCTGCTGCTGACCGCGGTGCATCCGGGCTTCTCGATCGCGGTCGTCCTCATCGGGCTGCGCAGCGCGACCCCGGCGGCGACGGCGCGGCTCTCGGCGATGGTGCAGTCGGGCGGGTACGCGCTCGCCGCGGCCGGGCCGTTCGCGATGGCGGTGCTGCGCGGCACGAGCGGTGGCTGGACGGTGCCGCTGCTGCTGCTTGTCGTCACCGCAACGCTGCAGCTCGCCGTCGGGCTCGTCGCCGCCCGCCCCGGCACCGTGGACCAGTCGCATCCCGTGCACCCCGCCGAGCGTGCGTCCGAACGCGCCCCGGCCGGGCGCTGACACCGTCAACGGGCAGATCATGTCGGCGGTGCCCGTCCCGACCGGGCCGAAAGTCGCTCGTCGGTGGCGAATACGCTGGTCGTATGAGTTCCTCCGTGCTGACCGCCGTGGCGTGGCCCTACGCCAACGGACCCCGGCACATCGGCCACGTCTCCGGATTCGGTGTGCCCTCCGACGTCTTCTCGCGCTACCGGCGGATGGTCGGCGACCGGGTCCTCATGGTCAGCGGCACCGACGAGCACGGCACCCCGATCCAGGTGCAGGCCGACGCCGAGGGCCTCAAGCCGCGCGACCTCGCCGACAAGTACAACCGCGTGATCGTCGAGGACCTCGCGGGCCTCGGGCTCGCCTACGACCTGTTCACCCGCACCACCACGGGCAACCACTACGACGTGGTGCAGAAGCTGTTCCTCGCGCTGTACCGCAACGGCTACGTCGTCACGAAGACGGCGATGGGCGCCATCAGCCCGTCCACCGGGCGCACGCTGCCGGACCGCTACGTCGAGGGCACCTGCCCGATCTGCGGTTACGAGCACGCGCGCGGCGACCAGTGCGACAACTGCGGCAACCAGCTCGACCCCGCCGACCTGATCAACCCGCGGTCGAAGATCAACGGGGAGACGCCGCAGTTCGTCGAGACCGAGCACTTCTACCTGGACCTGCCGGCGTTCGCGGACTCCCTGGGCAACTGGCTCGCCACCCGCACGGACTGGCGGCCCAACGTGCTGAAGTTCTCGGCCAACCTCGTCGAGAACCTCAAGCCGCGCGCCATCACCCGCGACCTGGACTGGGGCGTGCCCATCCCGCTCGACGGCTGGCGGGACCTGCCGATGAAGCGGCTCTACGTGTGGTTCGACGCGGTCATCGGCTACCTGTCCGCCTCCGTGGAGTGGGCCCGCCGCTCCGGGGACGCCGACGCCTGGCAGCAGTGGTGGACCGACCCGGCCGCCCAGGGCTACTACTTCATGGGCAAGGACAACATCGTCTTCCACTCCGTGATCTGGCCGTCGCTCCTGCTCGGGCAGAACGGGCAGGGCGACCGGGGCGGCGAGCCGGGCGCGTTCGGCACGCTGAACCTGCCCTCGGAGATCGTGTCGTCAGAGTACCTGACGATGAGCGGGTCGAAGTTCTCCACCTCGCGCGGCACGGTCATCTACGTCGGCGACTTCCTGCGCGAGTTCGGGCCGGACGCGCTGCGCTACTTCATCGCCGTCGCCGGGCCGGAGAACCAGGACACGGACTTCACCTGGGAGGAGTTCGTCCGCCGCACCAACTTCGAGCTGGCCAACGAGTGGGGCAACCTCGTCAACCGGTCGATCTCGATGGCCCACCGGAACGTGGGTGCTGTCCCGAAGCCGGTCTCGCCGACGGACGCCGACGCGGAGCTGCTCGCCGTGTCGCGGGCGGGGTTCGACGCGGTGGGCTCGCTGCTCGGCCGCAACCGGTTCAAGCAGGCCGTCACCGAGGCCATGCGCGTCGTCACCGCCGCCAACCGCTACCTGTCGGACCAGGAGCCGTGGAAGCGCAAGGACGACCCGGACCGCCGCGACACGATCCTGCACACGGCGCTGCAGGTGGTGCAGGACGCCAACACGCTGCTCACGCCGTTCCTGCCGCACGCCGCGCAGCAGGTGCACGAGGCGCTGGGCGGCACCGGGGTGTGGGCGGCGCAGCCGGAGATCCAGGTGGTCTCGGATCTCGATGTCGGCCCGGACTACCCGATCCTCACGGGCGACTACGCGGGCGAGCAGGCGCGGTGGGAGTCCACGCCCGTCGAGATCGGGCGGCCGCTGGTGAAGCCGACACCGATCTTCGCGAAGCTGGACCCGAAGCTCGGGGAGACGGGCCCGGAGTGGGCGCCGATCCGGTGACACCGGTGCCCCCGGTGCCCCCGGTGCCGCCCCGCGAGTTGCGCATCTCGTCAGGGCGAGTTGCGGGTTTCGTCGGCGCGGGTGGCGCGCTGGGCCCGGGACGAGCAGCAGGTGGCACGGTCGCAGGCGGAGGCGCCGCATGACCGGGCCGTACGGGCGCCGTGAGCGCCCCGAGCCCCCCGCACCGCTCGCCGCCCCCGCCATCGACGCCCACACCCACCTCGACGCGTGCGGTTGCGTGACCGCCGACGACGTCCGCGCGGCGATGGACCGGGCCGAGGCCGTCGGCGTGGTCGGCGCGGTGACGATCGCGGACGACCTGCCGTCCGCCCGCTGGGTCGTGCAGGCCGCATCCTGGGATCCACGCGTGCGTGCCGCCGTCGCCCTGCACCCGACCCGGACGGCCACGGTGAGCGACGCGGACCGCGCCGAGATCGCCGCGCTCGCCGCAGCCCCCGACGTCGTGGCGGTGGGGGAGACGGGCCTGGACCACTACTGGGACCACAGCCCGCACGACGCCCAGGAACGCGCCTTCCGATGGCACATCGATCTCGCCAAGCGGCTGCGCAAGCCGCTGATGATCCACGACCGGGACGCCCACGACGACGTCCTGCGCGTGCTGCGGGAGGAGGGCCCGCCGGAGACGGTGATCTTCCACTGCTTCTCCGGGGACGCGGCGATGGCGCGGGTCTGCGCGGACGCCGGGCACCTGATGTCGTTCGCCGGGCCGGTCACGTTCCGCAACGCCCTTGACCTGCAGGAAGCTGCCCGTGTCGTGCCCGACGAGCTGCTGCTCGTGGAGACCGACGCGCCGTTCCTCACCCCGCATCCGCACCGCGGGCGAGCCAACGAGCCCTACTGTCTGCCGTGGACGATACGAGCGCTCGCCGCATTACGGCAGGTCAGTGAGGTGGAGCTGGCGGACCTCACCCGGCGGAACGCCGAGCGGACCCTCGGCTTCGGTCGGCTGCACGTCTCTCCCGGCGACGGCCGGGATGCGCGCTCGGCGTAGGAGACGGACCGCTCGGCGCTGCCTGCGTGTCGTGGCGACGCCGCCCTGCGCACGCTCCGTTACCGTTCCGACATCAATTGAAGCCGGGATGAGGAACGCTCCCCAGCAGGGCGGGCACGGTGGTCGGGGTGCTCCCCGAGGCCCTCGGCCACCGTCTCGCGCCTCCTCTGCCCGGACCTACGACGCTTGGACTTCCGTGGTCGACGTCCGATGGGACTCCGGCGCGCTCCCCGACTCGCGCCGCGCGGCTCGTGTCGCGGTGCTGCCGCACCCGGACGAGCCGGTGACGGCGGCGTTCGCGGCCGTCGAGCCCTTCGGGACCACCGACCCCGGCCTGCGCGCAGGCGAGGCACACACGGACCGGTTCGAGCCCGTGGTCGGCACCTCGCCCGGTGGCGGCCTGCGGCCCGCCTCCCCGGGTGCCGATGTCGACGAGCTCGACCCCTATCGCGACACCCCGTTCGACCCGTCCGCGTTCGAGCTCCTGGACACCCCGCCCGGCGAGCCGTCCGTCCGCGCGGACGGCCCGATCGGTCCGTGGCGCGGTACCCCGGGAACGCTGCCGCCTGACACGGAGGATCCGGCACGGCCCCGCCGATCGCAGGCGAACCCGGAGCTCGCAGCCGATCCCGAGGCGCCGTCCCGTCGCCGCACCCCGGCGGGCCTCGCCGGCCCGCCGCTGCCCGACCCCGCCCCGCCCCGCGCGGGCGCGCACCGCCGCTCGCGCGCGGACCGTCGGCGGGCGGCGCAGCGGACGCACGCGATCCGGATCGCCGCGGTGGCGGGCGCCGTGTCCGTCGTCGCGGGCGGGGGCACCGCGCTGGCGATGGGCAAGTCGGTCACGGTGACCGTGGACGGTGAGCAGCGCACGTTCACCACCTACGCCTCGGACGTCGCCGGGGCGCTGGAGTCCGCGGGGCTCGCGACCACCGGCCGCGACCGCGTCTCGCCCGCGCCGGGTACCGCGATCACGGACGGCGCCGAGATCGTCGTCGACCGGGCCCGCGAGCTGCGGCTCGTGGAGGCCGGCGTCGAGCGCCGGGTGTGGACCACCGCGCCGTCGCTGGACCGCGCGCTCGTCGATCTCGGGATCGCGGCGGCGCCGAACCAGATGTCGCTCGACCCCGGCACCCGGATCCCGGTGGACGGCCTGCAGGTGGCGCTCAGCGTGCCCCGCGTCGTCACGCTGACCGACGGGAACGGCGCGCGGCACCAGGTCACCACCACGGCGGGGACGGTCGGTTCGCTGCTCGCCGAGCGTGGCATCACCCTCGGACCCGAGGACGTCGCCGTCCCCGGGGTCGGCACGGCCCTGACCGATGCGATGACGGTGCACGTCGTGCGCAACGGGGTCCAGGAGGTCGTGGAGACCTACAAGATTCCGCAGCCCGAGCAGGTGGTCGAGGATCCGTCGTTGCCCCGCGGCGAGCGGGTCGTCCAGGAGGAGGGCCGTCCGGGCGAGCAGACGGTGATCTACCGCGTCACGATCCGTAACGGCGCGGAGGTCGCGCGCGAGCGGGTGCTCGCCGGTGCCGTGACCCCGCCGACGCCGCGGATCGTGCGGGTCGGCACGAACGACGACGTGTCCACCGCGCCCGCGGTCGCGAACGGCAGCGTGTGGGACCGGCTCGCGAAGTGCGAGTCCACCGGCAACTGGTCGATCAACACCGGCAACGGCTACTACGGCGGCCTGCAGTTCGACCTGCGCACCTGGGCGGCCTACGGTGGCAAGGAGTACGCCGCCCGGCCCGATCTGGCGAGCCGCGAGGAGCAGATCGCGGTCGCCGAGCGGGTGCGCAAGGACCGTGGCGGGTTCAGCGCCTGGCCGGGGTGCTCGCGCAAGCTCGGCCTGTAGCGCCCGCCGGGGCACGGCGTGCGGTGGCGGGGCGGGATGATGCGCGGGTGACGTCGCAGCTGCTCGGGCCCGCCGAGGTCCGGTCGCTGGCGGAGCGCCTCGGGATCCGGCCGACGAAACGGCTCGGGCAGAACTTCGTCCACGACCCGAACACAGTGCGCCGCATCGTGCGGGCCGCCGGGGTGGGCTCCGACGACGTGGTGGTCGAGGTGGGGCCCGGGCTCGGCTCGCTCACGCTCGCGCTGCTCCCGGCCGTGGCGCACGTGCACGCCGTGGAGATCGACCCGGTCCTCGCCGCCCAGCTGCCCGCCACCGCCGCCGAGCGGGCGCCGGAGCTCACCGGCCGGCTCTCCGTCGTCGCCGCGGACGCGCTGCACGTCACCGCAGCCAAGCTGGTGCCGCCCCCGACGGCGCTGGTGGCCAACCTGCCCTACAACGTCGGCGTCCCCGTGGTGTTGCACCTGCTCGCCGAGCTGCCCGGCCTGCGCCGCGGGCTGGTGATGGTGCAGGCCGAGGTGGCGCAGCGGCTCGCGGCGGGTCCCGGCAGCCGCGCGTACGGGGCGCCGAGTGTGAAGCTTGCCTGGTACGCGTCGGCGAAACGGGCGGGTGCGGTGCCGCGGGCGGTGTTCTGGCCGGTGCCGAACGTCGACTCGGAGCTGCTCGCGTTCATCCGTCGGGAGCCGCCGACCGGCGAGCGCGAGACCGTGTTCGCGCTGGTGGACGCCGCGTTCGCGAGCCGGCGCAAGTCCTTGCGGGCCGGGCTCGCGGGGTGGTTCGGCTCGCCGTCGGCGGCCGAGGAGGCCCTGCGTGCCGCGGGCATCGACCCGAGCGCGCGGGCCGAGACGCTCGGCGTGGCGGAGTTCGCGCGGCTCGCGGAGGGTCGAGCCGGGGCCGGTAGGTCCGGCGGCCGCCGGGATCCGCGGCCGTCTGCCGAGGGGACCGGCGACTCGCGCTGATGAGATCCGCAACTCGCCGCTGCGGGACCGGCGACTCGCCGCTGCGGGACCGGCGACTCGCGCTGATGAGATCCGCAACTCGCCGCTGCGGGATCCCCAACTCGCCGCGACGAGATGCGCAACTCGCGGGTGGGGCCCCGCCCGCTGACCGCAGGCTCACCCGCCGCGCCCCGTAGGGTTGGACCGTGCTCGTCGCCGTCCCACCTCCGGTCACGGTGCGCGTCCCCGCCAAGATCAACTTGCACCTGGCGGTGGGCCCGCTCCGCGACGACGGCTTCCACGACCTCGTGACGGTCTTCCACGCAGTGAGCCTGTTCGACGACGTCACCGTCGCGAGCGCGGAGGAGCCCGGGATCGAGGTGCACGGCGAGGGTGTCACCGAGGTCCCCGTCGACGAGACCAACCTCGCCTGGCGCGCGGTGCAGCTGCTCGCCGAGCGCGTGGGGCGCACCCCGGACGTCCGCCTCGTGCTGCGCAAGGGCATCCCCGTCGCGGGCGGGATGGCGGGCGGCAGCGCGGACGCCGCCGCGGCGCTCGTGGGCCTGTCGGCGCTCTGGAAGCTCGACCTCACCCGCGACGAGCTGGCCGGGATGGCCGCCGAGCTGGGCAGCGACGTCACGTTCGCGCTCTACGGCGGCACCGCCCTCGGGACGGGCCGGGGTGAGCGGATCGTGCCGGTGCTCGCGCGCCACCCGCAGCACTGGGTGCTCGCGCTGCACCGGAGCGGGCTCCGGACGGCCGCCGTGTACGGGGAGCTGGACCGGCTGCGCGGCGCGGGTGGGTGGGAAGACGTCGAGGAACGCGCCGTCGAGCCGGTGCTGGAGGCCGTCGCGGGCGGTGACGCCCGCCAGCTCGCGCTGTGCCTGGGCAACGACCTGCAGGCCGCCGCCGTCAGCATGGCGCCGGACCTGCGGCGCACCCTGCGGGCCGGGGTCGCCGCCGGGGCGCTCGCCGGGATCGTGTCCGGCTCGGGGCCCACATGCGCGTTCCTGTGCCCGGGCGCGGAGTCGGCGGTCGAGATCGCGGCGGAGCTCGCCGGGGTGGGGGTGTGCCGCACCGTCCGGGTGGCGCACGGGCCCGTCCCCGGCGCGCGGGTGACCGACCAGCACGCCCCCGACCCGCCGCCGAACTGGCCGCCGGTGCGTGCCTGATGGCCGACAACCTCGTCAACCTGGAGAAGGTCACCGCCCACGTCCCCGGTGACGCCTCCCGGGTCCTGCTGGATGCCGTCTCGCTCGGCGTCGAGCGCGGCGACCGGATCGGCGTGGTCGGGCTCAACGGCGGCGGCAAGACGACCCTGCTCGACATCGTCACCGGTGCCCGCAACCCGGACGGCGGTCGCGTGAGCCGCGTCGGCGGGCTGAAGCTCGCGCACCTCGCCCAGGGCGACGACCTGCCCCGCGGCGCCCGGGTCCGCGACGTCGTCCTGGCCGCATGGCGGGGCGCGGCCGACCACGAGTGGGCCGCCGATCCGCGGGTCCGCGACGTCCTGGACGGGCTGGGCATCCGCGACCTGGAGCGGCCCGTCACGGGCCTCTCCGGCGGGGAGAAGCGGCGCGTCGCGCTGGCGGCGACGCTGGTCGGGGAGCCCGATCTCGTCGTACTGGACGAGCCGACGAACCACCTGGATGTCGAGGGCGTCTCCTGGCTCGCCGAGCACCTGCTCGCCCGGCGGTGCGGGGTCGTGGTCGTCACCCACGACCGCTGGTTCCTCGACGCGGTCTGCACGCGCACGTGGGAGGTCGCGAACGGGCGCGTTGAGAGCTACGCCGGCGGCTACGGGGACTGGGTCTTCGCCCGTGCCGAGCGCGCCCGCCAGGCGGACGCCGCCGAGGCCCGCCGCCGCAACCTCGCCCGCAAGGAGCTGGCCTGGCTGCGCCGCGGCCCGCCAGCGCGCACGTCCAAGCCGCGCTACCGCATCGAGGCCGCCGAAGCGCTGATCGCGGACGTCCCGCCGCCGCGCAACGCCGTCGAGCTGCTCGGGTTCGCCACGAACCGGCTCGGCAGGACGGTGCTGGAGCTGGAGGACGCGACCGTCCGCATCGGGTCGCGGGTGCTGCTGGACGACGTCACGTGGCGGCTCGGCCCGGGCGACCGGATCGGGATCGTCGGGGTCAACGGCTCGGGCAAGACGACGCTGCTGCGCGCGCTCACCGGCGAGCGCCCGCTGGACGGCGGACGGCTCGTCCGCGGCTCCACGGTGCAGCTCGCCGAGCTGTCGCAGGAGCTGGTGGAGCTCGGGCGCGGGCCAGGGGCGGACGGCGCAGGGCAGCGGGTGCTGGAGGCGGTCGAGGACGTCGCGCGCCACGTCCGGCTGGGGAAGCTGGAGATGACGGCCTCGCAGGTCCTGGAGCGGCTCGGGTTCCCGGCGGCCCGGCAGTGGACGCCCGTGGGTCGGCTGTCGGGCGGCGAGCGGCGGCGCCTGCAGCTCACCCGGCTGCTCATGGCCGAGCCGAACGTCCTGCTGCTCGACGAGCCCACGAACGACCTGGACGTCGACACGCTCGCGAACCTGGAGGACCTCCTCGACGGCTGGCCGGGCACGCTCGTCGTCGTGAGCCACGACCGCTACCTCGTCGAGCGGGTGTGCGACACGGTCGTCGCGTTGCTCGGCGACGGGAAGATCACGCACCTCCCGGGCGGGATCGAGGAGTACCTGGCCCGCCGCGCGGACGCCGCCGGTGGCGTGCCGGCCGCGCGGACGGGAGCGACGGTCGGCGGGACGCGCCCGGCGGCGCCCGCCGCCCGCGGTGGGGCCGCTCCGCGGCCGGTGTCGGCGTCCGCCGAACAGCGGGCCGCCCGCAAGGAGGCGACCCGCCTCGAACGCCGGCTGGATACGCTCACGGCCCGGGAGAAGGAGCTGCACACCGCGCTCGTCGAGGCCGCCACCGACCCGACGCAGCTGGTGGAGCTGACGAGGCAGCTGGACGAGGTCGTGGCGGAGCGGGACGCCGTCGAGCTGGAGTGGCTGGCGGCCGCCGAGGCCGCCGAGTCCTGAGGCCCGAGACCGGCACGGTCGTCGAGCGGCGCGCAGCACGGCACGATGACGCGATGGCGCTGACCACCGGTTGGGAGCCGGACACACCGGTCGAGGACACCCTGCTGCGGCGGTTCGTGTTCGCGCAGGCCGCGGCGTTCGAGCCCGTGGTGGCGGCCATGGGTGGCGCAGCGTGGCGTACCGACGCCTACGCGGTCGCCGACCTCGGCCGTCCGGCCGGGCTCGGCAACGCGGTGACGCTGCTGCGGCCCCTCCCGCCGGACCCGGAGGACGTGCTCGACGGCATCGAGGCCGCCGTCGGGAGCGGCACCGGCGCGGTGTACCTGCTGTCCGCCTGGCCCACACCCGACCTGCACCCTCGTGGATGGCAGCTCGCCGGGCACCCGCCCATGCACCTGCGCCCGGCCGCACCGCTGCCCGACGCGCTGCCCGTCCCGGGCCTGCGGATCGAGCGGGTGCGCGCCGCCGCGGCGCTGCGGGACGCGGAGCGGGTGATCGTCGACGGCTACCCGTTCGCCGACCTCCAGCCGTACCGGACGGGCGCGTTGTTCGACGAGCGCGTGCTCGGCGCGGGCATGCACCTGGAGGTCGGCTACCTGGACGGTGAGGCCGTGACGGTGGGTTCCCGAACCGAGGCGAACGGGCTCGTGCTGCTCACCCTCGGCACCACGGTGCGCCACGCCCGCCACCGCGGCTGCTGGGCGGCGATGGTGCGGTCCCGGCTCGCGCCGCTGACCGACCGGCTTGCCGTGGCGCTGTTCAGCGACGACTCCCGGCCGGGGGCGGAACGGCTCTTCGGGTTCCTGCCGATCACGCGGTTCACGCTCTGGTTCCGGGCACGGGGCTGAGATCGGGGTCGTAGCGGCACCACAGCCCGGTGCGGACGGTGGCGCGCAGGTGCCTGCCGAGGTCGGGGTGCACCGCGTCGACACGGCGGATCGCGGCCCGGATCCGCCACGTGACGGCGGTGCGGGCCCGCTCCGCCGTCCCGCCGCCGCGGCGGGTGCGCCCGCCGAGCCCGCGGGCCGCGGCGAGCTGGTCCACGAGCAGGTCGAGCTCCAGTCCCGCCGACTCGGCCCGGCCGCGGTCGTGGGCCTCCTCGGCCTCCGAGAGCTCCGCCTGCAGCTCGACGATGCGGGCCTCGTAGCGGCGCCTGGCCTGCGCGTCGAGCACCTCGCCGGTGTCGGGCTGCGTGACCGCCGCGCCGGCCAGCTCGGTGCTGTGCACCTCGCGCCCGGGCCGGGTGAGCAGGGTGTCGAGATCGCGCAGGCCCTTCGCGTCGGCGAGGCGGACGGTCCGGCCGGCGTACGTCAGCGCCCACACCGCGCCCTCGCGCACGATCCCGACCTCCGCCGTGCCGGTGTGGACGGGGGCGGCGGCCGGGGTGTCCCGGTCCGCCGCGAGCGCGAGCTCGCGGCGGGCGAGCGCGACCGCCTCGGGCAGGGTCACCGAGGGCGCATCCACGGGTGCTGCCCCGAGCAGCGGGTCGAGCCAGGCGCGGTCCAGGATCTCGGTCACCGGGGCACGGACCCCGCCCGCCGCGCGGACCAGGGTCGCGCGGGTCGCCGGGCCCGCGAGCACCGCGGCCCAGCGCAGCGTCACCCGCACCTGGGTCGGGTGCCCGATCCGCATGAAGAGGTCGAGCGCGCGGGCGAGCGGGTCGGCGGCCGCGGCGAGATCGCCCCCGACGGTCAGGACGGCGCCGAGCGCGCGGTGTGCCGCTCCTTCGCCGAGCGGGTAGCCGGCCTCCCGGCAGCGGTCGGCCAGCGCGGCGAGCCCGGCACGGGCCGCCGCCGGATCGCTCAAGGCCAGCAGGCAGTTCTGGTGCAGCTCCGCCCAGCAGACGAGCGACGGGGCGCCGAACGCTGCGGCGTCGGCCCGGGCGGCATCGGCCTGCACGCGCGCGTCGTCGAGCCGGCCGAGTGCGGCGAGCACCACCGTCCGCAGTGCCGCCGTCTCGATCGCCCAGCCCGGCTCGCCCTCGGCGGCGGTGAGGGCGAGCACCTCGTCGGCCCGCCGCAGGGCCTCCGCGAGGCGACCGGAGGTCAGGTCGCAGACGACGAGGGTGCGGCGGGCCAGCACGGCGGCGAACCCGTCGTGCGGTGCGGTGAGTGCGCGCGCGGCGAGGGTCGCGGCGGCGTCGAGCTGGTGGAGGGCGAGGCGGGCGAAGGCGGCGACCGCCGCCGTGTCGGCCTCGGCGGGTCCGGGTCGTTCGGTGTTGTCGGTGCCGTCTGTGTTGTCGGTGCCGTCTGTGCCGTCTGTGCCGAACCACCGGGCGAGCGCCGCCTCGGCCAGCTCCGCCACGTGCCGGGCGGGCCCGCTGTGCACGGTGAGCGCGAGGGGACGCAGGAGCGCGACGGCCCTGTGCGGCCCGGCGTCGTGGTCCACGCAGCGCCGGGCCGCGGCGCGCAGGTCGACCTGGACGGTGTGCAGGGCGCGCCAGGCATCGGGCGCGTTCTCCCGCAACCTCCGGTACACGTCGTCCGCGGTCGTGACCAGCGCCTCCACCCAGCGGTCCAGCGCCGCATCGAGGGCGTCGCGTTCGGCAAGGCGGGCCCGGGCGAAGGCGCGCAGCGTGTCCAGCAGGCCGTACCAGCTGCGTCCGTCCTGGCGGCGCGCGGTGAGCATCGACCGGGTGACCAGCAGGTCCAGGTGCCCCACGACCTGCAGCAGCCCCTCCCCGGGATGGCCGGCCACCGCCTGGGCCTGCTCGGCCGTGAAGCGGCCGCCGAACACGCCGAGCCGGTCGAACACCTCGCGGGTCCCACCCGGCAACCGCCCGTACGACCAGCTGATCGTCGCCTCCAGGCTGCGGTGGCGGGCCGGTCCCCGGTCACGCGGGCGGGCCAGGACGTCGAGGCGGTCACGCAGGTGGCCGAGGATCTCGGCCGGCGTGAGGCTCGGGGTGCGCGCGGCGGCCAGCTCGATGGCCAGCGGCAGGCCGTCCAGACGACGGCACAGCTCCGCTGCGGCAGCGTCCGCGGGCAGCTCGACGCCCCGGTCGCGGGCCCGCGCGAGCAGGAGCGCGACGGCGGACGCGCCCGGCAGCGGCGCCAGCGGCAGCACCCGCTCGCCGGGGACGTCGAGGGGCTCGCGGCTGGTGGCGAGCACGCGCACGCCCGGGCAGGCGGCCACGAGCCGGATGGCGACGTCCGCGGCCGCGTCGAGGACGTGCTCGCAGTTGTCCAGGACGAGCTCGTGCCCGCCGTTCGCCCACCCGACGAGCGTCGCCTCGAACGAACCGAATCCCGCGGCCCGGGCGAGCGCGGGCGCGACGTCGTCCGCGTGCTCGACCCGGGCCAGCTCGCACACCGCGGCCGCGGGCGCCGCAGCGTGGGCGAGGGCCGTCTTGCCGACCCCGCCCACACCGGTGACGGTGACGAGCCGGGCCGCCGGGAGCAGCGCGCGCAGCGTTGCCAGCTCGGCGTCCCGGCCCACGAGCACCCCGGCAGTCTCGCGGGTCAGCCGTCCAGCCGGTAGAGCCGGAAGAACCCGGCGTCGACGTCCACCGGCTGCGCACCGGCGAAACCGGCTGCCCGGGCCAGCCCGTCCACGGTGGCGGGTCGCAGCACCGTGCCCAGCGCCGCGGACGGCACCTCGGCCATCGCGGCGGGCAGGCAGTGGGAGACGCTCCAGCCGTACATCATCCGTTCCAGGACGTCCCCGGGCGCGGTGAAGTCGGGCGCGACGTTCTCGTCGGCGACGACCACCGCGCCGCCGTCGGCGAGCGCGGCGCGGCAGGCGGCCAGGACCTCGACCGGCCGGGTCAGGTCGTGCAGGCACTCCAGCAGCAGCACCGCGTCGAACGGGCCGTGGCGGGCGATCTCGGCCGCGTCGGTGACGGCGAACCGGGCCGGGGAGTCCGCCGCGTACACCCTCGCCTCGGTGACGGACGCCTGGTCGCTGTCCAGGCCGAAAACCTCGGCCTGCGGGTACGCCGCCGCCAGCGCGGCGGTCGACCAGCCGTGACCGCAGCCGACGTCCGCGATCCGGGCGCCGGGCGCGGCCAGCCGTGCGTGCAGGTCCGGCATCGCGGGCAGCCAGGTGCCGGTGAGCTCGCGGCGGAAAGCGGGGCGGTTCACCCCGCCCTGGCCGCGCCGGAAGTCCGCGCCGTAGCGGGCGTACGGCACGCCACCGCCGCTGCGGTAGGCGTCGAGCACATCACCGAGCGCGCCCGCGATCCCGATCACCATGTCGGCCAGCGGCGCCACGTGCGCGGGATCGTCGGGGTCGGCGAGTGCTCCCGCGTTCCGGGCGGGCAGCCGGTACCGGCGCTCGCCCGCCGGCGCGCCCGCGTCGTCGACGGTCAGGAACCCGGCCACCGCCTGCTGCTCCAGCCACTCGCGTGCGTACCGCTCGTGGATGCCCGCCGCCGCGGCCAGCTCGTCGCTGGTGAGCGGGCCGCGGTCGCGCAGCGCCCGGTAGAGCCCGAGCCGCGTGCCGAGGTGCACGCCGAACAGCTCCAGGGTGCCGACGGTCGCGTCCACCAGCCGCTCGTCGATGCCCGATGCGCCGGGGACCGCGTCGAGGATCGCGTCGACGAGCACCTCCGGGCCGGTCGTCACGGCCTCGTGGTCCACGCCTGCCATCGTCACGACCCGCCCGTCGACGGCGTCGCGGACGAGCCCGACGCCGATGTGCAGGTCCGGGGGGCTCATGGCGCCCGCCAACAGGACGGTCGGGACGGTCACGGTGGAGTAGCGGGCGGGTTCGAAGGCGAAGGTCCCCACGGTGCGCAGCTCGCGCGGCAGCGTGTGCACGGAGTCCGCCATCGGCTTCCACGCCGCCGGGTCGGAACGCAGCTCGGCGAGCGGTTCGTCGGGCAGACCGACCAGCTCGCGCATCATCAGCGCCGTCGCCTCGTCCCGCTCGCCCGCCGCGACGAGGGCCTCGACGGCCGCGACGAACCCCTCCGGGATCGTCCCCGTGAGGCCGTACGCGGGCTCGTAGAGGGTCAGGGTGGCCAGGTCGCCGGTGCGCCGCGCGGCCTCCAGGGCGACGATGCCGCCGTAGGAGTGCCCGAGCAGGTGAACGGGGCCGCGGAGCGCCTCGACGACGGCGAGCACGTCCTCGGCCTCCCGCTCGACCGCATACGGCGCGACGTCCCCGCTGTCGCCGCGGCCGCGCCGGTCGACGGTGACGACCGTGAAGTGGGCCGCGAGCGCCGGGACGACCGGCGCCCAGTAGGTGCGGTCGCAGACCGAACCGGCAACGAGCAGGAGCTCCGGCCCGGAGCCGGTCCGCTCGAACGTGATCGTGGTGCCGTCCGCGGAACGGACGGTGTGGACGGTGGACATCGGTGCCTCCTTCTGGCGGGCCGGGGTGGTCCCGCGCCCGGGAGGCGTGCGGTCGGACCGCACGATGTGCGGACGCGATGTGAGGATCAGCGCATGGAACTCACGCCGGTACCCGAGGACTGGACCCGCGCGCTCGCCGTCGTCGCCCATCCCGACGACCTGGAGTACGGCGCGGCAGGCGCCATCGCCCGCTGGACCGACCAGGGCAAGGAGGTCGTCTACCTGCTCGCGACCCGCGGCGAGGCCGGGATCGACACCCTCCCGCCCGCCGAGTGTGGCCCGCTGCGGGAGGCCGAGCAGGTCGCCGCCGCCGCCGAGGTCGGGGTGAAGGTCGTCGAGTTCCTCGACCACCCGGACGGCCTGATCGAGTACGGCATCCCGTTGCGCCGCGACATCGCCGCCGCGATCCGCCGCCACCGCCCCGAGATGGTCATCGCGAGCAACCATCACGACACGTTCCCCGGCGGGCACCGCAACATGGCCGACCACGTCGCCGTCGGCCGCGCCGTCCTGGACGCGGTCCGCGACGCCGCCAACCGGTGGCTCTTCCCCGAACTGGGCGACCCGTGGCAGGGGACCCGGTGGACCGCCGTCGCGGCCTCGCCGCTCGCCATGCACGGCGTCGACATCGGAGCGCACTTCGACCGGGCCGTCGCCTCGCTGGCCGCGCACCGCGCCTACCTCGCCGCGCTGTCCGGGGACATGGCCGACCCCGCGCAGTTCCTGCGCGGCCAGGCGGAGCAGGTCGCCGGGCAGATGCCGGGAGCGGCGCTCGCCACCTCCTTCGAGCTGATCCCGGCCTGATCCCTGCTGTCCCGAGGCCCTACCCGGTGCGCCCCGGGGCGCACCGGGCCGGGCCTAGTCTCGGCGCCGTGAACCCTGCCAACCCGTCGACGGCGCACGCCACCGTCGTCGTCGACGAGCTCGTGCGCTGCGGCGTCACCGATGCCGTGCTGTGCCCGGGCTCGCGCAACGCGCCGCTCGCGTTCGCCCTGCACGCCGCCGACGCTGCGGGGCGCCTGCGGCTGCACGTCCGCGTCGACGAGCGCACGGCCGCGTTCCTCGCCCTCGGGCTCGCCGTTCGCTCCGGCAGGCCCGTGCCGGTGTGCACCACCTCGGGCACCGCCGTCGCGAACCTGCACCCCGCGGTGCTGGAGGCATCCCATGCGGGCGTTCCGCTGCTCGTGCTCAGCGCGGACCGCCCGCCGTCCATGATCGGGACGGGGGCGAACCAGACCGTCGTCCAGCCCGGGATGTTCGGCGACGCCGTGCGGCTCGCCGTGAACGCGGGCGACGCTGCCTGGCACGGGGTGTGGCGGTCGCAGGTGTGCCGCGCCGTCGCCGCCTCGACGGGCGCGACGGGGCTGCCGGGGCCGGTGCACATGAACCTCCCCTTCGCCGAGCCGCTCGTCCCGGACGGTGGCGAGGTCCCGTCGGGGCGTCCCGGCGGCGCCCCCTGGACCGCGGTGGCGCCCGTGCGGCGGTCGTCGGCGCCGTTGCCGCTGGACCCGGCCGCGCCGACGCTGATCGTCGCCGGTCACGGGGCGCCGGCGGAGGTCGCGGCCGCCGGAGTGCCGGTGATCGCCGAACCCTCCGCCGCCCCCTGGTCCCGCGAGTTGCGCATCTCGTCAGGCCGTCTTGTCGAATCCATCGGGCCCGGGGTGGTCCGTACTGGCCCGTGGCTGTTGGGCCTGGCCCGCGAGTTGCGCCTCTCGTCGCCGCGAGTTCCGCAATCCGCGGCGGCGAGTTCCGCATTCCGCGGCGGCGAGTTGCGCGTTTCGTCAGACGGGGTGAGCAGCCCGATCGGATCGCTGTGGCCCGCGCAGGTCGTCGTCGCTGGCCGCCCGACGCTGCACCGCGCCGTCCAGCGCCTGCTCGCCGATCCGGAGGTCGCGGTGTACGCCCTGGACGGCCCCGCACCCTGGGCTGACGTCGCGGGCACCGTCCGCGCCGTCGGCTCGCTGCCGCCGCTGCAGCCGCCCGACGAGTGGCTGGCCGGCTGGGAGGCCGCCGACAAGGCCGCCGCCGCGGCGCTCGACGCGGCCCTCGACGACCCCGTCGCCCCGGGAGGCCTGAGGTTGGCTCGCGCGCTCGTCGCCGCGCTCCCCACCGGTGCGCTGCTGACGCTCGGCTCGTCGAACCCGGTGCGGGACGTGTCGCTGGCCGCCGTTCCCCGTCCGGGGCTGACGGTGCTGGCCAACCGGGGGGTCGCGGGCATCGACGGTACCGTCTCGACCGCCTGCGGAGCCGCGCTCGCCCACGACGGCCCCGCCTACGCGCTGCTCGGCGACCTCACACTGCTCCACGACACCACGGGTCTGCTCAGCGGTCCGGAGGAGCCGCGCCCCGACGTCACGCTGGTCGTCCTCAACGACCGCGGCGGCGGCATCTTCGGCCTGCTCGAGCAGGGCGCACCGGAACACGCCGATGCGTTCGAGCGGGTGTTCGGCACCCCGCACGATGTCGATCTCGGCGTGCTGTGCGACGCGTTCGGCGTCACGCACCGGGCGTGCACCGATCTCACCGAGCTGCCCGAGGCGCTGGCCCCCGCTCCAGGCGTGCGGTTGGTCGAGGTCCGGGGGGAGCGGGCGAGGTTACGCGCAGGCCACGCCGCGCTGCGGGCGGCGGTGGCGGCGGCGGTCGTCTGACGAGATGCGCCACTGGTGGGGGCGGGATGCGCAACTCGCGGGACTGCGGGTGGCAGACGTCCTGATGGAATGCGGAACTCGCGGCCGCGGAATGCGGAACTCGCCGCCGCGGAATGCGGAACTCGCGGCCGCGGGATGCGGAACTCGCGGGTCAGCCCACGCCCTCCAGCGCCTCCCGCACCGCCAGGAGCTTCGCCGCCGCCTCGCGCACCTCGACGTCCGGGTCGGACTCCGCGACCACCCCGCACCCGGCGAACAGGCGCGCGAAGTGGCCCTCCAGCTGTGCGCACCGCAGCGCGACGCCGAGCTCACCGTCGCCGCGGGCGTCCACCCAGCCGACGGGGCCCGCGTAGCGCCCGCGGTCCATCCCTTCGAGCTCGTCGATCAGCGCCAGCGCGACCGGCGTGGGCGTGCCGCCGACGGCCGCGGTGGGATGCACGGCGTCCGCGAGCTGCAGGAGTGACGCAGGCGAGCCGGGGTGCAGCCGCCCGCGGACGTCCGTCGCGAGATGGGAGACGTTCTGCAGCGCGAGCACGCGCGGCTCCGGCGGCACCTCCAGGGTCGCGCACAGCGGCCGCAGCGCGGCGGCGAGCGAGTCCACCGCGTAGGCGTGCTCGACGCGGTCCTTGCCGGAGTCCATCAGGCGCTCGGCGAGGTTCTCGGTGCGGCCGTCGGGCCAGACGGTGCCGGCGAGCACCCGCGACTGCACCATGTCGCCGATCCGGCGCACGAGCAGCTCGGGAGTGGCGCCGACCAGGCCGTCCACCGAGTACGCCCAGCAGGTGGGGTAGCGGCGGGCGAGGCCGGCGAGCAGGAAGCGGGCGTCGAGCGGGGTGTCGCCCTGGGCGAAGAGGTCGTGGGCGAGGGCGGCCTTCTTCAGCTCACCCGCCCGCATCCGGGCGACGGCCTCCGCCACGACGGCCCGGTACCGCTGGATGGGAGCGGTGCCGTCGATGTAGCGCAGTGCTCCGCTGCTGCGCACGGGGCGCACCGACCGCACCGCGGACGGGCCGTCTCCGGCGGCGAACTCGGTGACCCAAGCCTGCCCGTCCCGGCGCCCGACGACCACCCGGGGCACGACCAGCACGGATCCCTCGGACTCGGCGCTGAACGTGAAGCTCGCGAACGCCACGGGCCCGGTGCCGGGGCCGCCGACCTCGTCGCGGATGTCCAGGCGGGAGACGAACCGGTGCCACCACGCGTCCGCCCCTCGGATGCGGCTCGCACCCGAGCCGGTGTAGCGGGCGACCTCCCCCCACCCGACGAGGCCGTCCGCCCCGCACACCCAGGACAGGGGGTTGCGGGCGTTCGGGAGCAGGTCCAGCAGGCGCCCCGGATCCTCCACCGGGCGCGTGCGCACGCGCATCGTGAGCGGCGACGGGGCGACGGACACGCTTCGAGGGTAGGAGGTTCGGCGCCGCCCGGGACCGGGGGCCCGGGGAGGTACCGGCCACACCCGTAGACTCGCCGGGGTGTCCGGCCCCCTGCCGCCCGCCGCGGGAACGCTCGACGAGCTCGTCGCCGAGGTGCGCCCGGCGTGGGCGATCGTGCGACGCAGCCTGCCGGAGATCGTGCTGGGTGTCGCCGTCCTGCTGACGGTCCTCGGCGGGCTCGCGCTGGTCGGGGCCGCGATGGACGACGCGACGATCGCGCGCAACCGGGCGGTCGCCACCGCGGAGGTGCTGGACGGCTCGTCCTGGTCGCGGACGCTGGTGCGGTTCACGGCCGCGAGCGGTCAGACGGTGGTGCCGCCGAACGGGGTGTCGTACCCGCGGGGCCTCGTCGCGGGTCAGGCGGTGGCGGTGGAGTACGACGTCACCGATCCCGAGCTGGTGCGCGTTGCCGGCCGCAGCTGGGTGGACGGGATCGCGCCGATGGCGGGCGGGCTCGCCGTCGTGTGGCTCGTCCTGGGCGGGACGGCGCACCTCATCCGGCGGGCGCGTTCCTCGTGATCGGCGATGATCGGCGCGTAGCCATCGCCACCCCGAGCACCGCGACCGCCATCCCGGCGATCGCGAGCCCCCCGAGCGTGTCGCCGAACAGCGCGTACGCCATGAGCGCGGTGATCCCGGGGACGAGGTAGAAGTAGCTGGTCACCTGCGCCGCGGCACCCCGGCGGAGCATGAGGAACAGCAGCGAGACGCCGCCGCCGGTGAGTACGAGGACCGACCAGGCGAGCGCGCCGAACAGCTCCGGCGTCCAGTCGAACCGGAACGTCTCGAAGGCCAGCACGAACGGCACCGTGACGGCGATCGACGCCGCGAACTGGACGACCTGCCCGGTGCGCAGGTCGAACTGCGGGCAGAAGCGCTTCTGGTAGAGGGTGCCGATGGTGATCGTGAGCAGGGCGAGCACGGTGCAGCCGAGCGTGAACGCCGTGACGCCGGTGGTGGTGAGCCGCTCGGCGACCACGAGCACCACGCCGAGGAAGCCGAGCACCAGGCCGGTGACCTGCAGCTTCCCGAGCCGCTCGCCGATCATCGCGGCGAAGGCGGCCGTGAGGACCGGCTGCAGGTTCACCACGAGGGCCGCGACCGCCGCGGGCATGCCGTGCGCCACCGCCACCCACACGCCACCGAGGTAGCCCGCCTGGATGCCGACGCCGGCGACGGCGAGATGCAGGATCGACCGCCCGCGCGGCCAGGGCGCCCGGAACGCGAGCGCCAGCACGCCCATCAGCGCGACGACGCACGTGTAGCGCAGCACGAGGAAACCGAGCGGTTCGGCGTGCGGTGCGGCGTACTTGGCGACGACGAAGCCGGACGCCCAGATCACCACGAACAGGAACGGCGTCGCCCTGACGGCCAGCGTGGGCGCCGGGGTCTGCGTCGTTGCGGTCGGTGCGATGACCCGACGTTACGTCGCGACCGCGGCGCGCCACCAGCCCAGCACGGTGTCGAGCGCCGCCGGCCGGGCCACGACGAGCGGACCGGACGGCAGCGGGTCGGGCCGCCCGTCCGCGTCGGTGACCTCGGCACCGGACTCCCCGGCCAGGCACAGCGCGGCGGCGACGTCGCTCTCGCGGTGGGTGTCGACGACCGCCGCGGCGGCGTGGCCGAGCGCGACCTGCGTGATCGCCAACGCCGCCGAGCCGACGACCCGGGCCCGCGGCCCGGCCGCCCGCAGCAGACCGGGCGCGGCGGGTCCCGCGACCTCGCAGCAGACGGGTCCGCCCGGGCTCTCGCGTTCCGCGGGACGCACCACCACACCGTTGGCGCGCATCCCGCGCCCGCGCGCGGCGGCGTAGATCTGCGCGCGGCCCGGGTCGGCGATCACACCGACGACGGGTCCTGCGGCGTCGACCAGCGCGATGCCGAAAGCGCACCAGCCGAACCCCGAGACGTGGTTCGCGGTGCCGCAGCGGGTGTCGCCGGGCCCGCCGACGACCCAGCGGTACGGGCACGGTTCGGCAGCGTCAGGGACGCGGCCGACCACCGGCACGGCCCCGAACTCGGCGGCGAGCACGCGACGGGTGTGCCGCTCCAGGGTCCGGTCGGTCTGGGTGATCCAGTCGAACGGGTACTCGCCCGCGCTGCGCCCGAGCGTCGCCGTGATCACCTCGGCGGCGTCGTTGGCGAGCCGGCCCGCGATCTCGAGGGCGCGGGAGAGCAGGGCGGGGTCCACCGGTGGTGCCGGGGGGACGGTGGCGGGCACGGAGGGCGCGGGCACGGGATCCAGGGTCACCGCGGCCGATGACTCGGCGGCGACCCGCAGGTGACGTGTCGCGGATCACCGCGGCAACACGCGCTGCGCGAGCGTGCCCGGCCCCGGGTGCGGTGAGTGGGCGGTGGGGTGACGGCCCGGGTTGGTGTGAGTGGCCGGGTGGGCGGTGGGGTGACGGCCCGGGTGCTGCGGTCTGCGGCGCGTGGACTGCACGGGTTCCCCGGCGGCCGCGAGTCCCCATCGGTTCCGGACGGAGGAACCAGCGGCCTCGCAGAGCTCCGGGACGCTTCGCAGAGGCTGCAGCACCTGCGAGGCGTACCGAACCTCTGCGAGGCGGGGCGGGGGCGCCTGCGAGGCGTGCGCGATCCCTGCGAGGCCGGCATCGGCGCCCTGCGAGGCGTGCGCGATCTCTGCGAGGCCGGGGATCGGCGCCCTGCGAGGGGTGCGCGATCTCTGCGAGGCTGGGACCGGCGCCCTGCGAGGGGTGCGCGATCCCTGCGAGGCTGGGACCGGCGCCCTGCGAGGAGGGGCCTGCCTCTGCGAGGTGTCCCCATGCGGTGGGGGGCCGCCCGCCACCTGACGGCGCCGGACCGCGGAAGCGGCGGGATGCAGGCAGGAGATACGAGATGCCGGGCAGGAGATTCCGGCGGGGGCGCCGGGGATCCGCAGGGAACGGTCGGGAGTCGCGGCGCCGGGGGTGGGGTGCCGGGGATGTGGTGACGCCCGGAGAGCAGCAGCGGCGCCGGGGGAGGCTGCCGGGGATCTGCGGTTACTCCCGGGCCGAGCGGAGCCCGCACCCCTGCCCGGGGCCAGCCCCGGGAGCACCGGCGGCCGGGCCAAAGAACGCCGGCGAGCCAGCACGTGCTGTTGGCCGCCTGTTCCGCGACCTGTCAGGTCACCGACCGTCCCAGGGCGGCTGCGCGGGGCAGGTTCCCCCCGTGCGTGTCGCGATCGTGTCCGAGTGCTTCCTGCCCGTCGTGAACGGCGTCACGAACTCGATCCTGCGGGTGCTGGAACACCTGTCCACGCGGGGCCACGAGGCGTTGGTGATCGCCCCGGGCGCCGACGGCGAGCATGCGGGCGTGCCCGTCGTGGGGGTGCCTGCGGTCGAGCTGCCGGTGGTCAACTCGATGCCGGTCGGGGTGCCGAGCCGCCGCGTGCTGCGGACGCTGCGCGCGTTCCGGCCGGACGTGGTGCACCTGGCCGCGCCGTTCGTCGTCGGGCACCGGGGTCTGGTCGCGGCGCGGCGGCTGCGGATCCCGACCGTCGCGGTCTACCAGACCGACGTCGCCGGCTTCGCCTCCTCCTACGGCCTCGGCCTGACGGCCCGCGCGGCCTGGCGCTGGACGTGCCGCCTGCACGCCCAGGCCGACCGCACCCTCGCCCCGTCCAGCTGGGCCACCGCCGCGCTGCGCGAGCGGGGCGTGCCGCGGGTGCACCGGTGGGGCCGTGGCGTCGACACCCGCCGGTTCACCCCGTCGAAGCGTGACGAGCGGCTTCGCGCCGAGCTGGCCCCGAACGGCGAGGTCCTCGTCGGGTACGTGGGACGTCTTGCGCCGGAGAAGCAGGTCGAGCGGCTGGCCGCGCTCGCCGGGACACGCGGGATCCGGGTCGTCGTGGTCGGCGACGGGCCGAGCGCCGCACGGTTGCGGGCCGAGCTGCCGGGGGCGGCGTTCCTCGGCTTCCGCGACGGCGACGACCTCGCCCGGGTCTACGCCTCGCTGGACGTGTTCGTGCACACCGGGCCGTCGGAGACGTTCTGCCAGGCCGTGCAGGAGGCGCTCGCGTCGGGCCTGCCGGTGGTCGCGCCGGACGCGGGCGGGCCGCGCGACCTCGTCCTGCCCGGACGCACCGGTTTCCTGGTGCCCCCGCGGCCGGACGACGGTGACGACGCGGGCGTCCGGGCCGCCGACGACGCCCTGTGCGGGGCCGTCGAGGTGTTGCTGGACCCGCAGGTCCGGACCCGGTTCGGTCAGGCGGCGCGCCGCTCGGTGCTGCGTCGGACCTGGTCCACCGTGTGCGACGAACTGCTCGTCCACTACGGAGCCGTGATCGCCGATCCGCTCGTCCCCGCGCGACGCGAGTCGTGGTGGACCGACACCTGGGCCGGCGCCCCGGCACCGACGGACCGGGCCGCCTGAGCCGTGCGCATCGTCCAGCTCGCGAACTTCTACGGCCCCCGCTCGGGTGGGCTGCGCACCGCGCTGCACCACCTCGGTGCGGGGTACGCGCAGCGGGGCCACGAGGTCGTGCTCGTCGTTCCCGGCCCCCGCGGCACCGACGAGGAGCTGCCCGGCGGGATCCGCCGCGTGACGATCGCCGCGCCTCGGCTGCCCGCCACCGGCGGCTACCGGGCCGTCGATCCGTGGCGGGTGCAGCGGCTGCTCTCGGCGCTGCGGCCGGACGCGATCGAGGTCTCCGACCGGCTCACCCTGCGCGGGCTGGGCGCCTGGGCGGCCCGGCGCGGGCTGCCCGGGGTCGTGATCTCCCACGAGCGGCTCGACCGGCTGCTCAGCCAGTTCCTCCTGCCCTCGGGTGCCGCCCGCCGGGTCGCGGACGTCGCCAACGCGCGGATGGCCGCCGCGTACGACACCGTCGTGTGCACGACGGCGTTCGCCCGCGCGGAGTTCGACCGCATCGGTGCGGCCAACGTCGCCCAGGTACCCCTCGGCGTCGACCTCAGCACGTTCTCCCCGCGACACCGCGACGAGGACCTGCGCGAACACCTCTCCGCGGGCGCCGAGAGCCTGCTCGTGCACGCGGGACGCCTCTCGCCGGAGAAGCATCCCGAGCGCAGCATCGACACGGTCGCGGCCCTGCACCGCGCGGGCGCGAGTGTCCGGCTCGTCGTCGCGGGCGACGGGCCGCGGCGTCCCTCGCTGCAGCGCCGCGCCGTCGGGCTACCGGTGACGTTCCTCGGCTTCGTCCCGGACCGCGCCCGGCTCGCGGCGCTGCTCGCCTCGGCGGACGTTTCGCTCGCTCCCGGCCCGCACGAGACGTTCGGGCTCTCGGCGCTGGAGGCTCTGGCCAGCGGGACGCCGGTGGTGGTGTCGCGTTCGTCGGCGTTGCCGGAGATCGTCCGCCCCGAGTGCGGCGCGGCCGCCGCGGACTCACCCGCCGCGTTCGCCGCAGGCGTGACGACCCTGCTCGCCGCGGACGAGGGGCTTCGCCGGGCGGCCGCGCGGGCGCGGGCCGAGCAGTTCGGCTGGCCGGCGTCGGTGGACCGGATGCTCGTGGCGTTGCGCAGCTGCTGAGGCCGGCCGCGCGCCCGCCCGGCAGGCAGCGGGCCCGGGAGGTGCGCCGGCGGGACGGACACGGTCGGTCGGCACACGGTCACCTCCCGTACCGATTGCTCCGGCCGGTCCGGCGTAGCGTGCTCGTCGTGAGCCGCGCCGACCTCGACAAGAACCCCCGCGACGTCGCCGCGATGTTCGACGGCGTCGCCCGCCGCTACGACCTCACCAACACCGTGCTCACCGGTGGGATGGACCGCCGTTGGCGCACGCTCACCCGGGCGGCGCTGCAGGTGCGCCCGGGGGACCGGGTACTCGACCTCGCTGCCGGTACCGCCGTGTCCACCGTCGAGCTGGCCCGGTCGGGGGCGTGGTGCGCGGCCGCGGACTTCTCGCTGGGGATGCTCCGCGCGGGCGCGCACCGGAGCGTGCCGAAGGTGGCGGCGGACGCGCTGCACCTGCCGTTCGTGGACGGCGCCTTCGACGCGGTGACGATCTCGTTCGGCCTGCGCAACGTCGCCGACCCCGACCAGGCCCTGCGCGAGCTGGCCCGGGTGACGCGGCCGGGCGGGCGGCTGGTCGTGTGTGAGTTCTCCACGCCGACCTGGACGCCGTTCCGGGTGGCGTACCACGCGGGCCTGGAACGGATACTGCCCGCGGTGGCGCAGCGGGTGTCGAGCAATCCGGAGGCCTACCGCTACCTGGGCGAGTCGATCCGGGCCTGGCCGGACCAGGCCGCGCTCGCGGCGCGCATCGGTGCCGCGGGCTGGACGAAGGTGGCGTGGCGCAACCTCACCGGCGGCGCCGTGGCGCTGCACCGCGCGCGCCGCCCCTGAACGGCCCCCGCCCTCCGCCCCGCCCACCCCCGCCCTCCGCGCGAACGGCCCGATCGGGAGATCCCATTTCCCATCTGGGCCGTTCGCGGCCCCGCCGGCGGCCGCGCCCGCCCGCCGGCGGCCGCGCCCGCCCGCCGGCGGCCGCGGCGGCCCCGACGCGCCCCGCCCGCGGCGCCCCCGCGCGCACGTCGGGTCCGCCGATCGGCCCCGTACACTCGGGCCGACTTCGTGAACGCGTTCACAAGGAGCCCGCATTGCCCAGCCCCACCACCTCCGACGGCAGCCCCGACGGCAGCCCCGACGGCAGCCCCGACGGCACCGCGGACGTCCTCGTCGTCGGCGCAGGCCCCGCCGGCTCCACCGCTGCCACGTACCTGGCCCGTGCGGGGCTCGACGTCCTCCTGCTGGAGAAGTCGACCTTCCCGCGCCCCAAGGTGTGCGGGGACGGGTTCACCCCGCGTGGCATGAAGCAGCTCATCGACGTGGGCATCGACTGCTCGGAACGCAACGGCTGGCTGCACAACAAGGGTCTGCGCGTCGTCGGCGGCGGGGTGACGCTGGAGCTGGACTGGCCGACGCTCGCCACGTTCCCGAACTTCGGTGCCGTCCGCCCGCGCCAGGACTTCGACGAGATGATGGCCCGCCACGCCGAGAAGGCGGGCGCGCGCCTGCACGAAGGCACGACGATCACCGAGGCGGTGGTCGAGCGCGGCCGCGTCGTCGGGGCGAGCGGCCACGCAGGCAAGGGCCGCGACAAGCGGCCGGTGACGTTCCGGGCACCGCTCACGCTGGCCTGCGACGGCGTGTCGGCGCGGCTGGCGCTGAGCCTGGGCATGGCCAAGCGCGAGGACCGGCCGATGGGGGTCGCCGTCCGCCGCTACTACAACTCCCCGCGCACCCACGACGACTACCTCGAGAGCCACCTGGAGCTGTGGGACCGCTCGGATCCCGCGAACCCGAAGCTCCTGCCCGGCTACGGCTGGATCTTCGGCATGGGCGACGGCACGTCCAACGTCGGGCTCGGGATCCTCTCCACCACCAAGGCCTACGGCAACACGGACTACCGCAAGCTGCTGCGCTCCTGGCTGGACGGCACGCCGGAGGAGTGGGGCTACCGCGACGAGAACGCGGTCGGCCCGGTGGGCGGCGCGGCGCTGCCGATGGGCTTCAACCGCGTGCCGCACTACCGGCCCGGCATGCTGCTGGTCGGTGACGCGGGCGGCATGGTGAACCCGTTCAACGGCGAGGGGATCGCCTACGCGATGGAGTCGGCGTCGATCGCGGCGCGGTGCGCCGTCCAGGCGCTGGCCCGCTCCGGCGCAGCGCGGGAGGCGGCGCTCGCCTACTACCCGCAGGCGATGAGCCAGGCGCTGGGCGGCTACTACCGGATCGGCAACGCGTTCTCGAAGCTGATCGGCAACCCGGCGATCATGGGCCTCGCGACGAAGCACGGGCTGCCGCGGAAGACCCTAATGCGCTTCATCCTCAAGCTGCTGGCCAACCTGTACGACCCCAAGGACGGTCACCTGTCGGACCGCGTCATCACCGCGATGACGCGCCTTGCGCCGAGCGTCTGACGCGTCGAGTTGCCCGTGGCGTGCGGGTTTTACCCGTACGTGGCGCCGAACCGACCTCCGGCAGCGCCCAGTAGGCGCCCCGGGCTCGTGAAAGACTTCACAAGGCGGCATGATGGTGCCCGCCCGAGACCACCACCTCGGCCCTCACGCTCCGTGGCGCGAACCGACGGCGCTGGTCACGGGTACCGGACGTGCCGAAGTTAGGCATGCCTGACTCCGGCCGGGGCCGGCGGCGCACTAGATTTCCGCACGCCGGCACGGCGACGACCGCGACGACCACGACAAGGGTGATGAGGTTGCTCGATCCCTACCTCCCGCTGGTGCTGATGTTCGCGCTGGCCGCGGCGTTCGCGCTGTTCTCGGTGGCGAGCGCGCCGCTGATCGGCCCGCGTCGGTACAACCGCGCGAAGCTCGACGCCTACGAGTGCGGCATCGAGCCCTCGCCGCAGCCCGTCGTGGGCGGCGGTCGCATGCCGGTGGCGTACTACCTCACCGCGATGCTGTTCATCCTGTTCGACATCGAGATGGTCTTCCTCTACCCGTTCGCGGTGACCGCGGACGCCCTGGGCCTGTTCGGGCTGGTGGAGATCGTGCTGTTCATCGTGACCGTCGGCTTCGCCTACATCTACGTGTGGCGCCGCGGCGGATTGGACTGGAACTGATGGGACTCGAGGAGCACCTCCCCAACGGCGTCCTGCTCTCGAACGTCGAGAAGCTGGTCAACTGGACGCGCAAGTCCTCGCTGTGGCCCGCCACCTTCGGGCTGGCGTGCTGCGCCATCGAGATGATGACCACCGGCGCGCCGCGCTACGACCTGGCGCGCTTCGGTATGGAGGTCTTCCGCGCCTCCCCCCGGCAGGCCGACCTGATGATCGTCGCCGGCCGGGTGAGCAACAAGATGGCGCCCGTGCTGCGCCAGATCTACGACCAGATGCCCGAGCCCCGCTGGGTGCTCGCCATGGGCGTCTGCGCCAGCTCGGGCGGGATGTTCAACAACTACGCGGTCGTGCAGGGCGTCGACCACGTCGTCCCGGTGGACATGTACCTGCCCGGCTGCCCGCCGCGGCCGGAGATGCTCATCGACGCGATCCTGAAGATCCACGCCAAGATCATGGACGAGCCGCTCGGCCCGAAGCGGGCCGCGGCCCTCGCGGAGAGCGGCTACCACACGCCGCTCGTGCCGTCGTCGGTGAAGTACGCGCCGAAGAAGCTGCGCGAGGAGCGGGAGCAGGCGGCTCTCATGCAGGGGGGTGACGGAGCGTGAGCGCGGGCGGCAACGGGACCGGCAAGCCCACCACCGGAGGCGAGCAGTCGTCGGCCGACCGCGGCGGGCAGGACACCCCGGACGGCGGGAACGCGCAGGCGGGCACGCCGGAGCAGGCGGGCGGCGACCTGGTCGCGGCCGAGGGCGGCACCCGGATGGTGGCGCCCCCGGCGCGCTCGCGCACGGGCATGTTCGGTGTCTCCGGCTCGGGCGACACGTCCGGGTTCGGCGGGCTGCGGCTGCCCGGCTACGCGCCGGCGCCCGCCGAGCGGCCCTACGGCGGCTGGTTCGACGATCTCGCGGACGATCTCACGGACGCCCTGGCCGAGCAGGGGCTCGCCGGCGAGGTGCAGCAGGTCACGGTCGACCGCGGCGAGATCACGTTCTACGTGGCACGGGAGCGGCTCCTGGAGCTGTGCCGCACACTGCGCGACGACGAGGCGCTGCGTTTCGAGCTCTGCTCCAGCGTCTCGGGCGTCGACTACGGGGCGGACGTGCCGCAGCGGCTGCACGTCGTCTACCACCTGCTGTCGATGACCTACCGGCGCCGCATCCGGCTGGAGGTCGCCGTCGACGTCGACGACGCGCACGTCCCCAGCATCGTCGAGGTCTACCCGACGGCGGACTGGCACGAGCGCGAGACGTGGGACATGTTCGGCGTGGTCTTCGACGGCCACCCGGGGCTGACCCGCATCCTCATGCCGGACGACTGGGACGGCCATCCCCAGCGCAAGGACTACCCGCTCGGCGGGATTCCGGTGGAGTACAAGGGGGCGGAGATCCCGCCGCCCGATCAGCGGAGGTCGTACACGTGACGCGTCCGGCAGCGCCCGCTTCGGAGCGCCTCACCACCGAGGGGCCCGTCTACACCGTCACCGGCGGGGACTGGGACACCCTCATCGACGAGGAGCACGACGACCGCATCGTCATCAACATGGGCCCGCAGCACCCGTCCACGCACGGGGTGCTGCGGCTGGTGCTGGAGCTCGAGGGCGAGACGGTGACGCAGGCCCGGTCGGTGATCGGGTACCTGCACACGGGCATCGAGAAGAACTGCGAGTTCCGCACCTGGACCCAGGGCGTCACGTTCGTGACGCGGATGGACTACCTCGCGCCGCTGTTCAACGAGACCGCCTACTGCCTCGCCGTGGAGAAGCTGCTCGGCGTCGAGGCGCCGCGGCGGGCGACGATCGGGCGGGTCCTGCTCATGGAGCTGACCCGGATCGGCTCGCACCTGGTGTGCCTGGCCACCGGAGGCATGGAGCTGGGCGCGCTCACCGGCATGACGGCCGGGTTCCGCGAGCGTGAGGAGGTGCTCCACCTCATGGAGTTCCTCACCGGCCTGCGGATGAACAACGCCTTCGTCCGGCCGGGCGGGCTCGCGCAGGACTTCCCGGACGGCTGGCACCAGCGGGTCGTCGACTTCGTCGCGCTGATGCGCGAGCGCCTGCCCGACTACGACCGGCTCCTCACCGTGCAGCCGATCTGGCGCGAGCGGATGGAGGATGTCGGGTTCCTGCCGGTCGACGGCTGCCTTGCGCTCGGCGCCACCGGCCCGATCCTGCGCAGCGCTGGCCTGCCGTGGGACCTGCGCAAGGTCGAGCCGTACTGCGGCTACGAGGAGTACGACTTCGAGGTCCCGGTGGCCACCGAGGCCGACTGCTACGCCCGGTTCCGCGTGCGCCTGCAGGAGATCCACGAGTCGCTGAAGATCATCGAGCAGGCCGCGGAGAAGATGAAGGACGCTCCGGGCCCGGTGATGGTCGAGGACAAGAAGATCGCCTGGCCGGCGCAGCTCTCGATCGGCGCGGACGGGATGGGCAACACCCTCGAACACGTCCGCAAGATCATGGGCCAGTCGATGGAGTCGCTGATCCACCACTTCAAGCTGGTCACCGAGGGCTTCTCGGTGCCGGCCGGTCAGGTGTACGTGGCGGTGGAGTCGCCGCGCGGCGAGCTCGGCTACCACCTCGTCTCCGACGGCGGGACCCGGCCGCTGCGGGTGCACGTGCGCGAGCCCAGCTTCGTGAACCTGCAGACGATGCCGGCGATGAGCGAGGGCGGCATGGTCGCGGACGTCATCGCGGCCGTCGCGTCGATCGACCCCGTGATGGGTGGTGTGGACCGATGACCCTCCCGGAGGGCAACCCCGAGATGAACGCCCCGGCCCCGGTGGCGCCGGAGGAGGTGGTCTGGGGCGGCCCCGCGCAGCAGAGCCCCGCGCCGCCGGTGTTCGACGAGCTCACCCGGCAGCGGGTCAAGGAGATCATCGCCCGCTACCCGCAGTCCCGCTCGGCGCTGCTGCCGCTGCTGCACCTGGTGCAGTCGGTCGAGGGCCACGTCAGCCAGGACGGCATCCGGTACTGCGCCGAGGCGCTGGAGCTGACCACCGCCGAGGTCTCGGCGGTCGCGACGTTCTACACGATGTACAAGCGCACCCCGTGCGGCGAGCACCTCGTGAGCGTCTGCACGAACACGCTGTGCGCGGCGCTGGGCGGCGACGCCGTCTACGCGCGGCTGAAGGACAAGCTCGGGGTCGGCCACGAGGAGACGGCGGGGGAGCCCGGCAGCACCGGCTCGATCACGCTGGAGCACGCCGAGTGCCTGGCGGCCTGCGACTTCGCACCCGTGATCCAGGTCAACTACGAGTATTTCGACAACCAGGACGTCGACTCGGCCGAGGAGCTCGTGAACGCGCTGCAGCGGGGCGAGAAGCCGCACCCCACACGCGGTGCGCCGCTGACCGACTTCCGCACCGTCGAGCTGGAGCTGGCGGGGATCTTCCCGGACCTCGACGCGAGCGTCGCCGGGTCGTCGCTGGCGCCGGAGACGTTGCGGGGCACCGAGCTCGCGGCCGAGCGGGGCTGGTCCGCCCCGGCGATGCCCGAGAACCCGCCCGCCCTCCCGGAGAAGAGCACATGATCCCGCCGGCAACGTCGTCGTCCGGCGCACCGCGGTGCCGCCGACCCGGCCCGCGCCCGGCCGCGACGAGCGAATCGAGGAGCTGACGTGCCCGACCCGATCACGCCGGTCCTGACGCGGCGCTGGGCGTCGCCCACGTCGTGGACGCTCGAGACCTACACCGAGACGGGCGGCTACCGCGCGATCCGCGAGGCTCTGGGCCGCGACCCCGACCAGCTGATCCAGCTGGTGAAGGACTCGGGGCTGCGCGGACGCGGCGGTGCAGGCTTCCCGACCGGGCTCAAGTGGAGCTTCATCCCACAGGGCCCGACGGGCGCGGGCGCGAAGCCCAAGTACCTCGTCATCAACGCGGACGAGGGCGAGCCCGGGACCTGCAAGGACATCCCCACGATGATGGCCGACCCGCACTCCCTGGTGGAGGGCTGCATCATCACGAGCTACGCGATCCGTGCGAACTTCTGCGCGATCTACGTGCGCGGCGAGGCGCTGCACCCGATCCGCCGCATGCGCCACGCCGTCGAGGAGGCCTACCGCGCCGGCTACCTGGGCCGCGACATCCTCGGCACCGGGTTCGACCTCGACATCGTCGTGCACGCGGGCGCGGGGGCGTACATCTGTGGCGAGGAGACGGCGCTGCTGGACTCCCTGGAGGGGCGCCGCGGCCAGCCCCGGCTGAAGCCCCCGTTCCCGGCCACGTCGGGCCTGTACGCCTCGCCGACCGTGGTGAACAACGTCGAGACGATCGCGTCGGTGCCCGACATCGTCCTGGGCGGCAGCGAGTGGTTCCGGTCGATGGGCACGGAGCGCTCCCCGGGCCCGAAGATCTACTCGCTGTCCGGGCACGTGGAGAAGCCGGGCCAGTACGAGGCACCGCTCGGTACGACGCTGCGCCAGCTGCTGGAGCTGGCGGGCGGCATGAAGGACGGCATCCCGCTGAAGTTCTGGACGCCGGGCGGCTCGTCCACCCCGCTGTTCACCGCCGAGCACCTGGACGTTCCCCTCGACTTCGAGGGTGCGGCCGCCGCGGGCTCGATGCTGGGCACCACGGCCGTGCAGATCTTCAACGAGACGGTATCGGTGCCGTGGGCGGTCATGAAGTGGACCGAGTTCTACAAGCACGAGTCCTGCGGCAAGTGCACCCCGTGCCGGGAGGGCACCTACTGGCTGATCCAGATCCTGGAGCGGATGCTGCACCACCAGGGCACCGAGGCCGACGTGGAGACCATGCTCGACATCTGCGACAACATCCTCGGCCGGTCGTTCTGCGCCCTCGGTGACGGGGCGACGAGCCCGATCACCAGCGCGATCAAGTACTTCCGCCAGGAGTTCCTTGACCTCTGTACCGCACAGCCTTCGGTGGCCCACCCCGACCAGCTGGCCGAGCTGACCGGAGCGCCCGCATGACCGTCCGCTGCCGTCGAGAACGACGTTACGCATGCCCGGAGGCCCTGTTGATCAGCACAACGTCGTTCTCGACGGAGGCCACGGCATGACGATCGCCCCCGACAAGCCCGACACGGCGCGCCCGGTGCCCGAGGGGCATGTGCGGCTGACCATCGACGGCATCGAGGTCGACGCCCCCAAGGGCGAGATCCTCATCCGCACCTGCGAGCGGCTGGGCATCATCGTCCCGCGCTTCTGCGACCATCCCCTGCTCGATCCCGCCGGGGCCTGCCGCCAGTGCCTGGTCGAGGTGGAGATGGGCGGTCGGCCCATGCCCAAGCCGCAGGCCAGCTGCACGATGACGGTCGCGGACGGCATGGTCGTCAAGACCCAGCACACCTCCCCGGTGGCGAAGAAGGCGCAGGAGGGGGTGATGGAGCTGCTGCTCATCAACCACCCCCTGGACTGCCCGATCTGCGACAAGGGCGGCGAGTGCCCCCTGCAGAACCAGGCGATGACGTCGGGTCGCGCGGACTCCCGGTTCGTCGACGTCAAGCGCACCTTCCCCAAGCCGATTCCGATCTCGACCGAGGTCCTGCTGGATCGGGAGCGCTGCGTGCTGTGCCAGCGCTGCACGAGGTTCTCCGAGGAGATCGCGGGCGACCCGTTCATCGAGCTGCTGGAACGCGGCGCGCAGCAGCAGATCGGCACGGCGAAGGACAAGCCGTTCCAGAGCTACTTCTCGGGCAACACGATCCAGATCTGCCCCGTGGGGGCGCTCACGAGTGCGGCGTACCGGTTCCGGTCGCGGCCGTTCGACCTGGTGTCGACGCCCGGGGTGAGCGAGCACGACTCAGGCGGCGCCGCGATCCGCATCGACTCGCGGCGCGGCACGGTCATGCGCCGCCTCGCAGGCAACGACCCCGAGGTCAACGAGGAGTGGCTCGACGACAGGGGGCGCTTCGCCTTCCGCTACCTCTCCTCGCCGCAGCGGATCACGCGGCCGATGGTGCGCGGTGAGGACGGCCGGCTGGTCGAGACCTCCTGGACCGATGCGCTCGCCACCGCGGCGGCCGGTCTCACGGCGGCCCGCGACGCCGCCGGCAGCGCCCCGGGGATCGGGAAGCACGTCCCGGCCGGCGTGGCCGTGCTGCCCGGCGGGCGGCTCACGATCGAGGACGCCTACGCGTACGCGAAGTTCGCGCGGGTGGCGCTGCGCACGAACGACGTGGACTTCCGCGCCCGCCCCGGCTCGGCAGGGTCGACCGGATCGACCGGGTCGGCTGAGGAGCTGGAGTTCCTCGCCGCGCACGTCGTCGGGCGCGGCCCGGAGACGCTGAGCTACACGCGGCTGGAGGCAGCGCCCGCGGTGCTGCTCGTCGCGCTCGAGCCGGAGGAGGAGGCGCCGATCGTCTACCTGCGGCTGCGCAAGGCGGCCCGCAAGCACGGGCAGAAGGTGTTCCACCTCTCGCAGTGGTCGAGCCCCGCGGTGCTCAGGACGGCGCAGACGCTGGGCGCGGCGGACGTGGTCGCGAAGGACAACCTGGTGCCCGCGGTGCCGGGTGCCGAGGCGATCGTCCTGCGGGATCTGGCGGACGTCGCACCCCACGTGGTGGAGGCCCTCACCGGGGGAGGGGTCATCCTCGTCGGGGAGCGGGCGGCGGTCGTGCCGGGCCTGTACTCGGCGGTGGCGGGGCTGGGGCAGCGCACCGGCGCGGTGATCGGCTGGGTGCCGCGCCGGGCGGGCGACCGCGGGGCGCTGGAGGCGGGTGCCCTGCCGACGCTGCTCCCGGGCGGGCGCGCCGTCACGGACGTCGCGGCGCGGGCGGAGGTCGCGCAGGCCTGGCGTGTCGAGACCCTGCCGGAGAACCCCGGCCGCAGCACGGACGAGATCCTCGCCGCCGCGGCGGCGGGGGAGCTCGCGGGCCTCGTCGTGGGCGGGGTGGACCCCGCCGACCTGACCGATCCGGCCACCGCGATCGCGGCGCTGGACCGCGTCGGGTTCCTGGTGAGCCTGGAGATGCACGCCTCGGCCGTCACCGAGCGGGCCGACGTCGTGCTCCCGGTGGCCCCGGACGCGCAGCGCTCCGGTACCTACGTGAACTGGGAGGGCCGCCACCGCCCGTTCGGCCCGGCGCTGGACGCGAGCGGCGTGCTCCCGGACTGCCGCGTGCTGGACACGCTCGCCGTCGAGATGGACGTCGACATCTTCACGCAGACGCCCGCCGCTGCCGCCGCGGAGCTGGAGCGCCTCGGCACCCGCTCCGGCCCGCCCGCGGCATCGCCGTCGGTCCCGGCCGCCGAGCCGCTCCGGCCCGGCTACGGCCAGGCGGTGCTCGCCACCTGGCGGCAGCTGCTGGACTCCTCCAGCCTCGGGATCGACGAACCCGCGCTCGCGGGCACCGCGCGCCCGCCGCTGGCCAGGGTGAACGCGGCCACCGCGCGGGTCCTGGGGCTCGTCGAGGGCGAGCCCGCGACGATCTCGACCGAGCATGGCTCGATCACGCTGCCGGTGGTGTTCGCCGACCTCCCGGACGGCGTGGTGTGGCTCCCGGCCCACTCCGCGGGCTCGCAGGTGCAGGTCACGCTCGGGGTCGGCCACGGTGATCTGGTGGGGGTGACCCGGTGACACACACGCAGCAGCTGCTGGCGGACGACCCGCTCTGGCTGATCATCCTCAAGGTCGTGGCGCTGTTCGCCGTCGGCGTGGTGCTCACACTGGTGATGATCAACGCCGAGCGCAAGGTGGTGGGCCGGATGCAGCAGCGTCCCGGTCCGAACCGGGTGGGCCCGAACGGCTGGCTGCAGAGCCTCGCGGACGGGCTGAAGCTCGCGTTCAAGGAAGACATCATGCCGGTGCTCGCCGACAAGCCGGTGTACTTCATCGCCCCGGTGATCGCGACGATCCCGGCGTTCGTCGCCTTCTCGGTCATCCCGTTCGGCGGCGAGGTGTCGATCTTCGGCGAGCCGACGGTGCTGCAGCTGGTCGACCTGCCCGTGGGTGTCCTCGTCGTGCTCGCGTGCAGCTCGATCGGCGTCTACGGCATCGTGCTCGGCGGCTGGGCGTCGGGCTCGCCGTACCCGCTGCTCGCGGCGCTGCGCAGCGCCGCGCAGGTGATCTCCTACGAGATCGCGCTCGGCCTGTCGATCGTCGCGGTGATCCTCTACGCCGGGTCGCTGTCCACGGCGGACATCGTCGAGGCGCAGCAGACCGGCTGGTACGTCTGGCTGCTGCTGCCGAGCTTCGTCGTGTTCGTCATCGCGATGGTGGGGGAGACGAACCGGGCTCCGTTCGACCTGCCGGAAGCCGAGTCGGAGCTGGTGGGCGGCTTCCACACCGAGTACTCCTCGCTGAAGTTCGCGCTGTTCTTCCTCGCCGAGTACGTCAACATGGTCACGGTCTCGGCCATGGCGACGGCGCTGTTCCTCGGCGGCGGGATGGCCCCGTGGCCGCTGTCGAACCTCGACTTCTTCCACAACGGCTGGGTGCAGTTCGCGGTGTTCATCGCGAAGGTCGCGATCTTCCTGTTCGTGTTCATCTGGCTGCGGGGGACGCTGCCGCGCATGCGCTACGACCAGTTCATGCGGCTGGGCTGGAAGGCCCTGGTGCCGATCAGCCTGCTGTGGATCCTGACGATCTTCGCGATCCGCACCTACCGCAACAGCGAGGGCGGGGACCTGTCCACCCTGCTGGTGGTGCTGGGGATCGTGCTCGCGGTCGTGCTGGTCGTCGCCTTCCTGGTGCCGGACAAGCCCACGCGGTCCGCCGAGGTCGAGTTCGTCTCGGACTACCCGGTGCCCCCGCTGGACCTCGAGGTCCCCACGCCCGCGCGGCACCGGCTCCGCGCGTCTGCTTCGTCGACAGCGTCGACAGTCTCGACAGCGGCCCCGTCGAAATCGGAGATCGAGAATGTTTGAGTTCTTCAAGGGCTTCGGGGTCACCTTCGGGACGATGTTCAAGAAGGTCGTCACCGAGGAGTACCCGGAGAACTTCCCGCCCGCCGCGCCCCGCTACCACGGGCGCCACCAGCTCAACCGGCATCCGGACGGGCTGGAGAAGTGCGTGGGGTGCGAGCTGTGCGCCTGGGCCTGCCCGGCCGACGCGATCTACGTCGAGGGCGGGGACAACACCGAGGAGGCGCGCTACTCCCCGGGCGAGCGCTACGGCGCCATCTACCAGATCAACTACCTGCGCTGCATCGGCTGCGGGCTGTGCATCGAGGCGTGTCCCACACGCTCGCTCACGATGACGAACTTCTACGAGCTCGCCGACGACAGCCGCCAGAACCTGATCTATACCAAGGAGCAGCTGATGGCACCGCTGCTGCCGGGCATGGAGCAGCCGCCGCACCCGATGCTGCTGGGCGACAACGAGCAGGACTACTACGTCAACGGCCCCGAGCTCGCGCGCTCCGGCGCCAAGGGCGATCCGGTCGGGGAGCAGGTGAAGTAATGCTCGTGCTCGCTCAGGCCGCGCAGGGGGACGTCGTCTCCACCGGTGAGGCCGTCGTCTTCTGGATCCTCGGCCCGCTCGCCCTCGCCGGGGCGCTCGGCATGGTGCTCGCCCGCAACGCCGTGCACTCCGCCCTCTGCCTGATCGCCACGATGTTCTCGCTGGCGGTCCTCTACATGGTGCAGCAGGCGCCGTTCCTCGGCTTCGTGCAGATCATCGTCTACACCGGCGCGGTGATGATGCTGTTCCTGTTCGTGCTCATGCTCGTCGGGCGCGACAGCTCGGACTCGGTCGTCGAGGTCCTGCGTGGCCAGCGGCTCGCCGCCCTGCTGCTGGGCATCGGCCTCGCGGTGCTGCTGGTGGCGGCGATCGCCCGCTCGCTCACCGCCGTCACGCCCGCCGGGCTCGCCGCGGGCGCGGCCGGCAGCAACGGCAACGTCACCGGATTGGGCAGGCTGATCTTCACGGACTACCTCTTCCCGTTCGAGCTCACCTCGGCGCTGCTCATCACCGCCGCCCTCGGCGCGATGGTGCTGGCGTACTCGCAGACCTCCGGGCACGCCAAGCGCGGCCAGCGGGCCACCGTCACCGCCCGGCTGCGCGGCGAGCACGACCAGGTCTCCCCGCTGCCCGGCCCCGGCGTGTTCGCCACGGCGAACTCCGTCGCCGTGCCCGCGTTGCTGCCGGACGGCTCGGTCGCCGAGAAGTCGCTCTCGGAGATCATCGACTCCACGCCGGTCGGGGAGATCGAGCGCTACCACCCGGCGAAGGACGATCCGCACGCCCTCACCGGACGGTCCCGGCCGGAGACCGACGGCAGCGTCGACGGTGCCGACCCCACCCCGGGGGAGCAGGACCGATGACGCCCACGTACTACCTGCTGCTCTCGGCGCTGCTGTTCGCGATCGGCTCCGTCGGGGTGCTGGTGCGCCGCAACGCGATCGTCGTGTTCATGTGCATCGAGCTGATGCTCAACGCCGTGAACCTCTCCCTCGTCACGTTCTCGCGCATCAACGGCACCCTGGACGGCCAGGTCATGGCCTTCTTCGTGATGGTCGTCGCCGCGGCCGAGGTCGTGGTCGGCCTCGCGATCATCATGTCGATCTTCCGCACCCGCCGGTCCGCGTCGGTCGACGACGCCAACCTCCTCAAGTACTAGGAGCTCCCCGTGAACGAGGTACTGCCGGCCGTGGAGCCGGCGACCGGCGCCGCCGGGCTCGCGTGGCTGCTGGTGGCGCTGCCCGCGCTCGGCGCGCTCGTGCTGTTCCTCGCGGGCCACCGGGCCGACCGGTGGGGACACCTGCTCGGCGTCACGACCGTCGTCGCGTCCTTCGTGGTCGGCCTGACGATCTTCTTCGAGACCCTCGGGCTGGCACCGGACGCGCGTACCCGGGAGCTCACGGTCTACGACTGGTTCTCCGTCGCCGGTCTGAACATCGACTTCGGGCTGCGGATCGACCCGCTGTCGCTGACGTTCGTGCTGCTCATCACCGGTGTCGGGTCGCTGATCCACATCTACTCGGTCGGCTACATGGCTCCCCACTCCGGTGATCATGCAGACGATCCGAACCACAACGCCTCGGCGCGGCGGCGCTTCTTCGCCCAGCTGAACCTGTTCGTCGCGGCGATGCTGGTGCTCGTTCTCGGCGACAACTTCGTGATGCTCTACCTCGGCTGGGAGGGTGTGGGCCTCGCGTCGTACCTGCTGATCGGCTTCTACCAGGATCGCCCGTCCGCGGCCACGGCGGCCAAGAAGGCGTTCCTCATGAACCGGGTCGGTGACGTCGGCCTGGCCATCGCGATCTTCCTGCTGTGGACCGAGCTGGGGACGCTGCAGTACACCGACGTGTTCGCCCGCATCGGCGAGGTCTCCGGCGCGACGCTGGTGGCGATCACCGTGCTGCTGCTGCTCGGCGCGTGCGGCAAGTCCGGCCAGTTCCCGCTGCAGGCCTGGCTCCCGGACGCGATGGAGGGCCCGACGCCCGTCTCGGCGCTCATCCACGCGGCCACGATGGTCACCGCGGGCGTGTACCTCATCGCCCGCTGCAACCCGATCTACAACCTCACCGAGACCGGGCGCCTGGTCGTCGCCATGGTCGGCGTGATCACCCTGCTCATCGGGGCGATCATCGGCTGCGCCTACGACGACATCAAGAAGGTGCTCGCCTACTCCACGGTGAGCCAGATCGGCTACATGATCCTCGCCGTGGGGCTCGGCCCGGCGGGCTACGCGCTCGGCATCTTCCACCTGCTCACCCACGGCTTCTTCAAGGCGGGCCTGTTCCTCGGGGCCGGTTCGGTGATGCACGCCATGCACGACGAGGTGGACATGCGCCGCTACGGCGGCCTTGCCCGGTACATGCCGATCACGTTCGTGACCTTCGGCCTGGGCTACCTCGCGCTGATCGGCTTCCCGTTCATGTCCGGTTACTACTCGAAGGACGAGATCATCGCCGCAGCCTTCACCGCACCCGGGTGGCAGGGCTGGGTGTTCGGGGGCACGGCCACCCTCGCGGCGGGGCTCACCGCGTTCTACATGACCCGCCTGGTGCTCATGACGTTCTTCGGGGAGAAGCGCTGGCAGCACCTGCGCACCGAGGACGGCGAGGAGTACCACCCCCACGAGTCCCCGTCGGTGATGACGGCACCGATGATCGTGCTCGCGATCGGCTCGGTCGGCGCGGGCTTCGCCCTGCACTACCACGAGGCGCTGATCAGGTGGCTCACCCCGAGCCTCGGCGAGCTGGTCGTGAACCCGGATGGGGCGGTCCCGGCGTCCGCGGTGCCGCTGCTGGTCGTGGGCCTCTCCGCGCTCGGTGTCCTGATCGCCTGGCTCACCGTCGGACGCCACCCCACCCCGGTGGAGCGTCCCGAGCCCGTGTCGCTCCCGGTGGAGGCCGCCCGCCGCGACCTCTACGCGAACGCGATCAACGAGGCCCTCATCGCCCGGCCGGGCACCTGGCTCACCCGGGCGCTCGTCTTCGTCGACAACCGCGGCGTGGACGGCGTGGTCAACGGCACCGCGGCCCTGCTCGGCGGCAGCTCCGGGCGCCTGCGCCGGCTGCAGACCGGCTTCGTCCGCTCCTACGCGCTGTCGATGCTCGGCGGCGGCGTGATCGTCGTCGCGGCGCTCCTGGCGGTGACCCTCGCATGACTGGAGGCGTGTTGCTCCTCGCCCTGCTGGTGGTGCCGCTCGTCGGCGCCGCGATCGTCGCACCCCTGCACCGCAGCCCGGGCACCGCGAAGACCGTCGCCCTGGGTGTCGCGTTCGTGTCGCTCGCGCTCACCGCCGCCACCTGGTTCGCCTACTCCGTCGACGCCGCGCGGGCCGGCACCCGGTTCCAGCTGGAGCTCTCGGTGCCGTGGATCCCGGCGTTCGGCACGTCGTTCGCCCTGGGCATCGACGGCATCGCGCTGGTGATGCTCGCGCTGATCGCCGTCCTCGTGCCGATCGTCATGGCGTACTCCTGGACGGAGCGCCTGCCGGAGGACCGCAGCGAGGCCGGGTTCTTCGCGCTGCTGCTCGCCACGCAGGGCCTGCTCGTCGGGGTCTTCGCCGCCACGGACGTGTTCCTCTTCTACGTCTTCTTCGAGGCGATGCTCGTCCCGATGTACTTCCTGATCGGCCGCTTCGGTGGGCCGCGCCGCCAGTACGCGGCGGTGAAGTTCTTCCTGTACTCGCTCTTCGGCGGCCTCATCATGCTGGCGTCGGTGATCGGGCTGTTCGTCGTCTCGGGCCGCGAGCTCGGGCAGGGCACGTTCACCTGGAGCGAGCTGCAGGCCATGGCCGCGACGCTGCCGGAGTCCACGCAGATCTGGCTGTTCCTCGGCTTCTTCGTCGCGTTCGCGATCAAGGCGCCGCTCGTGCCGTTCCACACCTGGCTGCCCGATGCCGGTGCCGAGGCCCCGGTCGGCGCGGGCGTCCTGCTCGTCGGCGTGCTGGACAAGGTCGGCACGTTCGGATTCCTGCGCTACTGCCTGCCGCTGTTCCCGCTGGCGTCGCAGCGGCTCGCGCCGCTGGTGCTGGTGCTCGCCGTCGCCGGCGTGCTGTACGGCGCGCTGCTCGCCGTCGGCCAGACGGACATGAAGCGTTTCGTTGCCTACACCTCGATCGCCCACTTCGGCTTCATCGCGCTGGGGATCTTCGCGTTCTCCTCGCAGGGCTTCGCCGGGTCGTCGCTGTACATGGTCAACCACGGCATCTCGACGGGCATGCTCTTCATCGTCATCGGCCTGGTGATCGCCCGCGGCGGCTCGCGGTTGGTCACGGACTACGGCGGGGTGCACCGCCTCGCCCCGCTGTTGGCCGGGTCGTTCCTGGTGGCCGGGCTCTCTTCGCTCGCGCTGCCGGGCATGAACTCGTTCGTGAGCGAGTTCCTCGTGCTCGTCGGGTCCTTCCCGCGGGAGCCGGTGTACACCATCCTCGCCACCGTCGGGATCATCTTCGCCGCGCTCTACGTGCTGTGGATCTACCAGCGCACCATGCAGGGCCCGGTGCGCGGCACGGCGGTTCTGGCGGCCCTGGACAAGGCGGGCGGGCCCGGCACGATGCTGGACCCGGCCGTCTCGGCCACGCGCTCGGCCGGCTTCCCGGACCTGTCGCGGCGCGAGCTCGCCGTCCTCACGCCCCTGATCGTGCTGATCCTGGTGCTCGGGTTCTTCCCCGGCCCGGTGCTGGACGTGATCACCCCGTCGGCGGTGGCCACGATGACCGAGGTGGGTCTCCCCGACCCCGTGGGAGGTGTCCGATGACGGCCCTGACCGTCCTGGCCCAGGCGGCGCCGCTCGCCCCGATCGCGGTCCCGCCGATCGACTACGCCGCGATCGCCCCGTTGCTCGTCATCCTGGGCGCGGCGTGCGCATCGGTGCTGGTGGAGGCGTTCCTTCCGCGCCATCAGCGCTGGCCGGCGCAGGTGGCGCTCACCGTCGGGGCGATCGCCGTCGCGGGTCTCGCGCTCGGGATCTACGCCGGCAACGCCGGGCCCGAGGGCGTCGTCACCGTCGCCCAGACCCTCGCGGTGGACCGCCCGGCGCTCTTCGTCTGGGGCACCCTGCTGGCCCTGGGCCTCGCGAGCGCGCTGCTCATCGCGGACCGGTCCGTCGAGCCGGGCGGGGCGTTCGTCGCCTCCGCGGTGGCGCGGGCGGAGGCGTCCGGGGGGTCCCGCGTGCCGCCGGGCGAGGAGCGCTCCTACGGATCGCCGGACCAGGCCCCGACGATGCAGACCGAGGTCTTCGCGTTCCTGCTGTTCTCCCTGGGCGGGATGATGACGTTCGCGGCGTCGAACGACCTCCTCACGATGTTCATCGCGCTCGAGGTGCTCTCGCTGCCGCTGTACCTCATGTGCGGGCTCGCCCGGCGCCGTCGCCTGCTCTCGCAGGAGGCCGCGGTGAAGTACTTCCTGCTGGGCGCGTTCGCGTCCGCGTTCTTCCTCTACGGCGTCGCGCTGCTCTACGGCTACGCGGGTTCGGTGCGCCTCGGCGAGATCGCCGCGGCGTCCGTCGGCTCGGACCGCTCGGACACCCTGCTGTTCGGCGGGCTCGCCCTGCTCGTCGTCGGGCTGATGTTCAAGGGTTCGGTGGGGCCCTTCCACACCTGGACCCCGGACGTCTACCAGGGCGCCCCCACACCGGTCACGGCCTACATGGCGGCGTGCACGAAGGTGGCGGCGTTCGCCGCGATCCTGCGCGTGCTGCATGTCGGGTTCGGCGACACCCGCTGGGAGTGGCGGGGGGTCCTGTGGGCCATCGCCATCGCCTCCATGCTGATCGGCGCGGTCCTCGGCCTCACCCAGACCGACCTCAAGCGCCTGATCGCCTACTCGTCGGTGGCCCATGCCGGCTTCCTGCTGTTGGGGGCCATGGCGATCAGCGAGCAGGGCATCGCGAGCACGCTGTTCTACCTGCTCGCCTACGGCTTCACCACGGTCGCGGTGTTCGGGATCATCTCGCTGGTCCGCGGCCCCGAGGGCGAGGCGTCGCACCTGTCGCAGTGGGCCGGGCTCGCGAAGCGGTCGCCCGTCGTCGCCGGGACGATGACGTTCCTGCTGCTCGCCCTGGCCGGCATCCCGCTCACCAGTGGGTTCACCGCCAAGTTCGCGGTGTTCGCCGCCGCTCTCGACGACGGCATGGCGCCACTGGTGGTCATCGCGCTCATCGCGAGCGCCATCGCGGCGTTCTTCTACCTGCGGGTGATCGTGCTCATGTACTTCAGCGAGCCCGCGGCGGACGGCCCGACGGTCACCGTGCCGGGCGCGTTCACCACGGCGGCCATCACCCTGGGCGTCATCGTCACGTTGCTGCTGGGCATCGTGCCGACCGTCGCGCTGGAGTGGGCCGCCGGCGGTGGGTTCGCGAGCTGATGCGGGCGACGATTCGTAGGCTGGCGGGGTGAGTGCGAACTCGATTGCCGGGGTGGAACTGGCCGATGCGGGGCTGGCCGCCGCCACGAGCGCGGGCCTGGACCGCGTCGAGGATCTCCTGCACCGGGAGGTGCACAGCGACTACCGGTTCGTCACCGAGACGTCATTGCACCTGATCGATGCTGGTGGCAAGCGGTTCCGGCCGCTGTTCACGCTGCTCGCGGCGCAGGTCGGGCCGCAGCCGGAGACCGCGGAGGTGATCACGGCGGCCGCCGTGGTGGAGCTGATCCACCTCGCGACGCTCTACCACGACGACGTCATGGACTCCGCGACGATGCGCCGCGGGGCGGAGAGCGCCAACGCGCGGTGGGACAACACCGTGGCGATCCTCACCGGGGACTTCCTCTTCGCCCACGCCTCCCGGCTCGTCGCGGATCTCGGTCCCGAGGCGGTGAAGATCATCGCGTCGACGTTCGCGGAGCTCGTCACCGGGCAGATGCGGGAGACCCGCGGAGCGCGGCCGGGCGAGGACCCGGTCGAGCACTATCTCACCGTCATCGCCGAGAAGACCGGCTCGCTCATCGCCACGTCGGGCCGCTACGGCGGCATGTTCTCCGGGTGCACGCCGGCGCAGGTGGAGTCCCTGCGCCGGTTCGGCGCCGTCATCGGGACGGCGTTCCAGATCTCCGACGACGTCATCGACATCGCCTCGCCGTCCGCCAGCTCCGGCAAGACCCCCGGCACCGATCTGCGCGAGGGCGTGCACACGCTGCCGATGCTGTACGCGCTGCAGGAGAGCGGGGCGGAGGCGGAACGGCTGCGGGCCCTTCTCGCCCGCCCGATCTCCGACGACGCCGAGGTCGGCGAGGCCCTGGAGCTCCTGCGGTCCGGACCGGGCCTGGGGCGGGCCCGGAACGTGCTCGCCGCCCAGGCGGCCGAGGCCCGCGCCGAGCTGGGGAAGCTCCCGGTCTGCGCGGCGACCGAGGCCCTGGGCACGCTGACGTCGTTCGTCGTGGACCGCACGGGCTGACCGCGAGTTCCGCATCTCATCAGCCCGAGTTGCGCCTCCCGCGGCCGCGAGTTGCGCATCCCGTCAGCCCGAGTTGCGGTTTTCGTCAGGCCCGGGCCGCGGCGAAACCGTCAACTCCCGCCGATGGAATGCGCAACTCGCGGGCGGGTGGCACGTGCGTACCGCACCAGGTCGACGGTGAACACCACGAGCGCGATCCACACCAGCACGAACCCGATCCATCGCGTCGCCGGCATGTCCTCGTGTACGACGAGCACGCCCCACAGGAACTGCAGTGACGGGTTCAGGTACATGAGCACGCCGATCGTGCTGAGCGGGACGAGCCGCGCGGCCGCACCGTAGAGCAGCAGCGGCACCGCCGTGACGGGCCCACCGGCGATCAGCAGCAGGGTGTGCCCGAGCCCGTACCCGGTGAACGTGCCGCCACCCGCCAGCTCGAACCACACGACGGCGCCGAGCGCGACCGGGCCGAGCACCAGGCCCTCGGCGGTGAGGCTCGCCGTGGTGGGCAGCGGCACGGTGCTCTTGATGAGGCTGTAGAGGCCGAACGTCAGTGCGAGCAGCGCGGCGATCCACGGGACCCGCCCGTTCTCGACGGTGATCACCACGACGGCGGCCGTGGCGAGCGCGAGCGCGACGATCTGGGCCCGCCGCAGCCGCTCGCGCAGCACCAGCACCCCGAGCAGCACGCTGACCAGCGGGCTCATGAAGTAGCCGAGTGCGGACTCGACGACGTGGCCGGTGAACACGGCGTAGATGAACAGGCCCCAGTTCACCGCGATCAACATCGCGGCGGACGTCGTCATCGCCCAGCCGCGCAGGGAGAGCGCTCGAAGCGCCCCCCATCCGCGCAGCACCGACAGCACCGCCACCATGAGCACCGCCGTCCAGGCGATCCGGTGGGCCAGCACCTCGACGGGAACGGCGGGGGCGAGCAGTGGCCAGAAAGCCGGGAAGAGCCCCCACATCGTGTAGGCGCCGACGGCGAGCGCGACGCCCCGCCCGTCCAGCCGATCCAGCGTCGCGGAAGTCGACGACGATGTCGCTACGGCCATCACTCCATGAGAACAGAGCCGGGCGGACCGGTCAGGTGAGACTGCTCACCGCACCGGGCCGTCCGAACGAACGAATGGCGCGTTCGTCCAACTCAGTTGGACGAACGCGCCGCTCGTTGCGCGAAGGCAGGCTCAGCCGGCCACCGTCCAGGTGTCGCGGCCGGTGAGCAGTTTCTGCAGGTCGCCCGTCGCGGCTCGGGTGGCGGCGTCGATCTGGGCCCGCGCGGCGTCGTCGTAGGTGCTGCGGTGGGCGCGGCGGAACACCCCGGTGACGGTGTGGTTGAGTTCCTGGTCCGAGAGCCGGGAGAGGGCGAATGCGAGGTTCAGGTCGCCCGCGTCGTGGACGACGATCTCGGTCGCGTCGATCTCGTCGATCTTCGCGACGGTGAGCCCGAAGCCCTCGCGCACCACGGCGTAGGTGCCGAGGCCGTCCTCCCCGGGCGGGCCGAAGCGGATCGGCTCGCCGTCGTGGAGCGGGATGAGCCGCTGTGGCGCGGTGTCCGGCTTGCGCAGGACGTCGAAGCTGCCGTCGTTGAAGATCGGGCAGTCCTGGTAGATCTCGACGAGCGCGATGCCGCGGTGGTCGGCGGCGGCCGCCAGCACGGCGGTGAGGCCCTTGCGGTCGGAGTCGATCGCGCGGCCGACGAACGTGGCCTCGGCGCCGAGGGCGAGCGAGACGGGGTTGAACGGGTGGTCCAGCGACCCCATCGGCGTCGACTTGGTGATCTTGCCGACCTCGGACGTCGGCGAGTACTGGCCCTTCGTGAGCCCGTAGATCCGGTTGTTGAACAGCAGGATCTTCAGGTTGACGTTGCGGCGCATCGCATGGATCAGGTGGTTGCCGCCGATCGACAGGGCGTCCCCGTCGCCGGTGACCACCCAGACCGACAGGTCCCTGCGCGATGTGGCGAGGCCGGTGGCGATCGCGGGCGCCCGACCGTGGATGGAGTGCATCCCGTAGGTGTTCATGTAGTAGGGGAAGCGCGACGAGCAGCCGATCCCGGAGACGAAGACGGTGTTCTCGCGCTTGATGCCCAGGCTCGGCATGAACTGGCGGACGGCGGCGAGCACGGCGTAGTCCCCGCAGCCGGGACACCAGCGGACCTCCTGGTCGGAGGTGAAGTCCTTGGCGTTCTGACCGGCCTCGGCGGTCGGGACCTCGCCGAGGCCCCCGATCTCGGGAAGACCCAGGTCGATGGCAGTCATGCGTGCACCCCCCGTGCTGATGGTCGGCTCTCGGCCGGGCTGCGCTCCGCGCTCGCCGGAGTTCGCTGCGATGCTCACCCGACCGTCACCTCCGTCAGATACCCAAGGTAGAGGTCCTGGAGCTCCTCGGCCTTGAACGGCAGGCCGGACACCTTGGTGTAGCTGCGGACGTCGACGAGATGGCGGGCCCGCAGCAGCAGCGCGAGCTGTCCGAGGTTCATCTCGGGCACCAGCACGGTGCGGTACCGGGCGAGCACCTCGCCGAGGTTGGCGGGCATCGGGTTGAGGTGGCGCAGGTGGGCGGTGGCCACCCGGTGGCCCATCGCGCGCACCCGCCGCGCACCCGCGCCGATCGGGCCGTACGTCGAGCCCCAGCCCAGGACGAGCAGCTCGGCATCCCCGGTCGGGTCGTCGACCGTCAGGTCCGGCACGGCGATGCCGTCGATCTTGGCCTGGCGAAGGCGGACCATGTGCTCGTGGTTGTCGGGGTCGTAGGAGATCGCGCCGTGCCCGTCGGCCTTCTCCAGGCCGCCGATGCGGTGCTCCAGGCCTGGCGTACCCGGAACGGCCCACGGGCGCGCCAGGGTGTCCTCGTCGCGCAGGTACGGCCAGAACTCGCCCGACCCGTCCGGGGCGTTGGGTTTCGTGGCGAACCCCGGATCGAACCGGTCCAGCGTCGTGACCTCGGGCACCCGCCACGGCTCGGAGCCGTTCGCGAGCGAACCGTCGGAGAGCAGGATCACCGGAGTGCGGTAGGTGACCGCGATCCGGGCGGACTCCACGGCGGCGTCGAAGCAGTCGCCGGGCGAGCGCGGGGCGATGATCGGCAGCGGGGCCTCGCCGTTGCGGCCGAACATGGCCTGCAGGAGGTCGGCCTGCTCGGTCTTGGTCGGCAGGCCGGTCGACGGGCCGCCGCGCTGCACGTCCACGACCAGCAGCGGCAGCTCCAGGGACACCGCGAGGCCGATCGTCTCCGACTTCAGCGACACGCCCGGCCCCGACGTGGTGGTGACCCCCAGCGCCCCGCCGAACGCCGCACCCAGGGCGGCGCCGATGCCCGCGATCTCGTCCTCGGCCTGGAAGGTGGTGACGCCCAGCGCCTTGTGCTTGGACAGCTCGTGCAGGATGTCCGACGCCGGGGTGATCGGGTAGGAGCCCAGGAACACCGGCAGGCCCGACAGCTGCCCGGCCGCCACGATCCCGTAGGCGAGCGCGGTGTTGCCGGTGATCTGGCGGTACGTGCCCGGGTTCAGCTTGGCAGGCGCCACCTCGTAGGTAACGGCGAAGGACTCGGTGGTCTCGCCGTAGGCGTGCCCTGCCCGAAAGGCCAGGATGTTCGCCTCCGCGAGGTCGGGCCTGCGGGCGAACTTCTCCCGCAGGAACCGCTCGGTGCCCTCGCTCGGCCGGTGGTACATCCACCCCAGCAGGCCCAGGGCGAACATGTTCTTCGCCCGCTCGGCGTCCTTCTTCGACAGCCCCGAGCCCGCGAGCGCGCCGCGCGTCAGGGTGGCCATCGCGACCGGGTGCACCTGGAAGTCGGCCAGCGACCCGTCCTCGATCGGGTCCGCCTCGTAGCCGACCTTCGCGAGGTTACGCCTGGTGAACTCGTCGGTGTTGACGATCAGCAGGCCGCCACGCGGCAGGTCGGCGATGTTGGCCTTCAGCGCGGCCGGGTTCATCGCCACCAGGACGTCCGGCCGGTCGCCCGGAGTGAGGATGTCGTAGCTCGCGAAATGCAGCTGGAACGACGACACACCCGGCAACGTCCCCGCCGGGGCGCGGATCTCGGCGGGGAAGTTGGGCAGCGTCGAGAGGTCGTTGCCGAACGCCGCCGTCTCCGAGGTGAACCGATCGCCCGTGAGCTGCATACCGTCGCCGGAGTCGCCGGCGAAGCGGATGACGATTCGTTCGCGCGCCACCACCTTCCGCTCGCCGGCTCCGGAGTGGTCGGTGGTATCGGCTGCGGTGTCCGATGACGTCATGACGTGCTCGAGTCCTCGAGTCGTTGTGCAGATGCTCCACGGGAGTGGCGCCTTCCTTCGTCGAGATTAACTCCCGGTATCCGACAGTGTCCCCGCGGCCCCGCCCACGTCACACCTAGTCGTTCGGCTGGTCGGAACGAGCGATCTTCGCCTGCAGCGCGGCGAGCCGCTCGCGGAAGGCGTCCTGGCGCACCGACTCCGCCTGGGCCCGCACCTCGACCTCCACCGCGTCGACCTGGGCCTGCAGGTGCGCGGTGACGCGCATCGTCGCCTTCGTCGTGACGGCGAGGGTGCGCGGTGCGTCCGCCGCCCGGGTCGCCATCTCCAGCGCCGCCGCGCGCGCGTCGTCCACCGCCCGGAGCACCAGCCCCACCCGCTGCGCCTCCGCGGCGTCCAGGACCTCCCCGAACAGCGTGAGCGCCGCCGCCACCTGCGGCCCGACCGCCCGGTGAGCCATCCAGGTGTAGCCGCCACCCGGGTGCAGGCCCAGCGGCAGGAACCGCGCGTCGAACCGCGCGCGCGGCCCCGCCAACCGGACGTCGCAGGCCAGGGCCAGGTTCAGCCCCGCCCCGACCGCGGGCCCGTTGACGGCCGCGATCGTCGGCAGCGGGCACTGCGCCACCGCGAGGAACCCCTCGTACACCGCGCGCAGCCGCGCCGGATCGGCGTCGGAGAGCTCGGTGAGGTTGCCCCCCGCGCAGAACGCCGGGTCCTCGCCGGTGATCACGACCGCTCCGACGTCACCGTCCGCCACCGCCGTCGTGACGGCGTCGGTGAGCAGACGCGCCATGCGGGTGTCCATGGCGTTGCGGCGCGCGGGATTCGACACCGTCAGGATGGCGACGCGGCCGACGGTCTCGCGCAGGACGGTGCCGACGGTGTCGGCGGGGGAGGTGGCCGGCGAGGTGGTCATGGCCACGCATCCTGCCAATCGGGAGCCGGTCGTGGTTACCGTGCGCGAATGGTCTGTCCCACGCACACCGATCGTCCGCAGCGCTGGCGGTCCAGCGGCTGCTTCGCCTGCGGAGACGATCCGGGCGGTCTCGGGCTGACGGTGACCACGGGTCCCGGCGGGCGTGCCAACGGGATCTGGACGGTCGAGCAGCGCCATCAGGGTGCGGCCGGCATCGCCCACGGGGGTGCCGTCGCCGCGGCGTTCGACGAGGTCCTCGGCGCCGCGCAGGTCCATCACGTCGAGAGCGCGGTGACGGCCTCGCTCACGACGGACTTCCTGCGACCGGTGCCCGTGGGCGCGGTCGTGCACCTCGACGCGGTGGTCGTCGCGTACGAGGGGCGCAAGCTGCACATCGAGGGCGAGGCCCGCCTCGATGCCCCGGACGGCCCGCTCGCCGCCCGCGCGCGAGGTTTGTTCCTGGCGGTCCCCGGCGAGCACTTCACCCGGTTCGGCACGGAGGGCCCGCAGCACGAGGCCGTGGCGCACGAGGGCTGAAGGTCCCGGAACAGCGGATCGCGCCCGCTCGTTGGGAGTGACGTGCGCAGGAACCTCAACGGGCTGAAGACGGCCCTGCTTCTCGGGGGTCTCAGCGCGCTCGTGCTGCTCGTGGGGTCCCTGTTCGGTCGTGGCGGGCTGCTCGTCGCGCTCGTCGTCGCCCTCGCGATGAACGGCTACGCCTACTTCAACTCGGACAAGCTCGCCCTGCGGGCCATGCACGCCCGGCCGATCACCGAGGCCGAGCACCCGGCGATGTACCGCATCGTGCGGGAGCTGTCACGTGCCGCACGCCAGCCGATGCCGCGGCTCTACATCAGCCCCACCGCCGCACCCAACGCGTTCGCGACGGGGCGCAGCCCGCGCCACGCCGCGGTGTGCGCCACGACCGGCCTGCTGGAGCTGCTCGACGAGCGGGAGCTGCGTGCCGTGCTCGGCCACGAGCTCTCCCACGTCTACAACCGCGACATCCTCATCTCCTCGGTGGCCGGGGCGCTCGCCGCGATGGTCGGTTTCCTCGCGAACATGGCGATGTTCGCGGGTCTTTTCGGCGGATCGGACGAGGACCGGCCCAACCCGGTCGCGCTGCTGCTGATCGCGGTGCTCGGTCCGATCGCGGCGGGCCTGGTGCAGATGGCGGTGAGCCGCTCGCGCGAGTACGAGGCCGACGCGAGCGGTGCGGCCCTCACCGGCGACCCGCTCGCGCTCGCGTCGGCGCTGCGCAAGCTGGAGTACGGTACGCAGCGCGCCCCGCTGCCCCCCGACCCGCGGCTGGTGTCGCAGTCGCACCTGATGATCGCGAGCCCGTTCCGCACCGGCGAGCACGCGGCGCGGCTGTTCGCCACGCACCCGCCGCTGCAGGACCGGATCCGCCGGCTGGAGCAGATGGCGCGCGGGCGGCGCTGACGCCCTACTGCGCCTCCGCCGGCGCGGGGAAGAGCCCGTCGAGCCACGCCTGCCAGGCCGCCGTCAGCGACTTCTCGTCCGTACCCGCCCCGTACAGGTAGTGGTAGGCGCTCACGCCGCAGCCCGCGTCGCCGCCCTCGGCCCCGAAGCGGTGCAGCGCGTCGACCGACCGGATCCCGAGGAACTCGGCGGTCGCGACGTCCACGGTCCCGGTGACGGGGTCGAGGCCTTCGGAGGTGAGCGTGACCCGGTCGCCCACGGCCGGGTGGGCCGCCAGGCCGAGGCCGCGGTGCAGGGCCTGCCGGGCGGCCGCGGCGCCGTCCGGGACGAACGCCATCGCGACGACCGTGACCGCCGGGCGGCCCGCGAAGTGCGCCAGGTAGGTGTCGAGGTTGGCGAAGAAGAGGTCCCACCCGGCGTCGAAGGCGCGGTACTCGTCCTCCCAGCCCTCGTCGGGGAAGCCGCTCTGCACGAACCGCAGCACCGTTCCGCTGCCCTGGCGCACCTCGACGAGGAACTCGAACGCGTAGCTGGGACCCTCGGCGGGCGGTTCCGCGGCGCCGTAGGTGAACCGCCGTCCCTCCCGGTACGGGTGCACGAGGACCGTAGCCCGGTGCGGGCGGCCGTCCCGTCAGGCCCGCGTGGACGCGAGGTTCGCGGCGAGGAACTTCGGTACGTCGTTGACGCACAGCGCGTCCGCCCCCGCCAGGCGCAGGCGGCGCGAGAACGCGATCGGCGGGCACCACACGAGGAACTCGCACCCGGCCCGGTGCACGAGATCGACGACGTACTCCAGCGGCCGGTGCATCGTCTCGTCCTCGATGTGGTTGGGCCGCAGCGACTTCCACTGCGCGGCGAGCACCTGCACGTCCAGGTGCCCTGCGGCGGCGACGGCCTGCCCGATCGGGAAGTGCACCCAGGTGAGGATGCCGCGGGGGACGGTGGGTGCGCGCTCGCGCAGGATGCCCAGCGCCGCGGCGTCGAACGACGTGACGAGCGACGGGCGCCGTCGCGCCTCCCGCGCCGCCACCGGTGCGAGCAGGCCCGCGGTGGTGGCGCCGCGGGCGCGCAGCGCGTCCTCGGCGGAGGACTTGAGGTCGAAGTTCACCCCGACGCCGGGCGGCAGCGCCTCCAGGAGCTCGGCGAGCCCGAGCACGCCGTGGCGCTGGGCCTGCGCCGTGCCGAGATCGGCCCAGAACGTGCCGTCCGGTGCCGTGGGGTGGTGGGCGACGACGAGGTCGTCGTCCGCAGTGCGCCGGACGTCGACCTCGACCCAGTCGACGCCCAGCTCCACCGCCGTGAGGAAGGAACCCAACGTGTTCTCGGCGTGGCCCGCGACCACGCCCTTGCCGCATCCGCGGTGGCCGAGCACGGCCGTGCGGGTGCCGAACAGGCTGCCCATAACACGCCGTCACCCCGCTCGGGGCGCCACGTTCACGCCGCAGGTGTGACGGTCCTGCTCACCTCCGTGTTCGCGCGGGCGAGATCGTCGGCGAAGTCGATCTCGATCGCGAAGTGGGCGGAGATGTCCACGGCCTCCACCCGCAAGCCGTCGGCGGCGATCGCGGCCTCCAGACCGCGTTCGAAGTAGTCCTGGTCCCGGCACTCCTCGAGCTGCCGGAGCAGGACGGCCTTGTCGTCCGCCGCGATGTAGTTGATCCCGACCGCCTCGCCGAGACCGCCCACGACCTGCTTGGACAGTGCGTCGACGAAGCCGTCGGAGTCCAGAGTGTACTTGACCTCCTCGGCTCCGACACGCTCTGTGTTCACGCACACGAACGTGCGATCCGCCGTGACCGCCGGGGTGATCGCGGGCAGCAGGCTCGGCGCGAACACGACGTCGCCGTTCAGCCACAGCACGCCGCCGGGATGCGACGTCCGCAGCGCCTTGAGCAGGCTCTTGCACGTGTTCGTGTGCTCGTAGCGCTCGTTGTAGACGAACGTGACGTCCGGGGCCGCGGCCATCACCATGTCCGGGCGGAACCCGACGACGACGGTGACGTGCACGTCCGCGCCGAACGCGGCGTGCAGATGGTCGAGCTGGCGGCCCAGGATGCTGCGCCCGTCGGCCAGCGGGGTCAGGGGCTTGGGCATCGGCATCCCGAGGCGGGTACCCATGCCGGCGGCGAGGATCACCACCTGGAGCGGGATCCGGAGCTGCTCAGACACCGGCCACCACCGGGAGGTCGCCGACGGCACGGCAGGCCAGGGCGCGGTCGCGGTCGGCGATGGTGTCGGTGACCGCGGCGAGGAAGCGGGCGGTGGACGCGCCCGGGGCGAGATCGCCGAAGTAGTGCATCCGCAGGGCCTCCCGGGCCCGGCGATGGACGTCGACCACGAGGCGGCGGGCCAGCAGGTGGGTGAGCACCCCGATCGTCGACGCGTCGACCACGTCGGCGGCCCGCCCGATCGGCGCGTCGGCGAGCAGGCGCTCGCGGTCGCCGTGGCGGTCGCAGAGGAACACCGGCCGGTCCGTGTGCAGATACAGGAAGTCCAGCCCGACCGACGACACGTCGGTGATCATCATGTCGCAGCCGGGGAACACGGCGAGGATGTCCGCGCCCGTCGCTTCCACGTCCTCGGCACCGAGCAACGACCGGATCTCCGCGTGCGCGGCCGCGATCTGCGGGGTGGGACTCGACGCCACACGCGGGTGGGGCTTGTAGACCACCCGCACGTCCGGCACGGCCAGCGCCGCGCGCACGATCGCGGGCCCGTACAGCGCCACCGAGGTGTAGTCGTTGGAGGCGTTCTCGCCCTCCCAGGTGGGGGCGTAGAGGATCGTGCGCCGTGACGACGCCGGCAGCACCGGCTCGGGCGCAGGTCCAGCTGCGGGCGGCCCACCCGGACGAGGGCGCGTTCGTCGAACTCGATCAGGGCCGCCCGGTGGCGGCGCACCGCCGCCTCGCCGGCCACGAACACCCGGTCGTAGGCCTTGACCTGGTTGGACACCATGCAGACCTTGTCGCTCTCGCCGTGGTTGACGTGCACGTGCAGCATCGAGCGGGCGGCGAGCATCTGGAAGTTTCGGACCGAGTTGTTGACGTAGATCGCGACCTTGAAGTCGCTGGCCTCGAACAGGTCAGCGAGGTCCGGCCACGTGGGCACGAGCACGGACCGCAGCGGGGTCTGCGACCGCACCACCGCATAGGTGTCCCGATGGGTGAGGAGCAGGGTCACGCGATGGTGCCCGTCCAGCCGTTCCAGCACCGGCAGCCACTGCCGCAGCTGGTAGACCCGCCGGGGATCTTCGGCGAAGTACACGACCACCTCGCCGGGCACGGCCTCGCCCGGGACGTAGCCGTCCGGATCGGCGACGCGGCGGCCGTTCAGATGGCGGTGGCTCGCGGCGGGTGGTGCGGGTGACGTCTGTGTCGTCTGCGGGACGGGCGAAAGCCCCATGCAGCGGCCTCCCGGTGGATCGATGGAGTTGTGGGTGCCTCATTGTGAGGTCGTCGCCGCCGCGACGGTAGACGTCCAGGCCCCGGTAACCGGATGTTTCCACCGCCCCTGCAGGAGGGCTCAACCCGACGTGGCAGGAGGCTCCGGGGCAAGGGCCGGACGCGTCCGGCGCTCCACGTCCGCGATGCCCAGCCGCAGCGCCTCGAGCTCGTCCGCGAGATCGTCGATGCGGCGGTCCTCGGGCAGGTGGTCGGTGCCCGCGGCGAGGGCGACCAGCTCGATCGCCCGGGTGCCCAGACCCTCCACGCCCAGCGTGATCGACTGCAGCTTCGCGACCGTGATCTCGTGGGCCTCGGCGAGCCGGGCGCGCGCCGCGAGCTGCTGCTCCACCCCGCCGAGCGCGGCCCGGTGCTGCGCGGCGGCCTCCGGGTTGCGGGTCTGGCGCAGGACGGAGGCGAGCCGCCTGCGTTCCTTCTCCAGGCGGCCGGCCGGGACGTGATCCAGCGCCTCGGCGAACGCCGCGGCCTGCCCGGCGAGCCTGCGGATGCCGGCGCGGGTGCCCGCGGCCTCGTCCCGGATCGCGCGCAGCTGCTCGCGGGTCGCGCTCGCCGCCGCGGACTCCACGGTGGCGTCCAGTTTCTGCAGGGCCTTCTCCGCGCGGTCCAGCAGCGCCCGGGCGGGCGTTCCGCGCCGTGGGTCGGGCAGCGCGGTGGGCTCCGGTGCGCGCGGGAGCTCCGCATGTGGTGCGCGCAGGCCCAGCAGCGCGTCCGCCGCGATCTTCGCCCCGAAGACGGCCGCAGCGACCCCGATCCCGATCGGCACGGCCATCGCCGCGCCGGGCAGGACGGCCCACGCGACGCCACCGGCCGTGACGGCGACGAGCGCCCCCCACGGATCGGCCAGCCGTGAGCGCCATCCCATGCGGCCAGCCTAGAAGTCGCAGACTCAGAAGTTGGAGACCACGTCGCGCAGCACCTTGTCGATGCTCTCCGGGTCGCCCGCGTCGTAGGCCGCGCCCGTGCTGGCCTGCGCGATCCGCCGGAGCACATCCAGGTCGGCTTCGGCGCCGTAGGCGATCGGGAAGACGCGCACGCGGGAGCGCTCGTCCTCGGTGTCGAGGTCGGCGACCAGACCGTCGAGGTCCTCGTCGGGCGGGTACTCGTTGACCCCGTCGGTGAGCAGCACGACCGCGTTGATCCGGGTCGGGTCGAACTCCCGCCGCACCTGCGCCACCGCGGCCCGCGTCGTCGCGTAGAGGGCCGTCCCACCGCCCGGTTCGAGGCCCTCGATCAGCCGTGGGTACGTGCCGCGCACCGCGTCCACCGCGCCCGGCGCCACCAGCACGCGGTGCGGCGACGTCTCACCCGGGAGCTCGCTGGAGAACGTCCAGAGGCTCAGCGTGTCCTGGCCACCCAGCAGCGCGAGGCTGTCGACGGCCGCCTGCTTCGCGAGGTCCAGCCGCGTCTCCGCGCCCCGCACCGGCTCGCCCATCGACCCGGACACGTCCAGCACGAACACGAGGTTGGCCTTCTTGCGCAGCTGCGCCCACGACTCCACGACCTGCGTCAGCACCGCCGGGTTCGGCGGGCGCAGCACCGGGACCTGTGTGTCGGGCAGCAGGCCGTCGGCCGGGGCGATGGCCGCGCCCGGGACGCCGTCGAAACTGCGGAACGCGGCATCGGTGAACCGCCGCTGCTGGTCGGGCTCGCGGACGAAGGCGAGGAAGTCCGCGGCGGCGGCCTTCTTCGCGGCATCGACGTCGGTGAGCACGAGGTAGGGGTTGTCGGAGACGAGCGTCCCGTCCCGCGGGTAGACCGCCACCAGCGGCACCCGCGGCGGCTGCCCCTCACCGAGGGTGGCCGGGTCGCCGCTGGGGTTGCCCCGGTTGTAGTCCCAGACCGACTTCTCCTCGACCGTGACCGCGCTGATGTACCCGAGCCCCTGCCCGCGCGCGGCCGCGGCGGTGAGGTTGTCCAGGAACGTGAGCGTCGTGTCGCCGTAGTGGACCGCGCTCGTCTCGAGGCCTTCGACGAACCGGCGCACCGCCGGGTCGTTCACGTCCGCGCTGCTGAGGTCGGTCGAGCGGCCCGTGGCGGCGAAGAACGTGGCGACCGTGGCCGCGAGCCCGCTCGTCGAGATTGCGGGGTTGGTCTTGCCCAGCTTGAACGGGCCCCATTCGGGATGGCCCTTCGCGCCCCAGCCGGCCGGGTCCGTCGCGAGGGCGGCGAGATCGGCCCAGCCGATGTCGCGATCGGGCCAGCCGAGCGCCTCGGCCATCGGCCGCGGCATCGCGATCACCAGTGGGGACTGCGCGATCGACGGTCGCTCGTCCGGCACGATCGCCTGCCGGTCCGCCGCGCTGAGGCGCTGCTGGAGGATCCCGGCCCACGTACTCGCCGCGGGCGTCCAGACGTCGGGGCGCGGGCCGTTCGTGGTCGGCCAGTCCTTCGCCAGTGCCTCCGCGGCCGCGCCGGAGGCCATGGCGGTGACCCGCACGTCGACGCACGTGCCGTCGACCTCCCGGCCCGCCGCGTTGTAGCCGTCCGCGACCGAGGACAGCAGCGCCGCCTTCTCCGAGGAAGCCGTGACGTTCAGCTCGGTGCAGCCCGGGCGGTCCGCCCTGGTCGGGGCCTCGGCTCCGGTGCCGCCTGCCACGAAGGCCCGGACCGCGACCACCAGCCCGACGGCGACCACACCCGCCACGACGAGTGGGAGTACGCGCCGTGCCATCGGGTCTCCTCACGGTCGGGTGATCATGCGGCGCCAGGCTAGCGGGGCCGGCAGGCCGGCGATTCTGAGGGACGAGCGGGTCGGGCCCAGGTCGGTTCGGGTCGGCTCGCGTCGCCTCGGGGGCCTGCGATGCTGAGCGCCGTGACGGGGCTTCGGGTGCTGCGTGGCGGGCCGGCCGACGCGCCGGGACCGCGGGTGCTGATGCTGCACGGCCTCGGCGCCAGCGCGGACGTCTGGGCCGCGACGGCGGCGGCGCTCCCCGGTCGGGCGTGGGCGGCCCCGGACCTGCCCGGTCACGGCGGGTCGGCCCGGCTGGAGCGGTACACGTTCGCTGCCGTCGCGGCCGAGGTGGCCGATCTCGTCGACCCGGCGGGCACCGTCCTGCTCGGGCACTCCTTCGGCGGGGTCGTCGCGCTGCACCTCGCGGACCGGCCGGGGGTGCGTGCGGTCGTCGCCGTCGGAGTCAAGGTGGCGTGGACCACCGAGGAGCTGGAGCGCGCCGCGGCCCTCGCCGCGCGTCCCGCCCGAACGCATCCCACGCGTGACGAGGCACTGGCGCGGCACCTGAAGGTCGCCGGGCTCGCGGGGCTCGTCGAGCCGGAGGCGCACGCGGCGGGTGTGGTCGCGGAGGGGGACGGCTGGCGCCCCGCGCTGGACGTGCGCGCGTTCGCGGTGGGCGAGCCCGGGGTCGCGGCGCTGCTCGCCGCGTCGCCGGTGCCGGTGACGCTGGCCCGCGGCGAGAACGACCCGATGGTGGCGACGGCCCAGCTGCGGGCGCTCGTCGCCGACCCCGTCGAGCTGGCGGGAGTCGGGCACAACGCGCACGTCGAGGACCCGGCGGCCGTCGCGGCCCTCGTCAGCGCCACGGGCCGAACACCATGATCGCCAGCAGCGGTATACGGCGCGCATATCCGAGCGCCATGCACCGTTCTCGGTGATCATGTCCCGGCGGTGGGCTCAGCGGTAGTTCGTGAACTGCAGCGCGATCCCGAAGTCCTTCGCCCTCAGCAGCGCGATGACCGCCTGCAGGTCGTCCTTCTTCTTGCCCGACACCCGCAGCTGGTCGCCCTGGATCTGCGCCTGCACGCCCTTGAGCTTCTCGTCGCGGATGGCCTTGGAGATCTCCTTGGCCTTGTCCTGCGCGATGCCCTGGAGGATCTTCCCGCCGACCTTGTAGGTCTTGCCCGAGAGCGCCGGCTCGCCCACGTCGAACGCCTTCAGCGAAACGCTGCGCTTGACCAGCTTCTCCTTGAACACATCGACGGCCGCGCGCGCCCGCTCCTCCGTCTCGGACTGGATCACCACGCCGTCCTCGCCCTGCCAGGCGATGGACGTCCCGGTGCCGCGGAAGTCGAACCGCTGCGACAGCTCCTTCGCCGCCTGGTTCAGCGCGTTGTCGACCTCCTGGCGGTCGACCTTGCTCACCACGTCGAACGACGGGTCCGCCATCGTTTCCTCCCTCGCGGGCGGGCCCCCTGCACCGGGCCCGATCACCGCTGTCGTATCCTCGTTCCCGCGCCACGGCGCACCCGGCGGGTTGCCCGAGCGGCCAATGGGAGCGGACTGTAAATCCGTCGCGAAAGCTACAGAGGTTCGAATCCTCTACCCGCCACACCCACGCGGAACGGCCCCTGAACTGCGGAAACGCGGTCAGGGGCCGTTCGACGTCCGGTCCGGGTGTGTCCGGTCCCGGCCTGCTGACTGCGGCGGCTCGCGGTCGCGATCACGAACCAGGGGCGGCGCATGTCCCCGGCTCGAGCTCGGCAATGATCGCCGGGTGAGCCCGCAGTTGGCCCTCCTGGCGTTCGGCGCAGGACTGGTGGTCGCCATCGTGACCTCGCCGGTGGGCGTCTCCGGTGCGGTGTTCCTGCTTCCCGTCCAGCTCGACATCCTGCGCATCCCCAGCCCGGCGGTCACGCCGACCAACCTGCTGTTCAACGTCGTCTCGACGCCGGGCGCGATCCTGCGATACCGACGTACGGGTGCCCTCGGCGGTCAGCTGACCCGCCAGCTGATCACCGGAACCCTTCCCGGCGTCGTGATCGGCACAGTCGTCCGCGTCTACGTCGCGCCCGGTGACCGCATCTTTCGGCTCCTCGCGGCAGCGGTGCTGCTCCCACTCGGAATCTGGCTGTGCACCTGCCGGCGCGACCGGACTGCACCGTGGCGGGCCGTGAGTGGAACGACCATCACGGTGATGGGCGTCGGAGTGGGGATCGTCGGCGGGATCTACGGGATCGGTGGCGGATCGCTGCTCGGCCCGATCCTCGTCGGCGCAGGCCTCTCGGTCGCAGTCGTAGCCCCTGCGGCCCTCGCGGCGACGTTCCTCACCTCCGTCGCGGGGGTCTGTACCTTCAGCCTTCTCTCCTTGACCACCGACGGCCCGGTCAGCCCGGACTGGGGTGTGGGACTCCTGTGCGGACTCGGCGGCCTCATCGGCGGATACCTCGGTGCCCGCCTGCAACCGCGGGTCCCCGAGACAGGGCTCCGCTTCCTGCTCGGAGCGCTGGCCATCGGCCTCGCGGTCAGCTACGTCGTCCAGGCCGCGCGTGGTTGACCAGGACCGGAACCACGCAACACGTTCGGAAGTAGTGTCGGCCGACGTGGACGCCGACAGGTCGATCGAGGACGCACCGGCCCCGGAGACGGGGATCGCGGCCGACGGTGAGAGTGTCACCCTGCGGTTGCTGTGCCCGCAGTGGCAGGGCGCCGGTACCTCGAGCGTGCGGGCGCTCGCGTCGGAGTTCCCCTTCGACGTGGCCCGGCGCGGCTACGCCGTCGGCTCGGCCGTCCTCGGTGCGATCCTGCCGCCCGGCGACGGCCCGACCGCGGTCGTGCCGGTCACCCTGGGCGACGAGGGCCACGCCGACCAGCGAGTACCCCGGCTTCCACGCCATGGCCGTCGCCGCGCTGACCGGCCACGGCGACGCGGACATCCTCCGCCTGCTCCCCGCCACCGTCCCGCCCGAACGGGTCGCCCTGGTCGGGCTGCACGAATGGACCGAGGACGACTTCCCCCACGTCGCCGCCTGGGGCATCACGGCGTTCAGCCCCGACGACCTGCGCGAGTCGACCCGACCGTTGCTGGCCTGGTTGGCCGCCACCGGCTGCTCGCGGGTCGCGATCCACTTCGACGTGGACACCGTCGACAGCAACGAGATCGTGCTCGGGCTCGGTGCCCTACCGGACGGCCTGAGCAGCGCCCAGGTGCGACGCATCATCGCTGACGTGGCCGCGGGAACCGACGTCGTCGGCCTGACGATCGCCGAGTTCTTCCCGCGGCAGGTGATGCACCTGCAGCAGATCCTGCAGGGCTTCCCGCTGATCTCGACCCCACCCTCGGCCCCCTGATCAGGTCGCCGCGCGGTGCCGGTCGGCGAGCCAGGCGCGAAGAGCCGGGAGCGCCCACCCGAAGAGGTACGCGGCGGCGACCCCGAGGACGGTCTCGCCGACGCGCTCGTCGAACTTGGCCGCGGTCTCCCCGACATGCCCGTTGAGCATCATCAGGAAGACGAGGCAGGTGGCGAACGCGGAGGTGATGTACCAGCGGCTCTTGGCCGTCGCCGCCGCGGCGGCGAGGATGGCGACGGCGACGATCGCGTACACGTAGTCGGCCGGGTCCGCCCACAGCAGGAGCGCGGCCGCGCCGGCGCCGACGGCGACCGACAGCACGCGGCCGACGCCCCGGCTCTGAAGCAGGTCGAGCTGGGGCCTGGCGACCAGGAGGCACGCCGCCGGGGCCCAGCCGGGATGGTCCAGGTCGAGGCTCGCGGCGATGGCGTACACGATGGCCGCGGCCACACCCATGCGGATCCCGTAGTCGAGCATGGCCGGGCGGCTCGGGAGGGGTGCCTGCTTCCGCTCGGGTGCGGACCCCGGCGGCCACAGCAGCGCGACGAGCCAGGCGTACGCAGCGCCGGCGCTGAGCAGCAGGAAGCTCGCCGCCGACGATGCGTAGTCGGTGTAGGAGAGCCCGGCCCCGACGAGCGGTGCGCACAGGACGAGGACCAGCCGGCCTGCCGGCAGGACGCATGCGAGCAGGGCCGCCCCGACGACCGCGGCCCCGAGCAGCACGCCGCCGGCGACGAGGGGCAGGTGGGCGAGCACACCGCCGAGGAACAACGACGCCCCGGCGAGGACCCCGACGATCAGAATGCTGATCCGGGCGCGGCGCCGGGCGGGAATGCCCATGATGGCGGCAGGCAGCACGCCGAGCGCGAGCGGGAGCCCGGCCTGCGGGTCGTACAGCGCCACCACCGCGGCCGGGATCCCGTACACCGCACCGACGAGTGCACGCGGCCACGACCACTCCAGTGCCGGAGGCTGATCCCTGGTCTGCGTCGAATCGGTCACGTCGTCCTGATCGGCAGGTGGGCCGGCGTTGGTGCCGACAGCGACACTGAACCAGGCATTGATCCTCGCAGCCAGTGCGGACCCACGTGACCCGTGCGGTCGCTGCGACGCCGCTCGGCGATGCGGAAGGGGCCGGGCTGGGGGTGTCAGTCCGCCGTCGGGTACAGCCTTCCCGTGTGCCGGTCCGGCCGGGGGTGCGCCCGGCCGTCGAGGTAGAGCGCCAGCGGGGTGCGTGCGCCGAGCTGCCCCACGACGTACCGGGTGACCGATGCCGACACGACCGTGTGATCCGTGGATCGTGACTCCGCGTACTCCCGGGCTTCGCGCTCGTCCGCGTAGATGATCTCCACGGCGCCGACGGCATCGTTCGGTCGGGTCGTGTGGATCGCGTAGACGTACACCCGCACATCCTGTCACAACTCGGTCAACTCGGACAGAATGAGCATATCGGTCTGATCCGACCAACAGGTGACTATCCGGACGTACGGTGCTTGCTGTGCCCGATGACCTCCTGACGACCGCGCAGGTCGCCCGGCGGCTCGGGGTGTCCTCGCGGACGCTCGTGCGCTACGCGGAGAAGGGCTACGTCACCCCCGCGATGGTCCTCCCCTCCGGCCACCGCCGGTGGCGCGTGGAGGACGTCACGGCGCAGCTGCGGGCCTTGCAGGAGCGCCGCGGCTGACCGCGCTCAGGCATCGCGGCCCGGCTGCTACCCGGCCGTCGCGACCGCGCGACGTCCCAGGACGAACCCGAGGACGAACAGCGCGAGGGCGGCGACGCCGAGGGCCGCGGGCAGCGGCCAGGGGAACCGGTCGGTGGCCACCAGCAACTGGCCGGTGCAGAGCAGGAGCCAACCCGTGCCCAGGCTCACCTGCTGCCAGCCCAGGAGCCGGATGTCCGGCGTACCGGGCCGGCCGCGGAACGGCCGCCACAGCACCTGTGGGCGGGGCAGGCGCCGCGTCCGCACCATGTACGCGCCACCGATGATCAGGACCGCGGCCAGCGGCAGGACGATCCCGCCCCAGATGATCAGAAGCCCCATCCGATTCCCCCCCGGTCCGCGGCTCGTACCTCCCGAGGGTCCCTCGGCAGTCCCGCGCTTCACCAGGGCGCAGGCCCCCGTCGTGGACGGGTGGCTGACCCCACCACGACCCGTCCGGTGACGTCGTGCATCAGGTGCGTCACGCGTCGGACGTGCGCGGTGCGGACCCGTCCCGGCGGCGGAAACCATCGGTTCCGTGGCACCCGCGGCGGGGTGCATCCTCGTCTCCCGGGCACGGTGCCCGACGGGAGGCCTTGCGATGTCGAACCGTCCCACGGAGGAATGGACCAGCGACGAGTCGTACGAGCCGTACATCGGCCGGTGGAGCCGGCTCGTCGCCCCGCTGTTCCTGCGCTGGCTGCCGGGCAGGCCGGGGGCGTCGTGGTGCGACGTCGGGTGCGGGACGGGCGCACTCGCGCACGCCGTCCTGGCCGCCGAGCGACCCGCCGGGGTGCTCGGGGTCGATCCGTCCGAGGCGTTTCTGGCGGGTGCCCGGGCGGGCACCGCGGACCCGGCGTTCCGGGGTGCCACGGGGAACGCCACGGCGATCCCGGCCGGGGACGGCGAGTTCGACGTCGTCGTCAGCGCGCTGATGCTCAACTTCGTGCCCGAGCCGCGCGCGGCGCTGGCCGAGATGCGCCGCGTCACGCGATCGGGCGGGCTGATCGGCGCCTACGTGTGGGACTACGCCGAGGGCATGCAGCTGATCCGGTTGTTCTGGGACGCCGCCGTCGCGGAGGACCCGGCCGCGGCCGAGCTCGACGAGGGACGGCGCTTCCCGCTCTGCCGGCCGGAGGCGCTGCGCGACCTGTTCGCCGCCGCAGGCTTGGGGGACGTGGACGTCACCGCGATCGAGGTGCCCACCGTCTTCACGGGTGTCGACGACCTGTGGCGGCCGTTCCTCGGCGGCCAGGGCCCCGCACCCGGCTACTGCGCCGCCCTCCCCGAGGAGCGCCGCCGCGACCTCCGCGACCGGTTGCTCGCCCTGGTGCCGCGCCGGGCCGACGGGTCGATACCGCTGCGGGCCCGTGCGTGGGCCGTCCGCGGATCGGTGCCGTAGACCGTCGCCGTTCAGCCGGGCAGCGCCCCGATCCGCTCCGGCGCCCCGCCGAAGAGCTTCGCCCGCTCGCGGCGGACGAACCGCGCCGACCGCCGTTCCAGCAGGCGCCCCCCGACGCCGGTGCGGGCGAGGACGGAGCGGGCGAGGTTCGCGGCGACGATCGGCGGGATCGCCCACGGCGGCGTGACGGGCAGCCCCAGCTCGCGCAGGCTGCGTGCGCCGAGGAACCAGCGCAGCATGCTGAGTGTGCGCAGCCGCTCGTAGCGGCCGCGCAGCGTGCCGAGCCTGCCGTGGTCGAGGGCGACCTGCCCGTCGACGAGGGCCGCCGCGAGCTGCGCGCCCGCGGGCGTGGGCCCGGCCTGCGCGAGCACCACGTGGTAGTTGAAGACGTTCTGCTCGCGTTCGGTGTCGAAGAGGAAGTCCTCGTCGACGCCCATGAGCCAGCCGACGTACCTCCAGAGATGCATGATCGCGAGCGACTCGGCGCGGGTGACGACGCGGCCGAGCAGCCGCACGCCGAGCAGGGCGGTCGAGTTGAACAGCCCGAGCGTCGCCGCCGCGTCCGCCTGGTTGACCGGCAGGCCGTAGCGCGCGACGTCCCAGCGGCCGTTCGTCTCGAACCGCCTGTTGACCAGGGCGTGCATGAGCCGGACGTGCACGGTGAGCCGCCAGCCCTCGCCGTCGCGGCGCATCCCGCCCGCAGCGCTGACGGCGTCGCCCCAGATCCGGGTCTCCCCGAGGCGGCGCTGCGCGGTGGAGCCGGTGAGGCCGCCGGTGCGGACGAGCAGGTCGGCGGGCCCCTCGAAGCGGTAGCCGCCGATGAGGGAGAGCTGGAGCAGGACGTCGTCGCGGCTGCGGCCCAGGCGCCGGAAGGCGCGGGCGCCGCGCTCGACGAGGTCCGGGGCGACCCAGGCGGGGGTGTCCTCGACGAGCGCGAAGAACTCGCGCAGCACCGCCGGGGAACCTGCATCGACACCGTGGGCAAGGGCGCGGCGGAACTGTCCCATGGTCACCTCGGAGCCCATCGCGGCCGCGAGGCGGGCGGCGGGCTCGTCCCGGGTGAACATGCGGCGGCCGATGCGGTCGAGCAGTTCCTCGTCCGGGGCGCGCACGCGGGCGACGATCCCGAGGGGACGGGCGATGCGGGCGTTGCGCCCGGGGGCGCTCGCGAACCGCCGCGGATGGACCCCGGTGACCTGTGCGATCATGCGATCGATGCTGACACGAATATTTGCTCGCATTCAACTCGCGTCATGACGAGCCGGATGCGCCGGGAACCACGCCAGGAGCGGTCCCGGCGGATGGTCGAGCGGATCGTCGCGGCGGGACGGGAGGTCCTGGTGCAGCGCGGCTACGACGCCGTCACCACCAACCACATCGCGGCCGCGGCCGGGATCAGCCCGGGGTCGCTCTACCAGTACTTCCCGGACAAGTCCGCCGTGCTCGCCGAGGTGCTCGACCGGTACTCCCAGGACGTGGTCGCTCGCGTCTCACGCGCGTTCCTCGCCTCCGTCGGCGCGCCCACGGCCGATGGCGTGCGCGCCGTCGTCACCGCGATGCTCGACGTCTACGAGGAGCAGCCGGACCTGCTGCGGGTCCTCGTCGAGCAGGTGCCCCGCTCCGCCGCCAGCACGCGCGCCGCGTTCGCCCGCCGCGTCGACGACATGCTCACCGTCGCGATCGGATCCCGGCCAGACCGCGATCCGGGCCGTCCCGCGGTGGCCGTCGCGTGGCTTCTGGTCCGCGCGGTCGAGCACGTGACGATCAGCTACGTCCTAGAGCGGCCGCCGATCGACCGCGACACCGTGATCGACGAGCTCACGGCGCTGGTCGCGACCCACCTCGACCGCTGACGGCCGCGTCGTAGCGTGCGCGGGCGGCCTCGACCTCGCCGAGGTGGCCGGTGGCCCACTCCTCCAGGGCGGCGACGAGGTCCACGACGGTGCGGCCGAGGCCGGTGAGCGCGTACTCGACCCGCGGCGGCACCTCGGGATGCACGGTGCGGGTGACGAGGCCGTCGCGTTCGAGGCCGCGCAGCGTCTGGGTGAGCATCTTCTGGCTGATGCCCTCGATCCGCCGTGCGATCTCGCCGTAGCGCTTCACGCCGTCGGCGAGGATGAGCACGACGAGGACGCTCCAGCGGTCGCCGATCCGGTCCAGAACCTGTCGGCTGCCGCAGTTCTTCGCGAACGGAGTGGCCTCCACCAGAACACTCTCCATCAGAGAGCCTCTCACTTCAAGGTGCCTGTTCTCCGCTGGGAAGCAGCACGCCGCACGGGAGGTTGCCCGGGACGTCAGCCCCCGAACCTCCAGGAGTTTCAATGACCGTGTCAAGCCGCTGTGGCTGCCGGGGCCGGTGCCTCGGTGGTGAAGCGGCGGTTGTCGCGGACCAGGGCCCAGACGAGGTCGACCAGCCGGCGGGCGAGCGCGATCAACGC
>NZ_JBFWVQ010000012.1:0-95180 GCF_050246655.1 Pseudonocardia sp.
ACCCGGAGGGCATCGTCCACGCCCGCTACATCGTGGTCTGGGGCCACAACATGCTGTCCTCCCACCTGCACCTGTGGCCGTTCGTCAGCCAGGCCCGCAGGAACGGGGCGAAGCTGGTGGTGATCGATCCCTATCGCAGCAGGACCGCCCGGCAGGCGGACTGGCACATCCGGATCCGGCCGGGCACCGACGCAGCGCTGGCGCTGGGCATGATGAACGTGATCATCGCCGAGGGGCTCACCGACCAGGACTACATCGACCGCTACACGACCGGTTACGAGGAGCTCGCGGCGAAGGCGGCCGGGTTCCCGCCCGAGCGGGTGGCGGCGATCACCGGCATCCCGGCGGACGACGTACGGACGCTCGCCAGGGAGTACGCGACCAGCCAGCCGGCGGCGCTCCGCCTGGGAACGGCGGTGGAGAACCACCCGCAGGGCGGGCAGGCCTTCCGCGCGATCTACAGCCTGCCCGCGCTCGTCGGGGCCTGGCGACACCCCGGTGGCGGGGCCCACGACCTCACGCTGTTCTCCTTCCCGGTGCACTTCGACCGGCTCTCCCGCACGGACCTGATCACGCCGGGCACGCGGACGGTCAACGGGTTGCAGCTCGGCCGGGCGTTGACCGGCGAGCTGGAGCTCGATCCACCGATCAAGGCCCTGATGGTGTGCAATGCGAACCCCGTCGTCACGGTCCCGGAGCAGAACAAGACGATCGCCGGGTTGCTGCGCGACGACCTCTTCACGGTGGTCAGCGACCACTTCGTCACCGACACGGCCCGGTTCGCGGACATCGTGCTGCCCGCGACGACGATTCTCGAGCATTTCGACGTCATGTTCTCCTGGGGCCATCTGTACGTCTCGGCCAACAATCCGGCGATCGAACCGCTCGGTGAGGCGGTCTCCAATATCGAACTGTTCCGCCGGCTCGCGAAGGGCATGGGCTTCGACGACGACCCGTGGTTCACCATGACCGACGAGGAGCTCGCCGGCCAATGCCTGGACTGGGACGCGCCGCAGATGACCGGCATCACGCTGGAGGGGCTGAAGAAATCGGGATGGGCGAGGCTCGCCGTTCCCGGTCCGGACGAGGCGCCCTACGCGGCAGGTGGGTTCGGGACGCCGTCGACGAAGGTCGAGCTCGCCCTGCCCGGCGATACCGACTCCGTGGTCCCGGTGTTCCGGCAGGGCTACGCGGCCCTGCAGGGTGACGTGCCCAGCGCCGCGGTGCCCGACTTCGTGGAGGAGCCGGTCGACCCGCGCTTCCCGCTGAAGATGATCACTCCGCGGGGCCACAGCTTCCTCAGCTCCCAGTACGCGAACATGGACCGGCAGCTGAACGCCGAGGGCGGCCAGCACGTCAGGCTCCACCCGAAGGACGCGGCCGATCGCGGTCTCGTGGCCGGAGGGGAGGCGGAGGTCTTCAACGACCTCGGCTCGTTCCACGCACGGGTCCTGGTGGACGACGGCGTGCTCGCCGGGGTCGCGGTCGTGCCCTACGGGTTCTGGCGCGAGAACGGCGGATCCGGCCCGGCCGCGCTGATCTCCGGCGACCTGAACGACCTCGGCCGAGGCCCCCGCTACTCGGCGGCGTCGGTCGACGTCCGCTCCCTGACTCCCTGAACGGGTCGACAACGTGGAGGAACCATGACCAGCAACCTCACCACCCATCACGGCGCCTCGGTCGACGTGACCGACTACGAGCCGTTCCTCGTCGGCGACACCGCGATCGGCGAGGTGCACTGGATCCGCGACGGCGGCGCCGACGGCACGACCCTCGCCGTCGGCCTGTGGCGCAGCGAGCCGCAGACCTTCCCCTACCCGTTCGCCGCGGACGAGACCATCCACGTCCTCGAAGGTGTCCTCGACGTCGAGCTCGCGGACGGCACGGTCGTCACGCTGCGGCCGGGGGACATCGCGTCCTTCGTCAAGGGGACGGAGTCGGTCTGGACCGTCCGGGAACCGTTCAAGAAACTGTTCGTGGTCAGCGGGGCGTGAACCCGGTGCGGCACCGGCGCAGGACGGGATGACATGTGCTACACGGTGAAATCCATCGACGACGTCCGCAGTCTCGTGGCCGCGGCCCGCGGCCTCGCCGGGCTCGTCGACCTCGGGACGCTCACCTCGCGGGCCTGCCGCCACCTCCGCGACCTGGTCGGCTGCGACGCCACGGTGATCGCCGTGTACCGCAAGCCCGACCAGCTGGAGATCGCGGCCACCGAGGGGCTTCCGATGCCGGCGGAGGAGGCGTGCTCCCGCCACGGTCACGGCCTGGGCCGGCTCGCCTTCGACCTCGACGACACCCCGTGCGTCCGGCTCCACGAGACGGGACCACGCCTGGAGGACACGCCGACGGTGCAGCTCGGCCAGGATCTCGTCGCCCGGCTCCACGGCGATCCCGTCCTCGAGCTCGCGGCCTCGGCCGGGCTGGGCCGCGTGATGGCCTGCCCGGTCGAGTTCGGCGGCGCCCCGCTGGGGGTGCTCTACATCGGCAGGCGCGGTGACACGCCGATCGGCCTGCGGGACGCCGAGCTGGTCTGGGAGTTCGCGGCATCGCTCGCGCCGCTGATGGTCACCGCGCTCACCGCGCAGCGCGCCGGGGAGGTCGCGGCGCAGGAGGAGCGGGCCCGCATCGCGCAGCAACTGCACGACACCGCGGGCCAGATGCTGTTCGCGATCAGCCTCGCCGCGCGCGACCTGCGCCAGACGGCCGACGTCCACGGCGGGGTGGACACGCAGACGCTGGTCGACTCCGCCAAGCGCATCGAGTACGAGGCGGCCCAGGCCTCGGTCTGCCTCCGCAACGCCATGCACACCCTGCTACCCGCCGGGGAGGCGCTGCCCGTGAGCCTCCGCCGCGACGTCGCCACGTTCTCGCGGCGTTCGGGGGTCCCCGCGGAGGTGATCGTCCTCGGTACTCCGACCGACACCAGCGACATCGTCGACGAGACGGTACTGGGCGCCGTTCGCGAGGGCCTCCACAACGTCGAGCGGCACGCGGCGGCCTCGTCGGTGTCGGTCACCCTCACCTACCGCCCGCTCGATCTGGCGCTGCTGGTGCAGGACGACGGCGTGGGCCTGCACGAGCTGCCGCCGATCACCCCGCTGCCCGGGAAGGCACCCGGCCTGGGGATACCCGGCCTGCGGCAGCGCGTGCGCGCCCTCGGCGGCGACCTGAGCCTGTGCAACGGCGAGGACGGCGGCGCGAGCCTGCTGATCACCTGTCCCCTGGCGGCGGCGTGACCGCCCGCGTGCTCGTCGTCGACGACCACCCCCTGGTGGTCGCCGGGATCCGCGCCGTGCTCGCCCACGCCGAGGACCTGCACGTCGTCGGCGAGTGTCACTTCGGCCGGGACGCCGTGTACGCCGCCGCCGAGCTCGACGCCGATCTCGTCCTGCTCGACGTCCGGCTCGGCGACCTCGACGGCTCGCAGGTCGTCCGTAGCCTGCTGCAGGCCAGGCCGGCGACCAGGATCGTCATGCTCACGGCGTTCGACGAACCGGCGATCCTCACCACCTGCCTCGAGCTCGGAGCCTGCGGCGTCCTGCTCAAGGGCTCGCTCGACCTCGACCTCGTCCGGGCGCTCCGCGAGGTCGTCCGCGGCGGCATCGTCATCGACGACACGGTGGCGGCCGCCCTGCAGCGGGCCGGCTCCCTGCTCGAACCGTCCGGGACGCCCGCCGTGCTCGCGATGCGCCCGCGCGAGGTCGAGGTGCTCAAGCTCATGGCGATGGGGATGACGACGAGGGACGTCGCCGAGGAGCTGCACCTGTCGGTCAACACCGTGCGCTCCTACACCCAGACCCTGATGGAGAAGCTGGGCGCGCACACCCGCGTCCAGGCGATCGTGCAGGCGCGCCGCCTCCAGCTCATCTGACGGGGGTGGGGTCCATGCCCGGCGAGGTCCGGCCCGTCGTGGCCGACGCGATGCTCCGGCATCCGAAGATCTGCGACGCGACGACGACGCTGGGCCGCGCACGCGAGCTGCTGCGCGACGACCACGTCCACGCCCTCCTGGTGGTCGACGACCACGGGCTCCTGCGCGCCGTGGTGGAGCGTGAGGACCTCGCCGAGGGCGCCGCCGACACGCTCGCCGAGCACGCGGGCCGGCTGGCCGACCGCACCGTGGGACCCCATGTGGACCTGGTGGACACGCAGCGGCGCATGCGCCGGAACCGGCGCCGCCGCCTGGCCGTCGTAGACGGGCGCGGACGGCTGCTCGGCCTGCTGTGCCTCAAGCGCTCCGGCACGGGGTTCTGCTCCGACGACGGGGTGCGCGCCCGCGCGGCCGAATCCCGCCGGGGGGCTACCCCGTCGGCCCGGTGAGGAGCACCTTGCCGAGCACGGCCCGCGACTCCAGGCGGGCGTGCGCCGATGCGGCATCGGCGAGCGGGAACGTCGAGTCGACCGGGACCGCGAACCGCCGCTGCGCCAGTCCGGCGAGCACCTCCGCCAGGTCGGGTCTCGGGTCGTAGCCGTGCTCCATCAGGTCGGTGAACTGGAATCCGTGGATGTGCACATTCTTCGGGTAGAAGTCGCGCGTGTCGATCACGCTGGGGGCGAGCGCGACGTTGGCCAGGGCGACGACGTTCGCGGCGCGCGCCGCCGCACGCAGGCTCCCGGCGAACGTCTCCCCGCCGACCAGGTCGAGCACGACGTTCGCCCCACGGCCGTCGCTGTGCGCCAGAACCTCGGCGGGTACGTCGGCGGCGGTGTGGTCCAGCACGACGTCGGCACCGAGATCGTGCACCCACTTCACCTTCTCCTCGCCACCCGCCGTCGCGATCACCCGCGCCCCGGCGTCCTTGGCGATCTGCACCGCCGCGCTGCCGACGCCGCTCGCGCCCGCATGCACCAGCACGACGTCTCCCGGCCGGACCCCGCCGAGCCGGTGCAGGCTGTACCAGGCCGTCAACCAGGCCACCGGCACCGCGGCTGCGCCGATCAGCTCGACCTCGTCCGGCACCGGAAGCACCCGCTCCGCCGGCACCTCGGCCCGCTCGGCGTAGAACCCGGGATCACCGATCGCGCCCCAGGCCACGACCCGCCGTCCCACCTGCAGGTCCGTCACCCCCGCACCCACGGCGACGATCCGGCCGGCGGCCTCCAGACCCGGGGTGGCGGGCAGCTGCGGCCCCCGGTGGTACCGACCTGCCCGGAAGAGCGCATCCGCCCGGTTGACGCCGGCGGCCACGACCTCGACGACCACCGCGCCCGGGCCCGCCACCGGGTCCGGCGCCGCGGACCAGCGCAGCGCACTCGGGGGACCGAACTCGAGGACGCGGGACGCGTACATGGCCGGGGCCTCCACTCGACGGCGGGCTGGGCGTCGCCAGCATGGAACACTAGTTCAACCGGTGTCAATCGCTATGCTGGCGCCGTGCAGGACCACCACTCGGCGTTCGTCTTCGTCGGCGGACGGCCCTCGCTCGACCTCGTGGCGACGCTCGGTCGACGGCACGCCCGGCCGGTGGAGCGCATCCCCGACGCCGGCACCCTCGCGCGCTGGTTCGTCGGCGCGGGCATCCTGTCGACCGCGCCGCACGTCCGGGACCGGGACCTGGAACGCGCGCGGACGCTCCGCGAGGCGATCCACGCCCTCGTCCGGGCCGCGATCGGGCGGCACCCCCCGGACCCGGCGGCGATCGAGGTGCTCAACCGGCACGCCGCCGGACCCGATGTGCCGCCCCGGCTGGTGGCGGACGGACACGGACGGCTGACCGTGGCACCTGCCCACGGCGACGCCCGCGCGGCGCTCGCCGGGATCGGGCGGGACGCGGTCGGGCTGCTCGGCGGGCCGCAGGCGCAGCGGATCAAGGAGTGCGCCCACCCGGACTGTTCGCTGGTGTTCCTCGACGAGACCCAGTCCGGGCGGCGCCGGTGGTGCTCGATGGAGCGCTGCGGCAACCTCGTGAAGACTGCCGGATACCGCGCGCGGCGGGCGATCCGGGAATGACCGGTCGATCTCAGGCACCGTCGCCCGGCCATGATCGATCAGGGCCGCCGGTTTCGCGGTTGCGCCGCGGTCGGTGAGTGGCGAGTCTCGTGGGATGGCGCGTTACCACGTCACCGTCGTGACCGGGGACCCGTCGCGGACGGCCGCGGAGGTCGCCGCCGACGCCGGTGCGGAGGTGATCCGCAAGATGCGTGTGCCGGAGGACGGGGTGGCGGCGCTCGCCACGGAGGCGCAGATCGACGCGCTCGTCGCCGCGGGCGCGACCGTCCACCGGCATGCCGATCTCGCCGAGGGGCGCGCGGAGCGGCTCGCCGAGGTCGGCGAGGGCGACCGGTACGCCGAGGCGCTGCGCCGGTTGGCCGGACGCTGAGATGCCCTACCTGAACGTGGTGGAGGTCGAGTCGGCGCTGCAGGTCGTCGCGGCCACGCATCCGGGGTTCACCGAGCTGGTCACGCTGCCGCACCGGACGTGGGAGAACCGGGTCTGCCGTGCGGTGCGGGTGGCCGCCGACCTCGCCACGCCGCGGCCGACCGTCGTCCTCGTCGCGGGCGTGCACGCCCGGGAGTGGGGCGGGCCGGACATCCTCGTGTCGTTCCTGGAGCGCCTCACCGCCGCTGCGGCGGCCGGCGCGGAGATCGCCGTGCCCGGCTACACGGCGACCGCGGCGGACGTCGCGCGGATCGTCGGTGGCCTGGACTTCGCGGTGTTCCCGCAGGTCAACCCGGACGGGCGGGCGTACTCGATGCACCCCGACGGGGACGAGCTGTGGCGGACCAACCGCCGCCCGTCACCGGACGGCGTGGACGTCAACCGCAACTACGACTGGCTGTGGGACTTCCGCCGCCACTTCGACCCGCGGGCGCTCGCGCGTGGCGAGGTGTCGGTGTCCGACACGCCGGGCCAGGACACCTACCACGGGCCGGACGCCTTCTCCGAGCCGGAGACCCGCAACGTCGCGTGGTTGGTGGACCGGTACCCGACCACCCGCTTCCTCGTCGACGTGCACAGCTTCTCCGAGTTGATCCTCTATCCGTGGGGTGACGACGACAACCAGTCCACCGAACCCGAGCAGAACTTCCACAACCCCGCCTTCGACCGCCGGCGTGGCCTGCTCGTCCAGAACGGGCATCCCCACGCCGCCCGCTACGGCGAGTACCTCGGCTCCACGCATCGGCGGCACCTGATCGAGATCGGGGAGCGGATGCGCGACGCCGTCGAGTCCGTCAACGGCCGCCGCTACACCGTCCAGCAGGGCGCGCAGCTCTACGGCACCTCCGGCACCTCCGACGACTGGACGTTCGCCCGGCACGTCCTCGACCCGGCGCGTCCGGTGATCTACCCGTACACCATCGAGTTCGGACGCGAGCACCCCGACGACGTGGCGGCGAGCTTCCACCCTCCGTACGCGGAGATGGCGAGGATCATCGACGAGGTCGTGGCCGGACTGCTGGAGATGTGCCTCGCGGGGTTGGACCGGCTCGCCGCCGAGCAGCTGCCGTAGGCGACCCCATACGGAGGTCCTGCGGTGCGGATTCTCATCGTGACGTCGGGTTCGCGGGGTGATGTCGCGCCGTTCACGGGCCTGGGCGGGCGGCTGCAGCAGGCCGGCCACGACGTCGCGCTGGCCGCACACGACCGGTTCGCCGATCTCGTGCGCGAGTGCGGGCTGGAGTATCGGGCCCTTCCCGGCGATCCGGTCGAGCTCGTGCGCGCACGCACCGCCGCCCCTTCCCCGGACGCCGCGCGATCGGTCTTCGCCGCGTTCCTCGACGACCTGGGCGAGGGTGTCGCAGCCGCCGCAGCCGCCGGAACCGACATCCTGCTCACCGCGTTCGGCCCGGCCCCGCTGAGCCGGCTCGTCGCCGAAGGTCTCGACATCCCCAGCCTCGGCGTCTACCTCGCGCCCGGGGTCCCCACCCGAGAGTTCCCGCCACCTGGCGGGCCCGTCACCGGGCGGCCCTCGCCCGCCGACAACCTCGCCGCGGGCCGCGAGCTGCTCGCCCGGACCGACGCCCTCTACGCCGACGTCCTGCTGCGGCTGCGGGCCCGGCTCGATCTCCCCACCGCGACCAGGAGCAGACCCGACCGGCGGATCTGCCACGGCTACAGCCCGGCAGTGGTCCCCCGGCCCGCCGACTGGCCCGCGACGGTGCACGTCACCGGATACTGGTGGCCGGCCAGGCCGCCGCGATGGCAGCCCCCGGATCTGCTGGTCGACTTCCTCGGGGCCGGTCCCCCTCCGGTGTTCGTCGGCTTCGGCAGCATGACCCCCTCCCACGAGCGGCTCCACGACGTCGTCGCGGCCGCCGTCGGACGGGCCGGCGTGCGCGCCGTCGTCCAGGCCGGCTGGGCCGACCTCGAACCCGCAGGCGACGACATCCTGCTGGTCGGCGACCTGCCCCACGACTGGTTGTTCCCCCGGACGGCCGCCGTGGTGCACCACGCCGGAGCCGGCACCACCGGGGCCGGGCTGCGCGCGGGCGTACCGGCGGTCCCGGTGCCCGTCCTGGTCGACCAACCCTTCTGGGCGGACAGGCTGCACCGCCTCGGCGTCGCACCGCACCCGCTGCCGATGCACGAGCTGACCGCCGACACCCTGGCCGATGCGCTGCGGTCCTGCCTCGACCGACCGAGCTATCGCGACCGCGCCACCGAACTCGCCCACCGGATCCAGGCGGAGGACGGCCCCGCTGCCGTGCTCTCGCTCATCACCGGCCTCGAAGGCCGGCCGGCTCCTCGTCACCGCCGCGGATCTGAGTAGGCGCCACTCACGCCGCCGGCCCCGAACACCGCGACGGTCGTGAGGGGGCCGCCGGCACCCGTCGGCCCGTGACGGAGCGGAGGACATGCGAGATGACCGACACGATCCACGATGCCGACCGGGCTCTCAAAGCGAAGCACCGCGTGATGTGGGCCCTCGGCGACTACCACGCGGTGGCCACGGGCGTGGTGTCCGGACTCGGGCGGGAGCTCGTCGACGCGTGCCGGCTGCGCGCCGGCGAGCGCGTGCTCGACGTCGCCGCCGGAACCGGCAATGCCACCGTGCCCGCAGCCGCGGCGGGGGCGAGGGTGACGGCGGCCGATCTCACCCCGGAGCTGTTCGAGGCGGGCCGCACGGCCGCTGCCCGGCAGGGCGTCGACGTGGACTGGGTGGAGGCCGACGCCGAGGCGCTGCCCTTCGCGGACGGCGAGTTCGACGTCGTGATGAGCTGCCTCGGCATCATGTTCGCCCCGCACCACCAGGCGGCCGCCGACGAGGCACTGCGGGTCTGCCGGGCCGGCGGACGGATCGGGTTGCTGAGCTGGACCCCCACCGGGTTCGTCGGTGAGCTGTTCAGAACCCTGAAGGAGTACGCGCCGCCTCCCCCGCCCGGCGCGTCGCCGCCGCCGCTGTGGGGCGAGGAAGAGCACGTGCGCACACTGCTCGGCGACAGCGTGACCGAGGTCGTCGCGGAGCGGCGGATGCTCACCGTCGACCGCTTCGGCACGCCGCAGGAATGGCGCGACTTCTTCAAGGACACCTACGGGCCCATCATCGCGGTGTACCGGGGCCTCGGCACCGACACCGACCGGATCGACGCCCTCGACGACGACCTCGCGGCGCTCGCCACCCGGCACGATCGAGGTGCCGGCTCCACCGTCATGGACTGGGAGTACCTGCTCCTGACGGCCCGCCGGACCGCGTGATGCCGGCCATGGGGGCGCGGATCGACGCGCTCCTGCGCGCGGCCGTCGACCGCGGCGACGTGCCGAACGTCGTCGCCGTCGCGGCGGATCGTGACGGCCCGATCTACGAGGGGTCGGCGGGTCCCCGGGTGTCCGGGGAGGACCCGCCGGTCGGGCCGAACACGACGTACCGGCTGGCGTCGATGACCAAGATGGTGACCACGGTCGCCGCGCTCCGGCTGGTCGAGCAGGGAACGCTGGAGCTCGACGCGCCGGTGGAGCACTACCGGCCCGAGTTCGGCGAGCTGATGGTGCTCGAACGGATCGAGGGCGGCATGCCGAAGCTGCGCCCGCCTGCCGCCAAGGCCACGATCCGCCAGCTGGCCTCGCACACGACCGGCCTGGGCTACTGGTTCTGGAGCGCCGACCTGCTCGCGTGGGAGGCCGCGAGCGGCGTACCGAACGTCATGGCGGGCGATGCGAGGTCGTTCACCGCACCCTTGATGTGCGATCCCGGATCGAGGTTCGAGTACGGCATCAACACGGACTGGCTCGGCAGGGTCGTCGAGGTGGTGGCGGGACAGCCGCTCGACGTCCATCTCGCCGAGCACGTGCTGGAGCCGCTCGGCATGGCCTCCACCGGCTTCCGGATCGGCGCCGAGCAACGCGCCGACCTGGTGCCGGTGCACGTCAAGGGCCCGGACGGCGCGTGGTGCCCGACCGACATCGAGTGGCCGCCCGAGCCGGACTGGTGGCCGGGTGGCCACGGGTTGTACTCGACCCCCCGCGACTACCTGCGCTTCCAGCGCATGCTGCTGGGCGGCGGGACCCTCGACAGCGTCCGCATCCTGCAGGAACGCACCGTCCGCGCGGCGTTCACCAACCAGATCGGCGACCTCTCCGTGCCGGAGGTCATCCGTACCGCATCGCCCGCCCACAGCTGCGACTTCGCGGCCGGACCGGGTCGGACGTGGGGCCTGGGCCTCCTTCTCAACACCGAGGGTGAGCCCGGCCGGCGCGCGGCATACAGCGGCGCCTGGGCCGGTCTGTGCAACACGCACTTCTGGGTCGACCCGACGTCGGGAGTCACCGGCGCGATCTACAGCCAGTTCCTCCCGTTCGTCACGCCCGAGTCGATGGCCCTCTACGCCGACTTCGAGAGAGCGATCTATGCCGCTCGCTGAAGCGGGTTGTCCGGGCTCGGCGCGGGCTCGCGGATGCGCCAAGGGCCGGGCCGGATCGACGCTGCGGGCGAGCTGCCCGCATCGCATCAGCGGTGTTTCCGGACGCACCGCGCCGTACGATTCCGGCCGTGTCCACGCAGCCGTGGCCGCTGGTCGGCCGGGCCGAGGAGCTTCGCGTCGTCGAGGACGTGACGCGCGGCGGCGACGGGCCGGTCGGGGTCGTGCTGGCCGGTGCTGCGGGCGTCGGGAAGACCCGGCTCGCCCGCGAGGCGCTCGCGCTCGCCGAGCGCCGCGGGGCCGTGGTCCACCGGGCCACGGCGACGGCGTCCTCGCGGAACGTCCCGCTGGGCGCGTTCCCCACCGTGTCCGGGACGGTCGGCTCCGATCCGATGTGGCTGCTGCGCCGCGCCCGCGAGGCGCTGCTGGCCCGTGCGGACGACGGCGCCGTCGTCATCGGGGTGGACGACGCGCACCTGTTGGACGAGCTGTCGGCGACGGTCGTGCACCAGGTCGCGGTGCGGCGCGAGGCCCGGGTGGTGCTGACCGTCCGCAGCGGCGAGCCTGCGCCGGACGCGGTCACCGGCCTCTGGAAGGACGGCCACCTGCGACGGCTGGAGCTTGCCCCCCTGACCGTGGAGGTGACGGGGGAGCTGCTGGAGGAGGTCCTCGGCGGGCCGGTGGCGAGCGGTACGACCCGTGCGCTGTGGACGATCACCCGGGGCAACGCGCTGTACCTGCGCCAGCTCGTGGACGGCGAGCTGGGCGCGGGCCGGCTCGCGCGCGCGCCCGGCGTGTGGCGGTGGTCGGGACGCCCGCAGCTGTCACCGGGGCTGACGGAGCTCCTGCACGACCGCATCGGCAAGCTCTCGGACGCGCAGCGCGACGTCGTCGACATGCTGGCCCTCGGCGAGCCGCTGGGCGTCCCGGTGCTCGCGCGGCTCGCCGGCATCGCGGCGGTGGAACGGGCCGAGGCCCGCGGGGTGGTCGAGGTGTACCCCGACGGGCGCCGGATGCAGGCACGGCTCAGCCACCCGCTGTTCGGGGAGCTCCTGCGCTCGCGCTGCGGTGTCGTGCGCGCCCGCCGGTTGCGGGGCCGGATCGCCACGGCGCTCGCGGACTCCGGCGGCCGCCGCTCGGACGACACGCTGCGCCGCGCCACGCTGATGCTGGACTCCGACCTCGATCACGACGCCGCGCTGCTCGTCCGCGCCGCGGAACACGCCGTCCGGCTGGGGGACGCGGGCCTCTCCGAGCGCCTCGCCCGGGCCGGTCTGGCCGCGGGCGGAGGGATCCCCGCCCGGTTCGCCCTGTGCGACGCGATGCTCGGGGCTCCGCCGTTGGACCGGGTCGCCGCCGAGCTGTCCACCCTCGCGACGCTGGTCCGCACCGATCACGAACGCACGCGCGTCGCGACCCACCGAGCCGTCACACTGTTCTGGGTCCTCGCCCGCCCGGACGAGGCGGAGGGCGTCGTGGCGTCGGCGTTGGCCGAGGTGACCGACCTCGGGTGCCGGCAGGTCCTCACCGGCCTGCAGTCGGTGCTGGACGGGATCCTGTGCCGGCCCGAGCGGGCGATGGCCGCCGCGGCCGCGGTCCTCGACGATGCGCAGCGGGCACCCGTCGCCGCGTCGATCTACGCCTGCTGGGGCCTCGCCATGGGGTGCGGGGCGCTGGGCAGGCTGGCCGGCCTCGCCGACGCGGTGCGGCGCGTGGACGCCGGGCCGGACCGGTTCGAGGCGGTGCACTACCGCGTCGCGGGCATCGCCAACGCCTGGACCCGGGCCCTGCGGCTGGCCGGGCTGCTGGCCGAGGCCGAGGAGAACACGGAGGCCTACCTGCAGCGTTACCAGGACGCGGGTGGTCGGTCGGCACCGATCAGCCGCGTCCTGCACGGTCTGGTGCTGCTCGACCGGGGCCGGGTCCGCGCGGCGGCACGGGTGCTCAGGGAAGCCGGTGCCGAGCTGCGGGGCATGCACCCGGTCTGGTCGTACGTCTCGGCGGTGGGCCTCACCCTCGCGCTCGGCATGGCGGGCGAGGCGACCGGCGCCCGGCAGGCCCTCGCCGCAGCCCAGACGCAGCGGCGCCACCCGGCCCTGGTGTTCCGCGAGCCCGACTGGCTACTGGCCCGCGCGTGGGTCGCCGCGGCCGAGGGTGCCGTCGCCGAGGCGCGCGCGCTGGCCGGTGCCGCCGCGACGCTGGCGGCGGCCCAGACGCAGCCGGCGGTGGAGGTGGTCGCGCGGCACACGGCCGTCTGCTTCGGCGATCGCGAGCAGGCGGCGCGGCTGGCGGAGCTGTCCCGCGAGGTGGACGGTCCCCGCGCTCCCGCGGCCGCAGCGCACTCCGCCGCGCTCGCCGCCACCGACGGCGACGGGCTGCGCACCGCCGCCGCGCAGCTGGCGGACATGGGCGCGACGCTGCTGGCCGCCGACGCAGCGGCCCAGGCCGCCGCGGCCTACGCCCGGCACGGGCGGAAGGGCTCGGCCCTGACCGCGGCCGCGCAGGCGCACCGGCTCGCCCGGCTCTGCGGCGGTGCCGGCACGCCCGCGCTCGCCGCCGCCGAGGCGCCTGCGGCCCTCACCGGCCGGGAGCGCGAGATCGTCACCCTGGCCGCCCGCGGGCTGTCCAACCGGGCGATCGCCGAGCGGCTGGTCATCTCGGTGCGCACCGTGGAGAACCACCTCTACCGCGCGTCCGCGAAGCTCGGCGCCACCGACCGCAGCGAGCTCGCCACCGTGCTCCACGGCTGAACGCCGGGCGCCGCTCCGCCGGGCTCAGGAGGCGACGAGCTCGTCGATCTGGTTGATCGCGGCGCTGGCGCCCTCGATGACACCCATCTCCAGCACCTTCTGCAGACCGTCGGCGGTCTCGTACGTGCTCACGTAGGTCGCACGGGTGCGGCCGTCGTGCTCGGAGAAGGTGTAGACGTTCGTCGAGACCGGCAGGTCCGGGTTCGGCTGGAAGTCCAGGTCGGCGAACCCGTCCTCGAACGAGAAGGTCCGCGGCTCGTCGACGGCCGTGACCTTCCAGTAGCCGGCGAACTTCTCACCCTCGGGGCCGGTCATGTAGTAGGTCACCCGGCCGCCGGGCGTGAGGTCGTGGTCGACGAAGGTGGCCGGGTAGGTCGGCGGGCCCCAGACCTTCTCCAGCTGGCGCGGGTCGGCGTAGATCCGCCAGATCCGCTCCACCGGTGCGGCGAACTCGGCGGTGATGGTCAGGGTCCGGGTGTCCAGGTCCTGCGTGACGTCGATGACGGGCATGGTCAGTCCTTCCGTTCGGACGGGGTTGCCGGGTCGAATGCGATCAGCTCGTCGATGCGGGCGATGCGGCCGCGCCAGACCTGCTCCAGCTCGGTGAGCAGTGACGCCACCGACCGCACCGCCGTCACGTCGCCGCTGGCCAGCTGCTCGCGGCCCTTGCGCCGCTTGACGAGCAGGCCGGCCTTCTCCAGGACGGCGACGTGCTTCTGCACCGCGGCGAAGCTCATGTCGTACTTCGCCGCGAGCGCCGAGACCGAGTACTCCCCGGCCAGCACCCTGCGCATGATGTCGCGTCGGGTCCGGTCGGCGAGGGCGTGGAACAGGGCGTCCGCCCGGTCCTCGTCCGCCTCGGTCACGCGAACAATATACAACCGATCGGTTGTACGTTGTCAAGGCGCCCGAGCCGGCGTCTGCCCTTGCGACAAAGCGGTGTGCCCGCAACCGGCCGTGCGCGATGCTTGTCGCGTGCGGCCGAGTGACCTGTCCGGGCTCCGCACCCGGGAACGTCTGGCCCGATCGCGTCGGGCGGTGTGCGTACTGCGTACGGAGATCGGCGAGTGGCTCGCTGTCCGACGCGCCGATGACGCGTTCGCCCGCTTCGCCGGGCACCTCGCCGTGCTCGAACGGGTTCTCGGCGGCATGCTGGACGCGGTGGCGGCCGAGATCGTCGCCATCGATACCGACGCGACCGCCAGTGGGCTCGTCTACGAACGGTGCCGTGCCGCCGACCACCGGATCTCCCTCGTCCGCAGGACCCACGAGTGGTACGCGGCGAAGTACGACCAGCGCCTGGGCAGCGCCGCGACGGTGCTGCGCGCGGCAGACGAGGTGGTCCGCAGCTGCTGGTCCGAGGCCTTCGCCGCGCTCGGGCGGCAGCCTCCCGCCGGTCCGCTGGTGTACCTCGATCCCCGGTTCGACGCCTTCGCCACCCCGAGGGTGTCGGTGCCGCCGGACCTGCGGGCACCGGGCGACGCCGTCGTGGGCGAGTTCGTCCGTGAGCTGCCGATCCCGGTGGTCGCGCTCCCCGCGCTGTGTGCCGACGAGCCGTGGTGGCTCGTACTGGCCGCCCACGAGACCGGGCATCACGTGCAGCACGATCTCGGCCTCGTCGCCGAGACCCGCACGGTCCTCGGCGTGGCGGTGGGGGACGAACGCGCGGCCTGCTGGTCCGCGTGGGCGATGGAGGCGTTCGCGGACGCTTTCGCGGTGCTGACGGTCGGTCCGGCGGCGGCATGGGCCGTCGAGGAACTGCACCACGGCGATCCGGCCCGGATGGTGACGACCCCGTCGGCGGCGAGCCGGTACCCGCCGCCCCCCGTGCGGACCGCCCTGATGGGTGAGCTGGCGCGCGCCGCCGGCTGGGTTAACACCGGCCCGGCCGCGGCCGACGTCCTGGAGTGGCTGGCCGAGCTGTCGACCGCGGATGAGGCCCCGCTGCCGTGCGAGGAGGTGAGCGAGCACGTGCGGCTCACTCCGCAGACGGCCTCGGCGCTCGTCGAACTGCCGATCGAAGGGGTACCGATGCGAGTGGTGTGCGGTGGGGAGGACGACACCCTCGCGGCGGACGACGGGGTCCACGCATGGGCGGCCGCACTGCAGACCCCCCGTCCCCTCGTATCGGGGCGGAGTCGGCGCGAAGCCGCCCGGTACGGCGTCGCAGGCGGTGTCGCCGCCTACCGCGCGCTCGCGGCCCGCTCCGGGTCCGGGCACCTCGACGACCTCCGTACGACGCTGCCCGCTCTGCTCGCGACCTGTGGCCCGACCGGTCACCTGGCCGCCGCCCCTGTGTCCGACCTCGACGACCTCACCCGGCGGTTGACCGCGCAGTTGTTCGCGGCGGCCCCCGACGGTCCCGGAGGCGGTTGATGCACCGGATCGTCGTACGTGTGGACGCCGCCGGTGCGGCGGGCGGATGGCGGGTGACGGTCCGCTCCGGCAGCGCCGAAGGCGAGGTGCTGAGCGTCTACCCCATGGCATCGACGGACCTCGGACGGCGGCGGGTGCCGGCCACGCCGCCGGAACGTGCACCGGAGCCGGGTGAACCGCACACAGCGCTGTGCACCGGCGACCGGGACGAGCTCTCGGGCCTGCTGGGGCGCATCGCGCGGGGCCGCACCCGCCAGGAGGACGTGGCGACGTACGGGCGGTGGCTCTTCGAGTGCCTGCTGGCGCCCGCGTGGCCGGTCGTGCTGGCCCATCCGGAGGTCGTCCGCGCCCACGCGGTCGAGCTGGCCCTGCGCTGGCCCGCCGCGGACGGGGACCTGCACCGGCTGGTGTGGGAGGCGATGCGCGACGGGATCGGTCCATTGGCCGGCCATCCGTCCGCCGTCATCGCCGTCACGCGGCTGGTCCCGGCCCCGCCGACGCCGGTCCGCACGGTCACCAGGGTCCCGTCGGTACTGTTCGCGACGAGCGTCGCGCTGACCGACCCGACGATCCGCCCTGGCGCGATGTACATGGGCCTGCTGCGCGAGTTCGATCTCGCCGGCCGCTGCCGGGCGCGCGCCATCGCGAAGGCCTCGGCCGAGGATCTGCACGCCGCGTTCGACCGCTGGCGACCCGATCTCGTGCACCTGGTGGCGCACGGGGTGCGCCGGGCCGACGGCGAGCCGGTCGTCCTGCTCGCCGACGGTGCGGGCGCCGAGCAGGAGATCGACGCCGCCGGGCTGCTCGCGGCGCTCGGCGCGGGTGGCGAGCGGCCGTTGGCGGTGGCCCTTTCGGTGTGCCACACCGCGTCCTCCGCCGAGGCGGGCGACGGCCCGGCCGACGCCGCTCCGCTCGCCGCGCGGCTCGTCGCGGGCGGGATACCGATCGTGTCCGCCATGGCGGGCGAGGTGCGCGAGTCCGCGTGCCGGCTCTACACCCGCAGGCTGGCCGCCGCGCTCCACGACGGGCAGCCGGTCGTCACCGCGTCGGCACACGGCAGGCGCGCCGCCCTGCTCGGCACCGAGCAGCCGAGCGCCGACATCGACTGGGCCCTCCCGGCGCTGTACCTCGGCGAGCACGTCGAGCCCGCGCAGCGGCTGGTCCACGCGGAGACGGCCACCGCGCTCACCCGCCTGTCCGACACTCTCGGCCTACGCCGGGAGCCGGTGTTCATCGGCCGTGAGGAGGTCCTGGCCGCGGCCGACACGGCGGTGGAGCCGTCGAGCCCGGTCGGGGTCATCACCGTGATGGCCAAGGGCCCCACCTCCGGGATGGGCGGAACCCGCCTGCTCCAGGAGATCGGCTGGCGAGTGCTGCGCGACGGCCACGTGCCCCTGCTGCTCGGCCCGTACCAGGACCCGCGCACGATGCCCACCACCTCCTGGGGGCTGGTGCACGCCCTGCTCTGGCGGGTCGTGCTCGTCGCCGAGCTGATGGAGCTGCCGCCGTTCGTACCGTTGACGCTGCGGTTCGAGCTCGGGGACGAGGGTGCGGCGCTGGCCGCTGCCATGGAGCAGGACGTCCCGGCGCTGGCCCGCGCCACCCTGCGGCAGGCGCTGCGCTCCCTGCTGGACCGACCCGGCGACGTCGACCCGATACTCACCCGCGACCTGCTCGCCGAGGATCTGGACGAGCTCGCCCGCCGGGCCGCCACCGTCTGGGGCGCGCCGTTCGGGCCACACACGCGCGCGGTGGTCCTGTGCGACGACGTTCACGAGTGGTCGAGACCGCCCCCGGACGACGGTCGCGGCCCCTTGACCGCGCTGGGCTGCCTGCTCTCGATGCTCAATGCACACGGGCTCGGACGGCCCGAGCGGCCGGCTCCGGTCGTACTGACCGCATCGACGACGCTCGGCGACGGCGGCACCGTGGCCCTCTGGAGCGCGACCGGCCGTCCTGGCTTCCTCGTCCACCCGATGGACGACCTCACGCCCGAGGAGCGCGTCGTCGGCTACCAGTGGGTGCTCCTGCACCCGTGGACCACGAAGCCCGCCGAGGAGCGGCAGGTGTTCGGCGCCGTTTACACGTCGCTTCCCGGCCGGGCCGCACACTGGGAGGCGACGCTGCAGATGGTGGGCGGGCGGCCCACCAGCGTCGCCGACCGTCTCTACTTCGCCGTCCAGGTCGCGGTGGCTAACGAGAGCGGGCGGCGCAACGACGACGAGCACGCCTGGAACCGCTACGTCGAGGCCCACCCGGAGTACCGGCTGTGAGCGCGGGTCTGCAGCTCGACGAGATCGAGGCCGAGTTCCGCCGACGGCGCATCGCGCGGTTCGCACCGGCCACGCTGCTGTGGTTGGCGGCGCTTCCGGAATGGACGGACCAGCGCGCGGCCGCCGTGGGGTTCCCGCCCGGGGACGAGTCGCTCGACGTCCTGCTGGACCGGCTCGACGCGGTGGGGCTGCTCGCGCGGCGGATCGACGTCGACCGGGACGGTCGGTTGCTCTCCGCGTTCTGGCTGCCCGCGTCGCGGCGTGCCGAGGTCGGCACCCATCTGCGGTCCGAACGCACGCCCGGACAGCTGCGCAACGGGCTGCGCGAGCTCGCCCGCGCCCTCGCCGGGCTGCCCGGCGAGCACGGCGAGGACATGAGGCCGTGGCTGGCCGTCGTCGAGCGCCACCTCGACGACCCGTCCGGGTTGACCTTGTTCACCGAGGTGGACGCCCTCGTGACCAGCGGCCGGTCCGCGGACGCGCTCGGCGTCGTGTCCGCCGCGCAGGCACTGGGTGACGTGCTCGGGGAGCCGCTGGTGTCCTCGGCCCGGCGCGCGCAGTGGCGCATCGACCGCGGACACCGCCAGGCCCTCGATGCCCGCACCGTCGCGCACTACCTGCCTCATCCGCAGGTCGACGAGGCCCTGTTGCGGCTGCTCGATCCGGATGGCGGTGCCTGGGCGGTGCACCTGCTCGGCGACGGCGGCGTCGGCAAGACGATGGCGGTGCGCGACCTCGCCTCGGGCCGGTTCGCCGCCCGGCACGGCCTCGCACACCCGGCGGTGGCCCGCATCGACTTCGACCACCTCGATCCCCGCTACCCCTACGGTCGGCCCGGTGAACTGCTGCTCGCCCTGGTCGGCGAGCTGTTCACCTACAGCGCCACTCGGGAGGCCGAGTCCGCGTTCCGTGCCTCCGACGACGCTCTGGCCCACCTGCACGAGAGCATGGCGGCGCCGGACGCGCTCGACACCCGCCTGCTCGACGAGGCGGTCGAGGCCTTCGCGGGCTACCTCGTCGATCTCGGCGGCCTGGTGGTGCTCGTCCTGGACACCTGCGAGGAGCTGGCCAAGTTGCACCCACCGGGTGGCCGCGCACCGGCGGTGGACAGGACGTTCGAGCTGCTCGAGCGGCTGCACGAGCAGGCACCGACGATGCGGGTCGTGCTGGCCGGGCGCCGATGGCTCGTGCCGCCTCCCGGGGGCCGCTCCTCGGGCGGCCTTGTCCTCGACCCGAGGCCGTACCTGGAGGTGGTCGGGCTCGGCGGGTTCAGCGACGCGCAGGCCCGTGAGTACCTCGACCGGCGCGACCCCGGTGCGACGCTGAACCCGCAGCTCCGCGACGCGGTGCTGGCCCGCTGCACCCCGCCGTCGGGGCGTGGGGTGAACCCGTACGACCTGGCCTGCTACTGCGACTGGGCGCTCGGCGCACCGGACCTGGACCCCGAGGCCCTGCGGGACGCGCCCGGCGACCCCTACGTCGAGCAGCGGATCCTCGCGCGCCTGCCGTCCTCGGAGGTGCGCGACTGCCTGCCCGCCGCCGTCGAGCTCGGCCGCTTCGACCGGACCATGATCGAAGCCGCGCTGGTCCGCCGCGGGATCGACGTGGACACCGCGTTCTCCGGTCTGGTGGGCCAAGAGTGGGTGTCGGCCGTGAGCTTCGACGCGGACGGGCGTCCCGACGTCGTGGAGATCGACGAGCAGCTGCGGCCGCGGCTGTCAGCGGTCCTCGCCGCGCATCCCGAGCGGTTCCCGCTGGACACCGGCGCCCTGGCCGCGGACCTGCACACGCTGATCGAGGCCACGCCGGTGCCGGAGCTCGCGGTCGAGGCGGTCGAGGCGGCGCTGCGGCTGCTGCCGGTGGGCGGGGCCGCAGCGCTGTGGCGGGACCTGGAATCGCGGATCGCGGCGGCCGATGGCGGCTTCGACTGGGCCCTGCAGGCCGTCGCCCGGGCCGCCGGCGTCGAGGCCGTCCGGGCGGCGGGGGACGGGCCGACCGTCCAGGCCGCGATCCTGGCCACCCAGGCTGCGGCGCAGCTGCGGCTGCCCGGTCCTGCGGTCCTCGGGCCGCTCTGGCGGCAGGTCGGCGCGCTCGCGGCCCGGCATCCGGACCCCGAGGCTGCGCGCGTACTGGAGTTCCGTGCGCTCTGCGGTCGGGTCGCGGCAGGCGAGAACGATGCGGGCGTGACCGGCCGGATCCGCGCGCTCTGGGCGGAACACCGCGACGGCCTGCCGCTCGACAGCCTGCTCGCCGCGCTGGACGCCGCGCCCGACGAGGTGCTCGACCGCCTTCCGCTGCCCGACGACGGGATCCTGGCCGAGACGCCTGCGGAGATCGTCGCCGCGGTGCTGCTCGTCCGGGCGCGCGCCTCTGCCCTGCGCGGCAAGATCGACGACGCGGTGGCCGCCGCGGACCGGGCGCTCGCGGACCCCGGCGATGACGCACCGGCCGACCGCTGGCCGGACTGGCGCCCGCCGCTGCGGCCGCGGGACCGCGCCCGGCTCGCCCGGGTCGTTCTCGCCGTCGCCCGCGGCGACGCGCCCGATACGTTGCCGGTCCAGCAGTGGCGGTCCGAGGCGTTGCCACGCGTCGCCGACATCGACGCCGAGCGGCTCGTCGCAGCGACCCTCACTCTGGAGCTCGCCTGGCGCCCGGTCGCCCGCGACGCCGTCGCGGCTGCCAAGGTCGCGGACGTCTACCTGCCCCAGCGGGGGCCGACCCAGTGGTGGCACCGCCGGACACCGCCGCTGTGTCTCGCGGTCGCACGGGGGCTCGCCGCGGACGGTGACGCGCCGGGCGCCGCGGACTGGCTGCGCCGCCGCCGTGAGGACGCCGTCGCCGCCGGCGAAGACCCCTCGACGATCTCCCTCTGCGAGCGCGAGCTCGCCGAGCTGAGCAGGGTGTTCCGCTCGCTGAGCTTCTCCACGTCGATCCTGCACTCAGCCCGGGCCGGCACCGCGTCCGACGCCGTGTGGCCCGCGCTTGCGCTCGTACGCGGCGAGTCCCCCCGCAGCCCCGAGCAGGCGGGCGGCGCGCAGTCGTGGTGGCGCACCCGGATCGTCGGGGACGGGCCGGGGCCGGACGTCGCGGTGCTGCCGTCGGCCGGCAGCACCCTCGCGGAGTGGCTCGACCTGCTGGAAGCGGCGATCCTGCAGGGCGACCGGACCGCCGGCGTGCAGCGCGAGGCCGCGCTGCGGTACGAGCGGCTGGTGCAACGGCCGCCGCGCCCACTGCTCGGCGAACCGTCCGCTGTCGCGGCTCTGCTCCGGGCCGGGGCGCTGCTCAACCCATCGCCGCAGGTGCCGGACGTCGTCATCGCCCTCCCGCCGCGCCTGCGCGGTGAGATCGCCATGGCCGAGGGTGAGCTGCTCGCGCTGCGGCTGCCGGCGAACGCCTGCACGCTCCTCGAGCAGGCCGTCGACGCGTTCCGCCTGGCGGGCGACGAGCAGGCAGCGGCACGCGCTGCGATCCTGCACGTCCTCACGGCTAGCCGGGCGGGTCACGGCTGGCCGGGGCTGCGCCGGATCGGCCCGCTCGTGAAGACCCCGCTGCCGGACCAGCCGGAGTGGTCCGGCTGGCCGGACCGCCGCGACCTGGCGCGCCGTCTGGTCGCGGGCGAGTGGCCGACCGCACCGGCGGACCCGTCACCGGAGCTCGCACTCGCGGCTCGGCCGCAGCCGGCCACGCCCGTCGCCGCCGGCCACGCGTCGCGGCCCGCCCTCGAGCCGGAGGGGCGCCGGGGCTCGCGGTTCGGGCCGTACCGGCTGGAGGAGCTGCTCGACCGCAACGACACTGGCGAGATCTACCGCGCGCACGACACCGCCGCGGATCGCGTCGTGGCGCTCAAGCTACTGCGTACGGAGCTCGGCGAGGATCCGTACTATCGCGCGCGGTTCGAGCGGGAGCTCCTGGTCGTCGCCCGGCTCAACGAACCGCACGTGATTCCGGTCCACCGGTGGGGCGAGATCGACGGGCGGCTCTTCCTCGACATGCGCCACGTCGAGGGGGCGAACCTCGACGAGGTCATCGACCGCGCCGGCCCGCTCCCCCCACACGACGCCGTCGAGGTGATCGCCCAGGTCGGGCAGGCGCTGGACGCGGCACACGACGAGGGCATCGCCCACCGCGACGTCAAGCCGGCCACGGTGCGGCTCGCCGAGGCGGGGAGGAGCACCACCTTCGCCTACCTGACCGGCTTCGGCGTCGCCCGCGCGCTGTCCGACGACTCTGCCGTCGGATTGACCATGGCCGGTTCAGCTGTCGGTACCCTGGACTACACGGCCCCCGAGAGGTTCTCGGGGAAGGACGCTGACAGGCGTGCCGACGTCTACTCGCTGGCCTGCGTGCTCTACGAAGCACTCACCGGCGAGCGCCCCTACCCCGTGGACGGGCTCGCCGCGCTGATGTTCGCGCACCTCAGGACGCCCCCGCCCCGGCCGTCGGAGCACGGTGCACCGGTGGCCTTCGACGAGGTGATCGCGAAAGGGATGGCGAAGGATCCCCAGGACCGCTACCCGACCGCGGGCGCGCTCGCTACCGCGGCCCGCAACGCCCTTGCCCTCGGATCGCGCCCACAGGCGCGGGCCGCCGGTGTCGCCACCCCGCCCTCGGCGCCCGACCCCCACCCGCTGGTCCTCCCGCCGGCCGCGGGCCACGAACCGGGCTACCCGCAACAGTGGTCGCTGCCGACCGGCGCACCGGCCGCCCCCGGCGGACCGCCTGCCTTCCGCGCTCCACCGAGCCCCGCACCGCGGGGTCGGCGGACCTGGCCGGTCGTGGTCGCCGCCGCACTCGTACTCGCCGGCGCGCTCGCCGCCGCACTCGGCGCATCACTGACGATGGAACGGGCGGCTTCGCCGGTCGGGATGGTTGTCGAGCACCAGCCCGCCACATCGACCACCACACCGCCATCGCCCACCGGATCACCCACCGTACGGCCGACCGTGTCGCCCACCTCAGCGCCCGCATTCGTGGCCACCGCGGCGGTCGGGGCAGTGCCCACCCGACCGCCCACCCGACCGCCTGTCCCACCGCCCACCACCGGCCCGACGACCCCCGTGGCGCAGCCGGGACCGCTCACGGGCGGCGGTGTCGTCGTCCTGGTCCTGGCCGCGGTGCTCATCGCCGGGGGCATCGGCCTGGCCGTGTGGCGACGGCTCCCCCGCGGGGCCCATACGCAGAACGCTCCGCAGCGGCCGTCCACGCGGCCGTCCACGCCGCCGTCCACGCGGCCGATATGGGAACGGCCGGGGGCGGACGGATCCGTCCCGTCCACGTCGGCGGGAAGGGCCGACCCCTTCGCGCCCGCGGCGCCACCGGAGCAGGGCACAACGGACCAGCGCGTGTACGGCGTCGTGGACCGCGGAACGGACGTGCTGCTTGTGCGCGAGCAGGCCGGCACGCGCGGCTACCGGGTGGTCGCGACCGTCGACGGCGAGCCGGGCGTCGGCCCGGCATCCCACCTGCTGGTGCGGGTCCAGTTGCCCCGCCTCACCCGCCAGGTGCTCCGGTGGCGCCTGCCGGTCGCCCGCCAGGGTCGGGCGCGCCTGGAGTTCCGCGGGCCGGCCCAGATGCGGCCGGCCTCGGCAGGCGCCGGACCCGGCCCGCGGGCGTGCGTGCACGTCGTCGGCACGGCGGTGGAGACCCGCGCGGGCTGGCGGCTGCGGGTGCGCGACGGGACGGCGGGCCAGTACTGGTCGCCGTCCGTTCTGCCGCCGCTTCCACGGCCGCCCTCGCAGGAGGCGTCGCTGCCCTCGCAAGGGGCGTTCGAACCGTCGACCCCGCCGCCCGCGTATGCGGAGCGGGGGTGGGCGCAGACCGCGCGCGGCTCCTTCGAAGGTGAGGAGCTGCTCGCGCCGGACGATCTCGGGCCCGCCGGCATGCCGCTGGTCGTGCTGCAGACCGAACCCGGGACGGGATCGCTCGCGGCACGGTCCGGGCGGGGGATGGAGACGCTCGCACGCGAGCTGCGCGACGCAGGTGCGGGCGGTGTGCTCGTGGTGCCGGCCCTCCCGGACGCGATCGCGCAGCGGGTCGTGGAGACCGTGGCCCGCGCCGTCGCCCGCGACGCGCAGCCGCTGCGTGCAGCCGAGATCCTCGACCTGGCGCACGAGGTCCACGAGCTGGCCGCCGACGACAGGCCCGTCCTGCTGTGCGTCACCGTCGAAGAGGGAGTGTCGTAGGTGCCCGAGAAGCTCCTGCATCGTATGTGGCAGCGCGTGGCGTCGTGGGTCACCGACCACGCCCAACACGTCACGGTCCGGTTCATGCCGGACGCCGACGGCGAGCCGATCCATCCCCATGCCGGATACCTTCGGCTGTGGCTGGCCGAGGGCTTCCTCGCCCGGCAGCGCGTGTGGGGAGCGAACCAGTTCCCCGCGCTGCACGGCGGCGTCTCACTCGACGTGTCGGCAGGCGAGCGGGCGACGTTCACCTCCTTCAGCCGCCCGCCGGACGCATGGACCGTTCCCGGAGCGCAGCTCGACTTCCCGATCACCACTCTGCTGCCGTTCGCAGGTGGGACGGTCGAGGTCGAGGCAGCGCTGTACGAGGCCCGCACGGACGGCCCTCTGGGCACCGCGATCGAGCTGATGAGCGGGCTCGCGGCGCTCCTCGGCCCGCCGTTGGCCACCGCCGCCGTGGTGGCCGACCGGATCTCCACGGGCCTGGACTCGGTGCTCTCCTCGGCGGGCGCGCAACCCGTGCTGGCGCTGCACGCGGCACTCGTCTCGCCCGGCGGCGGTGGTACCGCGGTCCGTCCCGGGTACCTCGCCGTGCTCGCATCGCCGGAGTCCGAGCTGGCCGGGACCCCGGTGATCCATCACGGCAGGCTGCACCTACGCAACGGGCGCGAGCGTGTACCCCCGACCGGCGTCGACTACCTCGTCGTCCGGGTCGAGTGCCGCACCGAACGCGACGACTGGCGCTTCCCGGAGCTGGACGACCTCATTCGGGCCGCGGGAGTGGCGCTCATCCACGGCCACCGGGACACGTTCCGGGCGCTGCGCACCGACGCCATCGCCAGGGCCTGGAACAGCGCCGACCTCACCCCGGCCGATCGCAAGCGCGTGGCGCTGCTGGTGCGCGACGAGCTCGACGGCCTGGGCGAGTTGGGGATCGTCCCGGGCCCGCAGCGTTCGCTCGACACCCTGGCCGCCGAACGCCTCGTCACCGCGGACGACCCACGCCTCGACGGACTGACGCTGCCGCAGCTGATCGCGGTGTGACGGCGGGGCCCCGGCCCGATCGGGACCCCGCCGCCGTGGGTCACCCCTGCAGCGTCAGCTCCGTGCGCCGACGGTCCATCAGCCGCAGGATCATCGGGGTGAAGATCAGCTGCATCGCCAGGTCCATCTTCCCGCCCGGGCACACGATCGTGTTCGGCCGCGACATGAACGAGTCGTGGATCATCGAGAGCAGGTACGGGAAGTCGATCCCGTGCGGGTCGCGGAACCGGATGATCAGCATCGACTCGTCCGCGAGGGGGATCGTGCGCGCGATGAACGGGTTGGACGTGTCGACGACGGGCACCCGCTGGAAGTTCACGTCGGTGTAGGAGAACTGCGGGCACAGGTAGTTCACGTAGTCGGGCATCCGCCGCAGGATCGTCTCCGTCACGGCCTCGGCGCTGTACCCGCGCGACTCCCGGTCGCGGTGCAGCTTCTGGATCCACTCCAGGTTGATGACCGGGACCACGCCGATCTTGAGGTCCGCGTACTGGGCGACGTCGACGTTGTCGGTCACGACCGCACCGTGCAGCCCCTCGTAGAAGAGGACGTCGGTGCTGTCGGGCAGCGCCTCCCACGGCGTGAAGGTGCCCGGCTCCTGCCCGTAGGGCGCCGCCTCACCCTCGTCGTGGAGGTAGCGGCGGACCTTGCCCGAGCCGGTCTCCCCGTAGCTGCGGAAGAGCTCCTCGAGCTGGTCGAGCAGGTTCGCCTCGGGGCCGAAGTGGCTGAACGTGCTGTCCCCGCTCGCCTGCGCCTGCGCCATCGCCGCCTTCATCTCGGCGCGGTCGAAGCGGTGGAAGCTGTCGCCCTCGACGAAGGCCGCCGTGACCCCCTCGCGGCGGAAGATCTGCGCGAAGGTGCGCATGACCGACGTGGTCCCGGCCCCCGACGAGCCGGTGATCGAGATGATCGGGTGCTTGCGTGACATCGCGTCGCCTCCTCAGCTCGCCGCGGCCCGGAACAGCCCCCGCTGCCCGTAGAGGGGCAGCGAGCTCGCGCGGTCGTTGTGGTCACGGTGGTAGCCCTCGATGCGCTGGACCTCCTCGAGCGCACCGAAGACGAACGGGGCCCGCTGGTGCAGGGCCGTCGGCGCGACGTCGAGTGCCCGCTCCCGCCCGGTGCTCGCGGCACCGCCCGCCTGCTCGATGAGGAACGAGATCGGGTTCACCTCGTAGAGCAGGCGCAGGCGTCCGGGCTTGCTGGGGTCCCGCTCGTCGCGCGGGTAGAGGAACACCCCGCCCCGGGTGAGGATGCGGTGGGTCTCCGCGACGAGCGAGGCGACCCAGCGCATGTTGAAGTCCTTGTGGCGCGGACCGGCGTGGCCTGCGAGGCACTCGGCGACGTAGCGCTGCACCGCGGGCTCCCAGAACCTCTGGTTGGAAGCGTTGATCGCGAACTCGCGGGTGTGCTGCGGCACCTCGATCCCCTCGCGCGTCAGGACGAACTCGCCCAGGGCGCGGTCCAGGGTGAACGAGTGCACGCCCCGGCCGACCGTCAGGACCAGGACCGTGGACGGGCCGTAGATCGCGTATCCCGCGCAGACCTGGGCGGACCCGGGCTGCAGGTAGTCCTCGGGCGCCGGGTCGGTCCCCGGGTTCGGCGCACGCAGGATCGAGAAGATGCTGCCCACCGACACGTTGACGTCGATGTTCGACGAGCCGTCCAGCGGGTCGAACAGCAGCAGGTACTTCCCGCGGGGGTGCTGCGCGGGCAGCCGGTAGGGCTCGTCGAGCTCCTCGGAGGCCATCCCGGCGATGGTCCCGCTCCACTCCGTGGCGCGCAGGAAGTAGTCGTTCGCGATCACGTCGAGCTTCTGCTGCACCTCGCCCTGGACGTTGGTGCGCTCGACGCTGCCGAGCGCCCCGCCCAGCGCCCCCGCGGAGACGCGGTTCGCGATCGCCTTGCACGCGAGGGCGATCTCCAGGATCAGGGCGTTGAGCCCGCCGCTGGCCCCGGGGTGGCGCCGCCGCTCCTCGATGAGGAACTGGGCGAGCGTCGTGTGACTGGAGAGCATGGCGTCCTCACTCAGGCGGGTGGGTGGACCGGGCGTCGCGGCATGCCTCGGCGCCGTACGTCACGAGCCTGCCGACGTCGTCGCCCCGGGCCATCCCCCTGCTCGGGGGCGCGCGGGGGCAAAGTGGGTCCGAGCAGGCCCGTCGGGCACCAGGAAGATCGCCGGCATGCGCCGGACGGGGCCGTCGACCAGGCCCGTGGGCTACGGCCGGCCGGGCCCCCGCCACCCGAGATCGCGGTGGTCGAGGGCGTGCTCGACCAGCAGCTCGGTGGAGGCGGTCGGCGAGGGCTGGCTGACGAGGTGCCACGGGCGGTCCAGCGGCATCCCGCGGACCGGGAACTCGACGAGCGTCCCCGCGGCGAGCTCGCGGCGAACGGCCTCCCGCGACGTCAGCGTGACCCCGAGGCCCGCGACGGCGGCGGCGATCACGGCCCCGTGGGAGCCGAGGGTCATGAGGGTGGGCGCGAGGTCGAGCCCGTCGAGCAGCGACATGCAGGTGGCGCGCATGCCCGACCCGGGCTCGCGCAGGAGCCAGGTGGCCCGCGCAGGGTCGAAGCCGACCTGCGCCTCCGGCGGGCCCACGACGACCAGCGTGTTCGGGCTGATGGCCCGGACGCGCGCAACGCTCAGGTCCTCCGGTGGCCGCCCCGCGACGACGAGGTCGACCTCGTGGCGGCCCAGCATCGGCCAGACGGTGCCCCGCGGCCCGACCTCGAGGCGCAGGACGACCGCGGGGTGCTTCGCGCGAAACGACGCGAGCAGCGCGGGGATCAGCAGCTCACCCGCGGTGGTGACCGCGGCGAGGCGGACCGCCCCGTGCTCGGGATCGGCCTCGGCGCGCGCGGCGAGCACGGCTTCCGCGTGCAGCCCGAGGATCCGGCGTGCGTAGTCGGCGTACCGCTCGCCCGCCGGGGTCAGACGTACGCCGCGGCCGTGTCGCCGCACGAGGGGCGCGCCGATCTCGTTGCTCAGCGCGCTGATCGACGACGAGACCGACGACTCGGTCACCACGAGGCGCTCGGCAGCGGCTCTCACCGAGCCGGCGTCGGCCAGCTCGACGAGTGCGCGCAGCCTCGCGTTCGTGGTCACCTCGTCACCGGCCCGCCCTACTCATGCCGAACGCACCGTCAACCCGGCTTCCGCCTCCTCGCTGAACACCCGCGACACCAGGAGGTCCGGCGCCTCGATGGTGGTCAGCGCCTTCAGGTCGACGCGGGTGTCCTCCCCCTCGACGAGGCGGCGCGCCTGACGCAACCGGGCCCGCTCGACCGCGTTGCGCACGCTGCGCGCATTGGCGAACCAGGGCTGGTCGACCCGCTTCTCCAGGTAGCTGTGCAGGACGTCCTGGGCCTCGGCCGAGAGCGAGTAGCCCAGGTCCCGCGTCATCAACCCGGCGATCTGTTCGAGCTCGCCCACCGTGTAGTCGGGGAAGGTGATGTGGTGCGCGATCCGGCTCTGCATGCCGGGGTTCGCCGCGAAGAACGTGTCCATCTTGTCGGCGTACCCGGCCAGGATCACCACGAGGTCGTCGCGGTTGCTCTCCATGACCTGCAGCAGGATCTCGATCGACTCCGAGCCGTAGTCGCGCTCGTTCTCGACCTTGTAGAGGTAGTAGGCCTCGTCGATGAACAGGACCCCGCCCATCGCCCGCTTGACGACGTCCTTGGTCTTCGGGGCGGTGTGCCCCACGTACTCGCCCACCAGGTCGTCGCGGGTCACGCTGACAAGGTGGCCGCGGCGCAGGTAGCCGAGGCGGTGCAGGAGCTCCGCCATCCGCATGCCGACGGTCGTCTTGCCGGTCCCCGGGTTGCCGGTGAAGCACATGTGCAGGGTCGGCTGCGGGGCGGTGATCCCGTACCGGGCCCGCATCCGGTCGACGAGCAGCAGCGCGGCGATCTCGGCGATACGGGTCTTCACCGGAGCGAGGCCCACCAGCTCGGCGTCGAGCCTGCCGAGCACGTCGTCGATCCCGGCTTCCCGCCGCGCCGTGGCCAGGTCGACGACGGCGTCGGCGGGAAGGTGCTCAACCGGCTCCGTGTCCGATCGGGTCGGCTCGAGCTGGGGACCGGACTGCTGGCCCGGCGTGAACCCGAAGGCTTTCCGGTCGGTTCCGTTCTGTCCGGTCGTCATGGATCAGTCCTGCGGGTACCGGTCCCCGGCGGGACGGTTGGTCGCGTAGGCGGTGGTGGTGTACCGGATCTGCCGGTCGGACGCCTCCTGGCGGACGAGCTGGAAGCCCGGCTCCTCCTTCGGCCGTTGCACGATGAAGGACAGCGCCGTGGTCTGCCGCCCGAGGCTCGCGTCGTAGGCGTTGAGCCGGACGTAGGCGTTCGGGTTGGCGCTGCGGCAGGCGTTGACCTCCAGCAGGACGCCGGCGGGGTCCTTGAGGTCGAACATCGGCAGGCCCCACATCTCCCAGTAGGTGTTGCGCGGGTGCGGGTCGTCGGTGAACTCCACCGACAGCGGCCAGCCGTTGTCCAGGCAGTACTCGATCTGCTTGGTGATCTCCTCGTCGGTGAAGTCGGGCAGGTAGGAGAAGGTGCCCTGGGTGATACGCACGTTCGGCCTCCTCAGACGCTCGTCGGCGTCGCGACGACGTCCGGGGTGTCGGTGGACTCGTAGTTGAAGGTGATGTCGCCCCACGTGGCCAGAGCGGTGTCCAGCGCGCGGTTGCGGGAGGCGGCCTTCTTGAGGATCTCCCGACCCTCCTTGAGATAGTCTGCACCCTCGTTGCGGGCCTTGATCATCGCCTCCAGGGCGACGCGGTTGGCCTCGGCACCCGCGGCGATGCCCATCGGGTGGCCGATCGTGCCGCCACCGAACTGCAGGACGACGTCCTCGCCGAGGTAGTGCAGCAGCTGGTGCATCTGGCCGGCGTGGATGCCGCCGGAGGCGACGGGCATGACACCCGGCATCGAGGCCCACTCCTGGTCGAAGTACAGGCCCTTGACCGGGTCGGCCTTGATGCTGTTGTCCCGCAGGGTCTCGTAGAAACCTGCGGTGGTGTTCGGGTCGCCCTCCAGCTTGCCGACGACGGTTCCGGCGTGGATGTGGTCCACGCCCGCCAGGCGCATCCACTTGGAGATGACGCGGAAGCTGATGCCGTGGGTCTTCTGCCGGGTGTACGTGCCGTGGCCCGCGCGGTGCAGGTGCAGGATCACGCCGTTGGCGCGGGCCCACTTCGCGATGGACTGGATCGCGGTGTAGCCGATCGTGAGGTCGATCATCACGATCACCGAGCCGAGCTCCTTGGCGAAGTCCGCCCGCTCGTACATCTCCTCCATCGTGCCGGCGGTGATGTTGAGGTAGTGGCCCTTGATCTCGCCGGTGGCGGCCTGCGCGCGGTTCACCGCCTCCATGCAGAACAGGAACCGGTCCCGCCAGCGCATGAACGGCTGGGAGTTGATGTTCTCGTCGTCCTTGGTGAAGTCCAGGCCGCCGCGCAGCGCCTCGTAGACGACGCGGCCGTAGTTGCGGGCCGAGAGGCCCAGCTTCGGCTTGGTGGTGGCGCCCAGCAGGGGGCGACCGTACTTGTTCAGGTGCTCGCGCTCCATGACGATCCCGTGCGCAGGCCCCTGGAACGTCTTGACGTAGTGCGTGGGGATCCGCATGTCCTCCAGGCGCAGCGCCTTGAGCGGCTTGAACCCGAAGACGTTGCCGATGATCGAGCTCGTGAGGTTCGCGATCGAGCCCTCCTCGAACAGGTCGAGGTCGTAGGCGATCCACGCGATCCACTGCCCGGGGGTGTTCGGCACGGCCTCGACCTTGTAGCACTTGGCCTGGTAGTGCTCGAAGGTCGTGAGACGGTCCGTCCACACCACCGTCCAGGTGGCGGTGCTCGACTCACCCGCGACGGCTGCGCCCGCCTCCTCCGGCGGCACCCCCTCCTGCGGAGTGATGCGGAAGGCGCACAAGACGTCGGTGTCCTTGGGGACGTAGTCCGGCTGCCAGTAACCCATCTCGGCGTACGGGATGACCCCGGCGTTCCAGCGATCTGCCATGCCACAGATCCTGGCCACGAATAGTCAACCTGTCTATCGAGACTTCACCGCGAACAATTCGACGATAGCTTAAGTGTGTTGTTCCCCCGCCGGCTCCACCAGCTGGGTGAGGCCAGCCTCCGGGGACCGCTCGTAGGTTCCGGTCGGAATCCACGACGAAGGGACCTACTCATGAGTTCGTGCCGGCAGACCGCCGCGCGGATGGTGGCGCCCGGGAAGGGCATCCTCGCGGCCGACGAGAGCATCGGCACGATGTCCTCACGCCTGGAGAAGGCCGGGGTCGAGGCGACCGCCGAGAACCGCCGCATCTACCGCGAGCTGCTGTCCGCGACGCCGGGGCTCGCCGACGGCGCGTCGGGCATCATCTTCTGCGACGAGACGCTCGGCCAGACCTTCGGCGACGGCAGCCCGTTCGCCCAGGCCGTGCACGCGCTGGGCATCCTGCCCGGCATCAAGGTCGACACCGGCGCGAAGCCCTGCCCCGGGCTACCCGGCGAGACGGTCACCGAGGGCCTCGACGGGCTGCCCGGCCGGCTCGCCCACTACGCCGAGGTCGGCGCGTCGTTCGCCAAGTGGCGGGCGGTCATCACGATCACCGACGAGCTCCCGAGCGCGGGCGCGATCCGCAGCAACGCCAACGCACTGGCCCGCTACGCGGCGGCCTGCCAGGCGGCCGGCATCGTGCCGATCGTCGAGCCCGAGGTCCTGATGGACGGCACGCACACCATCGAGCGCTGCGCCGAGGTCACCGCGGCCGTGCACGCGGCCGTCCGCGAGGAGCTCGCGCTGCTGAACGTGGACCTGGCCGGGATCGTGCTCAAGCCCAACATGGTCGTCGAGGGCAAGGACAACCCACAGGTCTCCACGCCCGAGCAGGTCGCCGAGGCCACCGTCGAGGTGCTGCGCACCTGGCCGGAGGACCTCGCGGGCGTCGCGTTCCTCTCCGGCGGCCAGTCGCCGGAGCGGGCCACGGCCAACCTCGAAGCCATGCAGCGCCACAGCACCCCGTGGCCGCTCACGTTCTCCTTCGGCCGCGCGCTGGTGGACCCGGCGCTCGCCGCATGGCACGGCGACCCGGAGCTCGTGACGGCCGGCCAGGACGCACTCGCCGAGCGCGTCGCGGCCAACGCCGCGGCCGTGCGGCTGCGCGGCGAGCTCCAGCCCGCCTGACCGGTCGGGCGGGCGGATCAGCGCATGTCCGGTCCCCGCAGCGGCACGGTGACGGTGACCGTCGTGCCCGCACCGGGCCGCGACCGGATCCGCAGCCGCCCGCCCACCAGCTCGGCCCGTTCCTGCATCGACCGCAAGCCGTACCCACCATCCGAACCGCCCGAGCCACCGGGACCGACCCGGTGGCCGGGCGCGACGGCTGCGGTGTCGAACCCCGTCCCGTTGTCGGCGACCTCCAACCGGGCCACGCCGTCGAACACCCCGAAGCGGAGCGTCGCCACGTCGGCGCGCGCGTGCTTGACGATGTTCTGCAGGCACTCCTGGGCGATCCGGTACAGGGCGATCTCGACGTGCTCGGTCAGCCGGTGATCGGCGAGGTCGACGGTGAGCTCCAGCTGCGGCGTGGACCGCGCGAGGCTCGCCAGCCCCCCGGCAAGCCCCAGATCGTCCAGGATCGGGGGACGGAGCCCGCCGATCGCCGCCCTGGCCTCGTCCAGGGCGAGGCCGAGCAGCTCGCGGGCCTGCACGAGCTGCCCCGCGGCCGCGCCCGGGTCGTCGCGGACGGCGCTGGACGCCGCGTCCAGGTGGTAGGAGAGGCTGATCAGGCGCTGGGAGATCCCGTCGTGGATGTCGCCTGCCATCCGGCGCCGCTCGCCCTCCTGGTTCGCGATCACCTGCTCCACGAAGCGTTCGTGGGCACGCTCGCGGGCGGCGAGGCGCCGGTGCAGGCGCGCCTGGTTCAGCGCGCCCGCCACGAGGCGACCGATGACCCGCAGCAGCTCCACGTCGCGCGCCGTGAACTCGCGCCGCTCGACCGTGTGCACGTTGAGCACCCCGACCAGCCCGCCGGGGCGGATCTCCATCGGGATCGAGGCCATCGACGTGAACTCCGCACCGCGCAGCGCCGGGATCGGCAGGTAGCGCGGGTCCGCCTCCTTGCGCTCGGTGATCACGACGGCCTGGCGGTGGCTCGCGACCCAGCCCGACACGCCGAGCCCCAGCGGCAGGTGGACCTGGCCGACCTGCTCGTCGAACGGCGGCGTCGCGCCGGCGAGGGTGAGCGCGCGCTCGGAGTCGTCCAGGACGTGGACGAAGCAGACGTCCGTGGCCGTCGCCTCGGTGATGATGCGCGCGACGGCCGCCGCGAGCGGCTCGACCTCGGGGCCCGTGGCCGTCAGCTGGATGATGTCGAGCAGCAGCGCGACCTCGCGGTCCGGGTCGATGAGCCCGCGCATCCCCGGCGGCGTCGCGCCCGCGGGGACGGCGCTGTCCGGTGCGGTCACTGGAAGATCCCCTCGCGCAGCGCCGTCGCCACCGCGCTGGTGCGGTCGCTCACCTCCAGCTTGCGGTAGATCGAGCGCAGGTGGCTCTTCACCGTCTCGTCGCTGATCACGAGCCGGACCGCGATCGCGCGGTTCGACAGCCCCGAGACCATGAACGAGAGGATCTCGCTCTCCCGCTGCGTGAGGCCGCGCCGCGCACCGGGCCAGTACTCGTCGCGCTGCAGGCGGGCCGCGGTGTCCGCCGCCCGCGCCGCCATGCCGGGGTCGATCACCGTCGTGCCCGCGTGGGCGCGCTCGATCTGGGTGACGAGCTCCTCCCCGCTGATCTTCTTGATCAGGTAGCCCGACGCCCCGGCCCGCAGCGCCTGGAAGAGGTACTGCTCGTCCTCGTACACCGACAGCAGCACGACCTTGCGCTGCGGGTCGCGTTCCCGGACGGCCCGGCACAGGTCCAGCCCGCTCGTGCCCTGCATGCGGACGTCGCAGAGCACGACGTCCGGCGCGAGCCCGAGGATGACGGGCAGGGCGCTGTCCGCGCCCACCGCCTGGCCCACCACCCGGACCCGGCTGCGGAACGCGGCCAGCATCGCCTTCAGCCCTTCGATGACCATCTCGTGGTCGTCGACGAGGACCACCCGAACGGGCCCGCTGTCCGGCGTCACCATGACCACAGGCTAGAGCCACGGCGCCCCACCGGCCGCTTTCCCCCCGCAGTCCCCCCAGGTCGGGGGACGAACCGTCGCGCAGCGCTTCCCTAGCGTCGGCAGCACGTCGGAGAAGGAGAACAGATGGCGGAACAGGTGTCGCCGATGCTGGTCGCATCGGTGCTCCCCGCGGACTTCGCCGACCTGGGTCGCCAGGTCGAGGAGATCGAGAAGGCCGGTGTGGACCGGATCCAGTGGGACGTGATGGACGGCCGGTTCGTCCCGAACATGACCTTCGGCCCTGACGTGATCGCGGCCTGCCGCCGCCACGTCGACATGGGCTTCGAGGCGCACCTCATGGTCGTCGACCCCGACCCGATGCTGGAGCGGTGGGTCGAGGCCGGGTGCGAGATCGTCATCGTGCACGCGGAGGCCACGACGCACCTGCACCGCACGCTGTCGCGCATCCGCGACCTCGGTGCCGGCGCGGGCGTCGCGCTCAACCCCGCCACCCCGCTCTCCGCCGTCGAGAACGTGCTGGACCTCGTGGACCTGCTGCTCGTCATGACGGTGAACCCCGGGTTCGGCGGCCAGTCATACATCGCGTCGATGGAGCCGAAGATCGCCCAGGCACGCGCCGAGATCGACCGCCGCGGGCTCGACATCGAGCTCGAGGTGGACGGCGGCATCGGTGCCGCGACGATCGGCGCTGCCGCGCGTGCGGGTGCCCGCGTCTTCTGCGCGGGCTCGGCCCTGCTGAACGGTCCCGGCACGATGACCCAGCGGGCCGAGGAGATGCGCAACGCGGCACTGGCGGAGATGGCGGCATGAGCAGCGAGGTCGAACTCTCCCCCCGGCGCGACGGCCTGGCGGATCTCTCCGGCGACCAGGACGCGCTCGCGATCGACACGGTGCGGTTCCTCGCCGCGGACGCCGTCCAGGCCGCGAACAGCGGCCACCCCGGCCTGCCGCTCGGCGCCGCCCCGACGGCCTGGGTCCTGTGGTCGCGCCACCTCCGCCACGACCCCGCCGATCCCCGGTGGCCGGACCGCGACCGGTTCGTGCTGTCCGCGGGGCACGGTTCCATGCTGCTCTACGCGCTACTGCACGTGACCGGCTACGACCTGCCGCTGGACGAGCTGCAGCGGTTCCGCCAGCTCGGCTCGCGCACCCCCGGGCACCCGGAGTACGGCTACACCCCCGGCGTCGAGACCACCACCGGCCCCCTGGGACAGGGGATGGCGAACGCCGTCGGGATGGCGCTCGCGGAGCGGATGCTCGCCGAGCGCTGCAACACCGCCGAGCACACCGTCGTCGACCACCGCACGTGGGCGCTCGTCGGTGACGGGTGCCTCATGGAGGGCATCAGCCACGAGGCGGCGTCGCTGGCGGGCCGCCTCGCCCTCGGCAAGCTCACCGTGATCTTCGACGACAACGACGTGACGATCGACGGGCCAGCGCACCGCAGCTGCGGCGACGACGTCGCGGCCCGCTTCGAGTCCTACGGCTGGCGCGTGCTGCGCGTCGAGGACGGCAACGACGTCGAGGCGCTCGACCTGGCCTTCGCCCAGGCCAGGGCCCGCGAGGACCGGCCGACCCTCATCACCGTCCGCACGACGATCGGCTACGGCGCCCCGGGGATCGAGGGCACCTCGGCGGCGCACGGCAGCCCGCTGGGCGAGGACACGATCGCGGCCATGCGGGAGCGGGCAGGTTGGCCGCCCACCGCGTTCCACGTCCCGACGGCGGTGCGGCTGCAGGTCGCCGAGCGGCGGGCCGAGTGGTCGGCCACCCACGCCCGGTGGGACCGGGTGCACGCGCAGTGGAGCGCGACCCACCCCGATCTCGCGGAGGCCTTTCCCCTCGACCGCGTGCCGGCCGCGGCGGATCTCTCGGTCCTGACCCCGCTCGCGGACGAGGCGGCGGCCGGCGGGAAGGCGGCCACGCGGAAGTCCTCGGCGGCCGCGCTGAAGGCGCTCGCCGCCGTGTACCCGGCGCTGGTCGGCGGCTCCGCCGATCTCGCCTCCTCCACCGGCACGGCGATCCCCGGCGGCGACGTCGGCCCCGGTGAGTACGGCGGCCGGACGATCCACTTCGGAGTGCGCGAGCACGGCATGGCGGCCGCGATGAACGGCATCGCCCTGCACGGCGGCCTGCGCCCGTTCGGCAGCACCTTCCTGGTGTTCTCCGACTACCTGCGTCCCGCGCTGCGGCTCGCGGCCCTCATGAAGCTGCCGGTCGTGCACATCTTCACCCACGACTCGGTGTACGTCGGCGAGGACGGCCCCACGCACCAGCCGATCGAGCACGTCGAGTCGCTGCGCCTGATCCCGGGCCTCACGGTGCTGCGCCCGGCGGACGCCGCGGAGACCGCCCTCGCCTGGGAGATCGCCGCGGCCAACCTGGACGGCCCGACGGTGCTTGTGCTCAGCCGCCAGGACCTGCCGGTGCTCGGTGGCAGCGGCCTCGACGACGTCCGCGCGCACGGCGCCCGCACCGTCCACGAACCGGACGGGCCCGCGGACGTGGTGCTCGCCGGGAGCGGCTCGGAGGTGTCGCTGGCGCTGAAGGCGGCGCGGCTGCTCGACGCCCGCGGGGTCGCCGCGCGCGTCGTCTCGGTCCCCTGGCGGGAGCGCTACGACGAGGCGCTGCGCGTGGGCACGGTCCCCGTACCCGGGGCTCCGGTCGTGTGGATCGAGGCCGGCGTGACGACCGGTTGGCGGGCGGTGGCCGGTCCGGGCGACCAGGTCGTCGGGATCGACCGGTTCGGCGAGAGCGGGCCGGGCCAGGACGTCGCCGTGCATCTCGGGTTGTCGGTCGTCGCGGTCGCGCGCGCGGCATTCACCGCAGCGGGGCGCGTCCCCGCGCAGCTCTGATCGCGCCGTGGCAGGCAAGACCGTGCGAATCCGCAGGGCCGGCGCTTCCGGATCGGGTCGGCGCGCCCGCCCGGTGATGCTGGCCGTCGCGGGAGACAGCGCAGCGGGCAAGTCGACGATCTCGGCGGGGATCGTGGCCGCGCTCGGCCCGGACCGCTGCGCCCACCTCTCGACCGACGACTACCTGCGCCACGACCGCGTCGAGCGCCGCGCGCTACCCGTGACCCCGCTGCACCCGGACACCCACCACATCCCGATCCTGGAGCAGCACCTGCGGCTGCTCGCCGGCGGCGAGGCCGTCCTCAAGCCGGTGTACGACCACCGCTCCGGCCGGCTCACCCGGCCGGAGCTCGTGGAGCCGCGGGAGTTCGTGATCGTCGACGGGCTGCTGCCGCTGCACACGACACTCGCCCGGGCCTGCTTCGACGTCACCGTGTTCCTCGACCCGGCCGAGGACATCCGCAGGCACTGGAAGCTGCGGCGCGACACCACCACCCGCGGTTACACCCCGGACCAGGTGCTCGCCGAGCTCGCGGCTCGGGAGGCGGACGCCGTCGCCTTCGTCCGGCCGCAACGTGGCCGCGCCGACATCGTCGTCCGGTTCGCTCCGATCCCGGGCCGGCCCGGCGCCCCGCTGTCCGCGGAGATCCTGCTGCGCGCGACGATCCCCCAGCCGGATCTCGCCGGCGTGCTGACCCACGAGGTGTCCCAGGTGATGCACCTGCGCCTGGCCCGCGACGTCGACGGGCGGCCGGTCGACAGCCTGCACGTCCACGGCTACGTCCCGCCCGAGGACGGGGCCGCCGCGGTGAAGGCGATGTGGGAGGCCTTCGGCGACCCCGACTCCGGTGTCCCCGAGTTCTTCGGACGCATCGGGCCGGACGAGTACAGCGCACCCCTGGCCATCACCCAGATCCTGCTGCTGCACCACCTTCTGGAGGGCGCGCGGTAGCCACCGTCGCGTGCCGGTCCGCGCCCGACACCCGGGCCCTGAGGAGACCGTGATCACCGGTTGTGTGACCTGGGCTGCACGGGTGCACGCCAGGTCACGGCTACGGTGATCATCGCTCCCCAGAGCCGGGCCGCGCTCTCAGGCCGCGGCGCCCGCCCGCAACACCCGGACGAGGCCGTCGAGGCGGGTGCGCACCTCGTACTGCACGGCCCTGTCCTGACCGCGCCGGGCGGCGCGGGCCGGGACGAGCGCGGACAGCTCGACCCCGAACCCCCAGCGCACGGCCGGCGCCGAGCGCACCACCGCGTCGAGGTGGGCGGGCAGGTCGCTGAGGCGGTGGGGGGCCCGCAGCACCACCCCGCCGATCTCACCGACCCCGCCCTCACGCAGTGCGCGGACGGTCGCCCGCGCAGCGTCGTCCGGGCTGGCCACCTCGGCGTGGCGGGAGCCGGGCAGGACCGGATCGATCTCCAGGAGCATCCCGGCGGGATCGACGCCGCGGTGTTCCAGCGTGGCGAGCAGCAGCTCGACGACGTTCCGCAGCCGTGCCTGCGCCGCCCCGAGCGGGGCGCGGGGCGGGACCGGCGCCCGGCAACGCAGGAGCGGCACCGTCTCCGTCTCGCGGCAGGCGAGGGCCCAGCTCGCCGCCATGTTCGCCTGCTCCTCCCGCGTGTCGGGGTCGCCGTCGTCGACCTCGGCCGTCCATCCGGAGAAGGTGACTCCCGCTCCCGCCCAGGCCGCCATCCGCTGGGCGAGGAAGCCGCTCGGGTCGCGCAGCGCCTGCGGGAGGTCACCCGCGTCGAGCGCGACGCCGACGGCGCAGCCGCGGGCCACGGGTCCCGCCACACCGCCATCGAGCATGTCCGGCTCGAGGAGCACGCCGCCCACGCAACGGCCGAGACCAGGGGTCTCCAGCACCGTCCGGCGCAGCGCCGGGGAGGCGGCGGCGTCGACGGCGAGCAGGCCGCGGCCGCGGGAGAGGAGCTCGCTCATTCCGGCCCCCTTCGGGCGTTGCGTGGCGTGAGCACGGTGATGGTCGCCGCGCCGACGGGCTCGGTGCCGGACCGCGGATCGGCGAGCCGCTCGAGCCGGGCCGCGAGGGCGTCCGCGGCCGCCGGAACCGACGACGGCCGCCCACCCCACGCGAGCAGCGCGGGCAGGGTGACCTCGCGGCCGACGTAGAAGACGATCGGCCAGGGCGCGTCCGGCGGCGGTGGTGCGCCGGGCGCCACGTTGAGGGCGACGCCGCCGAGATGCGCCGGGAGCACGGCGAGCGGGCTGTCGGCGAACGCCCGCACACCGGTGTGCACCGTGTTGACGACCGTGGCGGCGAGATCGGCCTCGAGGTCCTCCAGGTGCCCCACGACGCTCAGCAGCGCAGCGCCCAGAGCCGCGGAGCGCGCCCGCTGCGGCCCGTCCGGCATGCGCGCGCCCACGCGGACGACCGGTACCAGGCCCGCGGTCTGGCAGGTGCGGGCGAACCGGGCGGCGGCCTGGCTGTTCACGGTGAGCGAGGACAGCCCGTCCGGGGCCAGGCCGGTCCAGACGCTCCACAATGCGAACCGGGCGCCCGCGTCCCGCGCACTGCGCAACCGGTCCGCGAGCCCGTCCAGGCCCGAGGTGACCCGATCCTCCGGGCCGAGTCCGCGTTCGAGCCCGGTGTCGACGCGCACGCCGACCACGACGCCCGACCGCCACAGGAACTCGGTGGCCGTGGTGCCGTCCACGGGCAGGTCGAGGTCGTCGGGCCGCAGGACAACGCCGCTCGCGAACCGGGCCAGCGCGGCGGACCTGACGAGGACCCGGCGGAACTCGCGGGCCATCGGATCGGTCGGCGCGAGGCCCGCTGACCGCAGGCGCGTGGCGATCGCCGCTGCCGGGGTGTCGATCGCGACGATCCCCTTCGGGGCGGCGGTGATCTGCCGCGTGCACCGCAGGAGTGCGTCCATGCTGCTCCTCTGGGTCCGTGCGATAGGTGCCTTCGGGGGGTCAGCCGCCGCTGCCGTGCATGTCCTGCGCGAGGTCGTCGGGGAGGTCGTAGCCGTTCTCGCGGAGGAACCGCCGCTGCCGGCGGCGCCAGTACCGGGGCCTGGCGATGCGCGCCATCGCCTCCGTGTACTCGACGTACAGCGCATGCTCCTGGTCGGTGTGGAACCGGACGCGGGCGCGGTCGATCTCGGCCGCGGACATGAACGGGGTCATCGTCGTGTCCTCTCCGTGCCCATCGCACCGTGCACGTTCCCCCAGCGGACACCCCGAGGCGGGGGATTCCGCGGGGGGAATCTTCGGGGCTCAGTGGGCGGTCAGCCCGACCAGTCCCGGATCGAACGTGGCGCGCGCCGCCACGGAACCGGCCGCCGCCGCGACGATCAGTTCCGCGTCGGGTTCCCGGCCCTTCCCGAGCACGATCGCCGCGCTCTCCGGGCCGTCCCGGTGGGCCATCAGGAAGTCGTAGAGCAGCCAGTCCAGCGCGCACGCGACGGCGAGCGGATCCGCAGCGGGCGAGCGCGCGCCGCGCAGGACGGCGCGGATCGCCCCGCGATGCTCGTCGCGGGCGGCGTCCTTGTTGGTGCCGGAGCTGTCGAACAGCAGTGTGGACAGGGTCAGCGGATAGCGCTCGCCCGTCTCCGTCCGGACGACCCAGCGGCCGCCCTTCCAAGGCTTCTCCGGATCGACCTGCACCATCTCCCCGAACCCGCCGATGACGCCGATCCCGGGCGTGTCCAGCTCCCCGTCGAAGGGGGCGGGCCCGAGCAGGTCCAGCGGGTGGCGGGCGCGGATGGAGAACAGCGCCGCGGTCCCGATGATCTGCCCGGCGCGGACGTCGGCCGCGATGCCGGTGACCTCGGACGCCGCTGCGAACTCGTGGGTGAGCCGGTCCAGCGCGCGGTGCAGCTCCCGCAGCCCGTCGCGCTCCGCGGCGTCCACCGGACGGCGCCCGCCGCCGAGGAGCTCACCGAACCGCTCCGCGGCGATGATCAGGGCGTCGTCGAGCGCGGCGAGATGGGTGGCGACGAGCCGGTCCGGCTCCTCGTCGTCCGCGACGAGCTGCTGCAGCGTCGCGGGCCTGCCCGTGGGCGTCGCCCACTGGAAGCCGATCTGCTCGTCGTCCTGGTGGATGCGCGGTCTCACGCGTGCTCTCCTCGTAGCCGCCTGCTGGTGACGTCCAACCGGTGGTGGGTGGACTCCTCCACGTCCCGGAGCTGCGACGGCGTGAGCCGCCCGCAGATCCGGCCCCAGTGCAGCGCCACCTCCTCACCCACCTCGACATCCGGAACGGCGGCGTACCCGTCGACCCGTACGGCGACGCGGTGCACCTTCGGCTCGGCCAGGGCGAGCCCGCCCTCCCGGAGTTCGAGGGCCTGGGAGCGGACGCCGGCGTGGTCGGCGTCGGTCCCGCCGTCACCGAGCGAGACGACCGTGCCCCACCCGATCCGGCAGCTGTCCAGCACGTGCAGCGGGTGCTCGTCCATGCCCCGGCCGAGGAGCCGCGACCACGGGTAGACACCGAAGACGTGGAAGCCGTGATCGCCCGCGGCCTCGTCGAGCAGTGCGGGAGTGAGGTGCGCCCAGTAGTGGCCCGCCTGCGGACCGATGACGTCGAGCAGCGCCTGCCCGAACTCGCGCGCGTCCAGCTCCGCGCCGATGCCTCCACCGAGCCAGTACGACTCGACGACCCGGTGGTCCATCGGGTCGGCGATCCCGGTCATCCGCGCCAGCACCTGCAGGTACGGCCAGGCGCCCGAGAAGCGCCGGGCGACCGCCCGGATCTCCTCGGGCGATCCCGACCGCAGCACCGCCGCCTCCGGCGGACCGCAGTAGCCGAGCTGGTTCGGCGCGTAGGCGTAGCGGGCGAAGAACTCGGTGCCGCGGGTGTCGATCGAGGAGCCGGCCGGAGCCGCCGTCACGACCGCCCCGCCTGCCCGACCAGCTGGGCGGCGTCACGGTGCATGCGGCCGAAGTTGTAGTACGCCGCGCAGGCACCCTCCGGCGACACCATGCAGGTGCCGATGGGCGTCTCCGGCGTGCACGCGGTGCCGAAGACCTTGCACTCCCACGGCTTGAGCACGCCCTTGAGCACCTCGCCGCACTGGCACGCCTTGGGGTCGGCGACCCGCACGCCCGGCATCGCGTAGCGCAGCTCGGCGTCGAAGGCGGCGAAGTCGTCGTGCAGCCGCAGCGCGCTCTGGGCGATGAAGCCCAACCCGCGCCACTCGAAGTGCGGGCGCAGCGCGAAGACCTGCCCCATCAGCGCCAGCGCAGCGGGGTTGCCCTCCTCGGCGACGACGCGGGCGTACTGGTTCTCCACCTCGCAACGGCCCTCGTGGATCTGGCGCAGCAGCATCGCGACCGAGGCGAGGAGGTCGAGCGGCTCGAAGCCCGCGACGACGAGCGGCTTGCCGTACACCTCGGGCACGAACCGGTACGGCCGGTTGCCCACGACGGTGGAGACGTGGCCCGGGCCGAGGAACCCCGACAGGCGCAGGTCCGGCGAGTCCAGGATCGCCTTGATCGGCGGCACGATCGTGACGTGGTTGCAGAACACGCTGAAGTTCTCGACCCCGAGCTCGCGCGCCCGCACCAGCGTGACGGCGGTGGACGGCGCGGTGGTCTCGAACCCGATCGCGAAGAACACGACCTGCTTGCCGGGGTTGTCGACGGCGATCTTCAGCGCATCCAGCGGCGAGTACACGAACCGGACGTCCGCCCCGCGCGCCTTGGCGTCGAGCAGGCTGCCGTCCGATCCGGGCACGCGCATCATGTCGCCGAAGCAGGTGAAGATCACGTCCGGCCGGGACGCCAGCCAGACCGCGTCGTCGACCCGGCCCATCGGGATGACGCAGACGGGGCATCCGGGGCCGTGCACGAGCTCGACGTTGGCGGGCAGGAGGTGCTCGATCCCGTGCCGGTAGATGGTGTGGGTGTGCCCGCCGCACACCTCCATGAACTTGTACTGCTCGTCGCTCGTGGCGGCCAGCCGCTCGATGGCGCCGAGCAACGACCGCGCCGCAGCAGGGTCGCGGAACTCATCGACGAAACGCATGACTCGCCTCCTCAGACGATCGCGGACGAATCGAACGCTTCGATCTCGTCCTGGTAAGCCTCACCGAGCCGTTTGACGGCGGCCAAGGTCATCAGGGCCTCCGCCTCGTCGATCTTCGCCATCGCGAAACCGACGTGGACGAGCACCCACTCGTCGGGCTCGGGCAGGTCCTTCTCCAGCAGGCGCACGCTGATCGTGCGCTGCACGCCGCTGACGTCGACCTTCGCCAAGCAGTTGACGGGGTCGGTGATCGCGACGATCCGTCCGGGGATCCCCAGGCACATGTGCGTCAGCCCTTCTCAGCAGATCTCAACAGATTCGGGGCAGCGGGTCGCCGACGAGCATGTCGACGATCCGCGTGCCGCCGAAGCCGGTGCGGAGCACCACGGCCTCCGCAGGCTCCTCGACGATGGTTCCGATCTCGGCGGCCTCCTGACCGAGCGGCAGGGCGCGCAGTGCGGCGAGGCCCGCCTCGGCCTCCTCGGGTGCGACGACGGCCAGGAACTTGCCCTCGTTCGCGACGTAGAGCGGGTCGATGCCGAGCATCTCGCACGCCCCGGCGACGACGGGCCGCACGGGCAGGTGCTCCTCGTCGAGGACGACGCCGAGCCCGCTCGTCTTGGCCAGCTCGTTGCAGCTGGTCGCGACGCCGCCGCGGGTGGGGTCGCGCAGCCAGCGGGTGGACGGCGCGGCCTCGAAGAGCGCCTCCACCAGCGGGCTCACGGCGGCCGTGTCCGAGGAGATCTCGGCCTCGATGGCGAGGTCGCCGCGGGCCAGCATCACCGCCATGCCGTGGTCGCCCATCGACCCGGAGAGCAGCAGCTTGTCGCCAGGGCATACCGCCTGTGCGGACAGCGTGCGGCCGGCCGGGACGACTCCGACGCCAGCGGTGGTGATGAAGAGCCCGTCCGCCGCGCCCTTGGGGACGACCTTCGTGTCGCCGGTGACGATCTGCACGCCCACGGCGGCCGCGGCAGCCGCCATGTCCGCGACGATCTCCTTGAGCTCCGCGATCGGGAAGCCCTCCTCGAGCACGAAGGCCGCAGAGATCCACGACGGCACCGCGCCCGCCATCGCGAGGTCGTTCGTGGTGCCGTGGACGGCGAGGTGGCCGATGGAGCCGCCGGGGAAGCGCAGCGGCTTCACGACGAACCCGTCGGTGGACATCGCGACGCGCTCGCCGCTGGGCAGCATCATGACCGCGCCGTCCCCGAGGGACTCGAGCAGCGGGTTGCGGAACGCCTCGACGAACACCGCGTCCACCAGTGCCGCCGACGACTTGCCACCCGCCCCGTGGGCGGACGTCACGATCTCGTCGCGCAGCCGCGGCCTGCGCCTGCGGAAGGCCTCGATCCGCTCGATGACCTCGCCCTCGGCGAAGGTCGGGCCCGAGGTGAGGTACTGGCTGACCGTCCTGCTCTGGTCGGTTCTCACTGATCTTCCGTTCCGTGCTCGTGCACCATGTGTTCGTGAACTGCGGCCCACAGATGGTGGCCGAGCAGCGCCTGTGACTCCTGGATGCGGTGCACGCTCTGCGAGCGGACCACGAAGCACACGTCGACGTCGGGGCTGCGGGCCATCGCGCCGCCGTCGTAGCCCGCGAAGCCGACCGTGTACATGCCGCGCCGGCGTGCCTCGTGGAGCCCGGAGGCGAGGTCCGCCGAGCTCCCGCTCGTGGACATGGCGAGCGCGATGTCGCCCGCCGTCGCGCGCGCGATCAGCTGGCGGGCGAACACCAGCTCGAACCCGACGTCGTTGCCCAGCGCCGTGAGGATCGCCTGGTCGGCGGTGAGCGAGAACGCCGGAAGCGGCGGGCCCGTCGGGGGGCGCGCGAAGAGCGCGGCGAGGGTCGTCGCGTCCGTGGAGCTGCCTCCGTTGCCGAACGTGAACAGGCGCCCGCCCGCTGCGAACCGCCGCGCCATCTCCGCCGCGGCCGTGGCGATCGCCTCACGGCTCGCCTCGAGGGTGCTGCGGCGCAGCTCGGCACTCTGCGCGGCCTTGGCGCGAGCGGACGCGGCGAGGTCGGTGAGCAACGCCTGCGCGTCCGTCTCGCTCGCGTCGAGGAACGGGTAGAGGAAGCCGGTCGCCTCCGCCGACGCGGCGGGGGCACCTCCGGTTCCGGTCGAGGTCACAGCTGTTCCACCTTCCCGATCGCCATCCCCGCGTGCACCAGCAGCAACTCGTCCACGGCCACCGGTTCCACGAGCACCGTCGCGATCGACTCCGTGCCCTGCGCGGTGCGCACCCGCGCCGATCCGGGCTCCACCGAGATCACCTCGGCGAGCCTGCCCTCGTCGCTGCACGTGACGCAGACCTCGTCCGTGCAGTCGGCCGGCTCCTCGGCCAGCAGGCCGGGATGTTCGAAGCAGACGTGCGTCAGCTCCCAGAGCAGGTGGTAGAGCAGCACGAACCGCCCGGTGGCCGGAACGAGCGGGTCCTCCTCGTCGATCCAGAGGAGGTGGTCCGCGCTCCCCGCCGGGGGCCGCGGGCCGCTGCCGACCCAGATCGTCGTGATCCCCCACGCCGGCGCGCGCTGCATGATCGACCGGACGTCCGCGTCGGACGCGCCGGCCACCGCGAGCAGGACGTCACCGCGGCGCGCCGACACGCGTGCCGTGCCGACCAGGTCCGGGCCCGCCAGCGCGACGGCCGGAAGCGCCCTGGTCCCGACCACAACCGGGTGCACGAACTCGACCGCGACGTGCTGGGCGTGCGGTTCCCAGGCGGGCGCCACGCACCACAGCGTCGCCCCGGCGGCGAACCGTCGCGCCAGCGCCAGCGAGGCCGCGGCCAGATCGGCCGAGGCGTTCTCGTCCAGTCCCGGTTCGACGACGGCCGTCACGGCAGCACCGCCGGATCGCCGGGCACCACGTCGGACACGCTGTCGAAGACGCCGTACTCGGTCATCGTCGCGAGCGTGACCCGGGCGGTGTCCTCATCGATGCGCGTGAGCGCGAACCCCGCGTGGGCGATCGTGTAGTCCCCCACCTGCAGGTCCGGCAGGTAGGCCAAGCACAGCGTCCGCTCCTCGCCGGGGAACTCCACCCGGGCCATCCGGGCCCCCGACTCGGCGTCCCAGATCTCGGCGACCCGCCCCGGGATCCCTAGACACATCCTTCAGCCCTCCTGCTCTGTCGTGCGGTCTCCTCGACCGCCGTCAGTGCGGACACCGCCGCCTGACCGAGTGCGAGACCACCGTCGTTCGGCGGCACGAGCCGGTGCGTGAGCACCTCGAACCCGGACTCCTCCAAGCGCCGCCGGCACTCCTGGAGCAGCAGCACGTTCTGGAAGACACCGCCGGTGAGGCCGACGGTGCGCACGTCGCCCGCGACCTGCGCCACCACGGTGGCCACCGCGACCGCGACCGCGCTGTGGAACGCCCTCGCCAGCCGCGCGGGTTCGACGCCCGCTCGCAGCGCGACCACCAGGTCGCGGATCAGGGGCACGGCGTCGATCGTCGCGTCGGCGTGCACCGCGAGGCCCGGCCAGACCCCGGCGGGTGCCGGTGCCACGCCGCACTCCCCCGCGAGCACCTCCAGCTCGATGGCGGCCTGACCCTCGTAGCCGATCCGGTGGCGGACGTCGAGCAGGGACGCCACCGCGTCGAACAGCCTGCCCATGCTGGTGGTGGCGACGCAGCCGATGCCACTGTCGAGCTGCGAGCGGAGCACCGCGAGCTCGGTGGGGCTGGCGGCCCGGACGGGCGCCAGGTCGTCGGTCCACTCGACGCCCGCCGCCCAGGCGTGGGCCAGTGCCATCCGCCACGGGTTGCGGACGGCTGCGTCGCCACCGGGGAGCGGAACGGGTGCGAGATGCCCGGCCCGGACGAACCGGTGGCTGTCCGTGCCCAGCACCAGGATCTCTCCACCCCAGATCGTCTCGTCGCACCCGTACCCGGTGCCGTCGAACGCGACGCCGACGATCGGGGTGTGCAGTCGCCCGTGCTCGGCGAGCAACGAGACGACGTGCGCGTGGTGGTGCTGCACGAGGTCCAGCGGACGGTCGCCCGCGTGCCGCTCGGCCCAGACCCGCGTCAGGTAGGCGGGGTGGAGGTCGGCGGCGATCCGCTCGGGCGTGCGGCGGATGCCACCGAGCTGGGCCACGGACCGCTCGAAGGCCCGCAACGTCTCGAGCGTCCCCATGTCCCCGATGTGTGCCGAGCAGTACGCGAACCTGCCCTCGGTGAGGCAGAAAGTGTTCTTCAGCTCGCCGCCCGCCGCGAGGACGGGTGGCAGCTCGCGACCGAGGTCGACGGGCAGCGGGGCGTAGCCGCGGGATCGCCGGATCGGTAGCTCGCGGCCGTCGACGACCCGGACGACCGAGTCGTCGCACGGCACGTGGATCGGCCGGTCGTGGTCGAGCACCGCGTCGCAGAGATCCGGCAGCCGGGTGGCCGCGTCCTCCTCGGTGAAGCAGATCGGCTCGTCCGAGCGGTTCGCGCTGGTCAGGACGATCGCGTCCGGGACCGGCGCGTCGCCTGTGTCCGTGTAGCCGGGCACCGGGGCGAGCAGGAGGTGGTGCACCGGCGTGTAGGGCAGCATCAGGCCGAGCATCGGGTTGCCCGGCGCGACGGACGCCGCCACCGGCGCCGCGGCCGTCCGCCGCAGCAGGACCACCGGCCGGGCGGGCGAGGTGAGCACCTCGGCCTCGGCCTCGTCGATGCCGGCGAACCTGCCGGCGACCTCGAGGTCGCGCACGAGCAGGGCGAAGGGCTTGCCGCCGCGCGCCTTGCGGGTGCGCAGCCCCGCCACGGCCTCCTCGTTCCCCGCCGCGCAGGCGAGGTGGTAGCCGCCGATGCCCTTGATCGCGACGACGCGGCCGTCCGCGAGCGCCCGCTGCGCCGCGGCCAGCGCGGCGTCGGCACCGGTGATGCGCTCGTGCCCGTCGTCGAACCCGTCGGCGAACCACAGCGAGGGCCCGCAGTCGTGGCAGCCCACAGGCTGCGCGTGGAACCGGCGGTCCGCCGGGTCGTGGTACTCCGCCGCGCACCGGGAGCACATCGGGAAACCGGCCATCGTGGTGGCGGGCCGGTCGTAGGGCAGCTCCCGGATGATCGTGAACCGCGGGCCGCAGTTCGTGCACGTGACGAACGGGTGGCGGTACCGGCGGTCGCCCGGGGCGGCGAGCTCGCGCAGGCAGTCCTCGCACACCGCGACGTCCGGCGGGATCAGGGTCGTCGCACCGTCGGCGGCCCGGCTGGGGACGATCTGGAAGGACCCGTCCCCGTCCGGCTCGACGGGCAGCTCCTCCCACGTCAGGCCGGCCACCACGGCGAGCGGCGGTGCGTCGGTGCGCAGCCGCCTGCCGAACTCGTCGACGGCCGGGCACGCGCCCTGCACCTCCACGAACACCGCCGCCGGGTCGTTGCCGACCAGTCCGCCGAGGCCGAGCTCGCTGGCCAGGCGGTGCACGAAGGGCCGGAAGCCGACGCCCTGCACCACCCCGGTGACGCTGAACCGGCGCCGGGTACGGGTGGTCTCGCACGCGGTGCTCGTCGACCGGGTCATCGTCGCCGCCAGATCACGACGCGGTTGTTCCCCGAGTCCGACACGGCCATCCGGTCCCCGCGCAGCGAGAGCCCGTAGGGCCAGCAGAGCGTGTCGTGGGTGACCGCGGCCCAGCGGTTCTCCCCGTTGGCCGCGAAGGTCGGCTGGGCGAGCACGTGGTCAGCACCGCGCACGGTGGTCGGCATGCCCTCCCAGATCAGGATCCGGTTGTTGGCCGTGTCGGCGACGGCGAGCCGCTCGTCCAGCCCCGGCGTGCCGTCCAGCCCGATCGCGTAGGGGAACCGGAACCGCTCGTTGTTGTGCGGCCCGTACGGCCATTCGTCGGCGGTGTCGAACCCGGGCTGACCCAGCACCAGGTCGGCAGCCCGGTCCCCGTCGGGGCCGGGCGACCAGCCGAGCACCCGGTGGTTGCCCGCGTCGGCGACGAGCAGCAGGTCCTCGCGGCCTGCGATGTCGTGCGGCCAGCGGAAGCTCGCCGGGCCGACGGCCGCCCCGCGGTTCTCCTCGCGCGCCGCGGGGTCCGGCTGGCCGAGCACGACGTCCGCGGGCCGGTTCACGTCCGGCACGCCACCGTCCCAGCCGAGGACGCGACGGTTCCCGGTGTCGGCGATCCAGAACCGCCCGCCGACCACCGCGATCCCGAACGGCCAGTACAGCGTGGAGGCCGAGCAGGTCCAGCCACGGTTGGGCTCGACGCAGGTCGCGTCGTCCTGACCGAAGACGAAGTCCGGTGCGGAGTCGCTGCGCTGCGGCACCTCGTTCCAGACGAGGACCCGGTGGTGCCAGGCGTCGGCGACGATCAGCTTGCCCTCGTGCACGAGCACACCGGTCGGCAGGTTCATTCCACGCTCCGGTCCGCGCCCACCGGCGGCGCGCCCCTCGGTCTGGCCGTCGGGCTGGCCGAGCACGACGTCGGCCGGCCGGTGGTCGGCGTCGGGGATGCCGTGCCAGATCAACACCCTGTGATTGCCGGAATCGGCGACGATCACGTGCTCCTCGCCGAGGAAGACCCCGCGCGGTGAGTACATGAACGCCATCGACGGCGAAGCCTGCGGGAGGGCGAGCCCCCCGGTGGCCGGGGCCCCGAGCCACACCTCGGGCTCCCAGCCACCCCTGATGCCCTCCTCGGGCAGCGGATCGATACGTGCGGGTCGGCCGGCCACGTTGCGCCGGACGGTCAGGCGGCTCATGTCTCGATCCGGATCCAGACCTCGCCGCCGTCGACCCGCATGGGCAGCTGCTCGAGCTGCGCGCCCGGTGCGCTCAGGCACTCGCCGGACGAGGCGTCGAAGCAGAACCCGTGCCACGGGCAGGTGAGCGTGCCGTTCGCGGTGTCGATGATCGCGTCGTCGAGCGGCAGGCCCTCGTGCGCGCACTCGTTGCGGTACGCGGTGAGGCGCTGCTCGATGTTGACGACGACGACGTCCGCCTTGTCGCCGGACTCCGCGACGAGGTCGAAGCGGCTCATCCCACCCTCGGGGATGTCGCTCGCAGCGCCGGCCCGTACCCAGCCCTCCTTCTCCCGGGACGGCCCGATCCGCAGCGCGTCCAGGGTGATCAGCGTCGGCGTGGGCTGGTTCTTCAGCACCTCGACGGCCCGGATCGCGGGCACGCCCTCGACGAGGGCGCTCTCGACGAGGTTGCGCAGCGTCACCGAGGACATGGAGCACCCGTTGCAGGCACCCTCGAGGCGGACGTATGCGACACCGTCCTCGACACGGTCGAGCGTCACGTCGCCGCCGTGGCTCTGCAGCTGCGGGCGCACCTCCACCAGCACGCGGTTGGCATGCGTCGTCGGATCCGGCCGCACGATCCCGTGCAGGGACAGCAGCAGGTGCACGACCGGGTCGTCCACCAGCTCGAACAGGGCGGCCCGAGTCTCGTCGCCCTCCCTCAACCGGCGCACGATCGTCACCAGACCGGCCTTGTGGACGGCCTCGATCGCGGCCTTCAGCTCATCGGCGGCCTTGCGCGCGCTCGGCTCCAGCTCCGCGACCGCCGTGACGGCCTCGTCGACCCTACGGGCCAGCTCCTCGAACGTCGGCTCGGCGGAGGCGTCCGCCGTCGCCGCCGATGCGGCGACAGTCGTCGTCGACATCGTCGTCTCCCTCAGTCGGCTCGATCACTCAGTCGGTGTGGTCGGTGGTGCGCGCGAGCGCCCGCTCCCGCGCGATCTCGTCCAGGACCCCCCGGACGGCGCGCACCGACTCCTCGTCCTGGTGCTCCTCGAACAGGAAGCGCGCCTCGTAGAGCTTGGCCTTGGCGTCGTCGAACACGCCGAGATGCGCCAGCACGTTGCCCTGGTTGGCGAGCACCCGGGCACGGCCGAGCGGATCGGACTCGCGACTGCGGGTCTGCAGCACCGCCTCGTACAGCTCGACGGCCTCGACGAGGTTGTCGGCCTGGTGCTTGGAGGGCGTGTAGACCAGCGAGTTGGCCAGGTTGAGCTGCACGCTCGCCCACTCCGTGGGGTGCTCCTCGCGCGTGTAGACCTTCAGCGCGGAGCGCAGCGACTGCGCGGCGATCCCCAGCCGGAGCTGTCCCGACGCCTCCACCATCGGCATGGTCAGGTACGCGGTCGCAAGGCCGGCGTGGGCGGCCGCCCACAGCAGGGGGGCCTCGGCGCTCTGCACGAGCTGCAGCGCACCCTGGTAGTGCGGCACCGACCGGACCAACCGCTCGGGCCGCGTCTGGGCCTGCTCGTGCAGCGCACCGGCGAGGCCGAGATGGATCTCGGCGCGGCCGACACGCAGATCGTCGGCTCCGTCGAGCAGCGTCAACGCGCGCTCGAACGCCGCGACGCAGTCCTCGTCGCCGCGGTCGCGTAGGACCGACGCGGCCGCGCCGTGCAGCAACCCGGCCAGTGGCGGCGCCACCGGCTGCGCCATCTCCGCCGCGCGGTTCAGCAGCTCGACCGCCGCGGCGCCGTCGCCGGCGGCGAGTGCCTGCGTCGCACGGGCGGAGAGTACGAGCGCACCCACCTCGCCGTCCGCCGCACCGAGCTCCGGAGCGGTGTCGCTGCGCCCGACGACGAACAGCACGAGATCGACGAGCACACCGAGCTCACCGAGCTCTGCGCGCAACGCGTCGGCGTCCTCGGCATCGGGGTCCAGGACGAAGCGGTTGTAGCGCGACACCGCATCGGTGGCGCCGCTCTCGTCCAGGGCCGCAAGCGCCCCGGCCCGGTCGCCAGCGAAACCGAGCTCGTGAGCCTCCAGGCCCGGAGGCCATTTCTCCGGGAGGCGACCTGCGACGAGCTCTTCGCGCACGGACTCGTACTCCTCGCCCTGGGGAACAAGGAGGTACCCCAGGGGTAGGGAGAACGCGCCGAGCGGTTGTGGCCGCGTGACGAGCGGGCCGGGGACGGTGCGGATCGTGGTGGGATCGGGTGCCGTCAGTGCGTCAGCCATTCAATGGACCTCGAATATCTCGTTCGGCGGCGCGCTTGATCAGGCCGGCCGAGAGACGCGCGCGGGCCTCGGTCGGGAAGGTGTCTATCCGGCGGCGGACGACCCCGTCCGCGAACAGCACGACGATCTCGACAGCCCACCGTCCGCGTTCCGGGACGACGACGGTCTGCACGTCCAATGCATCGTCTGCCGAGCTGTCCTCGCGCGGAGTGGTCTTCTGCCGAATGTCTTGGTCGTCCGCCATCGTGATCACGTCTCCAGCCCCAGAGGGATCTTCAGCGCGGCCTGCGCGTCGTCCCAGTATGCGGCGTACACGCCCGCCCGGAAGGAATCGCCGAGGACCTCGCGGACGAGGACCGATCGATCACCTTCGGGGGTGCGCTGCTTGAGCAGGAGACCACCGCTGCGCGGGCCGCGCAGCGGAACGAGCCAGAACGCCCCGTCCCGGACGACGGCCACAACCGCGTCCGACGGGAACCGTGTTGCGGCGAGCGTGGCGTCGAGGCGCATGTACCCGTCCTCGGTGACCTCGACGGTGTCGGCGTCGGCGGCCGGGACGGGCCGCAGCGGGCCCAGGTACTCACGCTCGATGATCTCGATCACCTGTTCCATCGCGGCCTCCACCGGCTCGGACAGGTCCGCACCCAGTTCCACTCCCTCGGCCTCGATGAGGAAGACGGAGATGTCGGTGGGGCATGCGTCGCCGAGCGCCCACCGGGCCAGCGCGATCGCGTTGTCCCAGCGGAACGAGTGGGTGTGCACGCCCTCCAGGGGCGGGAGCTCCGCGAGCTCCGCACCGGGAACCCGGAAGAGGGTTCCCGGCGCAGAGCCCGTCGCGGCCGCGTCGACGATGACGACCCGGCCGGCGCCGCGCATCTGGAACGCGACGTCCATGCCGGCCGTGCCACCGTCGACGAGCCGAGCGCCCGCGGGCACACCGCGCTCCCAGAGATGACGGACGAGGACGGGACCGACCCCGTCGTCACCCCGGAGGAGATTCCCGCAGCCGACGACGAGCACTTCGCAGCCGGGCGGCTCGATGTCGACCGAGGGACCTGCCTCGGTGTTTCTGTCCGCGGACGTCGGGATCACACCATTCCGTTGATGACGAACTTCGACAGCTCGCGACCGGTCTTGCCGTCGTAGGCGTGCACCGTGCACACCAGGCAGGAGTCGAAGCTGCGGGCCACGTGGCCCAGCTCCACCGGGTCCTCCGGGTCGACGATCGGCGACCCGACGAGCGCCTGCTCGATCGGGCCGAGCGCCTCCCGGCCGTCCCGAGGACCGATGTTCCACGCCGTCGGCGTGACCACCTGGTAGTTCTTGATCTTGCTGTCCTCGATGACGATCCAGTCCGACAGCGCGCCACGGGCGGCCTCGGTGGAGCCGAAGCCCTTGCCCTCGGCGTGCTCGACCGGCTTGGTGTAGAAGCTCTCCGAGAGGTCGAGCTGGTCGAGCCACGCCCGGGCCCACTTGTAGTACTTCGGGCCCTCGTGCATGCGCGCCATCTGACGGACGAAGACGCTCGGCCCGATCTTGTTGTACATGTCCAGGAACAGCTTGTCGTCGTCCTGGTGCGGGGCAGCGTTCGGACCGGCTGCGGCCATGCGGCGGGACAGCGGGCCGGCCTCGAGCGGGATGTGGCCCAGGCCGGGGACCTCGTACCGCGGGGACTTGGCCCAGCTGTACTTGCCCTGCTTCGCACCGTCCGCCGGGTCGATGGGGTTGGTCTCACCCTCGAACGGGTGGAGCGCTCCCGTGCCCTGGTAGAACGAGTGCGTGACGTCCTCGCTGACGTTGGCCTGGTCGAACTCGTGCCACTGCCCGCCGGCGAAGACGCCGGACCGGCCGATCAGCGCCGCGTTGCGGCCCGCGATGGTCGGGTTCTCGTACAGCGTCGGGTCGAAGTACGTACCGGTGGCCAGGTAGTTGCCCACGCCACGGCCGTACTTGTCGAGGCCCACGTCCAGGCAGTAGCGGATGAAGAACCCGCAGTCGCTGTTGTACTGCGACTCGTTCTCGTCGACCCAGGCGAGCATGTCGTCCCAGGTCTTGACCTCCAGCCAGCGGTCGACCGAGCAGCCGAGCCACTGCTTCTCGAGCCACTCGTCCTTCCAGTGCTCGAGGATCGCGATCGAACGCGTCACGTCCGACAGCGTCGGCGCGCACATCACGCCACCGGGCACCATGAAGCTGGAGTGCGGCCACTGCCCACCGAAGATGGCGTAGACCTCGACCGGCTTGTTGGAGAGCACGACGCCGGGCTGGTAGCTGGTGCCGACGTACGGGGCGAACCGCCGCACGGCCTCGGCGTACATCTTGGACTTGGCGTAGTTCTTGTTGGTCAGGTCGATCGCGAACAGTGCGTAGAAGTATCGGGGGATGGACTGCAGCGTCTCGGTGGCCTGGGCGATGTTGCGCACCAGGGTCGCGTTCGGCGGCATGTGGGTCCGCCACGCGGTGTCGAGGGCGTACGCGGACTTGTAGAGGTGGCTTCCACCGCAGATGCCGCAGATGCGGGGGCAGACGATGAGTCCGGCCTGCGGGTCCTTGCCACGGAGGATGATCTCGAATCCGCGGAACATCGCCGCCTCGGTCCACGCCGAGGTGACGACGCCGTCCTCGATGGTCACACGCACGTCGAGGTCACCCTCGACGCGGCCCAGTGGGCTCACATGCAGGTCGAGTGCGGTCATGGTGGGGGGGTCCTTTCGGGACGACCGTTCGGGTAAGGGGCACGAACCGGCGTGAGCCGGCCGGTCAGACGACGAACATGTCCTCCTTGGACCACTGCGGTGCCGCGATCCGGGCGGCAGCGGCGTGGGCCATGTAGGTCAGGTGGTCGCTGCCCTCCGGGACCTCCTTCGGGATCGTCCCGCTGACCTTCTGGGTCTTGAAGACGGTCCCGGGAGCGAGGTCGAAGTGGGGGAACTCGGGTTCGGTGCAGCCCAGGCACGGCATGCCGGCGCGCGTCTTCGACGACTGCCGGTTCCACAGGATCCGGTTGCACGGCGAGTGCGTCATGGGCCCACGGCAGCCGAACTCGTAGAACAGGCAGCCCGTACGGGTGCCCTCACCGAACGAGAGCGTCGACTGCTTGTACTCGAAGAACTGCACTCGCGTGCAGCCCGTCTGCGTGAAGGACTTGAAGAAGGTCTCCGGCCGGTGGAGGTCGTCGAGCCGGATGTCGCCAGCGCGACCGGTGGCCAGCGCGACGATGATCTGGGTGATCCAGTCCGGGTGGGCGGGGCAGCCCGGGACGTTGATGACCGGCAGGCCCATCTTCGACTTGAAGTCCGGCCCGAGGAAGCCGCCCTTCGCACGCTTGTGGAACTGCAGGCCGGTGGACGCCGACGGGTTCGGCTCCATGGCCGGGATGCCACCGAAGCAGGCGCAGTCGCCGATCGCGACGACGATCTGGGCCGCCGCGGCCAGGTCCGTCACCCAGTCCTTCATGGGACGGTCGGCGAACATGTCCATCCGGCCGCTGCCGTCGGGCGCCTCGATGACGGTGCCCTCGAACACGAAGATGTCGAGCGGGCGGTCACCGTTTGCGCAGTCCCAGAAGACCTTCTGCGCGTTCTTGCCGAGTTCGAGGCCGAGCGACGGGTGCCAGATCAGGTCGAGGCCGAAGTCGACGATCAGGTCGACGACATTCGGCTCTTCGGCGTTCAGGAAGGACATGGTATTCCCGCTGCATGCTCCGCCTTGGAACCACAGCACGGACGCCATGGGAACTCCTCTCGGTTCGATTTCCGCGCACAGCGCGGTTGCTGTCGTGGCGGCGGCGCCGCCACGAACGGGTGTGGCGGAAACGGCTCAGCCGAGCCGGCGGCCGAGGGCCTTCGCGACCTGAACCATCAGGCCGATTCCGCGGGACACGTCCTCGTCCTTCAGGACGCGGAGAAGACCGAACACACTCGTCGGTCCGCCCGGGGACTTCGCCGCCTCTTCCCTTCCTTCGGCGAGCGCCTCGCCGAGCAGCCCGATGGTGTCCGCAGTGCGGACATCGGCGAGCGCGGGTGAACCGAGAAGCGACTTCAGTGCCGGGGTGGCATTGACCATACCGGTGGAGAGATCGGCAAGGCTCGCCAGCACCTTCGGAACGTCGACGGCTCCGATCCCGGACGAGTCGGGAGCTGCGGAGCGCAACTCGCGAACGCCGTCGACAACGGCCTCGGTGATGGTGTCGCCGCGCTCGACGAACCCGTGGATGCCGGCCACGAGGATGGCGAGCAGATCTGCGTGATCGAGGATGTACGAGAGTGAACTCGCCACCCTGGGGTCGTCGAGGCGTTCCAGCAGCTCGTCCGCCGGGGACTGCGTGACGAGCTGATCATTCACCGCCAATGGAGCTCCTCCGTTCGCAACGTCGAGAGGTGTGAGGTGACGCACAGGCTAGGCACGCGCACCCACTTGGCCTATCGCTTCTGCGCAGGAGTTATCAGGATCGCGCTGAGGTTGTGACACTGATGCGCTGAGCCGTCCAGGAGACTTGCATGATCGGAGTCAACCCTTCGCGCTACGCTCAACCAACCACCACCACCGGTGCCTAGATCGGTACCCCAGGAATGTCCCGTCTGTCACGGCTGCGCTTCATCGACGTCCGGCGCACGCGCGGCCCGGTCCGTCGCAAGGTCCGGTCCCGAGGCGTCCCACCCGCCCTGGCCGAGCACGAGATCTTCTACACCGAGGACGTCCGCGCGGCGGCCAGGATGGTGGGCAAGGTCCTGTCGCCGGGCACCCTCGAACTCGCGGAAGGAGCCGAACCGGGTTTCGCGGCGAGCCTCTACGGCGTGCGCCTGCGGGACGTCAGCATGCTCTACCTCGACCTGCACGTCGCGGTCACATTGGACATCCCCGCGCTCGGCCCGTACGTCTGCGTCTGCATGCCGACGAACGGGCGCGTCGTCTGTGCAGGGCACGGCCCGACGTTCGAGGCGAACACCGTCCGCGCCCTCGTGACCAGCCCGGATACGCCTGTGACCTTGCGGTTCGACCACGACTCGCCCATGCTCATGATCCGGATCGAGGCCCAGCCGTTGGCCGCTCACCTGACCCGCCTCCTCGGCAGGTCGCTGGCGCACCCACTCGCCCTGGAGCGCGAGTTCGACCTCGCATCGGAGGCCGCGATGCGCTGGAACACGGCCGTGCAGCTGCTGCACGCCGAGGTCTACTACGGCGATTCGCTCGTCCAGCGCGGCCAGGGGCTGGGCACGCTCGAGGAGTTCCTCATGAGCAGCCTGCTGCTGCTGCAGCCGTCGAACTACCACGAGGAGCTCGTCCGCCCTGCGGGCCGCCGGGAGCGCGGCGTCGTCACGAAGGCGACCGACTTCATTGAGGCTCACCTCAGTGAACGCATCACCCTCGGCATGATCGCGCGCAACGTCCACATGAGCGTCCGATCGATCCAGCAGGCTTTCCACGACGAGCTCGGGATGAGTCCGGTCGCGTACATCCGCGAGCGACGGCTGACCCGGGTCCGCGACGAGTTGACCGACGCACTTCCCTCGGACGGAGTGACCGTCACGAGCGTCGCGCAACGGTGGGGGTTCGGCCATCTCGGCAGCTTCTCGGTGGAATACCGCAAGCGCTGGGGGGAGTCCCCGTCGGAGACACTCCGGCGTTGATGACATCGGTCCGGTGTACAGTCCGCGGTCCCGGAGGAGGACGAACGAATGCACGAACTATCGATCTGTCGGTCCATCACCGACATCGTCAACCGGCATGCGGGCGACAAGCCGGTCCAGACGGTCCGGATCCGCATCGGCGAACTGCGCCAGATCGTCCCGGAAACGCTGACCTACTGCTGGGGACTCGTGACCGAGGGATCCGCCCTCGAATCGTCGACCCTGGAGATCGAACGCGTTCCACTGGCAATACGCTGCTCGTCCTGCGACGCGCGCACGACGCTCTCGTCACCGATCCTCGTCTGCCCGGAATGCGACGGCACGACCGTGGAGATCGTCGCAGGCGAGGAATTCCTCATCACGTCGCTCGAGCTAGCGGAGGTCTGAACGGAAATGGGCCGGTTCCACCGACACGACGACGGCGACCCGCACGGCCACGGGCACGGGCACACCGATCACGATCACGAGCACGACCAGCACGGGCCCGAGCATGGCGTCGGTGATCACTCGGGCTACGCGACCGGCTCGGAACGCATCGAGGTACTCGAGCGGATCTTCGACGAGAACGACTCGACCGCAAGCGAGAACCGCCGCGACCTGGAACGCGCCGGCGTCCTCGCGGTCAATCTCATGTCCTCCCCCGGCGCCGGCAAGACGACCCTGCTGCGCGAGACGCTGATCCGGCTCGGCGGGCGCCTGCGCCCCGGAATCGTCGAGGGCGACATCGAGACGAGCATCGACGCCGACCGGCTCGCCGGACTGGGTGCCCAGATCGCGCTCCTGAACACCTCGAACGGATTCGGCGGGGAATGCCACCTGGACGCACCCATGGTGCGCTCGGCGCTGGCCCGGCTCGACCTGGACGCGCTGGACCTGCTCCTCGTCGAGAACGTGGGAAACCTCGTGTGCCCCGCCGAGTTCCACGTCGGGGAGCACCACCGGGCGATGATCTACTCGATCACCGAGGGCGAGGAGAAGCCGCTGAAGTACCCGGTGATGTTCCGGTCGGCCGACGTCGTGCTGGTCAACAAGATCGATCTCCTCCCGCACCTCGACTTCGACCTCGACGCGTTCCACGCCAACCTGCGTGGCGTCAACCCGGGCGCCGAGGTGATCGAGACCAGCGCGCGCACCGGGGCCGGCGTGGACGCCTGGTGCGCGTGGCTCGAGGCGCGCCACCGCGACCACGCACTCGGGAAGGGCTGACGGCCGTTCGGCTCGGCAGCTCTGGACCCTGTCGACGTGCGCTGATCAGACTGGCCCGATGGACACCACCATCACCGGCGAGGAGCTGGCCGAGTTCGTGCGGCGTGCCGAGGCGGCCGCGGACGCGTACGTACAGGGGGACATGGACGGCTACCTCGACCGCGTGCACCACGCGGACGGCTTCACGTTGCTGCCGCCGTACGGGGGGCCGCCCGGTCGGCACCGGGGACGAGCCGCCGAGCTCAGGTCCTGGGGCAGCCCGTTCCGGGACGGCGAGGCACGGCTGGAGCACGTCGAGGCGCACGCCTGGGGCGACACCCTGGTGCTGGCGATGATCGAACGGCAGCACGGACGGGTGGGCGACCTCCCCGACCAGAACCTGTCGTTGCGGGTCACTCACGTGTACCGGCGCGACGGAACGGACTGGCGGCTGGTCCATCGGCACGCGGACCCGCTGGTGCAGACCATGGAGCTCCCCGAGCTGGGTGCTCTGATGCGTCGCTGACCACGGCAGCCCGTTCCTGCGCACCGATCCGAGCCATCCGATCTCCGGGCGGCCCACGGCGTTGCTAGCGTCTGCGACATCGTGAGCACGCACCCGGCGCCGACGACCCGCCCCGCGGGGAGGAGCCGCCTGCTGCTCGTCGTCGCTCTGCTGCTGCTCACGCTGGCCGGCCTCGGCTGCGCGAACACCGGCTCCGCCGTCGCGACGCCGGTCGTGGCGGCGCCGCACTGCCCGCTGCACGACGACCCCGTGGCGGTCGCGCCGGTCGCCGCCCCGGCTCCGGCACGCCCCGGCTGGTGCGGGGACGCACCAGGAACCGCGCCGGCGATCGGCGCGCTCGTGCTCGCACCCGTCCGCCTCACCACCGCGACCCGCCGCGGCACCCGCCTCCCGGACGGGCGCCGCCTCCTGCTGCTCCTTCGGGTGTCCCGCCGCTGACGGCCCCGCCGCGCATCCCGCGCGACGCCGGCCCGTCAGCCCTCGCCGCACCGTCCGAGAGGCGGTGCAGCGGCCCGCACCCGGAGGACCCATGACCACCAACCTCAAGACCACGATCGGCCTCGTCGTCGCCGGCGTGATCGCCCTCGCCGCACTGCTCTACTTCGCCGATCCGCGACCGGCCGCGCCCGGTGGCGGCGGCGCGGAGGCACCCACCGCCGAGACGCTCGTCCGCCCCGACAGCCACCGGCTCGCCACCGCCCCGGACGGGGCGCCGGTGTTCGTCGAGTTCCTCGACTTCGAATGCGAGTCCTGCTACGCGGCCTTCCCCGCGGTGGAGCAGATCCGCGCCGAGTACGCCGGCCGCGTCACGTTCGTGGTGCGCTACTTCCCGATCCCGAGCCACGCCAACGCCGAGAACGCGGCGGTCGCGGTGGAGGCTGCGGCGCAGCAGGGCCGCTTCGAGGACATGTACCGGACGATGTTCGAGACCCAGCCACAGTGGGGTGAGCAGGAGCAGTCGCAGGCACCGCGCTTCCGGCAGTTCGCCGCCGAGCTCGGCCTCGACCTCGCCGCGTACGACCGTGCCGTCGCGGACCCCGCCACGCTGGAGCGGGTCCGCGCGGACCGGGAGGACGGGTTCGCCGCAGGTGTGGCCGGCACCCCGACGTTCTTCGTCGACGGCGCGCGTCTCGCGCCGAGGTCGGTGGCCGACCTGCGCGCGGCCCTCGACAGCGCCCTGGCCGACCGGTGACGGCGACCGCCGCCGTGCGCGCGGTGGCGGGCAGCCCCACCGCGCGGACGGTCGCTTGGGTGCTCGCCGGTGGCGGGATCGCGGGGACGGTCGCGGCGTTCGCGCTCACGGTGGACCGGATCCGCCTGCTGGAGAACCCGGCGTTCGTTCCCGGATGCTCGTGGAACGCCGTGCTGTCGTGCGGATCGGTGATGACCTCACCGCAGGCGCAGGTGTTCGGGTTCCCGAACCCGTTGATCGGGCTGGTGGCGTTCCCGGTCGTGGCCACGCTCGGGGTGGCGCTGCTCGGCGGTGCCGTACTGCCGGTCCGGATGTGGCAGGGCCTGTGGCTGGGTTCGCTCGCCGGGGTGGCGTTCGTGCACTGGCTGATCGTGCAGAGCGTGTACGTCATCGGGGCGCTGTGCCCGTACTGCATGGTCGTGTGGGTCGCGACGATCGCGGTGTTCTGGTACGTCACGGCCCACCTGCTGGCGGGCGCCGGCCCGCAGGCCAGGCGGGTCGCGGCGATGCACGGCGCGGTGCTCACCCTGTGGCTGCTGCTGATCGCCGCCGTGGCCGTGACGCGGTTCGCGCTGCCGGCGGTGTCGGCCGGCTGATCGCCGCTGCGCTATCGTCGCTGACCGCGGACCGCCGATCGTGGACGCGGAGAGGATCTGTGCGATGAACAGCCGGGAGTTCTGGGACTTCGTGCTCGACCACTGGTCGGTCACGATCCTGCTGCCGACGATCCTGCTGGTCATAGCCGTTCTCGCCGTGGTCACGCGGGTCTGGGACAACCGCGAGGCCCGGCGGCGCTAGCTCACCCGACCGGTGGCGGGCAACACGATCCGGCCGGGGGCGAGCGTCTCCTCGCGGCTGCTCGCGCTGCTGGCCGCGTTCGACCCGGACCACCGCCGCCTCACCCTCACCGAGCTAGCGCGACGCGCGGACGTCCCGCTGACGACGGCGCACCGGCTCGTGCGGGAGCTCGTCTCCTGGGGGGCGCTCGCGCCGGCCCCGTCGGGCGGGTACGTGGTCGGGCGCCGCATGTGGGACGTGGGCCTCCTCGCGCCCGTGCAGTCCGACCTGCGCGAGGTCGCCTCGCCGTTCCTGCACGACATCTACGGCGCCACGCTCGCCACGGTGCACCTGGCGGTGCGCGACGGCACGCGCGCCCTGTACCTGGACCGGCTCGCCGGGCACGCGTCGGTGCCCGTGGTGAGCTCGGTCGGGGCCCGGCTGCCGCTGCACGCCACAGGGGTGGGCAAGGTGCTGCTGGCCCACGCCCCGCAGGACGTGCAGTCCGCGGTGCTCGCCGATCTCACGCCGGTGACCCCGTACACGGTGACGCAGCCGGGGCGGCTCGCGCGGCAGCTCGCGCAGGTGCGTCGCGACGGGTTCGCACAGACCGTGGACGAGATGTCGGTGGGCGCGTGCTCCGTGGCGGTGCCGGTGCGCGCCGGCGAGCGGGACGCCGGAGTCGTCGCCGCTCTGGGTCTCGTCGTGGCCGACCTGCGCCGGGACCGGGACCGCCTGGTGGCTGCGCTGCGGGTCGCGGCGCAGGGAGTCGGACGCAGCCTGCGTTCCTCCCACTGAGCGGAAGCCCTTGATGGTGTGCCGGGCAACGGCTCGGACACTGGCGCACATGCGCACCCAGGTCGCCATCGTCGGCGCCGGCCCCGCCGGACTGCTCCTGTCGCACCTTCTCCACCGGGACGGTGTGGAGTCCGTCGTCGTGGAGACCCGTAGCCGCAGCTACGTCGAGTCCCGCATCCGGGCGGGCATCCTGGAGCACTCGACGGTCGAGCTGCTGACCTCGGTGGGCCTCGGCGAGCAGCTCACCGCCGAGGGCGACCCGCATCGCGGCATCTACCTGCAGTGGCCCGAGGAACGCCACCACCTGGACTTCGTCGACCTCGTCGGCCGCGGGGTCACCGTCTACGGGCAGACCGCGCTGCAGGCGGACCTCGGCCGCGCCCGTGACGCCGCGGGCCAGGAGATCCACTACGAGGTCGCGGACACCGCGCTGCACGACCTCGGCACCGAGCATCCGTCGGTGACCTTCGTCGACGGCGCCGGGAACGCACAGCGGTTGGAGGCCGACGTCGTCGTCGGGTGCGACGGGTCGTTCGGGCCGTCGCGGGCGGCCGTCCCGGAGGACCGGCGGCGCGCGTGGGAGCGCACCTACCCGTACTCGTGGTTGGGGATCCTCGCCGACGTCGCCCCGTCGACCGACGAGCTGATCTACGCCTGGCACCCCGACGGCTTCGCCCTGCACTCGATGCGCTCGGCGAAGGTGAGCAGGCTCTACCTGCAGGTCCCGAACGGCACGGATCTCGCCGAGTGGTCCGACCAGCGGATCTGGGACGCGCTGGCGACACGGCTGGGGCACGGCCAGGGCGGCTGGACCCTCAGCCCGGGCCCGATCACCGAGCGCGCCGTACTGCCGATGCGCAGCTTCGTCTCGGAGCCGATGCGCTACGGGCGGCTGTTCCTCGCCGGGGACGCCGCGCACATCGTGCCACCGACGGGGGCGAAGGGGCTCAACCTCGCCGTCGCGGACGTGGCGCTGCTCGCGCCCGCGCTCGTCGCCCTGCTGCGCAGGGGAGATCCCACGCTCGCCGACGCCTACTCCACCACCGCGCTGCGTCGCGTCTGGCGGTGCACCCACTTCTCCTGGTGGATGACGACGATGCTGCACACCAGCAGCGATCCGTTCGAGGCGCAGCTGCAGCGCGCCCAGCTGGAGTGGGTGGCGGCGAGCACCGCCGGGCAGACGGGGCTGGCCGAGAACTACGCGGGGCTGCCGATCGGCTTCTGAGTCGCGAGTTCCGCATCTCGCCCCCGCGAGTTCCGCATTTCATCAGGCGGTGTTGCCGATCCGGGCAGGTGGAACCCGCATCACGGGCTGACGGGATGCGGAACTCGCGGGCGGTGGAACCCGCAACACAAGCCGGCGGGATGCGGAACTCGCGGGAGTGAGGGGGTTCACGGCCGCCGGCTGGAACGATTCAGTAGATCGATGCGCTGTACCGGGCATGAAGCCGACGCACACCGCTTCGATCCGCCGCCTGCTGCGCCGCCTCGACGCCTGGACGCTGCTGGTGCTCAACCCGCGCCTGCCCGCCGACCTGAAGCGGCGCTGACCGCCTCAGTTCGTCGGCCGCAGCCGCTGCCACATCGCCATCAGGGCCGCGAAGACCAGCATCCCGATCCCGGTCCACAGGTTGAGGTTCAACCCGCCCGCCTTCGCCAGCTGCGCCGGGTCGTCCTGGATCACCCCCATGACCGTCAGGATCAACCCGTAGACCCCGAACAGCATCGCGATCACGATGCGCAGGTCGAACAGGGTGGACGCGGCGTTGCGCGGCTCGGCCGGGCCGGGCTCGGCGCTGGGCTGGGCGGACTCGCTCATGGCCCCCTCCTCCGGCGGGTTCACGGCACCAGCAGGTACAGCACGACGACGAGGATCAGGACACCCGCACCGAGCAGGTTGGGCGAGCGGTACCAGCCCGCGTCGTCCCCGGTCGTCGAGTGGGTGCGGGCGGCCTTCGGCGTCAGCTGCCAGACCAGCCCGACGAGCTCGGCGTCCGGCTTGGGCTGCGTGACGAGCGTGACCGCCGCTCCCACCGCGACGCCCACGATGAACGCGGCGCTCGCGCCGACGAAGCTGCCGGCCTGGCTGGACAGCTGCAGGACGTCCGTGCGCACCAGGACGTCGACGATGACGGCCGCGAGCGTCCCAGCGACCAGGCCCGTCCAGCCGGCGGGCCCGGTCATCCGCTTCCAGAACAGCCCCAGGATGAAGATCGCGAACAGCGGGGCGTTGAAGAAGCTGAACAGCGCCTGGATGTAGTCCATGATGTTCTGGTAGCTGCCGGCGAGGAACGCGGTGCCGATCGCGAGCAGGCAGCCGATCACCGTCACGGCCCGGCCGATGCGCAGGTAGTAGCCGTCCTCGCGGCCCGGCCGGATCCAGTCCTGCCAGAGGTCGTAGGTGAACACCGTGTTCAGCGAGCTGACGTTGGCGGCCATGCCCGCCATGAACGCCGCCAGCAGCCCGGCCAGCGCCACGCCCAGGACGCCGTTGGGCAGCACCTCGTTCATGAGCAGCGACAGGGTGTTGTTGTAGGTGACGTCGCTCGGGGCGTCCGGGTTCGCCTTGAGCGCGGCGATCGACGGGATGAGCACCGCGGCGATCATCCCGGGGATCACGACGACCGCGGGGATGAGCGCCTTCGGGTACGCACCGATGATCGGCGTGCGCCGCGCCGCGGACATGCTCTTCGCGGACAGGCAGCGCTGCACCTCGGCGAAGTTCGTCGTCCAGTAGCCGAAGGACAGCACGAAACCGAGCCCGAACACGATGCCGAGCACCGACAGGAACGGGTTCTCGATCTCGGTGAGCCCCGTCCCGGGCCACGCCGACAGCTGCTCGGCGCCGCCCGGCCCGGCCGTCACCTTCTCGACCAGGCCGTTCCAGCCGCCGACCCGGGCGAGCCCCGCGACGGTCAGCGGGATGAGCAGCGCGAGGATGACGAAGAACTGCAGCACCTCGTTGTAGATCGCCGCGGACAGGCCGCCGAGGAAGGTGTAGCTCAGCACCACGAGCGCGGCCACCGGGATGGCCACCTGCAGCGACCAGCCCAGCAGCGCCTCGAGCACGAGCCCGAGTGCGTACAGGTTGACGCCGGCGATCAGGACCTGGGCCAGGGCGAACGACAGGGCGTTGACGCGCTGGGTGGTGGTGTTGAACCGCATCCGCAGGAACTCCGGCACGCTGCGGGCCCGGCTGCCGTAGTAGAAGGGCATCATCACGATGCCGAGGAAGACCATCGCCGGCACGGCGCCGATCCAGTAGTAGTGCACCGTCGGGATGCCGTACTGCGCACCGTTCGCGGTGAACCCGATCAGCTCGATGGCGCCGAGGTTGGCCGAGATGAAGGCGAGCCCTGTCACCCACGCGGGCAGGGCGCGGCCCGAGAGCAGGAAGTCCAGGCTGGAGGACACCGAGCGGCGGGCCGCCACACCGATCCCCAGGGCGAGGGCGAAGTAGAGCGCCACGAAGACGAAGTCGATCGGGCTGGTGTCCAGCCGCAGGTCGGCCTGTGCGAGAACAACCACGCTGCCCCCCGGGCGTCGATGCCGTGCGCAGATCGTGACGGATCACTCGGCGCGTGCGCCAGAGGTGATCGCCGGGATGCGCTTGACCTTGACGTGACGTCAACTCCTAGCCTGGCTCTCGACGCGAGGGGAGGACGGGATGTGGTCGGTCCAGCAGGTCGCCCGGGCGGCCGGCACGACCAGCAGGACGCTGCGTCACTACGACGACATCGGCCTGCTGCCGCCCACCCGGGTCGGCTCGAACGGCTACCGCTACTACGACGAGGACGCCCTCGTGCGGCTGCAACGGATCCTGCTGCTGCGCGAGCTGGGTCTGCCGCTCAGCACGATCGCCGAGGTCCTCGACGGCGAGCGGGACGCCGCGGCCGCCCTGCGCACCCACCTGGACCTGCTGGTGCAGGAACGGGAGCGCCTCGACCGCCGGATCGCGTCGGTCCGCACGACCCTGGAGAAACGGGAAGGAGGAAGAGCACTGATGGCAGAGGAGATGTTCGACGGGTTCGACCACACGCGCTACCGCGACGAGGTCGTGCAGCGGTGGGGCCGCGACGCCTGGGAGTCCGGCGACCGCTGGTGGCGCTCGATGAGCGAGGCCGACCAGGCCGCGTTCCAGCGCGAGCAGGCCGAGATCGCCGCCGAGTACGGCGCGGCCCACGCGGCCGGCATGCCCGTGGACGGCGACGAGGTCCAGGAGATCACCCGGCGCCACCACGCGTGGGTGTCCGCCGGCTGGCAGGGCAGATGCCCGTCGGCGGAGGCGTTCACCGGCCTCGGCGCGATGTACGTCGACGACCCGCGGTTCGCGGCGCACTACGACCGCCACGGCGAGGGCACGGCAGCCTACGTCCGTGACGCGATGGCCGCCTACGCACAGCGCAACCTGTGAGCGGCACCGTCCCGGTGATCCGGACACCGGGACGGGGCCACCAGCGGCCGGGAACGGAGCCCGGCAACCATCACCCGAGTCACCCGGGCGGGCCACCTCCTGACAGGCGATCAGGCCCGCCACCCGCCCAGTATTGATCACTGAACGTAGTGAGGCTGACCTGAGAAACCGGCCCGTGTGACCCTCCGTATGCTGATGCGCCATGCGGACGAGCATGAGCCCGACCATTCGGTCGGATCGGCGCCTGCCGATGGCTGCAGCACTCGCCGTCGCCGTCACGACCGGCGCCGATCTCGCGGCCCGCGCCACCTTGTGGCACGTCCTGACCCTCGGGCTGGTCGCCGCCCTCGTCGCCGTCGTCCGGGTCTGGACGGCCGGGCGCGACCGGGGCCTGTCGCGCGTTGTCGCCGCGGCCGTCGCCCTCCAGCCCGCGTCCCAGGTCGGCGTGGCACTCGTCCCGCACGGCTCCCTGCACTACGCCCCGAACGGCATCGGCGAGGCCGACCTCCTGCTGACCGCCGTCCAGCTCGCCGCGGCGGCCGCGATCGTCGGGACCGTCTCGTTCGCCGAGCAGATCGTCTCCTTCGTCGGCACGCGGGTGGCCCGCGCGTGGGCCCGCTGCTCCGGCGCGTCGCCCCACAGCGGGCCGCAGCGGTTGGCCGTGCGTCCCGCCGCCCGTGCCGTACGCGTTCCCACCCGCCACTCCCCGGGCGCGATCGCCCGCCGCGGCCCGCCGCGCCTCCTCGGCACCGCCGCCTGACACCCGCCCGCCCCGGGCGTGCCCTTTCCCGAATCGAACCGGGACGACGCCGGCCGCCGCGCACCCCGCGCGCCCCCGTCCCGGCAAGGAGGCCCCGCCATGCCCTGCTCCCGCTCCCCCCACCGGAGGCTCGCGTGATCACCGACCGCCTCCCGTTGCGCATCCTCACCCGCCCTGCCCCGCCGCGGGCCACGCCGTTCGCGGGCTCCGCCTTCACGGCCTGGTCGATCGCGTTCGCGATCGGCACCCTGTTCCACCTGTGGACGTCGGCGTCGCAGGACTCGTCGTTCGGGCCCGTCGTCGCGTTCGGCGCGTTCGCCGTCCTGCTGCGGCCCTCCGCACCCGCCCGGCTGATGCTGCTGCTCGCGCTGCTCGTCGCCGAGGCCGTGACGTGGCTGCCCGAGCTCTCCAACCACCAGATGGTCGTCGCGGTGCTGGGCCTGGGCCTGGTGCCGTGGTGGCTGGTCACGGCGTGGCGCAGGCCCGCCGTCGCGTACGACCCCGCGGCGCTGTACGACCGCATCGGCCCCTACCTGCGCGTCGGGTTCCTGGTGATGTGGGCCTCGGCGGCGTTCGCAAAGCTCAACACGGGCTTCCTCGATCTCGCGCACACCTGCGCGGCGTGGGTGCTCGGCTCCGTCCCCGGCGTGACGGTCCCGGCGTTCGCGGTACCGCTGGTGATCGGCGGCACCCTCGCGGCCGAGCTCGCCGTCCCGCTGCTGCTGCTCACGCACCGCACGCGGCCCTGCGCCGTCGTCCTCGGGCTGGGCTTCCATCTCGTGTCGGCATGGGCGGGTCACGCCTCGTTCTCCGGGTTCGCGTGGAGCTTCTACCTGCTCTTCCTGCCGCCCGCGATGCTGGCCCGCGCGCTGGTCCTCGCCCGCGCGGCCGCGCCCGCCCGCACCCGGCGCGTCCTGGCGGCAGCCGCCGCCGGGCCGTGGTGGATCGCGCTGGCCCCCGGGGCGGCCTGGCTGCTCGGCTGGTGGCTCCTGCCCGACGTCCTCGCCGGCCCCGCACGCCGCTTCGACCTGGTCCTCTACACGGCCTGGGCAGCAGCCTGCGGCGTGCTCCTCTTCCGGTTGCGCGACCACTGGCTGCGGGCCCCCGGGCCGGTGGCCGGGCTGCGCGTCCGCCAGCCGCTGCTGCTCGTCGCGCTCGCCGTGCTGCTGGTCTCCGTGGCCTCGCCCTACCTGGGGCTCAAGACGCGCGGGTCGCTCACGATGTTCTCCAACCTGCGCACGGAACCGGGCCACTGGAACCACCTCGTGGTGCCCGAGGAGGCGCGGCTCTTCGGCTGGCAGGACGGCGAGGTCCGCTACCTCGGCAGCGACGACGCCGCGCTCGACCGGACGATCGCGAAGCAGGGCACGCAGCTGGTGCTGCTCGACCTGCGCCTGATCGTGCGCGAGCACCCGGACGCCACCGTCCGCTACGTCCTCGACGGAACGGAGCGCGTCGCGGGCCCGGTGCGCACCGACCCCGTGCTCGGCGGACCCGTCACGGCGGCGCAGTCCTGGTTCGGAGCGCTGCGCTCCTCTCCCTCCCCGGCGGCGTGCCTGCAGTGACCGGGCTACCCGCGCACCGCCGTCCCGACGTCGCCGTACTCGCTGAACAGGCTCGCCACCCCGGCCGCCTCGAGCGGCCGCATCACGGCCCGCGACACGCCGACGACCAGCCGCAACGAGCGACCCACCTGTCCAGCCTCCCAGTGCGCGTCCACGAGCACGGCGATCGCGGTGGACCCCATGAAGGTGATCGCGCTGAGATCGACCACGACGGCGTCGACCCCCTCCTCCGCGAGGACCCGGGACAGGGCGGCCCGCAGCTGGGGCCCCGTCGAGACGTCGATCTCCCCGGTGGCGGTGAGCACGACCGCGGATCCGTGGCGGGCCTCGGAGAGGGTGAGCAGTGGCGCCCCGTCGCGTTGGTCCGTCATGCCCGTCGACCCTAGCGCCCGACGCCCGCCGCCACGGGTCCGACGCCGGGTGCCCTGCTCCGCAGGGAGTAATCTTCAGCCGTGACGGCACCGGAGCGGCGGCTCATCCGCACCCAGGTGCAGCGGCGTGCCGACTCCCGGGCACTGATCCTCGACGCCGCGGTCAGGACGCTCGTCGAGGAAGGCTACCGGGGTGCCACCACGGTCACGATCCAGACCCGGGCGGGTGTGTCGCGGGGCCGCCTGCTGCACCACTTCCCGTCCCGGGAGGAGCTGCTCATCGCCGCAGCGCACCACCTCGTCACCGAGCACCTGACGCAGATGGAGGCGCAGCTCGCCGACTCCCTCGACGGGCGGCTGCACGGCGCGCCACGCATCGACCGGGCCACCGAGCTGCTGTGGGCGACGTTCCACCAGCCGTACTTCTGGGCGGTGATGGAGCTGTGGGCCGCGGCGCGCACGGACGAGGTGCTGCGCGAGGAGCTGCTCGCCGCGGAGCGCAGGCTGGGCAGGGCCGTCGAGGACGTGGTGGACGCCATGTACGGCTCGGAGCTCACGGGGCGTCCGGCGTGGCCGGACCTGCGCAGGCTGCTGCTCAGCAGCATGCGCGGCGTGGCGATGACCTACGCGCTCCAGCCGCGCGACCCGGCGCGGGACCCGCATGTCGCGCTGTGGCAGCAGGCCGCCCGGTCGATGCTGCTCGACGGCTGACGCGCCACCGTCCGGTGGGCGGGCCGCCGGACCGACCCGCTGATCGCCCGGGCGACGGGCCGGGGCTCCCGAGGTACGGTCGGGCCGGATCGGCCCGGAACCGAGGAGGTCACGTGGACGACAGGGAGATCCACCGACACATCGATGCGCTGGTCGCCGAGGAGCACCGGCTGGAGCGCTCCCACACGGGGCGGCAGTTGAGCGAGTCCGAGCAGGAGCGGCTGCACAGCCTCGGCGTCGAGCTGGACCGGCTGTGGGACCTGCTGCGCCAGCGCGACGCCCGCAGGCGCGCGGGACTGGACCCGGACGAGGCGCAGGAGCGGTCGGGCGGGGTGGTCGAAGGGTACGTGCAGTAGCGGGGAATGCCCGGCGATGTAGTTGAGTTCTCAACCACATCGCATCCGAGAGGACGGACCGCATGACGACCATCGCACCGCACGGCCTGCACCACGTCACCGCGATCGCGGGCGACCCGCAGCGCAACGTCGACTTCTACACCCGGGTGCTGGGGCTGCGCCTGGTCAAGAAGACCGTGAACTTCGACGCCCCCGACACCTACCACCTCTACTACGGCGACACCGCGGGCAACCCGTCCACGCTGCTCACGTTCTTCCCGTGGGAGGACGTCCCGGCGGGCCGCCAGGGTGCGGGCCTGACCACCGCCACGGCGTTCTCGGTGCCGGGCGAGTCGCTGGGCTGGTGGCAGCGGCGCCTCGCCGAGCTGGGCGTCGACGCCGCGGCTCCGGCGAGCCGCGACGGCGAGGAGGTCCTCACCCTGCGCGACCCGGACGGCCTGGTCATCGACCTCGTCGCCGCCCCGGGCGATGCGCGCTCAGGCTGGGACGGCGCGGCAGCCGTGCCCGCAGAGCACGCCGTCCGCGGCCTGCACGCCGTCACGCTCTCGGAGGCGGCGCTCGAACCCACCCAGCGGATGCTCGCGGACCTGCTCGGCATGAAGCTCGCCGCCGAGGAGGGCGACCGCACCCGGTTCACGATGGGAGCCGGTGACGGCACGGCCGTGGACGTGCTCGCCGACGTCCGCCGCCACGGCCTGCAGGCCGGCGGCACCGTGCACCACATCGCCTTCCGCGTGCCGGACCGCGCGACCCAGGCCGCCTGGCGGCAGCAGCTGCTCGAGCTGGGCGTGCCCGTCACCGACATCCGGGACCGGCAGTACTTCACCTCGATCTACTTCCGTGAGCCCGGAGGGGTGCTCTTCGAGATCGCGACGGACGAACCCGGCTTCACCGTGGACGAGCCGCTGCTGGAGCTGGGCCGCGCGCTCAAGCTGCCCCCCTGGCTGGAGCCCAGCCGCGAGCAGATCGAGGCGGCGTTGCCGGCGCTGGAGGTGGCGCAGTGAGCCCGCTGGACCGGCCGCACGTCTGGCTGCCCGGCAGCGGGAACCCGCTGCTCCTGCTGCACGGCACGGGCGGCGACGAGCACGACCTCCTGCCGCTGCGCGAGCACCTCGCGCCCGGCGCGCCCGTGCTCTCGCCGCGGGGCACCGTGTCCGAGCACGGCATGCCCCGGTTCTTCCGCCGCCTCGCCGAGGGCGTCTTCGACGAGGACGACCTGCGGCTGCGCGTGGACGAGCTGGCGGAGTTCCTCGCCGCCGCCGAGCAGCGCTACGACGTCACGCCCGGCAGCTGGACGGCTGTCGGCTTCTCCAACGGGGCGAACATCGCCTCCGCGACGCTGCTGCGCCGTCCGGACGCCCTCGCCGCTGCGGTGCTGCTCGCCGCGATGGTCCCGTTCCGGGACGAGCCGCCCGCGGTCGACCTCACCGGGAAGCGGGTGGTGGTCTCCAACGGCAGGCGCGACCCGATGGCGACGGCGGCGCACACCGGCGCGCTGGTGGCGCAGCTGCGCGCCCGCGGCGCGGACGTCACCGAGCTGCCGCACGACGGCGGCCACGGCATCGACGCGCGGCTGCTGCCCCGGATCTCGGGCTGGCTCACCACTCCCGCGGGGAGCGGGCGGTGAGCCCCGCGGGCACCGCCGTCGCGGACGTCCCGAAGCGCAACCGGTACGAGATCACCGTGGACGGCGAGCGCGCCGGGTTCGTGACCTACCGGCGCGCACCGGGCCGGATCGCGTTCCTGCACACCGAGATCGACGACGCCCACCAGGGCGCCGGGCTGGCCGGCACGCTCGTGCGGGCGGCGCTGGACGCTGCCCGCGCCGATGGCCTGGCCGTGGCGCCGTACTGCCCGTACGTGGCGGGCTGGATCGCCAAGCACCCCGACTACGCCGATCTCGTGCCGGAACGCCACCGGCACCTGCTGGAGCGCCGCACCGGCTGATCCGCCGTCAGGCCGGGCACCGCGCGGGGTCAGCCGTGCAGAGCTTGGCGCGCACGAGGTCCTCGGGGATCGGCCGCACCTGGCGGGCGTCGATGACCTTCGCGAGGTCCGGGACGATCCGGGTCGGACGGGAGACCACCGGTTCGCGGGTCGGCCGCTCCACCGGGCGCTTCTCCAGCCGCTTCGCCTCCCGCCGCTTCCGCCCGTCCGACTCGACACCCGTCTGGGTGCCGTCGGGCAGGACGACCCAGCCGGCGCTGTAGACGCCGCCGTCGACGGCCCCGTCGGCGAGGAAGAGCCCCGAGCCCGCCTCGGCGGGGACGGTGTCGATCGCGAAGCGGGCGCCGTCGCGCACGAGCGCGCCGGTGGCGCGGCCGGCGCCGAGCACGAGGTCGAGCACCGCGCCGCTCGGGGCGGTGAGCACGGCGCGATCGCCGGTGCGGGTGCCGAAGAACCGCTCGGCCTCCGCGGCGGGGCCGTCGCACACGTAGGCGACGACCCCCTCACCGGTCGCGACGACGGCGACGAGCGCCGCGGTGCCCGTCACCCTGCCGACGGCCTCCACGGGCGTGGGCGGGGCATCCGCAGCCGCCACGGGATCGGGCGTTCCACAGCCGCCGAGCAGCAGCGCCGCGCCGACGGCGAGCGCGGCCACCGCGGCGGCGCGGGTGGAGCGGGGGCGGGTCGTGGTGTCCATCAGGGGTCCTCTCGTTCGTGTTCCAGCGCAGACACGGCGAGAGTGCGTGCGGATCCTGTCGGGACCCTGTCGCCCGCTGTCAGGACACCGTCACGGGCGGCGGACCGTCCGCCAGGCTGACGCCGGTGAGCTGCTCGGCGACGTCCCACAGTCGGGCCGCCGCGGCGGCGTCCCGGGCGCGGCGGGTCACGCGGGCCGGGCCACTGGGCCCCACGAGCTCCAGGAGACCGGTGGGCCCGTAGTAACCGCCCTGCACCGCGGCCGGATCGGCAGCGGCGAACAGGAGCGGTTCGGCCCCCTGCCGCACGTCCTGCGACGGCACGACCCGCGCGGCGTGCGCCATCCTCGGGGGCCGCGTGGCGCCGAGGCCCGGGCCAGCCGTCTGGAGGTTCGTGCGGGTGAAGCCGGGGTGGGCGGCGATGCTGCGCAGCGCCCAGCCGCGCTCGTCGGCGACGCGGGCGAGGTGGCGGGCCATCATCAGGTCGGCGAGCTTGGACTGCGCGTAGGCCCGGTACGGCCGGTAGGAACGCTCGGACTGCAGGTCGTCCCAGCGGATGCGGCCGACGTGCGCGACGCCGCTGGACATCGTCACCACCCGGGGCGCGGGCGCGGCCTGCAGCAGTGGCAGCAGGCGGACGGTCAGCGCGAGCGGGCCGAGGAAGTTGCTGCCGAACTGCAGCTCGAAGCCGTCCGCCGTGGACATCCGGTTCGGCGGCGCCATCACGCCGGCGTTGTTGAGCAGCATGTCCAGCGGAGCGCCACCGGTGAGCTGCGCCTGCGCGAAGGCGCGGACGGACGCGAGATCGGCGAGATCGAGCCGCTGCACCTCGACGGACGCGCCGGGACGGGCCGCCCGGATCGCGGCGGCCGCCTCCTCGCCCTTGGCCGGGGTGCGGACGGCGAGCACGACGTGCGCGCCCGCGGCGGCGAGCCGCTGTGCCGCCTCGCGGCCGGTGCCGCTGTTCGCGCCGGTGACGACCGCGCGGCGGCCGGTGAGATCGGGGACCTGGTACACGTCTTCCTCCGAAGGAACCGATGGTCTGTTACCGCGGTCCACAATAAGAGACCGACGGTCTCCAGCGCAAGAGACCGTCGGTCCGTTACCATCCCCGGCATGTGCGGATTTCAGCGAGCCCGCAGCGACGATCAACGCGAGCAACGTCGTCGCGCGGTCCTCGACACCGCCAGGGAGATGCTCGCCACGATGCCCGTCGCCGAGATCAGCCTGAACGAGCTGAGCCGCCGCGTCGGCCTCGCGAAGTCGAACGTCCTTCGCTACTTCGAGTCCCGGGAGGCCGTCCTCCTGGAGCTGCAGGATCAGGCGTGGAGCGAGTGGCTGGACGCGCTCGCCGCGGAGCTCCCGGACGCGGTCGACGCGGCGGCGCCCGTCGCGACCCGGACCGAGGCGCTCGCCGCCGCGCTGACGGCGTCCCTCGGCGCCCGCCCGATGCTCTGCGAGCTGATCAGCACCACGGCCGCCGTGCTGGAGCGCAACGTCTCCCCCGAGGTGGCGGCCCGCTACAAGCGCCGGGCGCTCGTCCACGTCGAGCGCCTCGCCGGGCTGCTGCGCGTCGTCGTGCCCGAACTGGACGCCTGGTCCGCGGGCCGGCTCGCGGCGGCGACGGCGCTGTGTACCGGAGCCCTCTGGACCCACGCGTGCCCGTCCGACGCCCTGCTCGCCGTGTACGCGCAGCAGCCGGACCTCGCCGTGCTGAGGGTGCACTTCCCCGACGCCCTGCGCGAGATGATCGCCACGCTGGTCGCGGGCCTGCTCGCCCGCGGGGGCGTCAAGGACGGTCGAGGAAGTCCGTGACGATCGGCGCCAGCTCCGCCGCCTGGTCGAACAGCATCAGGTGCCCACCATCCGGCACGATCACCAGCTCGGCGCGCGGCATGATCCTCTTCATGATCTTCGCGTTCACGGCGGGCACGGCCGGATCGTCGCCACCGGCGAGCAGCAACGTCTCCTTCCGGATGGCGGGCAGCATCGGAAGGCTGGACCAGGTGCTGATCGCGAGCATCTGGTACAGGTAGCCACGCCGCGACGGCGGGTGCGCGAGCCGCGCCGCCGAGTGTTCCCGCATGCCGGCGCCCATCTGCGCGGCCTTGCCGCCGAAGTGCCGGGCGGCGTCGGCGAGGGCGTCCGGGTCGTGGTACCGGTCGACGCTCAGCAGCGTCCGCATGGCCCCGGGGGATGCGGGCATGCTGCCGATCCCGAAGTGCGTGTTGGCCAGCACGAGGCGCCGCACGCGGCGGCGGCCGGTGACCGCGAGCTGCTGGGCCAGCGCCCCACCCCACGACACCCCCATGACGTCCACCCGGGCCATGCCGACGTGGTCGAGCACCGCGAGGGCCAGCCGGGCGAGGTGCGGCATCAGGAGCGGCAGGGCACCCGCGGGCGAGCGGCCCGTGCCGGGCACGTCGAAGGCGACGGTGACACGGCTCGCGTCGAGCATCCCCCGCAGCGGCTGCCACATGCCGGAGTTCCCACCGAGCCCCATGAGCAGCAGCAGCGGCGGGGAGGTGCCGCGGGTGCCGCTGACGGAGACGTGCACCTCGCGCGTACCCAGCCGGACGACCTCGTCGAAGGCGGTGATCACGCCCGTCACTGTCGCACGGCGCACCTCGGTGCGGCCCCGTGCGCGACGGAGGACACGGGTGGGGCAGAACACCCTCGCCCGGCCGACGGCGCCCGCCGAAACGTCTCCAAGAAATGGAACGCCCCGGCGGGGCCACCCTTTGCCGCAGATCGGCCCGAGGGTCAGCCGGCAGGCATGAGAACCTTGTCGATGACGAATACGGTCGCATTCGAGGTGGGAATGTTCCCGCACAGCACCGAGGCGGTGTTGCCCTTTCCGTCGGTGATCGTCGGGGCGTCGGCGGTACCGCTGATCCTGATCTGCCCGCCGGCGAGCGCGGTCACCGTGCCGGCCGCGACGAGGCCGTCGGAGTCGTAGCGCTGCGGCACGACGTGGTAGGACAGCAACCCGCCGAGCTCCGTCCGGTCGGCCAGCAGGTCGTTGAACGCCCGGTCCCCCATTGCGGACCTGACCTCGTCGAACGCTCCGTTGTACGGGGCGAAGACGGTGATCGCCTGCTGGGAGTTGAGGGTGTCGGCCAGCCCGTCGACCTTGCCGACGGCGGTGACGAGCGTGGTCAGCAGCGGGTTGGTGCTCGCCGCGCCGGCCACCGGCTGCGGACCCATGCTGTCGAGCGATCCGGGCGCGTCCCCCTGCGGGAGCTGGGAGCAGGCCGGGCCGAACACGTCCTCGTCGGTGGTCACCCCGGTGCCCGCGGCCGCCGCGGAGGTCGTCGGGCTCATCGGCTCGGCGGGTGCGGCCGCACCCCCGCCCGGCTGCTGCGTCCCACCGCAGGCGGCGAGCGTCACGGTGAGGGCGGCGAGAGCGCCGGCAAAGGCCACTCGGTTGATGCGCACTGCAACTCCTTCGTCGAACGTCCCGGATATCCGGGCTCACCCAGCATTCGCGGACACCGATCTGTGCGGTTCGTCGATGCGGATAACGTTTCGGACGCTGGATTCAGCCGTCCGCGCGCGGCCGGCCCGGGTCAAGCTGCGGTGAAGAGGATGGCCGGCCAGCCGGACGCGCCGTCGGGGATCGGGTCGGTGCGGCGCTCGGTCTGGGTGAGGCCGTCGCCGTCGGTGGCACGGGCCTGCACCGTGTGGCCGCCGGGCGCGAGGTCGAACTCGGCGCGCCACATCCGCCAGGTGTCACCGCTCACCTCGGTCGACAGCACCGCATCGCGCCAGGGGCCGCCGTCCATCCGCACCTCGACCCTGTCGACGCCGGTGGGCTGGGACCAGGCGGTCCCCGCCACCACCACCCGACCGGCCGGTACCGTGGCGAACCCGCGAGGAGCATCGATGCGGGCCTGGGTCTTGATGGGGGCCCGCGGTGCCCATCCGCGTTCGGACCAGTAGCCGGGCGTGGCGGCGAAGGTCGTGGCCTCCATGTCGACGACCCACTTGGTCGCCGACACATAGCCGTAGAGGCCGGGCACGACCATGCGCACCGGGAAGCCGTGCTCGGGCGGGAGGGCCTCGCCGTTCATGCCGATCGCCAGCAGGCCACCGCGACCGGGTTCGAGCAGCACCTCCGTCGGCGTCCCGGTGTACCAGCCGTCGACGCTGGTCGAGGAGATCTGGTCGGCGCCGCGCCGCACGCCCGCCTCGACCAGCAGGTCCCGCAGGTCGACGCCGACGAAGTTCGCCGTGGAGACGAGGTTCCCGCCGACCGGGTTGGACACGCAGGTCATCGTGACGGTGCGCTCGACGAGCGGGCGGGCCAGGAGGTCGCCGAACGTCAGCGTGAACGGGTTGTCCACCATCCCGTGGACACGCAGCGTCCAGTCGTCGGCCCGCAGTGCGGGCACCCGCAGCGCCACGTCGATCCGGTAGAAGTCCCGGTTGGATGTGAGGAAGGTCGGCGTGCCGAGCTCGGGGAAGGCCGCTCCCGCAGGGATCCCGGGAGCCCGCTCGGCGAGCCGCGGCCCGGCCAGCCACGCGGTGACCCGGCGCCGGGAGTCGTCCACCCCGGCCCGCGTCAGCCCGCCGGCGCCCGCCCCCAGCGCCGCGAGAGCGACGGCCGAGGACGAGCCGACCAGGACGGCGCGTCGCGACGGACCGGCACGGCGGTCGGTTCCGTCCGGGCGGTGGGCGCGCACGGCCAGCGCGTGCAGTCCGGAGAACACCAGGAGCCCCGTCGCCAGGGCGGCCACCGGCGCGGCGAGGTCGCGAGGGCCGAAGACCGGCGCGAACCCCACCGCCGCGAGCCCGAGCACCCCCAGCACCGCCACGACGACCAGGCCCACGGCGGCGCGGCGGCGCGAGGCGAGCCCGGCCGCGGCGGCGATCGCCGCGCTCACCACCGCGATCCCGGCGAGCAGGACCGGCTTGTCCGCCAGCCCGAACGTGGCCTTGGCGAACTCGGTGAGCCACTGCGGAGAGAACCGGATCACCGTGTCCCCGACGGCGAGGAACGGCGAGGACGCCGGCGACACCAGCCCCGCCACGAGGTGCCCGACGCCCAGGGCGGCGGCCAGCGCCAGCATTCCGATCACCACCGCGGGCCCGGGCGGGATGGCCGGTTCCCGGGGCTGCTCGGTCGCGGGCCGGATCGTGTCGGTACTCATGCCCGACGTTCGGCGGCGGGCCACCTCCGGTTCGGTCGGATCGACGGACGACCGTGCCGCCGCCCGTCCCGGGCGCTAGTCCGGGTAGGTCGGTGCGCGGCGCTCCCGGAACGCCGCGACGGCCTCGTCCAGGTCCGCCGAGGGCAGCATCGCGGCGTTCCAGGTCGCGATCTGCTCCAGGCCGTCCGCGACGGAGTGGTCCCGGGCGTAGGTGATGGCGTGCTTGGTGCCCCGCAGCGCGAGCGGCGACTTCGCCGCGAGCGCCGCGGCCACCTCGGCCACCCCCGCCGCGAGCTCGTCGGGGGTGTCGAAGACGCCGTTGGCCAGCCGCAGCGCGGCAGCCTCCCGCCCGTCGACCGGGCGGCCGGTGTAGGCCAGCTCGCGGGCCACGCCCTCCCCGACGATCCGCGGCAGCCGCTGGAGCACCCCGACGTCCGCCGCGAGCCCCAGGTCGATCTCCTTGAGCACGAAGCTCGCGTCCGCCGAGGCGTAGCGCAGATCGCACGCCACGGCGAGATCGAGCCCCGCGCCGATACAGGCACCGTGCACCGCCGCGATCACCGGCGTGCGGCAGCGCTCGACGGCCGTGAAGACCTCCTGCAGCTCCCGGATGCTCCGCCACAACCGCTCCCGCGCGCGCCCGGCGCAGTGTCGGTCACGGTGCTCGTCGCGCCCCGCGAGCAGCTCCGCGAGCGAGGCGACGTCGATACCCCCGCAGAAGTGGCGGCCGTTGCCCGAGATCACGACGACCCGGGCCGACGGCTCGGCGTCCACGGCGCGGAGCACGCCGTGCAGCTCGCTCCACAGCGGGCCGTGCAGCGCGTTGGCGGCTTTCGGCCGGTCCAGCCGGACGTGCGCGACGCCGGAGTCGACGGTGACGTCCACGAACTCGGTGCGCTCGATCATCGCCGTGCCTGCGTCGGTTGCGGGACTCCGGCGAACTCCAGCGCCTCCGCCCAGCTCGCGCGCTGCTGGATCAGCCGCCGGAACTTCATGATCTGCCGCTGCCGGTCGATCCCGATGACGCCGACCACCCGGTCCCCGCGGCGGTACAGGGCCAGGAAGCGGTCCTCGCCCAGCTCCTCGCTCACTGCGCGGATCTCGTCCCCGCGGGGCACGCCCACGAACTGGATGCGGCTCTCGTAGAGGTCCGACCAGAAGTACGGGACCGTCGCGAGCTCCGTGGCATTGCCCGGGTCCAGCGCGTTCTTCGCCGCGAGCGCACCCTGCTCGGCGGCCGTCGTCCAGTGCTCCAGGCGCATCAGCTCGCCGTCGAACAGCGGGTTCGGGAAGTGGACGACGTCACCCGCTGCGTACACGCCGTCCAGGGCCTTGAGCGTCGCGTCCGTGACGACGCCGCCGTCGCGCTCGTGCAGCGGGACGCCGGAGCCGCGCAGCCACCCCGTGCACGGCGTGACGCCGATCCCCACCACGACGAGGTCCGCCGGCACGGTGGTGCCGCCCGCGAGCCGCACCCCGGTGACCCGCCCGTCCGCGCTCTCGAGGCTCTCGACGGTGACGCCGCAGCGCAGGTCCGTCCCGTGCGCGTCGTGCAGCCGAGCGCAGGCGTGCCCCGTGGCCTCCCCGACCGACCGCACCAGCGGCACCGGCAGCGCCTCCAGGATCGTCGCGGGCAGGTCGCGCTTGCGCGCAGCCGACGCCACCTCCGACCCGATGAACCCGCCCCCCACGACCACGGTGCGGGCGCCCGCGTCCAACGCCTCGCGCACGGCCAGCGCGTCGTCCAGCGTCCGCAGCGTGTGCACGCCCGCGAGGCCCTCGGAGCCCGGCAGTGTGCGCGGCGCCCCACCGGTGGCGATCACCAGCGCGTCGTAGGGCAGCGTGGCGCCGTCGCCGAGGCGGATCGTGCGCGACGCGGTGTCCAGCCTCGTGGCGGGCGACCCGAGCCGAAGCTCGACGCCCAGCTCGCCGCGCAGGTGCTCCTCGGTCCGGAAGATGACCGACTCGGGCGGCTCCGCCGACCGATCCAGGTACGCCTTGGACAGCGGCGGCCGGTCGTAGGGGAGGTGCTCCTCCGCGCCGACCAGCGTGACCGGACCCTCGTGCCCGATCCTGCGCGCAGCCTCGACAGCACGCAGCCCGGCCAGGGACGCGCCGACGACGACCAGATGGGTCATGCGGTCACCACTCCTCCTCGAGCGTCGTACTCGAACCTCGTGGACGGCGAGCGAGCCGCCCCGCGCAGCCCGGTCGTCGGGCTCTGCTCGCACCGTACGGTCATCAGGGCAACGTGCGACCGGTGAACCGGGGTTCGCGCTTCTCCCCGAACGCCCGGAAGGCCTCGGCGACGTCCGCGCCCAGCAGGTTGACGGCCTGCGCCTGCCCCTCGCGGTCCAGCGCCTCGTCGAAGCTCATCGACGCGGACTCGTCGAGCAGGCGCTTCGTCTGCGCCAGCGCGAGCGGCGGACCCGCCGCCAGCCGGGCCGCCAGCGCGTCCACGGTGGCGTCGAGCATGTCCACCGGCACCACCCGGTTGACCAGGCCCAGCTCCTCGGCCTGCGCCGCGTCGACGATGTCGCCGAGCAGGCACAGCTCCTTGGCCCGGTGCAGCCCGATCCGCCGCGGCAGGATCCAGCTCCCGCCGAAGTCCACCGAGAGCCCGCGCTTCGGGAAGATCTCCGCGAACCGCGCGCGCTCAGAGGCGATCACGAGGTCGCAGCCCAGGCGAGGTTCATCGCCGCGCCGACGGCCACGCCGTCCACCTTCGCGATCACCGGTACCCGGATGCGGTGCAGGGCCGTCGCGGCCCGGTTGACGCGCTCCATCGCGTGGAGCGGATGCTCGGCCGTTCCGCCCGCCGCGAGCAGGTCGGCGCCCGAGCTGAAGTCGCCGTCCGCACCGGTGACGACGACGACCCGCACGTCCGGATCCGCATCCGCCTCGGTGAACGCGACCGCCAGCGCGCCGAACATCTCCGCGTCGATCGCGTTCTTCCGTCCGGGCTGGGCAAGCGTGACGGTCAGCACGGCGTCCCTGCTCGTCACCTCGACGGCCACTGCGCCCTCCCTCCGACCCCTCCGACATCCCTACCGAACGGTAACGCAGGTTCGGACGCTCCCGGGATCCCCGTCGAGAACGACGTTGTTCAGCCGAAACGGGCTTGTTGATCAGTACAACGTCGTTCTCGACGGTCAGGACGCGGAGGCCACCCGTGCCGGTACCGGGCCGTACAGCGTCGTCCGCTGCTCGACCGGGCGCCCCACCGCGGCGGCGATCCGGGCGAACCCGGCCTCGTCCAGGGCCTGGCCGTGCGTGGCCCCGGCCGCCCGGCTGATGTTCTCGTCCATCAGCGTGCCGCCGAGGTCGTTCACCCCGGCGCGCAGCAGCTGACCCGCGCCGACGGCGCCGAGCTTCACCCAGGAAGCCTGGATGTTGTCGACGAGGCCGTGGTAGGCGATGCGGGCGACGGCGTGCATGAGCACGACCTCGCGCCACGTCGGCCCGCGCCGCGCACGCCGCTTCAGGTAGATCGGGGCCGCCATGTGGACGAACGGCAGGCCGACGAACTCGGTGAAGCCGCCGGTCTCGCGCTGCAGCTCCCGGGTGCGCACGATGTGGCGCGCCCAGTGCACCGGCTGCTCCACCGAGCCGAACATGATCGTGATGTTGGAGCGCAGCCCGATCGAGTGGGCGGTGCGGTGCGCCTCCAGCCACTCCTCGGTATCGATCTTGTCGGGGCAGAGGATCGCGCGGATCCCGTCGTCGAGGATCTCCGCGGCCGTCCCCGGCAGCGAGGCGAGCCCGGCCTCACGCAGGCGCTGCAGGTAGTCCGCGAGCGGCTCGCCGAGGCGCCTGGCGCCCTCGGTGACCTCCAGCGCGGTGAACCCGTGCACGTGGATGTCCGGGACGGCGTCGCGCACCGCGCGCGCGACGTCGACGTAGAAGTCGCCGTCGAAGCTCGGGTGGATGCCGCCCTGGAGGCACACCTCGGTGGCACCGCGGTCCCACGCCTCGCGGGCGCGCTCTGCGACGTCGTCCAGGGTGAGCAGGTAGGGCTTGCCGCGCAGGTTGAGCGAGAGCGGGCCCTTGGAGAAGCCGCAGAACGCGCACCGGAACGTGCAGACGTTCGTGTAGTTGATGTTGCGGTTGACGACGTAGGTCACGGTGTCGCCGACGGCCCGCGCGCGCAGCTCGTCCGCCAGCGCAGCCACGGCGCGCACCTCGGGCCCGCGGGCGGAGAACAGCGTCACGAGCTCGTCGATGCCGGGTTCCTGGCCCGCGCGCACCCCGGACAGGACCTCGGCCACGGCCCCGGCCTGGGACGGCTCGGTGGCGCCGGGGATCAGCACCTGCGGGGTGACGTCCGCGCCGGAGTACCAGGCCGTCGAGCGCCTGCCGACCTGGACGACCTCCGCCCCGGTGCCGACGTTCGCCGCAGCCGCGTGGCGCTCCGGCCAGATCGCTCCGGGGTCGTCGCGGCCCAGCCCCTCGGCGTCGCCGCGGTCCAGCACGGGGAAGTGCAGGGCGGGATCCAGCCATCGCGACGGGTCCAGCGCGTACTCGGGGTACACGGTGAGCCGCGGCGCGAGCGTGAGCCCGCGCTCCTCGCACGCGCGCCGCAGCACGTCGACAGCAGGCCAGGGCCGCTCGGGGTTGACGTGGTCCGCGGTGACCGGGGAGACCCCGCCCCAGTCGTCGATCCCGGCGTCGAGCAGCGGGCCGATGTCCTCGGCGAGGTTCGGCGGCGCCTGCACGTGGACGTCCGGCGGGAGGATCAGCCGGGCCAGCGCGATGGCCTGCAGGTGCTCCTCGGGCGGGCAGGCCGGCCAGGCGCGCATCCCCGTGCCCGGCTTCGGCAGGAAGTTCTGGACGATCACCTCCTGCACGTGGCCGTGCCGGCGGTGCGCGTGCGCGATCGCCACCAGCGCGTCCACCCGGTCGCGCACCGTCTCGCCGATGCCGACGAGGATGCCGGTGGTGAACGGGATCGCCAGCTCCCCGGCGGCTTCCAGGGTGGCGAGCCGTCGCGCGGGCTCCTTGTCGGGGGCGCCGCGGTGCGCGGCCAGGTCCTCGCGGAGCGACTCGATCATCATCCCCTGCGACGGCGACACGGCCCGCAGCGCAGCCAGCTCGTCGCGCGAGATCGCCCCGGCGTTCGCGTGCGGCAGGAGCCCCGTCTCCTCCAGCACGAGCGCGCACATCGCGCTCAGATACTCGACCGTGGAGCCGTAGCCGTGCGCGTCGAGCCACTCGCGGGCGGCCGGGTACCGCTCCTCGGGCCCTTCACCCAGGGTGAAGAGCGCCTCGTGGCAGCCTGCCTCCGCGCCCTGGCGGGCGATCGCCAGCACCTCGTCCGGGGACAGGTACGGCGCGGGCAGGTGCGCCGGGGCCGTCGCGAAGGTGCAGTAGCCGCAGCGGTCGCGGCACAGCCGGGTCAGGGGGACGAACACCTTCGGCGAGTAGGTCACGCGGGTCGACGTGCGCAGGTCCCGTGCCCTGGCGGTCAGCTCGGGCAGCGGCAGGTCCAGGAGGAGGTCGGCGGTCACGAGACGCGCACCCGGTCCGGTTGCTCGGGCAGGTGGCGGCGCCGGTTCACAGGGGAGGACACACGGGTCACGTTACGTGCCGCGGGCCGGTGGGACGGAGAATCGCCAGGGACGCCACCCCGCACGAGCCGGGCCACACACGCTCGCTCAGCCGGTGGGCTCCGGCACCAGCCACGCCGCCGGGACCCGGTTGAGCCCGAACCGCACCACCATCCGCACGTCATTGCGGATCGTGTGGTCGCCCTCGTGGCGCGCCAGCGGCCAGAGGCACCGGCAGCGGGCGAGCACGCGCACGCGCCCGTGGGGCTCGTCGTCCGCCCGCAGCACGCAGTGCAGCACCCCGAGGGCCCGCATCGCGTGCACCAGCAGGACCGTCGACGTCGACGGGGCGGGGACCGTCTGCGCGGCGAGCGTGCGCGTGACCAGCTTGCTCGTCCCCGGGTGCCGCAGCCGCTCCAGCATCCGTGCCGTGAGGACGCGGTCGGTCGCGCGGTCGCCTTCCGCCGTGAGCTGCGCGAGCCGCCCCGCCAGGTCGGCCACGTCCTCGCAGAGGCCGTCCGCAGCGCGGGCCTGGTCCCACAGGTCCGGGCCCAGCGCGGTGGCCACCCGCTGCTCGCGATCGCGCCGCCACTCGGCGTCGCAGATCAGCGCGGCCTCATCGACCGCGACCCTGAGCCGGTCCGCGGAGCGCTCGCCGTGCCGCTGCTCGGGAATCTCGGCGGAGCTCACAGATCCACCCCGCGTGTCGATGCTTGACACGGCAACATCACCTGATCAGGGTTTCACGTCACCCTCACGCGGGACAGACCCAAGAGAGTTGCCGACGATCACCAGCCGTGACGCGTGATCACGTCGTCGATCGCGTCGGCGAGCTCCGCCGGACGACTCAATGCCACCAGGTGGCCGCCCGGGATCACCCGAAGCGGTGATCCCAGCCGTTCCGCCGCCACCCGTTCGGCGAACTCCAGGGGGAAGAAGCGGTCCTCGCGGCCGTGGATGATCTCCAGCGGCACGTCGGGCCAGGCCGGCAGCGGCCACGGCTTCGCCAGCGGCGTGTCCGACTGGACCGGCTCGCCCTGCGCGAACGCCTCCGCCGTGATCTCCGGCGGGACGTCGTGGAAGAACGCGTCGACGAGATCGGCAAGGCTCTCCTCCGACCGCCCCGCGGCCCGGGCCTGCGCCAGGCGCGCCGCCGCGTGACCGGTGTTCCCCCACCACTCGCCCGGCGTCTCCCCCGGTCGCGGGACCATCGCGTTGAGCATGATCAGCCCGCGCACCGGACGGCGCGCGCACACCAGCGGCGCTGACATCCCGCCGAAGGACTGGGCGACCAGGACCACGTCCTGCAGGTCGCGGGCGGCCTCGACGATCGCGTCGGCGTACTCCGCCAGCCCGGCGGAGTCGTCGGCCGCGGGGAGCTCGACGGGGACCGCGGTGTGTCCGCGGGCGGCGAGCTCCGGGACGAGGCGGTGCCAGTACCACGCTGTGCCGCCTGCGCCGGGGACGAGGACGAGGGTGCTCATGGCGGTAGGACCGGGCGGGGCGGCGCAAGTCATCGGTCGGGTGGGACGGGGCGGCGCCGACGCCGACGCCGACGTCCCTCTCGCGGTGCACTGTTCACCCTTCCCGGCTCACCCGGCACCCCGGTGCGGCTCGCACACTGGTCCCGACGGAGAGGGGCGTCGATGACGGAGGCCGTGGGGCGCACGAAGGTGGACCGGCTGTTCCGCGCGGCACTGCTGCTGAAGGGCGTGGACGGGGCGGCCGAGCTGGTCACCGCCGTCGTCCTGGCGCTCCTACCGGCCGTGACCCTGCACCGACTCGTGGCGGACGTGCTGGTCCGCGACATGCTCGGCTCCTCGCACGGCGCGATCGCACGCCACCTCGAGACGGTCACCGACGCATTCGCGGACGGGAGCCGCACCTTCGCGGTGGTGTACCTCGGGTTGCACGGGCTGCTGAAGCTGGGCCTGGTGGTGGCGCTGCTGCGGCGATGGCTGCCCGCCTACCCGGTGGCGGCGGTGGTCCTCGGGGCGTTCGTGGCCTTCGAGCTGTACCGCGCCGTCACGCACGGGTCGCTCGTGCTGCCGGTGCTGGCGGCGCTCGACGCGCTGATCCTCGTGCTGGTGATCCGCGAGTACCGGATGCTGCGCCGGAGTTCCCCGATCGGTGGTGAGAACCCTCACGTAGATGATCATGCGGCTGAGTGAAGCGGGTCGCCCGACCGGCTGATGATGATCAGCGCGTCATCTCGTGATCACAGGGGATGGGCAGCCTCGACGGTGCACCAGTCCGTGCCGGCCCGACGACCGTGCCCCGGCACGGCCCTCAGGCACCCGGCTCCGGAGGACCGTTGACGCACCGCCTCGATCCCGCTCCCGCCACGGGACGGTGGACCGATCTCGTCCGCCACGACCTGCCCGCCTCGCTCGTCGTGTTCCTCGTCGCGATCCCGCTCTCGCTCGGCATCGCCGTCGCCTCGGGCGCGCCGATCATGGCTGGCCTCGTCGCCGCCGTCGTCGGCGGTGTCGTCGCCGGGGCGCTCGGCGGCTCACCGCTGCAGGTCAGCGGCCCGGCAGCGGGCTTGACGGTCGTGGTCGCGGAGGTCGTCGCGGAGTTCGGCTGGGCGGTGACCTGCGCGGTCACCGTCGCGGCGGGGCTCCTGCAGATCCTGCTCGGCTCGCTGCGCGTCGCCCGGGTCGCGCTCGCCGTCTCGCCCGTCGTGGTGCACGGCATGCTCGCGGGCATCGGCGTGACGATCGCCGTCCAACAGATCCACGTGCTGCTCGGCGGGCCGCAGCAGCCGGGCACCGTCGAGGGCCTGGTGGCCCTGCCCGCAGCGGTGTTCTCAGCGCACCTGCCCGCGGTGCTGGTCGGGGGGCTGGTGATCGCGCTGCTGCTGGTCTGGTCGCGCATCCCGGCGATGTCGCGATGCCTGCCGGGGGCGCTCGTCGCGATCGTCTCGGCGACCCTGCTCGCCGCGGCCGCGGGCCTGGACGTCGCACGCGTCGAGCTGCCGGGCGACGTCCTCGACGCGATCGGCCCGCCCCTGCTGCCGGACGGGCGATGGCCGGCGTTCGCGATCGCAGTCGTGACGATCGCGCTGGTCGCGAGCGTGGAGAGCCTGCTCTCGGCCGTCGCTGTGGACCGGATGCACCACGGCCCGCGCACCCGGTTCGACCGGGAGCTCCTCGGGCAGGGTGCCGCGAACGTCGCGTCCGGGGCGCTCGGCGGGCTACCGGTCACCGGCGTGATCGTCCGCAGTGCCACCAACGTGACCGCGGGCGCCCGCTCGCGGGCCTCGACGATCCTGCACGGCGTCTGGGCGCTGCTGTTCTCCGTCCTGCTGGTCGGCGTCGTGGAGCAGATCCCGTTCGCGGCGCTCGCCGGGCTGCTCGTCGTCATCGGGCTGCAGTTGGTGAAGGTCGCCCACATCCGGACGGCGCGCCGTGACGGGGAACTCGCGGTCTACGCCGCGACGACGCTGGGCGTGGTGCTCCTCGGCCTCCTGGAGGGCGTGGTCGCCGGCATCGTCCTCGCCCTGGTGCTCGTGCTGGTCCGGGTGGTGCGGGCCCAGGTCCACGCCGAGCGGGCGGCCGACGACCCGACGGGGCGGCGCTGGCGGGTCACGGTCACGGGCTCGCTCACCTTCCTCGGGCTGCCGAGGCTCACCCGGGTGCTCGCCGAGGTCCCCGAGCGGGCGCTGGTGACGGTGCGCCTCGGCGTCGAGTACCTCGACGGCCCCGCCTCGGACGCCATCCACGACTGGATCCGCCGCCACGAGGCCACCGGTGGCGCCGTCGCGATCGTGCGTACGCTCCGGCCCGGACACGACGTCCTGCACCGGCCCCGCTGCGCGGCGGGCCGCCTGCGCCGGACACCTCCCCCGGTCCCGGTCGCTCCCGGTCCCCGCTGATCTCCGGGAGCGGTCCGGAGGGCACCCGGTCCGTCCGACGCGGTACCGACCGGGTGCCCGCACGTGCGTTCCTCCGATCCGCCACGGGCGGCCCGGTCGCGCTGCCATCATCCGCGGCATGACGATCATCGCGGGCCGGGCGCGGCTCACCTCCGTCCACGTGGTCGCCGCCGTGCTGGTCGCCGCGATCGTGGCCCGGCCCTGGTTGGCCGAGGCGCTGTCCGCGCCCGCGGTCGCCACCGTGGCGACGGTGTTCGTCGCGGTGTGCGTTCAGGCGCTGCCGTTCCTGGTGCTCGGCGTGCTGCTGTCGGCCGCGATCGCGGCGTTCGTCCCGGCCGGGGTGCTCCGACGGGCGCTGCCGTCGCGGGCGGGCGCGGCCGTGCCGGTGGCGGGTCTCGCGGGCCTCGCGCTGCCCGGGTGCGAGTGCGCGTCGGTGCCCGTGGCGCGACGGCTGCTGGGCCGCGGCGTGCCGGAGGCGGCGGCGCTGGCGTTCCTGCTCGCCGCGCCCGCGGTGAACCCGGTCGTGCTCGTGTCCACGGCGATCGCGTTCCCCGGCGAGCCGGGGATGGTGGTCGCCCGCTTCGCCGCCTCGCTCGCCACCGCATGCGTCATGGGCTGGCTCTGGCAGCGGTACGGGCGCTCGGAGTGGATCACCGCCAGGGTCCCCTCCGGCGCCTGCGGTGGCCGCGGCTGGAGCGCGTTCGCCGACGCGGCCCGCCAGGACCTCGTCGCTGCGGGCGGGTTCCTCGTGCTCGGCGCGCTGGTCGCGGCCGTCCTCGGCGTGCTGGTGCCGGCGTCGTGGACCGAGGCGCTCGCGGGACGGCTGGTCCTCGCGGTCGCGGTGCTGGCCGTGCTCGCGGTGGTCCTGGCGCTGTGCAGCGAGGCGGACGCCTTCGTCGCGGCGTCGCTATCGGCGCTGCCGCTGCTCCCGCGGCTGGTCTTCCTCGTCGTCGGGCCCGCGGTGGACGTCAAGCTGGCCGCCCTGCAGGCCGGGACGTTCGGGCGGGCGTTCGCGCTGCGGTTCGCACCGGCGACGTTCGCGGTCGCAGTGGGGTGCGCGATCGGGGTCGGGCTCGTCGTGATCGGGGCGCGATGAGCCGCGAGGCCCGGCACACGCTGTTGCTGCTGCTCGGCGGCGCGCTGGCGCGCATCGCGCTGGACGGCACGTTCCTGCGCTACGTGCGGCCGGACCACCGGTGGCTGCTGCTCGGCGCGGGTGTGGCGATGATCCTGCTCGCGGGGCTCGCGCTGTGGCGCGAGCGCCGGGCCCCGGAGCACGACGACCACGCCGGACCGGACCGCCACGTGCCGTGGTTGCTGCTGCTCCCCGTTCTCGCCCTCGCCCTGGTGCCGCCGCCCGCACTCGGCGCTGACGCTGTCACCCGGGCCGGGGACGCCAACCCGATCGCGGCGACGGCCACCTTCGACCCCCTTCCCCGCGGCCTGCCGGAGCCCCCGCTGGGCGAGGTCGTCGCACGGGCCGTCGCGGGCCCGGCGGGTGGCCTCGACGGCCGCGAGGTGGCCGTGACGGGATTCGTCGTCCGCCGCGGCGCCGCCGTCGACCTCGTGCGCCTGCACATCGCCTGCTGCGCCGCCGACGCCCGCCCGCACCGCCTGCACCTCGCGGGCGACACGGGCACGCCGCAGCAGGACACGTGGCTACGGGTGCGCGGTCACGTCGAGCCGGGATCCGCGACCGCCGCGAACCGGTTCGTCCCGACGCTCGTCGTCACGAGCGTGCAGGTGGTCCCCGCACCGCCGGACCCGTACGAGTACTAGCCGCGCAGCCGACCCTAGAGCCGCCCGCGGTTCTCCACGAGCGTCTCCGCCACCCGGGCGAGCTTCACGTTGAGCGACTGCGAGGCCCGGCGGAGCGTCTCGAACGCCTCGTCCTCCGAGCAGCCGCGCCGCTCCATGAGGATGCCCTTCGCCTGCCCGATGACGTCGCGGCTGCGCAGCGCCTCCCGCAGCTGCGCGGCCTCCAGCTCGGCCGCGTCGGTCGCTGCGGTGGCTGCCAGCGCCGTCGACGCGTGCGCCGCGAGCACCAGCAGCAGGTCCCGGTCGTTCTCGTCGAGGCCTGCGCGGCGGCGCGAGTAGGCGTTCAGCGCGCCCAGCCGATCCGCGCCCCCACCGGGGAACAGCCCCACCGCGAGCACGCTGTGCACCCCCGCCGACGCCGCGGCGGGACCCCACCGCGGGTACTGCCGACCGGCGCCGACGTCCGCGTCGAACGTGACGCCGAGACCCCGCGCGAGCGTCGCCGCCACGCACGGGCCCTCGGTGAAGCGGTACTGGAGCTCGTCGAGCCGCACCGCGAGCAGGTCCGTGCGCACCGGCGTCTCGAACCCACCGGTGGCGGTCCGCATCGTGACGCTGACCAGGTCCGCACCCGGGACCACGGCCTTGGCGGCCGTCACGACCCGGCTCAGGACGCCGAGCACCGTCGTGTCGTCCATCAGCGTCTCGGCGAGCTTGACGAACTCCTGCGCCAGCGGTCCGAGCGTGTCGGCGAACTCCACGGCGTCCCCCGTTCCGGGTCCGGCGCCCGCCTCGACGGTGAATCTCCGGTCGTCCTCGGCCCAGTCACCCACCCCGGCCTGCATACGTTCCACGACCCACCTCGTCCCGGGGACCCGACCCGGCGAGCTTCGCCGACGCGGGTGCGGCGCACAAGCGTTCGACTCCGGATGCCTCCGCCGCCTGCGCCGATCGCGCCAACCGCCCGACCGGCGATACTTCCGACGTGCCCGTGCGGACCGTCGGTGTCGAAGAGGAGTTCCTGATCGTCGATCGCGCTACGGGGCGGCCGCGAGCGGTCGGCGGGCTCGTCCTGGACGCCTCCGGCGACGCGCCCGACATGACCACCGAGCTGCAGCGCGAGCAGATCGAGACCGGCACGACGCCCTGCGCCACCCTTGCTGACCTGGGCACGGACCTGCGTACGGCACGCGCCGCCGCGGTGGCGGCGGCCGCCGAGGTCGGGGTCGCGATCGCGCCGCTCGCCACCTCGCCCGTGCCCGTCGAGCCCACGCTGTCGTCGTCGCGACGCTACGTCGAGATGGGCAGGCGGTTCGGGCTCACGGTGTCCGAGGAGCTCACCTGCGGCTGCCACGTCCACGTGGCGATCGACGACGCCGACGAGGGCGTCGCCGCCCTGGACCGGATCCGTCCGTGGCTCGCACCGCTGCTCGCGCTGAGCACGAACTCGCCGTTCTGGCAGGGCGCAGACTCCGGGTACGCGAGCTATCGCAGCCAGGTGTGGTCACGCTGGCCGACCGCGGGCCCGTACGCGCCGTTCGGGTCCGCGGCGGTCTACCGCGAGCTGGTCGACACGCTCGTCGCCACCGACACCGTCATCGACGAGGGGATGGTCTACTTCGACGCCCGGCTGTCCCGGCGGCACCCGACGCTGGAGGTGCGGGTCGCCGACGTGTGCCTGCTCCCCGAGGACGCCGTCCTGGTCGCCGCGCTGGTGCGGGGGCTGGTCGAGACGGCGGTGCGGGAGTGGCGCGACGGCGAGCCCGCCGATCCCGTCCGCACCGAGGTGCTGCGGCTCGCGGCGTGGCGGGCCGCCCGGTCCGGGACGGACGGGGTGCTGCTCGATCCCGCGACCTGGCGGCCCGCCCCCGCGGGGGCCGTGCTGGAGGCGCTCGTGGCACACGTCCGCCCGGCCCTGGAGGACGCGAACGATCTCGACACGGTGCGCGACCTGCTGGCGGCGGTGCTGGCGCGGGGCACCGGGGCGGCGCGGCAACGGGCCGAGTACGAGCGCAGCGGCGACCCTGCCGCGGTGGTCCGGGCCTGCCTGGCGTGACCGCCCGTGATCACCGTTCCGATGCGGGAACCGGCGAGCGGAGCCTGCGCACCATCAGCCAGCCCAGGCCCGCCAGCGCGGCCATCGTCACGACGACACCGACGGGCCCCGTCCAGGCCTCGACGATCTCCCACCGCTGCCCCAGCCACCACCCCAGGCCGAGGAACAGGGCGTTCCAGATCCCGCTGCCGATCGCCGTGAGCAGCGCGAACCGGCCCAGCGGCATCCCCGCGACGCCCGCGGGCACCGAGACGACGCTGCGGACGAACGGCACCATCCGCCCGAGCAGCACGAGCTTCGAGCCGTGGTCGTCGAACAGGCGCTTCCCGCGTTCGAGGTCGCGGCGTCCGAACAGGACGAACCAGCGCCGCCGCGACAGGTCGTGCAGCCGGTCGTAGCCCAGCCACGCGCCCAGCCCGTACAGCAGCAGCGCCCCGACGACGGACCCGGCGGTCGCGGCGGGCCAGACCGTGACCAGGTTCAGGGTGCCGGTGCTCGCGCGGAACCCCGCGAGCGGCAGCACCACCTCCGACGGGACGGGTGGGACCAGGTTCTCGAGCAGGATCAGCAGGCCGACCCCGGCCGACCCGAGCCGGTCGACGATCCCGAACACCCACTCCTGCACTCCCCGTGAGTGCCCGATCGGCCGGGACGGCAACCGGCCGCCAGAATCGACGCCATGGCCGTCAACCCCACCGGGCCCGCGATGAAGGCGTTCGTCGCCGCGGGTCCGGACCAGCCGATCGTCATGCTGAACCTGCTGCGCTTCGCCCAGGGCGGGGAGGCCCGCTACGACGAGTACATCGCCCACTTCACGCCGCACGCCGAGGCCGTCGGCGCCCGAGTCCTGTACTACGGGCGAGGCACGGACGCCGTGGTCGCGGAGGACGGGCAGGCCTGGGACGCGGTGCTACTGGTCTCCTACCCGAGCCGGAAGGCGTTCTCGGACATGGTGCGCGATCCCGGCTACCAGCGGGGCACGCACCTGCGCACCGAGGCGCTCACCGAGGCGGTGCTGCAGCCGACGATCCCGGTGATCGTCGCGTAGTCGACCCGCGGGTCACAGCTTGAGCATCGGCGCCGGCCGCCACGGCGCCTCGCGCAGGCCGCGCCCGAACGCGCGCAGCAGCATCGGGCGGAAGCCGGCGTCCGGGTACTCGGCGGCGAGCGCACGGAACGCCGACCGTGGCACGCCGGGGCAGCCGACGAGCCCGGCGGTGATGTCGGTGAGATCGGCCCGGCGCATGGCCTCCACGAGCGGGTCCGGGTGGCGCGCCGGACGGAGGCGATGGTGCTCGCCGATCAGAGCCGTCACCAGGTCGGCCTGGGTGGGGTCGGCCAACGCGTCCACGGCCCGGCGGGTGGACGGCGGCAGGTAGTCCCACGTGTGGTCGAACCAGATCCCGGCGTCGTGGAAGAACGCGGCGGTGCCGAATGCGTCCGCCGCCGCGGCGGGCACGCCGACCTGGTGCTCCACGAGCCCGATCACCCGGTGCACGTGGCCGCGGTAGACGGGCAGGTCCGCGCCGAAGACGGCGGCGTGCCGGTCGAACAACGCGTCGGCGACCTCGTGCGCCCGTGAGCTCATTCGCGCATCATGCCGGGTTCCCGGATCGCGTAGACCGCCGCGAGGCTCACCAGCCCGACGGCGACCATGTACGCCGACACGGACAGCGACGTCCCCGTCGACGCCTGCAGCCACACCGCGATGAGCGGGGCGAACCCGCCGCCGAGCACCGCGCCCATCGCGTAGGAGAACGAGGCGCCGCTGTAGCGGAACCTGGCCTCGAACATCTCCGCGAACAGCGCCGACTGCGGCCCGTACGACAGGCCGAGCCCCGCCGTCAGCACCACGACGGCGACGATCATCAACGCGGTGGCGCGCGTGTCGATCAGCCAGAAGAACGGCACCGGCCACAGCACGAGCGCCCACGAGCCGACGCGGTAGACGGGCGTGCGCCCGACCCGGTCCGACCAGACCGCGCCCGCGACGATGAAGACGAGCCACGACACGCTGCCGACGATCACGACCACGAGCATCGTCGTGCGCGGGACCTTCAGCACCGAGGTGCCGTAGGAGAGCAGGTAGGCGAGGAAGACGTAGCCGATGGCCGTGTTCGCGACGAAGCTGAGCGTCGCGAGCAGCAGCTCGCGGGGCCGCTCCCGGAACACGTCGATCACGGGTCGGCGGCTGCGGGCCTGCTCGGCGCGCAGGGCCCGGAACACCGGGCTCTCCTCGATCCGCAGCCGCACGAACAGGCCGACGCCGACCAGCACGATGCTGAACAGGAACGGCAGCCGCCAGCCCCACGACGAGAACTGCTCGTCGGTGAGCGCAGCCCCGACACCCACGAAGGCGAGCTGGGCGAGAATCAGCCCCGCAGGCACGCCGACCTGGGAGAACGAGCCGTAGCGCCCGCGCCGTCCCGCCGGCGCGTGCTCGACGGCCATCAGCGCCGCGCCGCCCCACTCGCCGCCCGCGGACAGACCCTGCAGCATCCGCAGCACGACGAGCAGGATCGGCGCCGCGAGCCCGATCTGCTCGTAGGTGGGCAGCAACCCCACCCCGACGGTGGCGAACCCCATGAGCAGCAGCGACGCGACGAGCATCCCCTTGCGGCCCAGCCGGTCCCCGAAGTGCCCCCACAGCACGCCCCCGACGGGACGGGCGAGGAAGCCGACGCCGAGGGTCGCGAACGCCGCGAGCGTCCCCGAGACCGGCGAGAGCGAGGAGAAGAACTGCGAGCCGAACACCAGCGCCGCGGCGGTCGAGTAGATGAAGTAGTCGTACCACTCGATGGTCGTGCCGACCGCGCTCGCGACGGCCACCCGTCGCAGCTGGGCCGGGCTCGTGGTCTCGACGTCGCGCATGGCGGCCTCCCCGCGTCGTCCGGTCGGCCCAGCGTGCCCCGCGTGGCGAGACGGCGCACGTCGGGAGCACTAGCGTGGACCCATGTCGCGCGACCCCTTCGCGGACCTCCCCCAGGTCCCCTCCTTCACGCTCACCAGCACCGACGTCAGCGACGGCGCCCAGCTCCCGGCGGCCCAGCTCTCCGGGATCATGGACGCGGGCGGTGAGGACGTCTCGCCGCAGCTGTCGTGGAGCGGCTTCCCCGCGGAGACGAAGTCCTTCGCGGTCACCTGCTACGACCCGGACGCGCCCACCGGATCGGGTTTCTGGCACTGGGCGGTGGCCGACATCCCGGTGTCGGTCACCTCGCTGGCCACGAACGCGGGTGACGAGAAGGGCAGCGGGCTCCCGGAGGGCGCGGTCACCCTGGCCAACGACGCGGGCCTGGCCCGCTACCTCGGCTCGGCCCCGCCGCCCGGGCACGGCGTGCACCACTACTGGTTCGCCGTGCACGCGGTGGACGTCGAGTCGCTCGGCCTTCCCGAGGGTGCCACCCCGGCCTACCTCGGGTTCAACCTCTTCTTCCACACGCTCGCCCGCGCGGTGATCGTCGGGACGAACGAGAACACGGGCTGAGCTCCCGCGCAACGAGCGGCGCGTTCGTCCAACTGAGTTGGACGAACGC
>NZ_JBFWVQ010000013.1:0-90027 GCF_050246655.1 Pseudonocardia sp.
GAGCCTCCCGGCCCGCTGGCTGCGGTGCTGGAGCACGCGGACTGACTTGCCCTGTGTTGCCCCGAGTGTGCACGGAGTCCGGTTCGGACCTGACGGGGTGCACGCTCGCCGAACCGCTTCGGGTCAGACGGTCCCGGGATGGCGCGACTTCGGGGCCCGCCCCGCCGGCTGCTCGACCGGTTCGACGGGGTCCGCCACCGGGATCGGGAGCACCACGGGAGCGTCCGCGAGGGCGACGGGCTCGCTGTGGTGGCGCAGCCGCATCGGCAGGCCGTCCATCAGCCGGTACTCGACCTCCTCGCGGGTGATGTGCACCCGCAACCGCCTGCCGTGCCAGCGCATCCCGAACGTGACGTGGGTGAGCGCGGGTGGCAGGCGCGGGGCGAACCGCAGGCCGTCCCCGTCGCACACCATCCCGCCGAACCCGGCCACCATCGCCATCCACGTGCCGGCCATGGACGCGATGTGCACGCCGTGGTCGGTGTTGCCCGCGAGATCGTGCAGGTCGATGAGCGCGGACTCCGCGAGGTAGTCGTAGGCCAGCTCGAGGTGACCGGTCCGGGCGGCCATGACGGCCTGGCTGCAGGCCGAGAGCGACGAGTCCCGCACGGTGATGGCCTCGTAGTAGGCGAAGTTGCGGACCGTCTGCTCGTGTGTGAACGCGTCCGGTCGCAGCTGCATGGCCAGCACGAGGTCGGCCTGCTTGACGACCTGTTTGCGGTACAGGTCGAAGTAGGGGAAGTTCAGCAGCAGCGGGTAGGACGCGGGCTTGGTGCCCTCGAAGTCCCACAGCTCGTGGTGGGTGAAGCCCTCGGACTGGGGATGTACGCCGAGGTTCTCGTCGTAGGGGATGAGCATGGAGTTCGCGGCGTCGCGCCAGCTCGCCATCTCCTCGGCGTTCACGCCGAGCCGGGCCGCGAGGCGGGAGTGGCGGGCGGCGGTCTCCGCCGCCACGCGCAGGTTCAGCTGCGCCATGAGGTTGGTGTAGACGTTGTTGTCCGCGATCGCGGAGTACTCGTCCGGGCCGGTCACGCCGTCGATGCGGAAGCGGCCGCTCGCGTCGTGGTGGCCGAGCGAGCGCCACAGCCGCGCCGTCGCCACGAGCAGTTCGAGACCCACCTCCTTCTCGAACTCGACGTCGCCGGTGGCCGCCACGTAGCGGCGGACGGCGTCGGCGATGTCGGCGTTGATGTGGAATGCCGCGGTGCCAGCGGGCCAGTAGCCCGAGCACTCCTGACCGCGGATGGTGCGCCACGGGAACGCCGAGCCCTTGAGGCCGAGCTGCTCGGCGCGCTCGTAGGCCAGCGGCAGGATGGAGTGCCGCCAGCGCAGGGCGTCCGCCGCCGCACGGGGGGCGAGGTGGGTGAGCACCTGCAGGCAGAACGTCTCGGTGTCCCAGAAGGTGTGGCCGTCGTAGCCCGGGCCGGTGAGGCCCTTGGCGCCGATGGCGCGCCGCTCGGCTCTGGCCCCGGCCTGCAGAACGTGGAAGATCGCGAAACGGATGGCCTGCTGCAGCTCGGCGTCGCCCTCGATCTCGATGTCCGCGGTGGCCCAGAACTCGTCGAGGTAGGCGCGCTGCTCGGCGACCAGCCCGTCCCAGCCCGTGTAGCGGGCGGCGGCGAGCGCGGCGCCGACCTGGTCGTACACGGCGGGCAGGGAGCGGCGGGCCGACCAGCCGTACGCGAGGTACTTGACGATGCGCAGCACCTGGCCGGGCTCGATGCGGGCGATGATCGTGGTGCGGCCGGTGTCCTCCGTGGCCTCGGAGGAGATCTTGTGATCGGGGCCCGTCACCTCGTGGTCGGTGGCGGCGCCGACCCGCAGCCCGGAGCTGCGCGTGTGGTGCACGAGCGTCGTGCCCGCGACGTCGCTGCGGTGCAGCTCGGAGATCAGCGGGTCGGTGAGTGCCTCCTCGATCCGGGGGTCGCCCTCGTCGTCGTGCTCGGGCAGCTGCTCGTTGGCCACCAGCTCGGACTGCACCACAAGCAGCACCGGCCGGTCCACGACCTCCACCTCGTACGCGATCGCCGCGGCCGCCCGCTGCGTGAGCGACACGAGCCGCTCCGAGCGCACCCGCACCACGCGGCCCGCGGGCGAGACCCACTCGACGTCGCGCGTGAGCATCCCGGCCTGCATGTCGAGCACGCGTTCGTGGCGGCGCAGGGTGCCGTAGCGCAGGTCGAACGGCTCGTCGTCGACCAGCAGGCGGATGATCTTCCCGTTGGTGACGTTGATGATTGTCTGCCCGGACTCGGGGTAGCCGTAGCCGCCCTCGGCGTAGGGCAGCGGGCGGCGCTCGTAGAACGAGTTCAGGTACGTGCCGGGCAGGGCGTGCGGGTCGCCCTCGTCGAGGTTGCCCCGCAGGCCGATGTGGCCGTTGGAGAGCGCGAAGACCGACTCGGTCTGGCCCAGCCCGTCCAGCGAGAGCCGCGTCTCGCGGATCGTCCAGGGCTCGATGGCGAACGGGCGGGGCTCCGGGTTCACCGCTCCTCCAGTAGCTCGGCGAGGTCGGAGACGACGACGTCGGCCCCGTGTTCACGCAGCTTGTCGGCCTGGTCGAGCCGGTTCACGCCGACGACGGCGCCGAACCCGCCCGCGCGGCCGGCCTCGACGCCCGCCAGCGCGTCCTCGAAGACGACGGCCTGCTCGCGCGACACGCCGAGATCGGCGGCGGCGGCCAGGAACGTGTCCGGGGCGGGCTTGCCGGGCAGGCCGCGCTCCTTGGCGGTGACCCCGTCCACCCGCACGTCGATGAGGTCGGCCAGCCCGGTGACGTCCAGGATCGTCGCGGCGTTCGCCGAGGACGACACCAGCGCCGTGTGCAGCCCGGCGGCGCGCACGGCGTGGAGGTAGCGCACCGACCCCGGGTAGACCTCGACGCCCTCGGTGGCGATCAGCTCCTGCACCATGGCGTTCTTGCGCGCGGACAGGGCGTACACCGTGTCGGCGTCCGGGGCGTCGCCGGGACCGCCCTCGGGCAGCGTGATCCCCCGCGACGCCAGGAACCCCCGGGTGCCGTCCAGCCGCGGCTTCCCGTCCACGTAGGGGCCGTAGTCCGTGGTGGTGTCGAACGGCCGGAACGGCACGTCGTGCGCGGCCGACCAGCGCCGCAGGAACTCGTCGAACATCCGCTTCCAGGCTGCGGCGTGGACGCTCGCGGTGTCGGTGATGACCCCGTCGAGGTCGAACAGGCACGCGCGCGTTCCGTCGGGGAGACCCAGCATGCGCGAACGGTACCGAGTCGATCAGGGAGCGCGGGTATCCGCCGGATGACGGTTCTGCCCTGTTCCGCCAGGTGTCAGGCCGATCCCGGCCCGACGGGAACGCGGGAGTGCGGCGGGTCGCCGTCCACCGCGATCGTGCACTCCCCCCGGAGCGCGGCGCGCACGACCAGCGTGCCGCCCTCGGGACGCGGCTCGATGCGTTCCTGGACGGTGGCGCGGACGGCCTCCAGCAGCGCGAGCGGCGGGAGCGCGAGGGCGTGCAGGGCCTCGTCCACGTCGACGTCGACGCGCAAGCGCTTGCCGAAGCGGGCCTGTTCGAGCTGGAGGTAGGCGCGGACGGCCGCCAGCTCCTCGCCGAGCGTGGTCGTGGCCGCGGTGCGGTCCGTGGCTCGGTTGAGGTCGGCGAAGCCGAGCAGGAGGTCGCGGGCGCGGGCGGGGTCGGTGCGGATCACGGAGGCGATCGTGTTGAGCGAGTTGTAGAAGAAGTGCTGCTCCAGGCGCCTGCGCTCGATGGTGGGATCGGCGGTGGGCTCGTCGGTGGGCTCGTCGGTGGGCTCAGCCGTGGGCTCGTCGGTGGGCTCAGCCGTGGGCTCGTCGGTGGGCTCAGCCGTGGGCTCGTCGGTGGGCTCAGCCGTGGGATCGGTGATGGGCTCGGCGGCGGCTTCGTCGGTGGGCTGCGCGTGCGCGCCGCGTGTCGCCCCGGCCTGCTCCCCGGCCGGTTCCGCAGCCGGTCCGGGAGCCGGCCGGGTCGCGGTCCCGGCGGGCGATTCGGCCGGCGGCGCGGCCGGCGGTTCCGCAGCGGGCCGGACGGCCGTCGCGTCCGGGGTGGGTTCCGCGGGCGGCGCAGGCGTCACCTCGACGAGCTGCGCCGGGTCGATCTCGCCGTCCGGGACGAGGCCCCGCCACGTCGGCAGGCGCAGCCGCCCGTCCGGCATGCGGTCGGCGTACTCGACCCGCCCCACCAGCTGCGGCGCCATCCACACCGCGGACTCGGCGATCTCGCGCGGCAGCGGTGCGGTGAACGGCGAGTGCGCGCGGCGCAGCCCGGGCAGGGCCGCGGCGACCGCGCCCCGGTCCGCGGCGTCGCGCAGCCCGGCCCGCCCGACGTACCGCAGCCCGCCCGTCTCGGGCACCCCGAGCAGCAGCGCGCCGATGGCGCTCTCCGGACGGCGCGGATCGGCCGGGCTGAACCCGCCGACGACGACCTGCCGCACCCGGCGCACCGGCAGCCGCAGGAAGTGCCTCGACCGCCGCCCCGGCCGGTACGGCGCGTCGAGCTGGCGGGCGAAGAGCGCGTCGACGCCGTGCTGGTCCGCGGCGTGCATGACGGGGCCCAGTTCGGTGGCGGGGAAGGTCGGGGTCAGCCACACGGCGGGCTCGTCGGTGCGCAGACCCTCGGCGAGCTCGCGGCGCGCCCGGTAGGGCAGGTCGAGCGTGGAGCGACCGTCGTGCCACAGCACGTCCCCGACGAGGAACGCGACGGGCACCCGCCGCATCAGGGCCTCCGACGGCCGGAATGTCCCCGCACGGCTCTGCAGGGCCCGCCGGCGCGGCGTCCCCGAGGGGCCCTGGGCCACCACCGTCCCGTCCAGAATCACCCCGCCGCGGGGCGCGACCGCGCGCAGCGCCGTCTCCAGGTCCGGGAAGATCGACGCCAGTGAGCGGCCCGAGGAACTGCGCAGCCGCACCCGCTGCGCGGTCACGTGCGCGACGACGCGCAGACCCTCCCAGGCGAACTCGACCGACCAGTCCGGGCCGCCGGGAAACTCGCCGCTGCCGGCGAGCATGGGTTCGACCAGGTCGGGCATGGTGGCCGCGGCTCCTGAAGCTGCACGGCCCGTCACCCGTCCCACGCTAGTGGGGCCCGATCGGGTGGTCGGTCCGGGTCTCAGGGAGCGTGGCGGCGCAACCACTCGATCGGGTCACCGTCGCGGACCGGATCGGGTGGGCCGCCGGGGCGTACCGGTTCCCCCACCTCCATCCCGGCCTGGCGCAGCAGCGCCCGCACGAGCCCGCGCCGCTGCGCGGAGTAGGCCAGGACGTGGGCGAGCACGCTGCCCAGCACGAAGCTCTCCGGCGGGTCGCACAGCGCGTCGACGAGCCGGTCGCCCCAGGCGCCCCGGCGCTCCGTCTCGCGCACCCAGCCGAGCCAGCGCGGCGCGACGGCGTCCAGGCGGGCGGAGAGCTCCCCCGCGTCGGAGTCCTCGGCGATGCGGCCGGGATGGTCCGCACCCTCGATCGAGGCGAGCCAGATCTCGTAGGTGCCGACGCAGCGGTTGAGCAGCGCCTTGATCGAGCCCTCCGGACCGGCCCAGTGCAGCAGCGTGAACCCGGGTAGCCGGTCGCGGGCGTAGGCGTCCGCGTCGAGGCCCTTGGCGAGGTCCACGAGGGCGCGCACGTCGTCGACGTCCTGGTGCACGAGCAGCGCCGTCACCTCGGCGGCAGAGGTGCCGCCCGTGCCCTCCACCCAGAGGCCGTCCGGGGAGTGGAAGTGGATGCCGTTGGGGGCGGGCAACCAGTGCGCCGAGCCGGACACGGACACGGCCCGCGGGGTGTCGCTCGGCGGGTGGCCGTAGGCCCGGGCGTAGGCGCGGGCGAAGCCCTCCACCGAGCCGTAGCCCGCCTCGAACGCCACCTCGGTGACGGAGGCACCGCGGCCGAGCCGCCAGGCCGCCCGCTCCAGCGCCACCCGGCGGCGCATCGCGACCGGCGGCTCGCCGGCGTCGCGGGCGAGCCTGCGGCTGAAGTGGAACGGCGAGGAGTACGCACCGTGGGCCATGTCGTGCAGGGTGCGGTGGTCCTCGTCGAGGACGGCGTCGATCAGCTCGCGCAGCCGGTCCCGCCCCGGGCCCGTCACGCCGTCCAGTCCGTGGAGCGCGGGCCTGCGACGCTGTAGCGGACGCAGGCGAAGGCACCGTTGCGCGCCACCTCCTCCGTGCGCAGCGCGTAGCGGCGGGGGAACAGCGGCCGGCCCTCCCCGAGGGTGACCGGCGCGATCGAGACGACGATCTCGTCGAGCAGGCCGGCGTCGGCGAACTGCCCGGCGAGATCGCCGCCGCCGACCACCCACACGTCCCTGCCCGCGGCCGCCTCGACCAGCTCGGCGTGCACGGCCTGGACCTCACCGGAGACGAACCGCACGTCGGCACCCTCGATCGGGGGCAGGTCGCGATGGGTGAACACGACCGACGGCATGTCGTAGGCCCACTTCTCGGTGCCGCCGGTGACCCGCGCCCGGACCCACTCGTAGGTGGTGGCGCCCATCGCGATCGCGCCGATGCGCGCGATGAACTCCTCGTAGTTCATCGGGCCACCGGGCTCCTGGTCCTGGACGAACAGCCAGTCGAGGCTGTCCCGGGGGTCGGCGATGAACCCGTCGAGGGTGGTGGCGGTGTAGTAGACGGTCCTCATGGCACACCAGCGTGGCCTACCCGGGGGGTGGGCGCCCGACCGTTCTTGCGCAGCTGCCTTCGGTGGACGCCGCGGCGGCGGGCCCGCCGGGGTGGTCACCGGGCGGGTGATGGCGCGGGTCGTCGCGCCCGGTCACGGTGGTCACGCGCCTTGCTCACCGCGCGGGTCACCGCGTCTTCGCTGACGGCGCCCCGGGACGGGGCCTGGCCACCTCGCAGCTCCGCCGCACCCCTCGCAGAGCCCGCGCACCCCTCGCAGGCGCCGCAGCCCTTGCGAGGCGTGCCGAAGGTCTGCGAAGCAGCGGGCCAACATCTGCGAAGCGCGCCCGAGGTCTGCGAAGCAGAGTCAGGAACCGCGCACCCGCCCGCAGGCGCCTCAGCACGCCTCGCCCGCGAAGGCACACGGCCAGCCCCGGCCCCGCGGGGGCGGTCAGCACCCTCCCGCCCGCACACACGGCCAACCACCCGCCCGGCGGGCACGCGGCCAGCTCCCGCGCGCACACGGTCGGCCCGTCCCACGGGCACACGGTCACCCACCCGCACCCGGGGCACGGTCAGCTCCGGCCCCACGGGCACGCGGTCAGCCGTCCTCCACCAGCCCACACGCGTGGCGGTACGCCGCGTCGACCAGCGCCGCGAGCGCCGCCTCGGCCACCACCCCGTCGGGCCGCAGCTTCACGTGCCGCATCCGCCGTCCGCGACCCTCCAGCAGCCCGGCCGGGTCGTCGAGGTCCGCGCCGTGGAAGAACCCCACGGCAGCGTGCGCGGTGTACGCGCCCACGTACGCGAACGGCACGTCGCCCAGACAGGCCGTCGGGACCCCGTCGTGGAGCAGTTCGCGGACGTCGTCCCCGCAGCCGCGCATCCGTGCCCACCACGGCTGAGCGAGCGCCGCGAGAGTGGGACGCTGCCGGGCGAACCAGGCGTCGATCGCCGGGTCGAGCTCCACCGCTCCGTCGAACCGCAGGAACCCGGTCATACCGCCCTCCGGACGGGACCGTAGCAGCCCGTGCGGCGATACTGAGCCCATCATGACCCTCACCCCGCGACTGCCCGCCACCCCCGATCCCGACGCGCTGGTGGAGGCGTTCGCCGACTGGGCGTTCGAGGAGCAGGGCATCTCGCTCTACCCGGCGCAGGAGGAGGCGCTGCTGGAGCTCGTCACCGGCGCGAACGTGATCCTCTCCACGCCGACGGGGTCGGGGAAGTCGCTGGTCGCGATCGCGGCGCACGCCGCGGCCTTCGGCGCGGGCCGTCGCACGTTCTACACCGCGCCGATCAAGGCGCTGGTCAGCGAGAAGTTCTTCGCGCTCTGCGACGTGTTCGGGCCAGAGCACGTCGGCATGCTCACCGGGGACGCCGCGGTCAACCAGACGGCGCCGATCATCTGCTGCACCGCCGAGATCCTCGCCAACATCGCGCTGCGGTCAGGTCAGGGCGCCGACGTCGGGTCGGTCGTGATGGACGAGTTCCACTTCTACGCCGATCCCCAACGCGGCTGGGCGTGGCAGGTGCCGCTGATCGAGCTGCCGCAGGCGCAGTTCCTGCTGATGAGCGCCACGCTCGGGGACGTCACCTTCTTCCGCGACGATCTCACCCGCCGCACCGGACGCTCGACCGCGGTGATCACCTCGGTGCAGCGGCCCGTCCCGCTGCACTTCCGCTACGTCCTGACACCGCTGCACGAGACGATCGCCGAGCTGCTCCAGACCCACGAGGCGCCGGTGTACGTCGTGCACTTCACGCAGGCCTCGGCGATCGAACGGGCCCAGGCGCTGATGAGTGTGAACGTGGCGTCGAAGGAGCAGAAGGCCGAGATCGCGGCACTGATCGGCGACTTCCGGTTCACCGCCGGGTTCGGGCGGACGCTGTCGCGGCTGGTCCGCCACGGCATCGGCGTGCACCACGCCGGGATGCTGCCGCGCTACCGGCGGCTGGTCGAGACCCTCGCGCAGGCCGGGCTGCTCAAGGTCATCTGCGGGACGGACACCCTCGGCGTCGGGATCAACGTCCCCATCCGGACGGTGCTGTTCACCGCGCTCGCCAAGTACGACGGCACCCGGGTGCGCGGCCTCAAGGCGCGCGAGTTCCACCAGATCGCCGGGCGGGCGGGCCGGGCGGGCTACGACACCGTCGGCACGGTGGTCGCCGAGGCGCCCGACCACGAGGTGGAGAACGCGCGGCTCCTGGCCCGGGCGGGTGACGACGAGAAGAAGCGGAAGCGGATCGTCCGCAAGAAGCCGCCCGAGGGTTTCGTCGGCTGGTCCGAGCGGTCGTTCGAGCGCCTGCAGAACGCCCAGCCCGAGCCGTTGACCAGCCACTTCTCCGTCACCCATGCGATGGTGCTCAACGTGATCTCCCGCCCGGGGGACGCGTTCGCCGCGATGCGCCACCTGCTGGAGGACAACCACGAGCCCCGCGAGCGCCAGCGCCGCCACATCCTGCGCGCGATCGCGATCTACCGGGCGTTGCGCACGGCGGGGGTCGTGGAGGAGCTGGCCGGGGCGGGTGGGGAGGACGGCACGGCGACGGGCCGCCGGGTGCGGATCGTCGGCGGGCTCCAGCTGGACTTCGCGCTCAACCAGCCGCTCTCCCCGTTCGCGCTCGCGGCCGTCGAGCTGCTGGACAGGGCGTCGCCCGAGTACCCGATGGACGTCCTGTCGATCATCGAGGCCACCCTGGACGATCCCCGTGCCGTCCTGATCGCGCAGGAGAAGAAGGCCCGCGGCGAGGCCGTCGCGGCGATGAAGGCCGAGGGGATCGAGTACGAGGAGCGGATGGCGCTGCTCGAGGACGTCTCCTACCCGAAGCCGCTGGAGGAGCTGCTCGGCGCCGCGCTGGAGACCTACCGGCGCGGGCACCCGTGGGTGGAGGACGCGCGCCTGTCGCCCAAGTCGGTGGTCCGCGACATGTACGAGCGGTCCATGACCTTCGTCGAGTACGTCGGGTTCTACGGCCTGGCCCGGTCCGAGGGGCTCGTGCTGCGCTACCTCGCCGACACCTACCGCGCGCTGCGCCAGACGGTGCCTGACGAAGCGAAGACCGAGGAGCTCGCCGACATCGTCGAGTGGCTGGGCGAGCTGGTGCGCCAGACGGACTCGTCGCTGCTGGACGAGTGGGAGAAGCTCGCCGCGGGTGCGGACGGTGCGCCCGTGCAACGGCCCGCGCTGGACACCGGGCCCGAGGCGGTCACAGCCAACACGAGGGCGTTCCGGGTGCTGGTGCGCAACGCGATGTTCCGGCGCGTGGAGCTGGCGGCGCTGCGCCGGTGGGACCTGCTCGACGAGCTGGACCGCGACGCCGGCTGGGACGCCGACTCCTGGCGCGAGGCGCTCGAGCCCTACTTCGCGCTGCACGACTCGATCGGGATCGGACCGGACGCCCGCGGGCCGTCGATGATCACGATCACCGAGGAGCCGCAACGCTGGCTGGTCCGCCAGGTGTTCGACGACCCGGCGGGCGACCGGGACTGGGCGATCAGTGCCGAGATCGACCTCGGCGCATCCGACGAGCGGGGCGAGGCGGTCGTGTGGGTGACGGCGGTGGAGCCGCTGGGCGGGTACTGAGTCCCTGGCTCCGGTCCGTCCCCACGCTCAGCGTCCCTCGCCGCAGAAGCCGTCGTTGTCGCCGTCGCGTTCACCGGGCAGGCAAGGGTGGCCGCTCTGCCCGGACCGGGGCTTCGACGGCGGATCGGGATCGGGCTCCGACGTGCGCCGGTCCGTACCGCTCCCAGAGTCGTCGCCGTCGTCGCGGTCCTCGCCGCGCTGCGGGTTCGGCTGGGGCTTCGGGGCCGGTTTCGGCGCGGGCCGAGGTGACGCCGTCGTCGTCGGGGCGCTGGACGTCGCCGCGCGGGTCTCGCCCGGGCAGGGCTCGGCGGACTTCACGACGCCGACGTCGACCGTGACCTCACGGTCCGTGGTGCCTGCAGCCGGGGTCTGCGTGCAGACGGTCCAGTCCTGCTCGTCGAGCCGAAGGCGCTCACCCGTGGCGTCGTGCGAGGTGAACCTCGGGAATCCGGCCTCGCGAGCCGCATCCTCCGCGATCGGGAGCGTCTCGCCGACCAGTTCGGGCAGACCGGTGTCGTCACCCGGGCACCGCTCGTCGGTCTTGACGACGCCGAGCTCGACCGTGACGTCGCCGTCGACGGGCCCGGCCGCCGGGGTCTGCGTGCAGACCCGCCAGTTCGACGCGACGAGCTGTGCGCGTGCCCGGAGCAGGTCGCGGGAGGTGAGCGCGGTGAACCCTGCTGCCGTCGCGGCGGTCCGGGCGTCGTCCAGCGTCCGTCCGGCGAGATTCGGCAGCAGTGGACGGTCGGCCGAGCCGCATCCGGCGAGCAGCGCGAGTGCCGACACGGTCAGCCCGGCCCGGATCCGTCGGGGACGGCTCGGCCTGCTGCCCGCGGGGAGCGTGGCTAACATGGCGGAGCACCATAGTGGAAGGTCGACAACGACATGATCGGGGTCGACATGATCAGGTCGACACGCGCGAAGGGCCGACCACCCGGGCGGACCGTCCGACGCCGGAACCGGCGCGCGGGCGGCGACAACGCGCGCTCGACGCGACGTCAGCGCGCCCGACGCAGCGTCCGCGCGGCCAGGTCGACGATCGCTCCCGCCGCGCCCAGGTCGGCGCGGACGTCCTCGGGGTCGGCCTCCCCACCCAGGTACTCGACGGCGTTGCGCTGCCGGCGGACCCGGTCGAACGAGCGCAGCGGCCCGCCGCGACCGTGCAGGGCCGTCACCGCCTGCTGGACGGCGAGGTGGCCGCCCCGGCTCGTCGCGCGCAGACCGTCGGCCAGCAGGAGCGCGGCGCAGGACTTGCGGATGGCGTCGTAGAGGGCCGTGTAGGCGAGGTCCGGGTCGGTGTCCGCGAGGACCTCGGCGGAGCGCAGGTGGCGACGGGCGGCGTCGATCGCGCGGGCAGCGGCCTCGGCGTCCGGTGGGACGCGCTCCAGGCGGCCGGCGGCGAGCAACGCGTCGACGTCTCGCCCGTCCCGGCTCACCGGGCTCCGCCTCGAGATGTGATCACCGGTTGCGTGACATGACCTGCACGGGCACACCTCATGTCACGGAACCGGTGATCACCGCACTGGCCGCGGGAGCCACTCACCGCGGCACCGGCACCCGCGGCGCCGACCGGACCCGCCGGACGAACCCGTCCTCACCCGCCGCCCAGCGCGCGGCGGAGACGACCGTGACGTTGACGGGCAACCCGATCCGCTCCTCGGCGCGCCGCGCGGCCTCGTGGACGGCATCGCGGTCCGGCTCCCCGACGGCGAGCACGTCCACGTCGGCAGGCGGGCGCCCGCGCTCGCCGTGATGGCGGGCCGCCCAGGAGCCGAAGACGTCGAGCACGTCCAGCCCGGCGACGCCGTCGAACTCCTCGGCGAGGATCTGGACGGGACCGAAGCTGAGGGCGACGAGGTCGGTCAGCGGGGCGACGGCGGGCGAGCCCCGGTCGGCCGAGACGAGCCGGGCGGGGCCGACGCGCCGGGAGCGGAGCAGCCCGGCCTCCTCGAGGCGATCGACCTCGCGCTGGACGGCGGCGAGCGAGGCGCCGGTGCGGCGGGCCAGCTCCGTGAGGGTGTGCTCGGCGTCGGGGACGAGCAGGAGCGCCGCGAGCAGGTCTCCCTGCAACCTGCTGCGGAACAGCGGGAGGAGCGGCGGGGCGGCTACTACCACATCGCGCAATATACCTTGCGTGATGCGAGAATGCTCAGCCGGCGAGCGCCCTCGCCTCCTCCGCCTCGATCTGCTGGTTCCACTCCTGCTTCGACGACCGCCAGCCGTCCTCGTCACGGCCGAGCCGCCAGTAGCCGGAGATGGACAGCCGCGCCAGGGGAACGCCCCGCTCGAGGCGCAGGTGACGGCGCAGCTGCTTGACGAACCCCGCCTCGCCGTGGACGAACGCGTGCACGGCACCGTCGGGGAACTCCAAGGTGCGAACGGCCTCCACCAGCGCCTCGCCGAAGCGCCCGGACCCGCGGTGCAGCCAGCGGATGTCGGCGGCGGCCTCGGTGGTGAGCTTCTGCTCGTCCTGCGGCCCCTCCACCTCGACGAACACGTGCGCGGGCACCCCGGCGGGCATTCCCTCCAGCGCGGCCCCGATCGCCGGGAGGGCGCTCTCGTCCCCGGCGAGCAGGTGCCAGTCCGCCGTCGGGTCCGGAGCGTACGCACCGCCAGGGCCGACGAAGCGCACCACGTCCCCGGGGCGGGCGGCGGCGGCCCACGGCCCGGCGAGGCCGACATCGCCGTGATGGACGAAGTCGATCGTCACCTCGCCCGCGTCCGGATCGCAGGCACGCACCGTGTAGGTGCGCGTGGCCGGCCAGGCGGTGCGCGGCATCTCGGAGCGGATGCGGCGCAGGTCGAACGGCTCCGGGTAGGTCACGCCGGGTGGGGGGAAGAGCAGCTTCACGTAGTGGTCGGTGTAGCTCCCCGCGGGGAAGCCCGCGAGTCCGCCCAGCACGACGCGGATCATGTGGGGGCCGAGGCGCTCGGTGCGCAGCACGGTTCCGACGTTCACCCGCTGGCCGCGTTCGTCCGCCATCCGTCCTCCTCAATAGGTGAGCCTCACCTATGCTAGCGGCTGCGGAAGCGCTCGCCCACGGCGACGATCGCACCCGCTCCCCCGACCATGGCCCGCCGATCCACCGCCGCGCCACTACCGCTTCGCCCGGTATCCGATCGGGTACCCGCTGCCACGGTCGCGTCACCGGAAAGGCGACCACCGCGGCGCGGACCGCCTGCCCTCAGAGGCGGCGCAGGCCCGTCAGCACCCGCTCGAGGAACGCGAGGTCCGGGATGTCCTGGACGCCGGTGGCGTGCACCGTGACCGCACCCTGGGCGGCGAGATCGCCCAGGACGACCCGGGCGACGCCGATGGGCGCGTTCATGAGCGCGGCGACCTCGGCCACCGACACGGGACGGCGGCACAGCGCGACGACCGCATGGTGCTCCCGCGGCGGACGGGGCCCGGCCGACACCAGGGTCTCGAGCTCCAGCTCGATCTCGGCGCGCGTGCGCCCGCCGGTGAGGATGTACGGGCGAATCCGGATCGACGACGGGGACGCGGCGGCGCCGCCGGTGAAGGTCTGGGTGTCCGGATCGATGTCGCCGTCGAGGGCGGTGTCGGCATCGGCGTCGATGTCGGCATCCTGCTCGGGTCGGTACAGCGGCCACTCCACCACGGGCGGGTCCGTCGCGATGGGCTCGGGCTCGGGTGCGGGTCCAGGCTCGGCGGTCCGGGTGCGGGTGCGGCGGCGCGACGACCCCCCGAAGCGGGCGCCGGTGTACCCGACGACCGGGCCGCCGCTCTCGGGCTCGGCGCGCTCCTCCGGGGCCGGCTCGGCCGCAGGTGAGACGGGTGTGGCCGGCGCGCGCCGCTTGCGTCCACCTCCACCGAAGCGCGCACCCGTGTACCCGATCTCGGGTCGTGCGTCCTCAGGCATGCCGCACCTCCGTCGCGCAGAGTGGCGAGGGCACATTACAGGCATGTGACATCTACGTTCCCCAACCGTGACTTCCGCCCGTGATCGGTAACACGATGCGATCAGGTGACGATGGGGTTGCCCACGGATGGCCGCATACCCTCACCCGAGTGCCAGAGTGGTCGGCCATCGCGCGCCACCGGGCCCGAGGCCTGGAAGGCTACGTCCGTGACCGCCCCGGACTTCGCGAAGCTGCGTGCCGAGTTCGCGCTGCCCGACGGGTTCCCCGCGGACGTGCTGGCCGAGGCGGCGGGCGCACGGGCGGCGGCCGGCCCGCGGACCGACGCCACGCACGTCGAGCTGGTGACGATCGATCCGCCCGGTTCCCGCGACCTCGACCAGGCCGTGGGCGTCGCCCGCCGCGGGGACGGGTTCCGCGTGCACTACGCGATCGCGGACGTGGCCGCCGCCGTCGTCCCCGAGGGACCGCTCGACGCGGAGGCGCGCCGCCGCGGGCAGACGGTCTACCTGCCCGACGGGAACGTCCCGCTGCACCCGCCGGTGCTGTCGGAGGGCGCCGCGAGCCTGCTCCCGGACGGTCCGCGCCTCGCGGTGCTGTGGACGTTCGACCTGGACGCGGCCGGTGAGCCGGAGCGCGTCGACGTCCGGCGGGCGACGGTGCGTTCCCACGCGCAGCTCACCTACGAGGGCGTGCAGGCCGACGTGGACCGCGGGACCCTGCACCCGGCGATCGCCGCGCTGCCCGAGCTGGGCCCGCTGCGGCGGGCCGCCGCGGTGCGGCGCGGGGCGGTCGAGCTGGAACTGCCGGAGCAGGAGGTCGTCCGGACGGGCGACACGTGGTCGGTCCGCGTGCGGCGACGGCTCGACATCGAGGCGTGGAACGCGGAGATCTCGCTGCTCACCGGCATGACGGCGGCCCGCATGATGCTGGACGCCGGGGTCGGGCTGCTCCGGGTGCTGCCCGCGCCGGATCCGGGTGCGATGGCGGACCTGCGCGACACCGCGCGGCGGCTGGGCGTCGGGTGGCCGGAAGGGGCCAGCGCCGCCGAGGTGCTGTCGGCGCTGCCCCGGGACACCCCGGCGGCGCTCGCACTGCGGCGCGCGGCGACGTCGCTGCTGCGCGGGGCGGGCTACGCCGCCTTCGCGCCGGACGGGCCACCGCCTCCGCAGCAGCCCCGTCACGGTGGGATCGGCGCGCCGTACGCGCACGTCACCGCCCCCCTGCGGCGGCTCGCGGACCGTTTCGGCACCGAGGTGTGCCTCGCCGTCGCGGCAGGCGAGGATCCGGCGCCGTGGCTGCGTGCCGCCCTCGGCAAGCTGCCGGGGATCATGTCGGAGTCCGACGCCCGCGCGAACGCGGTGGCCCGGGCCTGCGTGGACCGCACCGAGGCCGCGACGGTGGCCGGGCGGCTGGGCGAGCGGTTCACCGTCGTCGTGCTGCGAGCCGCGGCCTCGGCCGACGAGACCGGCGAGGTGTACCTCGCCGATCCGCCGATCCTCGCCCGGTGCGCGGGGCCGCTGGCCGCGGGCGAGACCGTCACGGTGCGGCTGGTCGCGGCCGATCCGGGCACCGGACGCATCGAGTTCTCGGCATGACCCCCGCCGCCAGACGAAGCGCGGGGATCCTGCTGCACCGGGCGGGCCGCGCCGGTGACACCCAGGTCCTGCTCGGGCACATGGGCGGCCCGTTCTGGGCGCGCAAGGACGCCCGCGCGTGGTCGATCCCGAAGGGGGAGCTCCTGCCCGGCGAGGACCCGCTCGCCGGGGCTGCGCGGGAGTTCACCGAAGAGCTTGGCCTTCCCGTGCCGGACGGCCTGCCGGTCGAGCTGGACACCCTGCGCGTCTCGGGAAAGGCGGTCACGGTGTTCGCGCTCGCCGCGGACCTCGACGTCACCGTTCTCGCCCCCGGGACGTTCACGATGGAGTGGCCACCGCACTCGGGGCAGGTGCAGGAGTTCCCCGAGATCGACCGCGCGGAGTGGTTCGACCTCCCCACCGCCCGGGAGAAGATCGTCAAAGGGCAGGCGCCGTTCCTGGACCGGCTGGGCGACGTGCCGCGGGGGCCTGCCGAGTAACGCCTCCGGCGCGAGGCGCCCAGCCCGGCCGGATCAGCCGTCCGGGACCGCGCCGGGAGCCGTCGGAATGCCGCCGGGATGGGCCTGCGCCACGTCCGCGACCGCCGCGAGCACGCCCCGATAGCCCGTGCACCGGCAGAGCACCCCCGACATGTCCCGCGCGAGCTGCTCGGGTGCTGGGTCGTCGCACAGCAGGCCGTAGGCGCTCATGAGCATCCCGGGCGTGCAGAAACCGCACTGCAGCGCGTGATGGGCGGAGAACGCCTCCTGCAGCGGGTGCTGCGCGTCCGGGGTGCCGAGGCCCTCGACGGTGACGATCTCCGCGCCGTCGCACTGCACCGTGAACAGCAGGCAGGCCCGCGCCGCCACCCCGTCCACGAGCACGGTGCACATGCCGCAGACGCCGTGCTCGCAGCCCAGGTGGGTGCCGGTGAGGCGGACGCGGTCGCGCAGGGTGTCGGCGAGGTGCTGGCGGGGCGGGACGGTGACGGTCACGGGCGCGCCGTTGACGGTCAGGGTCACCTCGGCGACGGCGGCCGCATCGACCCGGTCGCGGGGACCGCGCTCCGGACCCGGACCGCCGCTCGCGTCGGCCCCGCGGCCGCCGCGGCCCGGACCGCCGCCACCGGGACCGAGCCCGACTCCGCCCGCCTCGCCGGCGCCCGCGGCCCGCCGCCGGGCCGCCGCCAGCTCCCGCGCCGCCAGCACGCGCAGCAGCCGTCGCCGGTAGCCGGCCGAGGCGTGCCCGTCGCCTGCCGTGTCGACCATCCCCGCGACGACGTCCCCCAGCACCTCGCGCAGCGCCCGCTCGTCCGTTCCGTCGGCACCGTCGGCACCGCCCGGGCCGTCCGCGACGAGCGCGGTGACGTCGCAGGTCAGCGGCCGGTCCGAGACCCCGAACGCCGCGAGCCGGGCACCGGTGACCGCGCCTGCGGAGTCGACCCGGACGCGGGTGGCGACCCCGGCGAGCGCGAAGTCGCCGTGCCGCCGCGCGATCTCGGCGAAGCCGAACCCCTCCCCCGGCCCCGCCACCGGCAGCTCGACGGCGACCAGCACCTCGTCCTCCGCGAGCGCGGTGGTCATGAACCCGGCGAAGAACCCGTCGGCCGGCACCCGCCGCCGCCCGGACGGCCCGGCGATCTCCAGCACGGCGTCCAGGCAGGCGGCGACGGCCGGCAGCTCGGCCGCCGGGTCGGCGTGCGCGAGCGAGCCGCACACGGTGCCGCGGCTGCGCAGCTCCCGGTGCCCGACGAACGGCAGCGCCATCCCCAGCAGCGGCACCTCCCGGGCGACGGCCGAACGTTCCACGGCCCGCTGCCGCACCGCCGCCCCGATCCGCAGCACCCGGCGCCCACCACCGCCGTCCGCCACACCGGCGGCGAGCTCGTGCAGCTCCGGCACCGCCGTGACGTCCACGAGCGTCGCCGGCGCGCCCAGCCGCATCGCGAGCACCGGCACCAGCGACTGCCCCCCGGCCAGGACCTTGGCGTCCTCCCCGGCGAGCTCGGCGAGCACGCCGTCCAGCGTGCCGGGCCGGACGTACGCGAACGGTGCCGGCTTCATCCCCTCATCACCGCCCCGTGAACTCCGGGCGCCGCTTCTCCCCGAACGCCGCCACGCCCTCGGCGAAGTCGCGGGTCGCCCGCAGCATCGAGTAGGCCTTGCGCTCCAGCTCGATGCCGGTGTACAGCGGCCCGTCGATCCCGCGGTCCAGCACCTCCTTCGCGGTGCGCTGTGCCGCCGGGGAGAACGCGGCCAGCTTCGCGGCGAGCGCGTCCGCCGCGGCGTCGAGCGCCGCCCGGTCCTCGCTCAGCTCGGCGACCAGTCCCCAGTCCAGCGCCTGCTGCGCCTGGATCCGCGTCGCGGTCAGGACGTGGTACTTCGCCCGGGACAGCCCGATCAGCCGGGCGAGTCGCTGGGTGCCCCCGGACCCGGGGATCATCCCGAGGTTCATCTCGGGCAGCGCGAACTGGCTGCGCGGTGTGGCCAGTCGGATGTCGCAGGACAGCGCCAGCTCCAGGCCGACGCCGAAGCAGTACCCGTCGACCGCGGCGACCACGGGCCGCGTACTGCGCGCGGCCGCGGTGACGTTGTGCCCGAGATCGGTGAAGTCGATCGGGTCGACCTCCATGAACCCGGCGATGTCCCCGCCGGAGCTGAAGTGCTCGCCGTCGGAGCGCACGACGACCACGCGCACGTCCGGGTCGCGCTCGATCCCGGCGAACGCCTCGGCGACGCGCTGCCGCATCTCCCAGGTGATCACGGTGTACTTCCCGTGGGACAGGGTCAGGTACGCGACCCGCCCGTCGTGCCCGCGGTCGAGCAGGACCTTCCCGCCGGTCAGTGCCATCGGGTTCCCTCCAGTAGCCGGTGGATCACGTCCCCGTGCAGCGGCAGGCGGTCGACCGGCACGCCGGCCGGGGCCAGCGCGTCGGCGACGGCGTTGGCGAACGCCACCGGGAAGCTCATGGACGACCCCTCGCCGCAGCCCTTCGCTCCGAGCGGGGTGAGCGGCGACGGGGTGACGACGTGCCCGGAACGCAGGTCGAACCCGGCCTCCGCGCTGGTGGGGCACAGGTAGTCGAGGAACGTCGCTGCCGTCGGCTGGCCGTCCGCGTCGTAGGTCAGCTCCTCGTAGGCGGCACCCCCGAGGGCGTGCACGAGCGCGCCGTGCACCTGCCCGTCGAGGAGCTGCTGGTGCAGGACGGTGCCGGCGTCGTGCACCGACGCGACGCGGTCGAGGCTGATCTCAAGGGTGTCCGGGTCGATCCGCACCGCGACGATCTCGGCGACGAACCCGTAGCAGAGCGAGGAGTTGATCCGGTCGTCGCGGGTGGCGGCCCGCGCCCGCGGCGTGAACGCCGCCTCCTCGTACAGCCGGGCAGGCGTGCCCTCGGGCAGCGTCCCCGGGTCCCAGTGCACGACCCCGGCGGCGTGCCGGAACGCCACCTCGGCACCCGACGGGTGGCGGACGGCACCGTCGACCAGGTCCAGCTCCCCGGCGGGGAGGTCCAGCAGCACCGACGCCGCGGCCCGGACGGTGCCGGCGATCCGGTCGGCCGCCTCGACGACGGCGCTGGTCACCAGCGGCGCGAAGCGCGAGGAGTAGCTGCCGGAGGTGACCGTCCACGGCGTCGTGGCGGTGTCCATGTCGATCACGACCCGGACCTGCTCCACGGGCAGCCCGAGCCGGTCCGCCGCGACCTTCCGCGCCACCGTCGCGTGGCCCTGCCCCTGGGGGACCGACCCGAGCACGACGGTGACCACGCCCTGCACGTCCACGGAGATCCGCACGTGCTCCGTCGAGCCGGACTTGCCCCGTTTCCGCAGCTCGGCGGGGGTGGCGAGGCCGACGTAACCGATGTTGGTCCCCGAAGGGTCGGTGACCAGCCCGACGCCGATGCCGTAGAACGCACCCTCGGCCCGGGCGGTCTCCTGGCGGGCGCGCAGCTCGTCCAGGTCCGCGAGCTTCACCGCGAGATCGACGGCGGCGTGGTAGTCACCGGAGTCGTACACCCCGCCGGTGGGTGTCTCGTGCGGGAACGACGCCACCAGGTTGCGCCGCCGGACCTCCAGGACGTCCAGCCCGGTGGCGTGCGCGACCGCGTCCATGAGCCGTTCGAGGCCGAAGTAGAGCTGTTGGCCGCCGAAGCCGCGGTTGAGCCCGGTCGGCATCGTGTTCGTGACGACGGCGCGGGCGCGGACCTCGATCGCCCCGATCCGGTACGGCCCGGTGAAGTTGCCGTAGCAGCGGTAGAGCGTCGACGGCTCCGGCGGGCGCAGGTACGCGCCGACGTCGTCCACGAGATCGGCCTTCAGCGCCGTGACCTCGCCCGACGCCGTCACCGCCGCCGCGAACCGCATCACCCGCGACGCCCCGCAGGAGCTCGCGAGCAGGTGCTCCACGCGGTCCTCGGTCCACCGGACGGGCGCGCCCGCGTGCTTCGACGCGAGCGCCATCAGCACGACGTAGGGGTAGATGCCGGCCTTGATGCCGAAGCTGCCGCCGATGTCCGCGGGTACGTGCAGGCGGATCGCGGACGTCGGCAGGCCCAGCGCGCCCGCCATGACCGGCACCATCGTGAACGGGCCGTGGAAGTTCGCCCACGCCTCCACCTCGGGGCCCGACTTCCAGTGCGCGATCACCGAGTAGCACTCCATCGGCACCGACGAGTAGCGCGGGAAGTCGTACTCGCCCTCCACCACGTGATCGGCGGTCCGGAACAGCTCGGAGACGGGTCCGAACGAGAACGTGCGGTCCGTCGCGACGTTCGTCCCGGCCTCCGGGTGCAGCAGCGGCGCGTCCGCCGCCAGCGCCGCCCGTGCGCCGATCACCGGGGGAAGCGGCTCGTCGTCGATCTCGACGAGGTCCGCGGCGTCCTCGGCGGTGTAGCGGTCCCGGGCGACCACGACCGCCACCGGCTCGCCGACGTAGCGGACCCGGTCCACGGCCGTCGGGTGGTACGCCATCGCCGCGCCCGTCGAGAGCGGGAACGGCCGCAGCGCCGCCCGGACCTCCTGCGGCCCGATCACCGCCACGACGCCGGGGTGGGCACGGGCCGCGTCCAGGTCGACCGCGAGCAGCCGGGCGTGCGCCTGCGTCGAGCGGACGACGGCCGCGACCAGCGTGCCGGGCAGCGGGTCGAGGTCGTCGAGGAAGCCGCCGCGGCCCGTGACGAGCGCGGCGTCCTCGATCCGCGACGGGACCCAGCGCCGCTGCGCCGCCGGCTCGCCGTGCCGCAGCTGCTCGTCGTGCATCGGGTGTGCCCGCTGCTCAGCCATCGGCCCCGCCGTCCGCCAGCGCGTCGTACTCCCCCGCCACCAGCGTGCGCCGCAGCGTCTTGCCCACCCCGGAGCGTGGGATCGCCGCCACCGCCACCACCCGCTTCGGCCGCTTCAGCGGCGGCAGCACCTCCCGGGCGTACGCGCCCGCCGCCCGCGCCGCCTTCGCCGGGTCCACCCCCGCCCGCGCCACGACGAACGCGGTGACCGCCTGGCCCCACCGCTCGTCCGGCAGCCCGACGACGCAGACGTCGTCGATCTCCGGGCAGCGGACGAGCGCGGCCTCGATCTCGTCCGGGTAGACGTTCTCGCCACCAGAGTTGATCATGTCGTCGACGCGGCCCGACACCCACAGGTCGCCGTCCTCGTCGGCCACGGCGAGATCGCCGGTGTAGTACCAGCCGTCCCGGATGGCCTTCGCGTCCGCGTCCGGTCTGTTCCAGTAGCCGCCGAACGCCTCGGGGCTCGCCATGGAGACGATCACCTGCCCCTGCTCCCCCGGCCCGACCAGCGCGTCCGCGGGCGCGCCGACCTCCGGGGCGACCAGCCGCACCCGGGAGAAGATCCCCGCGCGCCCCGCCGATCCCGGCTTCGCGGCCACGTCGGGCTCGATCGTGAAGGTGTAGATCTCCGTCGAGCCGAAGTGGTTGACGAACGCCGCGGGCGCCACCAGCTCCACCAGCTCCTCGGCCAGCGCGGGGGTCATCGCCGCACCGGCGTAGGCCAGCCGCGCCACGCCGCGCAGCACCTCCGGGCGCCCGGCGCGCAGCAGCGACCAGTAGATCGTGGGCACGAGGTAGAGCGCCGAGACGTGCTCGCGCTCGATCAGCTCCAGCGACTCCGCGGCGTCGAAGGCGGGCTGCCCCACCCACGTGCCGCCGATGACGATGCTGCAGAGCAGCGTCCGCAGCCCCATCGTGTGGAACAGGGGCATCACGCCGAGCACCACCTCGCCGTGGCGCTGCTGCAGCTGGACGGCCTGCGCCACGGCCGCCGCGTGCTCCGCGGAATGGCTGCGGGGCACGCCTTTGGGCCGGCCGGTGGTACCGGAGGTGTAGAGCATGACGCTCGTGTCCTGCGGGGCGGGGCCGCCGGGGAGCGGCCCGTCGGGCAGGGCGTCGGCGGCGCCGTCCAGGTCGGCGACGGAGCGTACGGCGCTGGCGTCGATCACGGAGTCGAGCGCGGCGGCGCGCCCGGCGTTGGCCTCGTCGACCACGACGAGGGTGGCACCGCAGTCGCCCGCGCAGTAGCGCAGCTCCTCGGGTCCGAAGCGGGTGGACAACGGCACCGACACCGCGCCCAGCTTCTGCGCGGCAAGATGCAGGCTCGCGAGCGGCTCACCGCCACCGGTCACGAACGCGACCCGGTCGCCGCCGCCGACACCGGCCGCGGCCAGCGCCCGGGCGAGGCGGTTGGTCCGGGCGTCCCATGCGCGAAAGGTGAGAGTGCGGCCGGTGCCGGCGACCGCCCGGCGGTGCGGGTGACGCTCCGCGGCCCACGTCAATGTGGTGGCGAGATCCATACGCCTCGGTCTCCGCTGATCGACTTCGTGGTTCGTGCCGAGATTACCGTGATCGTCTGATTCAGACCATATTGACGATACTATGACGGCCGTGAACGTTCAACCCGGACCGTCCGGTCGATAGGCTCCGGACGTGCCCGCCCTGCGCCTGTCCGCGACCTCCTACGTCGTGCTCGGGATGATCGCGCTGCGGGGGCCCTCCACCCCGTACGACCTCAAGCGGGCCGTCGCGCGCTCCGTCGGCTACTTCTGGCACTTCCCGCACGCCCAGCTCTACTCCGAGCCGGACCGCCTCGCCGAGGCCGGTCTGCTCGATCTCGCCGTCGAGGACCGTGGGCGGCGCCGCAAGACGTACTCGATTACCGACGAGGGTCTGGCCGCCCTGCGCGCGTGGCTCGCCGTCCCCACCGACGAGCACTTCGAGATGCGCGACGTCGCGGAGCTCAAGCTGTTCTTCAACGAGGTCGGCGACCCCGCGGACGTGCCGCGGCTGGCCGCGCAGCAGATCCGCCAGCACGAGGAGCGGATCGCCGTCTACGAGGAGATGGCGCGGCGCTACGGGGACTCCGCGGCGCTGCAGCCTCGGATGATCACGTTGGAGCTGGGCCTGGAGATGGAGCATGCCGCGCTCCGCTTCTGGCGGGCCCTGGCTGACGGCCGGCTCGACGAGTTACGCCAGAAGCGGGAACGCGTGCTACCCTAAGTGGCCCTACGCTCGGCAACCGAGCGATCATCTCCGCCCGACCGGGTGAGATAGGCACCAGGCACATGACTGAGCGACAGCACCAGGCCTAGCTTGTCCGCATGCGACGGAGGCTGCTGGCGACGCTGGCCATGGTGGGGGTACTTGCCGGGTCGGTGTTCCTCGGCGGGAACGCCGCGGACACCACGAACCTCGCCGGTGGTGGCGGCACCGTCACCACGAGCAAGATCAACCGGGGCTGGTGACCTCGGAGCTCCTCACGAGTGTCGCGTCCCCCGGCGCCGCGCCGACGATGCGCGGTGCGAACGGCGAGCCGGCGAACAGGGCGGCCACCGCCGCCGCCGCCGCGCCCGAGAGCAGGATCTCGGTGCGCCCCTCCTCGTAGGTCGGCGGCCCGGTGAACACGGCGTCCACCACGTTCTCGGGCCCGAGCAGGGCGGCGATCTCGCGCACCGTCTCCACGGGGACGGTGTTCGCCTCCACGTAGAGCGGGGGCAGCGCACGCCCGGCCGCCGCCGCCGCGGCCGCGACCGCCCCGGCGAGGTCGCGTGCCGCTTCTGGCGGGCACAGCGCGATCACCACGTCGGCCCGACGAACGACCTCGTCGGTGTCCGGCACCCCGACGAGGTCGGAGATCTCGGCCCGCTTCGACGTGCGGACGCTGCGCCCGGCGGCCGCCCAGATCACCGCGCTCGCCGCCGGCTTCAGCGCCGAGCCGACGGCCGCGCCCATCTTCCCCGGGTGCAGCACCCCGACGATCGGCCGCGGGGGCAGGCTCTGTTCGCTCACCGCGCCATCCTCGTCGCTCACCGCGCCATCCTCGCGCACGGGGTCACTGGTCGCCGTGGCCCCGTCGAGAACGACGTTGTGCTGATCAACAGGGCCTCCAGCGCTGCGTAACGTCGTTCTCGACGGCACCCCCACCCGACCCGAGGGCGTCGAGGATCCGTTCCGCCGCCAGGGTGGGCGTCAGGCCCCCGCCGCGCACGTCGCGCTCCAGCTCGGGCAGCGCCGCGCGCACCGCGGGGTCGGAGGTCAGGCGGTCCATGAGGCGGTCGCGCACCATCGACCACATCCAGTCCAGCTGCTGGTCCGCCCGCCGCGTCGCGAGCTCCCCCGCGGCCTCCAGCGCGGCCCGGTGCGCCGCCACCGCGTTCCAGACGTCCTCGATCCCGTGCCCGGTCTGCCCGCTGCAGGCGAGCACCTTCGGGCGCCAGTGCTCGCTGGTCGGGGTCATCATCCGCAACGCCCCGGCCAGCTCGCGGGCAGCGGCGCGGGCGTCGCGCTCGTAGGCGCCGTCCGCCTTGTTCACCGCGACGACGTCGGCCAGCTCCAGGATCCCCTTCTTGATCCCCTGCAGCGAGTCGCCGGTGCGCGCGATCGTGAGCAGCAGGAACGTGTCCACCATGCCCGCGACGGCCACCTCGGACTGGCCCACCCCGACCGTCTCGACGAGCACGCGGTCGAACCCGGCGGCCTCCATCAGCACCATCGTCTCGCGGGTCGCGCGGGCCACCCCGCCGAGCGTCCCGGCGCTCGGCGAGGGCCGCACGAACGCGTCGGGGTCGTTGGCCAGCTGCGCCATCCGGGTCTTGTCGCCGAGGATCGAGCCACGGGTACGGGTCGACGACGGGTCCACCGCGAGCACCGCCACCCGGTGCCCGGCCGCGGTGAGCATCGTGCCGAGCGTCTCGATGAACGTCGACTTGCCCACGCCCGGCACCCCGCTGATCCCCACCCGGTGCGCGCCGCCCGCGTGCGGCTGCAGCTCCATGAGCAGCTGCTGCGCCGCCTGACGGTGGTCGGCGCGGCGCGACTCCACCAACGTGACAGCCCTGGCCAGGACGGACCGGTTCCCGTCCAGGACCCCCTTGGCGAGGGCCGGGACGTCGGGGATGCGCGCCATCAGCTGCCGTGGAGCTCTGCGGAGAGCTTGCCGACGAGGTCGATGGCCGCCTCCGCGATCACGGTGCCCGGACCGAAGACGGCGGCCGCACCCATCTCGAGCAGGCGCGGCACGTCCGCGGGCGGGATGACGCCGCCGACGACGACCATGATGTCCTCGCGGTCCAGCTTCGCCAGCTCGGCGCGCAGCTCCGGCACCAGCGTGAGGTGCCCGGCTGCCAGCGACGACGCCCCGATGACGTGCACGTCCGCCTCGACGGCCTGGCGCGCCACCTCGGCGGGGGTCTGGAACAGCGGGCCCACGTCCACGTCGAAGCCGAGATCGGCGAACGCCGTGGCGATCACCTTCTGGCCCCGGTCGTGGCCGTCCTGGCCCATCTTGGCCACGAGGATGCGGGGCTGGCGCCCCTCCTGCTCGGCGAACTCGTCCACCAGCTCACGGGCCCGGGTCACGGCGGGCGAGCGCCCGGCTTCGTCGGAGTACACACCGGAGATGATGCGGATCTGGCCCGAGTGGCGCCCGAAGACCTTCTCCAGCGCGTCCGAGATCTCTCCCACCGTGGCCTTCGCCCGGGCCGCGGCGACGGAGAGCTGCAGCAGGTTCTGCGCGTCCGTACGCGCCGAGCCCTCCGCGATCGCGGAGGCGGCGTCGGTGAGCGCCTGGCACGCGGCGTCCACCTCACGCTGGTCGCGCTCCTCGCGCAGCCGCCGCAGCTTCTCGATCTGCTCGGCGCGCACCCCGGCGTTGTCGACGGCACGGACCTCGATCTGCTCGTCTCCGTCGACAGACGGGTCGACACGGTACTTGTTCACCCCGATCACCGGCTGGCGGCCGGAGTCGATCCGCGCCTGCGTGCGCGCGGCGGCCTCCTCGACGCGCAGCTTCGGGATGCCCGCGTCGATGGCCTGCGCCATGCCGCCGGCCTTCTCCACCTCGGTGATGTGCGCCCAGGCGCGGCGGGCGAGGTCGTAGGTGAGCCGCTCGACGTAGTACGAGCCGCCCCACGGGTCGATGACCTGCGTGGTGCCCGACTCCTGCTGCAGCAGCAGCTGGGTGTTGCGGGCGATCCGCGCGGAGAAGTCCGTGGGCAGCGCGAGCGCCTCGTCCAGCGCGTTGGTGTGCAGCGACTGCGTGTGGCCCTGGGTGGCGGCCATCGCCTCGACGCAGGTGCGGACGACGTTGTTGTAGACGTCCTGCGCGGTGAGCGACCAGCCGGAGGTCTGCGAGTGCGTGCGCAGCGACAGCGACTTCGGGTTCTTCGGTCCGAACTCGCCGACCAGCTTCGACCACAGCAGCCGCGCGGCCCGCAGCTTCGCGACCTCCATGAAGAAGTTCATGCCGATCGCCCAGAAGAAGGACAGCCGCGGCGCGAACGCGTCCACGTCCAGCCCGGCGTCGATCCCGGCCCGCAGGTACTCCACCCCGTCCGCGAGGGTGTAGGCCAGCTCGAGGTCGTTGGTCGCCCCGGCCTCCTGGATGTGGTAGCCGGAGATGGAGATCGAGTTGAACTTCGGCATCTCCCGCGAGGTGAACGAGAAGATGTCCGAGATGATCTGCATCGACGGCTGCGGCGGGTAGATGTAGGTGTTGCGGACCATGAACTCCTTGAGGATGTCGTTCTGGATGGTCCCCGTGAGCTGGGCGTGCTGCACCCCCTGCTCCTCCGCCGCCACGATGTAGAGCGCGAGCACCGGCAGCACCGCGCCGTTCATCGTCATCGACACGGACATCCGGTCCAGCGGGATGCCGTCGAAGAGCTGGCGCATGTCGTAGATCGAGTCGATCGCGACGCCCGCCATGCCGACGTCGCCGCCGACGCGCGGGTGGTCGGAGTCGTAGCCGCGGTGGGTGGCCAGGTCGAACGCGATCGACAGGCCCTTCTGGCCCGCGGCGAGGTTGCGCCGGTAGAACGCGTTGGACTCGGTCGCGGTCGAGAACCCGGCGTACTGCCGGATCGTCCACGGCTGGGTGGCGTACATGGCGGGGTACGGGCCGCGCAGGTACGGCGCGATGCCCGGGTAGGTGTCGAGGAAGTCCACACCGTCGAGGTCCGCCGCGGTGTACAGCGGCGGGATCGTGATGCCCTCCGGGGCCTCCCAGGACTGCGGGCGCTCGGTGGGCGCCCATCCGGCGGAAGGCGCCGGGACGCCCAGGTCGACGGTCGTGAAATCGGGAACCACAATCATTGCGAGCCCTCCAGCGCCTCGTACACGGACTCGATCACGGCCAGGGCGTCGCAGCCGGCGGCCAGCCGGCCGTCCAGGCCCGGTACGTCGGCCGCACCGGCCAACAGGATGCGCCGCGCCCCCGCCTCGCGCAGTGCGGCGACGGTGGCCTCTGCCCGCTCGACATAGAGCGCGTCCGTCGAGCACAGGACGACCACGGGGCTGCGGTGGTCCACATAGGCCTTGACGACGTCCTCGACGGTCTCGGTGGGGCCCGCCTCGCTCGTGTCCACCCCGCCCGCCGCGAGCAGGTTGCGCGCGAACCCGGCCCGCGCGGTGTAGGCGGCCAGCGGGCCGAGCGTCGCTAGGAACGCCGTGGGCCGCGCGCCGGTGCGCTCGGCGATCGCGTCCGAGCGGTCGCGGTAGGCCTCGTACGGCTCCGCGAGGCGGAACACCGGCAGGCCACCGCCCGGCGGCTCGGCGACCGGCGCGCGCTCCACCGGCTTCTCGTGCAGGTCCGCGAACTCCGAGACCCCCGTGAGCGGGGCGCGGCGGGTGGCGACGTCGCGCAGCCGGCGCGCGCGCACCTCGCCGACCCTCGCGGCGAGCCACCCCGAGTCGAGCACGGCACGGGCGCCGCCCTGCGCCTCGACCTGCTGGAAGAAGGCCCACGCGGCGCGCGCGAGCTCCTCCGTGAGGTGCTCGACGACGTACGAGCCGCCCGCCGGGTCGATCACCCGGGCCAGGTGCGACTCCTCCACGAGCAGCGTCTGGGTGTTGCGCGCGACCCGCCGGGAGAACGGGACGGAGGCACCGATCGCGGCGTCGAAGGGCGCCACCGTGACGGCGTCCGCACCGCCCACACCCGCGGCGAACCCGGCGACCGTGCCGCGCAGCAGGTTCACGTACGGGTCGCGGCGGGTCTGCATCACCGGGGAGGTGACGGCGTGCTGGGCTTGGGGAAGGGCCTGCCCGCACGCCTCGGTGACCCGCGCCCACAAGCGTCGCGCGGCGCGCAGCTTCGCGATCGTCGGGAACTGCTCGGCGGTGGCGGCGTAGCGGAACTCCAGCAGCCGCGCAGCGGTGGCGAGGTCGAGCCCGGCACCGGTCAGCGCACGCAGGTATGCCACGCCCGCGGCCAGGGACCAGCCCAGCTCCTGGGCGTCCGACGCCCCGGCGCCGTGCACTGGCAGCGCATCCACCACGACCACCTTGACCTGCACGAACTCCTCGGCGACCCGGCGGGCGAGCGGCACGATCGACGCGACGTCCGGCCCGTCGCCGGTGCGCGCCCGCTGCCCCAGCGGGTCCAGGCCCAGCGTGCCGAGCAGCGCGGCGGGATCGACGCCACGCTCGGCGGCCAGCGCGAGGAACTCCTGCGCGCCCGCGCCGGACCCGCCTGCATCGAGTACCACGGGAGCGAGATCGAGGTAGACGTCGGCGAGCACGGCCGGCAGGTCCGCGACGGCCGTGCCGCCGGTGTCGGTGTCGGTGTCGGTGTCGGTCTCGGCAGGGCCCACGACGAGCCAGATCGAGTTGACCCCGTTCTCCAGGTCGGCCGCGATCGCCTCGCGGGCCGCCGCCACGTCCGGCTCGGCGTGGCGCTGGCGCACGTCCCAGCCGTCCGGGACGACGCCCGCGGCACTCCCGCCCCGGACGTACGGCGCGGTGCCCGGCACCCCGGTCTCGACGCCGGGCGTGTCCGCGGCCGTGAGCAGCGGGGGCACCCGGATCCCGTCCGGCGTGGTGCGGGTGAGCGTGTCGACCCCGGCGCCCACGGGGGCGTCCTCGCCGATCCGGCGCGCCTTGCGCAGCACCTGGTCGACCATCGCCACCCACCGGCCGCGCTCGGCGGCCGGGAAGTCCGCCGCGAGCGACAGGTGCTCCGGCTCCGGCGGCACCGCCCGAGCCGCCGCCTCGTCGTCCTTGACCGTGCCCATCGACCACTCCCCTCGGTGCGGGGGAGTCTAGTGACGCAGCGTGGCGGGGTGCCTCTCCTGTGACGCGCGGCCGACGTGAGGCCCGGCACGATTCACCGGGCCGCCTGCCGGCTCAGGCGAGGCTGATCGTGGTCCCCTCGACGGTGATCTTCTGCTCCGGCAACGGGGCGGGCGCGGGCCCGTCGACGACCGAGCCGTCCGCCACTGCGTACCTGCTGCCGTGGCACGGGCAGTCGATCGTGCCGTTCGCGACGGCGTTGACCGTGCAGCCCTGATGGGTGCAGGTGGTGTCGAACGCCTTGAACGTGCCGGCGGTCGGCTGCGTGACGACGACCTTCTGCGCGGCGAGGATCACTCCCCCGCCGACCGGGACGTCCCCGGTGGCGACCAGGGCACCCGGCGCGGCCCCGGCGGGCGGGGGCGGGGGCGGGGGCGCGGCGGGCCCGCTGCCGTAGCCGGCGCAGCCGGCGACGAGGGCGGTGCCGGCCGCACAGGCGCCGGCGAGGACCGATCTGCGGGTGACGCTCGGGTGGTGGGTCATGCGCGTCGGGCTCCTGTCGGGGCGGGCGGTGGCGGGACGGCTAGATGACGAATCCCTTGGTGGTGAAGAACCACAGCGACGCGGTGAGCCAGAGGACCGTCAGGCTGGTGAACACCGTGCCCCCGAGCACCGGCAGCGCCCACCAGGGCGACTTCGGCCGTTGCAGCACAATCATCTTCGCTACGAACGCGCCGTAGAGCAGCGTGCCGAAGATCGAGTGGACCAGCGCGCGCGTCGAGCCGCTGGAGAAGCCCAGCGCGTAGAGGCAGTGCACCGCCACGGGCACGGACGCCAGCACCGCGGCCCGGCCGGACCAGCGATGCAGTGTCCCGATCCAGGACGGGCTCTTGATCGGCAGCTTGCCGTACATGATCAACGCCGAGACGAGCTGGACCAGTGCGAACGCGAACGCGATCGTCGCGATCCACGCCTTCGCCGAGACCCCGTTGGTGAAGCCCGCCACGTTGAACCCGAAGTGCTGCGGCTCGTGCACGCGGCCGTACACCCCGAGGACGACGGTGACCGAGATGCCGATCGCGATCGCGAGGAACGTGCCCCGCCCGTCGGAGTCCTTCTTCTTGGCAGGTTCCGGCTCGGGTTCCGCACCGGGTGGCGGGGCGGGCTGCCGGGACGGCGGCGGGGGCGGTGGCTGGAGGTCGCGCGGCAGCTCGATGCGGGCGGTGGGGCGGTTCGGGTCGTAGGCGTCGAACGGTGCGCTCATCGGGTCACCACCGGGGTCGATCCGTCGAGGCTGGTCACGGTGACGGTCACGCCGTCGATGGTCACGTCGGCGGGGTCGGCGGGGTTGAGCGGCGGCGCCGGGCTGGTCTCGCCTGCGGCCTGCTGGATGCCCGTGACCTGCCCGTCGGGCTCGACGACCCAGCCGATGCGGGTGGCCACGCCGCGCACGTCCGCGCGGCCTTCGTAGAGCCCGGCCGGGGCCTCCACGCCCTTCGCCGTGTACTTCCAGGTCTTGCCCGCGACGACGATCTCGCCCTCGGAGGACTGCTCGTTCGCGATCCCGGTGACGCTCGCCCCGTCCTTGCCGGTCAGCGCGAGCGTGTCGCCCTGCAGCGTGCCGTCGAGCCACGCCTCGATCTTCTTGCCGTCGCAGACGTAGGCGATGGCCTTGCCGTCCTTGACCGCGATCGCGATCGTCATCCGCCGGTCGGCCGAGCGGCCCGCGTAGGCCTTCTCCACCACCACGGGGGGCTCGACGGCGGGTGCCGGGGGCGCGGCCTCGGCGGGCGGTGGTGGCGCGGCGGCCTGAGCCTGCTCGGCGGCCTGGTTCGCCGGGTTGTTGATCGAGCTCAGCGTGAACAGCGCGGCGCCGAGGATCACGACGGCCACGAGGGTCAGCAGTGGTGCGTACCGCTTCATCGTCTCCCCCGAAGGGTGTGGTGGGGTGCGGGCCGGGGCCGGCGTGTTCTGTCTCGCTCACGAACCGCGGCACGTAACGGTTCACCGGGATCGAACCGTTCGCATCACCCGTCCGTGCGAATGGTGTGAGAGCGGCTCGCTACGGTGACGGTTCCTTGCCGAACTCCTTGCCGAACCGACCGAAGGGCAGGTTCCGCGGATGCCCGACCCCGCCGACGAGGCGCTCGTGCGGGCGATCTACTCCGAGCACGGCCGCGCGCTGCTCACCTACGCCACCCGGCTGCTCGGCGGAGACCGCGTCGCTGCCGAGGACATCGTGCAGGAGACGCTCGTCCGTGCCTGGCGCAACCCCCAGGTGCTCACCAACGGCCGCGGCTCCACCCGGGGCTGGCTGCTCACCGTGACCCGCAACCTCGTCACGGACCGGATCCGGGCCCGCGCAGCCCGCCCCCAGGAGGTGCCGGAGGCTCCGGAGAACCCGCCGGTGGAACGCGACCACGCCGAGGCCGTCGTCGCGTCCGTCACCGTGCTCACCGCGCTGGAGGACCTCTCCGAGGACCACCGCGGCGTCCTCGACCAGATCTACTTCCAGGGCCGCAGCCTCGGCGAGGCGGCGGCGGCGCTGGGGATCCCCGCGGGGACGGTGAAGTCGCGGTCCTACTACGCCCTGCGGGCGCTGCGGGAGAAGCTCACTCCACGGGACGGGAGTCGCGACGGGCTGGAGGTGCCCGCATGAACGCGCGGCACGCGCTGCCCGACGGCTTCGACGTCTCCCGGGACCGTGAGCTGCTCGGTGCCTACCTCCTGGACCTCGCCGACGCCGACGAGCGGCGGCGGGTCGAACACCGGCTCGCCGCCGACGCGGCCTACCGCCGCGAGATGGAGGAACTGCGCGAGATGACCGACCTGCTCGGCGAGGTCCCCCCCGAGGCGTTCCTCGACGGCCCCCCGGACGCCGATCTCGTGCTCCAGCGGGCCCTGCACCGGATCCGCGACGAGCATGCGGCGCGCCGACGGCGTCGCCTCGCCGGGATCGTGGCGGTGGCCGCGATCGCGCTGGGCGCGGTTCTCGCGGGCGGGGTGCTGGTCGGCCGGGCCACGGCTCCGCCGCAGACGGTGCTGGCCCAGCCCGCCCCGCCGCCCACCGGCGGCCGGGTGCTCTCGGGCGGCAACGGGCCCGTCGCGATGACGGCGACGCTCACCCCGGCCGCCGGGTGGGTGCGCGTGGCCGTGTCCGTCGTGGGGATCCCGAGGGACGAACGCTGCCAGGTGATCGTCGTGAGCCGGGACGGGCGTCGGGAGATCGCGGCCGGGTGGGTCGTCTCGGCCCAGGGTGAGACGGCGGGGACGACGCTCAGCGGGTCCGCGTCGGTGGCGCCGACCGACGTGGCGGCGGTGGTCGTGGCGAACGAGGCGGGCCGGGAGTTCGTGTCGCTCCCCGCCTGAGGTGATCGCCGTCCCTGTGACATGACGTGCACGGGTGCAGCTCGAGTCACGCAACCGGCGATCACCTCCCGCCCGGAGAACCCCCGGCGCGGGTGGGACGATCGGCGCCGTGCCCGATCCGTCCGTGCCCCACCCCTCGTCGACGGCACCGGCGAGCGCGGCGACCCGGCCCGCCGAGCCGATGACGCCCGAGGAGGGCGCGGCCCGTCTCGCCGACGTCTACCTCGTGCTCGGGCCGATCTACCGGCGGGTGCTGCGCGAGGTCGAGGAGGACCGGGCGAACTCCGGGGTGACGGCAGGCGAGCGCGCGGTGCTGGACATGCTGCGCCGCAGCGGGCCGATGACGGTGCCGCAGATGGCCCGCGAGCAGGACCTGAGCCGCCAGTTCGTGCAGCGGATGGTCAACTCGGCGGCCGCGGCGGGGCACCTGGAGAGCCTGGAGAACCCGGCCCATCGGCGCTCGTCGCTGATCCGGCTCACCGAGCGGGGCCGCGCGGCGATCGACGCGGTGGTGGCACGGGAGCACGCACGGCTCGCGGTGGCGGCGGCCGGGTTGCGCCGCGAGGAGGTGGACGCCTGCCTCAAGGTGCTGCGGCAGATACTGGACGCGCTGGCGCCTGCGGACGAGTCCTCGCCCACTCCGGTGCGCTCGACCTCACGATGTGGGACGAGCTCGCCGCCGACCTCGAACGCGACCACCTCGTCGTCCGCTACGACGCCCGCTCGCACGGCCGCTCCTCCACCGCGCACCGCGACCACCACCCCGCCGAGGACCTTGTCGCCGTCATGGACGCGCTCGGCATCGAGCGGGCCACCCTCGTCGGCAGCTCGATGGGCGCGGTGACCTCCGCCGACGTGGCGTGGCGCCACCCCGAGCGGGTCGCCGCACTGGTGCTGCTGGGAGGCGACGTCTCCGAGCCGCGGGCGCACGAGGACCCCTTCGTCGCGCGCTGGTACGCGGTGCAGGAGGCGGCGATCGCGGCGCGGGACGCGCAGGGCTGGGTGGAAGCCCTCCTGCGCTACGGCGTGGACGGTCCGCGCCGCGAGCCCGCCGACGTCGACCCGGCGGTGCGGGAACGCTGCCGCGCGATGGCGACGGCCACCGTGGCGGCGCACCACACCGCCACCGGCCGCCAGCTCTGGTACGACGTCCGGGAGCGCGCCGCGGAGATCACCCCACCGACGCTGGTGGTGGTCGGCGAGCTGGAGATCGGGTGGCTGCACACGGTCGCAGGGCAACTGGAGGCCGCGCTCCCCGACGTCCGCCGCGTCGAGGAACCCGGCGTCGGGCACATGATGATGCTCGAGGCCCCGGCCCGGACGGCCGAGCTGGTACGCGCGCAGCTCGGCAGGGTCCAGGACGCCACGATTGCCGCTCAGGTCCTCGGGCCGCCCGCCACGTAGATGACCTGGCCGGAGACGAAGCCCGCGCCCTCGCCGACGAAGAACGCCACGGTGTTCGCGATGTCCTCGACCTGCCCCGCGCGGGCCACCGGGATCTCGGCGGCGCGGGCCGCGACGTAGACCTCCCAGTCCTGGCCGATGCGCTCGGCGGTGGCCTTCGTCATATCGCTCACGATGAAGCCCGGGGCGACGCAGTTGACCGTGACGCCGAACTTGCCCAGCTCGATCGCGAGCGTCTTCGTGAAGCCCTGCAGGCCGGCCTTGGCCGCGGAGTAGTTGGCCTGGCCGCGGTTGCCGAGCGCCGAGGTGCTGGACAGGTTGACGATCCGGCCCCACCCGGCGGCGACCATGTGCTTCTGCACGGCGCGCGACATGAGGAACGAGCCGCGCAGGTGCACGTTCATGACCATGTCCCAGTCCGACTCGGTCATCTTGAACAGCAGGTTGTCGCGGGTGATCCCGGCGTTGTTGACGAGCACCGTCGGCGCGCCGAGACCCTCGACCACCCGCTCGACGGCCGCCTCGACCGCCTCGGGCGACGACACGTCCGCGCCCACGCCGAGCGCATTCCCACCGGCCGACTCGATCGCGTCCACGGTGGCCTTGGTCGCGGCCTCGTCCAGGTCCAGCACCGCGACGGCCAGGCCGTCGCCCGCCAGCCGCTGGGCCGTGGCGGCACCGATGCCGCGGGCCGCTCCGGTCACGATCGCCACACGCTGGGTCACGAGCGTTCCTCCGTCGTCCCCGGGGCCGCGCGACGGTGCGGCCCGCCCCTGCGGGGAACCTAGCCGACCGGCCGAGGCCGCCACGATGATGGCGGTCACGTCTGACCGGATCTATCCGCTCACCTCCGCGCCGCGGGCCGCCGCGAGCAGCGTCGCGGCGGCGGCCCGGTCGGCCGGCAGGGCGAGCACGACGCCGTCCACCAGCGGCTGAGGGCCGGCCACCAGCTCGGCCACCAGCTCGGCGGCGAGCTCCTGCCCCACGGCCTGGGGCTCGGCGTCCGCGAGCGCCGCCAGCGTCGACGGCGGCACGGTCACGTCCGGCACCTCGTGGGCGAGGAACTCGGCCTCGGCGAAGGACCCGAGCGGCCGGACGACCGCGAGCAGCGGGACCGGCCCACCCAGCGCTTCCCGCAACCGGCGCACGGACGTCGCGTCGTACACGGGCCGGGTGACGAGGAACTCCGCGCCCGCCGCCACCTTGCGCAGCGCCCGCGCAGCCTCGAGATCGACGTCGCCGCCGGGCGCGACACGCGCCCCGATCTCGAACGCCGTCCGCCCCGCCAAGGGCAGTCCGTTGCGGTCGCGGCCGTCGTTGAGGTGGGCGAGCAGCTCGACGAGGCCGAGCGAGTCGACGTCCCACACGCCGTCCGCGTGCGGGTAGTCGCCGAGCAGCGGGGGGCTGCCGGTCTCGCACACCACCCGGCGCACGCCGAGGGCGTGCGCGCCGAGCAGGTCGGCCTGCAGCGCCATGATCGTGCGGTCCCAGGTGGTGAGGCACGCGATCGCCGCCACGCCGAGCTGGTTCTGCAGGTGCACGGCCAGGTTGACGGGGCTGAGCCGCGCTCGCGGCCCGTCGCCCGGCGGCACCCACACGGCACCGACGCCCAGCGCCCGGACCTGCGCGACCCGGGCCACGGTGTCCGCCACACCGCCGGCGAGCGGCGGCTCGACCTCGGCGAGGACGCGCGGGAGTGCGGGGGTGCGGGCGGGATCGGGCCGGAGGCGGTCCGCACCGCCCGGGACGGGCGCCACACCCGCGGGCTCCCGCCGGGCGGCCCGGGTGGCGCTGCCGGGCACGCCCTTGCGTGCGGGCGCACCACTCCCGATCGCGTCGCCCGCCGCACCACCGGCGGCAGCCGATGCACGGTCGGCCGCCCCGCCGGGAACGGCACGGCCCACGTCCGGCGGGACCGGTGCCGGGCCGCCGTCCGGCGGTCGCACGGCCGCGGCGATGGCCGCGAGGTGCGTCGGCGTCGTCCCGCAGCACCCGCCCACGACGGCCGCTCCCGCCGCGACGAGGCGCTCGGCGTAGCGGGCGAGGTAGTCGGTGTCGACGTCGTAGGAGTACGACGGCCCGCGCCGGCGGGCCAGACCCGCGTTGGGCAGCGCGGACACGGGCAGGTCGGTGTGCGCGACGAGCTGCTCGACGACGGCGAGCACCCCCTGCGGCCCGAGGGTGCAGTTCGTCCCGAGCACCGCGACCGGCAGGCCCGCCAGCGCCCGGCACACGTCCATCGGGGTGTGCCCGGAGAGCGTCCGGCCGTCCGCGGCGAACGTCGCCTGGGCGATCACCGGCAACCGGCCCGCCTCAGCCGCGACCCCGACCGCCTCCACCAGCTCGTCGAGATGCCCGAACGTCTCGCACACGAGAAGATCCACGCCGGCGAGCGCCCCGACCTGCTCGCGCAGGGCGGCCTGCCGCTCCCGCGCCCCGACGCGTCCCCGTTGGCGGACGGCCACCGCGGGCGACACCGACCCCACCACCAGCGCGGGCGAGCCGGCGGCGGTGACGGCCTCCCGGGCGAGCGCCACGCCCGCCGCGTTGATCTCCACCGTGCGCTCCCCGAGCCCGTGCTCGTCCAGGCGCAGCCGACCGGCGCCGAACGTGTTGGTCTGGACCAGGTCGACGCCCGCGGCGAGGTAGGAGGCATGGACGCCGCGGACGAGGTCGGGATCGGAGAGGTTCAGCTCCGGCAGCGCCCGTTCCAGCGGGTTCCCGGCGGCGTGCAGGACGGTGCCCATCGCACCGTCCGCGAGGACGACGCGGGCGCCGAGCAGCTCCCGAAGTGTCACGGCGTCGACCGCGTCATCGGGCCGTCATCCGAGCACCCCGAGGATCTCGCAGGCGACCTGCGCCATCAGGCGGTCCCGGTGGTCGTCCAGGCGCAGGCCGGTGAGCTCCTCGACCCGCCGCAGCCGGTAGGTGACGGTGTTGGGATGCACCTCCAGCGCGCGGGCGGTGCGCTGCGGGCTCGCGGTGCAGCGGAACCACACCGTCAGGGTGTCGAGGAGGTCGGGCTGTCCCTCCAGCGCGCCGAGGACCTCGGCGGCGAAGGCGCGCAGCCGTGCGGGATCGGGGATCTGGAAGAGCAGGCGGTGCACGCCGAGGTCGTCGAAGGCGACGACCCGCGGTCCGGGGCCCATGCGGGCGGCCGCGTCCACCGCGCCGCGGGCCTGCGCGTAGGAGCGGGCGAGCTCGGCGGGCTCGGCGCACGCGCCGCCGATCCCGATGACGCCTGCCGCCGCGGGATGGCACTGCACGACCGCGGCGAGGCAGGCCTCGGCGAGCCCGCGCGCCACGTCCGGCCCGCCGGGCACGATCGCGACCACCTCCGTCTCCCGGGCGGCGACGATCGCCCCGGCCAGGCGGCGGTGCACCGCCTGCTCGACGGTGTCGAGGACGGCGCCGGGGCCCGCCCCGGAAACGCGCGCGGCGAGGACGTGGTGCGGCGTTCCGCGGACGAACCCCAGGTGGCGGGCCCAGCGGTCCAGCTCCGCCGCGTCGCGGTCGCGGGCGTGCAGGAGCCCTTCGACGAGGTGCGTGCGGGCGCGGCCCGCGGCGGCCGCGACGACCCGCTCGCGGCCCAGGAGCAGGCCGCAGATCGTCGCGGCGTGCTCGGTGAGCAGCAGCGCGAGGTCCTCCCCCAGCTCGGACCCCCCGCCCGTCAGGGTGACGAGGTGCGCCGCGACGCCGTCACCGACGAGGATCGGCGCCACCAGCACGGTGGCGGGGGCGTCACCGGGTCCGAGGCCGGGGACGGCGGTGGGCCTGCGGGTGTCCGCCGCGGCCTCCAGCACCGTCGCCAGCGGCGCCCCGACGGCCTCGCGTACCCGGCGGGCGGCGTCGGGTGGGTCGGCGGCGAGCGCCTCCAGCCGGGGGCCCAGGACGGCCACGGCCGCCCCCGTGCGGCGGGCCACGAGCTCGATCACCCCCGCAACACCCGACTCGGTCCCGGAGTCGGGTGTCGAGTCGGGGCCGTCGACCCCGCCGTCCTGTGCCGCGAGGGCGGAGAGGTGGCTGTAGGCGGCGACGAGCTCACGCAGGAGCGCGTTCTCCCTGCGGTACGCGTCGGCTCCGCCGGTGAGCGCCAGGGGCTCCCCCGCACCGATCGCCGTGCCGGGTCGCCGCATGGGGCCAGTAGACCCTGCCGCCGCGTCGCGCGGGAAGGCCGGGGAGACCCGCCCATCAGGACCGGACACTCACGTGTGACCCTGGCCCCACCGGGCGACCACCTGGACGGACCGGCGCGGGAGCCGTGGAGGATGTGAAAGGGTCGTCCGAACGCGTTCCGCAGCGACCGCTCCCGGAGAAGGAGAAGCATCCATGAGGCCGCTGGCCGACAACGAGCACCTGTTCACCTCCGAGTCGGTGACGGAAGGCCACCCCGACAAGATGGCCGACCAGATCTCCGACGCGATCCTCGACGCGGCGCTGACGCAGGATCCGTCGTCCCGGGTCGCGTGCGAGACCCTGATCACCACGGGGCTCGTCGTGGTGGCAGGCGAGATCACCACGACGGCGCAGATCGACTTCGCCGCGGTGGTCCGCGAGACGGTGAACCGGATCGGCTACGACCGCGGCGAGTACGGCTTCGACGGCAACCACTGCGCCGTGATGATCACGCTCGACAAGCAGTCGCCCGACATCGCGCAGGGCGTGGACGCGGCGTTCGAGACCCGCCGCAGGCTCTCCGAGGACGAGCTGGACGCCGCGGGCGCGGGCGACCAGGGCATGATGTTCGGCTTCGCGTGCCGCGAGACCCCGGAGCTCATGCCGCTGCCGATCGCGCTGGCGCACCGGCTGTCGCGGCGGCTGTCGACGGTCCGCAAGGACGGCACGCTGCCCTACCTGCGCCCGGACGGGAAGACCCAGGTCACGGTGCGCTACCGCGACGGCGTGCCGGTGTCGGTGGAGAAGGTCCTGATCTCGACGCAGCACGCGGAGGAGGTCGAGACCGAGCAGATCCGCGCGGACCTGTGGGAGCACGTCGTCACGCGCGAGATCCCGGCCGAGCTGTACTCGATCGACGAACTCGCGGAGAACTTCTACGTCAACCCGACGGGCCGGTTCGTCATCGGCGGCCCGGTCGGCGACGCCGGCCTCACCGGTCGCAAGATCATCGTCGACACCTACGGCGGGTTCGCCCGCCACGGCGGCGGCGCGTTCTCGGGCAAGGACTCCTCGAAGGTCGACCGGTCGGCCGCGTACGCCGCCCGGTACGTCGCGAAGAACATCGTCGCGGCCGGGCTGGCGGACAAGGTCGAGGTGCAGGTCGCCTACGCGATCGGGGTGGCGCACCCGCTGTCGCTGCTGGTGGAGACGTTCGGTACCGAGCAGGTGCCGCTCTCGACGATCCGCAAGCTGGTGGACGACCACTTCGACCTGCGCCCGGCTGCGTTCCGCCGCCACCTCCGGCTGAACCGGCCGATCTTCTCCAAGACGGCCGCGTACGGGCACTTCGGGCGCGACGACGAGGATTTCACGTGGGAGCGCACGGACAAGGCGGACGAGCTGCGGGCGGCCGCCGGGCTCTGACCCCCCGTCGAGAACGACGTTGTGCTGCTCCGGAGGCCCGGATGATCAGCGCAACGTCGTTCACGACGGTCAGCCCGCCTGGGCCTGCACCCGGCGACCCAGGCCGGCCCGTTCCAGGATGTCCGGGATGCCGCGCTCGTAGCCGAACGCCATGACGTGCACCCCGGCCACCCCGGGGATCTCCCGCAGCGCCTGGATCGTCTCGACGCACGCCGTGACCCCCTCCGCGGCGACGAGGTCGGCCGGGACGCCCCGCAGCCGCCGTCCCAGCGACTCCGGGACGACGACGCCGGGCACCTTCGTGCGGATGAACTCGTACGCGCGCAGCGACCGCACCGGTCCCACACCGGCGATCACCTTGCAGCGCTCGGTGACCCCGCGGTCGACGAGCTCACCCATGAAGCGGGCGAACACCTCGAGATCGAACACGAACTGGGTCTGGCAGAACTCCGCGCCCGCCGCGACCTTCTTGGCCAAACGCGCAGCCCGGAACCCCACGGGTGGGGCGAACGGGTTCTCCACCGCCCCGATCAGGTAACGCGGCGGCGGGTCCACGGTCCGTCCGGTGAGCAGCTTGCCCTCGTCGCGCAGGGTGCGGGCCGTCCACACGAGCTGGACGCTGTCCAGGTCGAACACGGGCTTGGCGTCGGCGTGGTCGCCGTGCACGGGGTGGTCACCGGAGAGGAGCAGGACGTTCGGGACGCCCAGCGCCGCGGCCGAGATGAGGTCGGACTGCAACGCGATGCGGTTGCGGTCCCGGCACGTCAGCTGCATGACGGGCTCGATCCCCGCGCGGAGGGCCAGCACGGCACCCGCGAGGCTCGACAGGCGCACGTGCGCGCTCTGGTTGTCCGTGATGTTCGCCGCGTCCACCCAGCCGCGCAGGTGCGCGGCCGAGCGGGCGATCGCGTCCGGGTCGGCGCCCCGGGGCGGACCGATCTCGGCGGTCACGGCGAACCGGCCCGTCGCCAGCGCCCCGCGCAGGCTCACGGGACACCTTGCCGAGTCGTCGGGACGGCCGGCACCCCGAGGTCCACGGGCGACCGGTGGATCGACGGGCGCGGCTCGGCCACCGGGTCCGCCGGTGCCGTCCACAGGTCGTCGTCGCGGCCCAGCCAGTAGTTGATCCACGAGCTGGTGTCGCGCAGCCGGTGGTCGACCGGCCGCTGCAGCGCGGTGAGGTCGCTCCCGCGGCCGGCGGCACCCGCGCGCTCGTGGGCGACCACCCACACGCAGGTGAGGTCGGGGTGCACCTCGCACTCCCCCGCCGGTCCGACGCCGCCGCACGGGCCGTTGCGCAGCTGCTTCGGGCACGTCATGGGGCAGGCGTAGCCGGTGGCGGGCAGCGCGCACTGCCCGCACATCCGGCACCCGAACAGCGCCTCCTTGCCGCGCCGCTCGGCAGCGGTGAACCAGCGCCGCACCCGCGGCGAGCGTTCCAGCCAGCGGGCGAGCCGCCGGTTGACGCCGTTGGGCGCCACGATCGGCTGGACCCGGTACGCGGCTGCTGGTGTGAGCGCGGGCCGCTTCGGACGCGGCCACAGTTCACGGGCCATGGCGACCCCCGTCTAGGAGAGGTTGACGACGTTGCCGTCGGCGTCGAGGTCGATGCGGTGTGCGGCCGGGTCGGCGCCCAGGCCGGGCATGGTGCGCATGTCACCGCAGATCGGGTAGACGAACCCCGCCCCCACCGAGGCGCGCACCTCACGCACCGGCAGCCGCCACCCCGTCGGCGCACCCTTCAACGACGCATCCGAAGAAATCGACAGGTGCGTCTTCGCGATACACACCGGCAGACGCCCGAACCCGTTACGCTCGTAAGAGTCCAGCTGCCGGGCCGCCTTCAGGTCGTAGTCCACCCCCGCCGCGCCGTACACCCGCGTCGCCACCGTCTCGATCTTCTCCCGCAGCGACGCAGAGTCCGGATACAGGAACCGGAAATCCGACGGCTCCTCCGCCGCCTCCGCCACCGCCTCGGCCAGGTCGGTCGCGCCCGCCCCACCGTCCGCGAAGTGGGTGCACACCGCCCACCGCGCCCCCATCGACTCGGCGATCTCGGCGATCGCCGCATGCTCGGACGGGTAATCACCGGGGAACGCGTTGATCGCCACCACCGGCGACACCCCGTGCAACCGGATGTTCTCGATCTGCTTACGCAGGTTCGCCCCACCCAGATGCACCTCGTCCGGGTTCTCCGCGAACAACGCCTCCGGCAACGGCTTCCCCGCCACGATCCGATGCCGCCCGGAGTGCGCCTTCAACGCCCGCACCGTGGTGACCACCACCGCCGCATCCGGGACCAAACCCGATGCCCGGCACTTGATGTTGAAGAACCGCTCCGCGCCCATGTCCGCACCGAACCCGGCCTCGGTCACCAGGTAGTCCCCACCCCGGATACCGATCAGGTCGGCCACCACCGAGGAGTTGCCGTGCGCGATGTTGCCGAACGGCCCGGCGTGCACCAGCACCGGCGTGTTCTCCAACGTCTGCAACAGGTTCGGCTTCAGGGCTTCCTTCATGATCACGGCCATTGCGCCCGCCCCGCCGATGTCCTCCGCCGTGACCGGGGTGCCGTGCCCGGTGTAGCCGACCACGATCCGCCCCAACCGCTCGCGCATCTCCCGAAGCGACCGGGCCAACGCGAAGATCGCCATCACCTCCGACGCGGCGGTGATGTCGAACCCGGTCTGGCGCGGGATCCCGTCGATGTGCGAGCCCAACCCCACGATCACGTTGCGCAACACCCGATCATTGACATCCAACACCCGGCGCCAGGTGATCGAATGCTGGTCCAGGCCGCTGGTGTTGCCCTGGAACAGGTGGTTGTCCAACACCGCCGACAACATGTTGTGCGCCGCCGTCACCGCATGGAAGTCACCGGTCAGGTGCAGGTTCAACGTCTCCATCGGCACCACCTGGCTGTAGCCACCACCCGCAGCGCCGCCCTTGATCCCGAACGTCGGCCCCATCGACGGCTGACGGATCGCGATGGTCGCCCGCCGGCCGGTCCGGGCCATCGCCTGGCCCAGGCCGACGGTCGTGGTGGTCTTGCCCTCGCCGAGCGGGGTGGGCGTCACCGCGGAGACGACCACGTACTTCGCCTTCGGCCGCGACTGCAGTTCCTCAATCGCCGACAGCTTGATCTTCGCGACATGCTCCCCATAGGCCTCCAGCAGATGCGACCCGATCCCCATCGACTCGGCGACATCGCCGAGCGGCTTGAGATGCGCGCCCTGCGCGATCTCCAGATCCGAGGGAAACCCCATCACACCCTCCTGCACTTGCTGATGGTCGCTTCAATGGTCGGGTCCGGCACGGGCTCCGCTCCTCGCTCGCTGACGCTCGCTGCGATGCTCACCCGTGCCTTCCCCTCCGCGTGAATGGTCGGGTCCCGCACGGGCTCCGCTCCTCGCTCGCTGACGCTCGCTGCGATGCTCACCCGTGCCTTCCCCTCCGCCTGATCTCCGCCGTGATCGCCGGGACGATCTCGTGCATGTCGCCGACCACGGCGTAGGTGGCCTTGGTGACCATCGGCGCCTCCTCGTCGGTGTTGATCGCGACGATGGTCTTGGAGCTCGCACAGCCCGCCCAGTGCTGGATCGCGCCGCTGATCCCGCACGGGATGTAGACCTCGGGAGCGATCCGGCTGCCGGTCTGGCCCACCTGCTCGTGGTGCGGACGCCAGCCCAGGCTCGTCACGACCCGGGAGACGCCGAGCGCCCCGCCGAGCACCTCGGTCAGCTCGACGACGCCGTCGAAGCCGTTGGGCCCGCCCGCGCCGCGCCCGGCGCCGACGACGACGCGGGCCGAGGTGAGCGCCCCGGAGCGGTCCGGGCCTGCGGGCTCGGTGGCGACGACCCGGGCCACCAGGTCCTGCGGCGCCACCTCGGGCTCCAGCACGGTGACGGGCGGCGCGGTCGGCGCGGCCGCGGGCTGCGCCTCCACGGCGTGCCCGGCGACAGTGAACAGCGCGGGCCGCTCCGGCAGGCGCATCTCCTCCAGCACCGCGCCGCCGACGACCTGTCGGGCGACGGTGTCGCCGTCCGCCGACACGAGCGCCACGACGTTCGCCGCCATCGCCACGCCGCAGCGCGCCGCGAGGTGGGCGAGGATCTCCATGCCACGCGGCGTGCCCGCCGCGGTGACGGTGTCCGCGCCGGACGCGGCGAGCGCCGCTTCCAGCCCGGAGGCCCAGGTCGCGCCGCCGTAGGCGTCGAAAGCGGACCCGGTGACGTGGTGGACCTCCTCGGCGCCGTAGGCGCCCAGCTCGGCGAGCACCCCGTCCGGCTGGGCGCCGATCAGCACCGCGTGCACCGGTGCCCCGGTGCCACGCGCGAACGTCAGCGCCTCCAGGGAGACCTCGGTGACGCCTCCGGCACCTGCCTCGACGAACACGAGCACGGTCATCGGGTCACCCCCAGCGACTCCAGCAGGTCCACGACGGCCGGAGCCGCCTCCGGGCCACGCCCGAGGATCTCGACGGTGCTCGGCTGGGCGGGTGGCAGCGTGAGCCGGACCCGTCCCGCGCCGGCAGGCGCACCCGCCGGCTCGCGCGTCTCGATCGGCGTCTTCTTGGCCTTCATCCGGCCGGTGATCGTCGGGTAGCGCGGCTCGACGCCGCCCTCCAGCACCGTGACCACCGCGGGCAGCGGCACCCGGAACGTCTCGACCCCGTCCGGGCCGTCACCGACGGCGGTGACCGTGTCACCGTCCACCGAGACCGTCTTCACGCCGTTCACCACGGGACGTTCCAGCAGGTACGCCAGGCGGATGCCCACCTGGAAGTCGCCGGAGTCCGCCGCGTCGTTGCCGAGCAGGACCAGGTCGTGACGCCGCCCCTCACCCTCGTGGGCGCGCACCACCGCCGCGATCTCGCGGGCGACGTCGGCCGGGCCGAGCGCCGCCGCGTCCGCCTCCACCAGCGTCGCGGCCGTACAGCCGACGCCGAGCGCGGTGCGCAGCTGCTCCACCGCGTCCGCGTCGCCGACAGTGAGCACCGTCGCGGTGCCGCCGGTGTCACCGGCGATCCGGACGGCCAGCTCCACCGCGCACGCCTCGTGCGCGCTCGTGGTGAAGCCGATATGGCGGGCGTCCACGCCCTGTGCATCCGGTGTCAGCGTCACCTCGGAACCGACGTCCGGGACGCGCTTGACACAGACCAGAACATCGGTCACTTCAGCCTCGCGTTGGTGGGGTCGAACAGGGACGTGGCGTCGGCGGAGCCGACCGTCACGGGGTACAGCTCCTCCATGTAGGACACGGCGAGCTGGTTGCCGACCTTCGCCTGGTCGGGCGGCAGGTAGGCCAGCAGGACGTGCTTCCCGAGCGAGGGCGCCGAACCCGCGGACGTGACGTACGGGTGGTGGCCGTGGCCGTCGACCAGCGGGCCGCCGTCGCGGGCGAGGATCGGCTCGCCGCCGAGCATGTAGCGCTTGATCCCCGACGACGAGGTGTGGTCGTCGACCGTCAGGGTGGCGAGGACGGCTGCGGGTGCGCTCGCGCGCTGCGCGAGGTAGGCCTCGCGCCCGACGAACTCCGCGGCCTTGACCTTCGGCCGGGCCATCCCGGCCTCGATGATCGTGCGCTCCGCGTCGAGCTCGAACCCGAAGGCCCGGTAGCCCTTCTCCAGCCGGCCGGTGGTGCCGTACACGCCGATCCCGACGGGCACCGCGCCGTCCTGCGCGCCGCACGAGTGCAGGAGCTCCCACAGCCGCGCGCCCTGTTCCATGGGCACGTACAGCTCCCACCCGAGCTCGCCGACGTAGGAGATCCGCGACGCGAGCACCGCCACGTTGCCGATCGTGATCTCGCGGCAGGTCAGGAACCGGAACCCGGCATCGGAGACGTCGTCGTCGGTGAGCCGGCCGAGGATGTCGCGGGCCTTCGGCCCCCACAGCCCGATGGTCGTGTACGCCGAGGTGAGGTCGACGACGGCGGTCCCGCCCGCGTGGTCGGCGAACCACTTGAGGTCGGCCATGCCGTGTGCGCCGCCGGTGACGACGCGGTAGCGGTCGTGGGCCAGGCGCATCACGGTGAGGTCCGAGCGGAACCCGCCGTTGCCGTCCAGGACGGGCGTGTAGATCACGCGCCCCTCGGGCACGTCCGCCTGCGCGACGACGATCCCCTGCACGGCGTCGGCCGCCTTCGGCCCGACCACGTCGAAGATCGCGAACGCCGACAGGTCGACGATGCCGGCCCGCTCGCGCATGGCGAGGTGCTCGGCGTTGATGATCGGCGACCACCAGCGGGCGTCCCACTCGTGCTCGCGCGGCATGACCCGCTCGCCGTACTCACCCAGCAGCGCCTCGTTGGAGGCGTACCAGAACGGGCGCTCCCAGCCGGCCGTCTCGAAGAAGACGGCCCCGGCCGCGCGCTGCGCGGCGTGCATCGGGGCGAGGCGCTTGCCGCGCTCCCCCTCCCACTGCTCGCCGGGGTGCACGATGCCGTAGGTCTTGTTGAACGCCTCCGACGTCCGCGACCGGACGTGCTCGCGGGTGCGCTGGTGGGGGTAGAAGCGGGCGATGTCGGAGTGGTGCAGGTCGATCTCGGAGTGCCCGTGGGTCATCCACTCCGCGACCGCGCGCCCGACACCCGGCCCCTCCTTGACCCAGACGGCCGCGGCCGACCAGAGGCCCTTCACCTCGGGGGTCTCGCCGAGGATCGGCGCGCCGTCCGGGGTGAGGGAGAGCAGGCCGTTGATCGCGTAGCGGATCTCCGCACCGTCCGCGCCCAGCGCCTCCGGCATGAGCTCCAGCGCCTGCTCTAGCTGCGGGTCGAAGTCGTCCTCCGTGAACGGCAGCTCGGTCGGCGAGAGCTTCGCCTGCTCGATCGAGGGGATCTCCTCGGGGTCGTAGAGGATCGCCCGGTGGGCGTAGGAGCCGACCTCCATGTCGGCGCCGTGCTGGCGTTCGTAGCAGAAGGTGTCCATGTCCCGGATGATCGGGAAGCTGATCTCGCCAGGGCGCTCCGCGAGCTGCGGGATCGGGCCCACCGAGATCATCTGGTGGACGGCCGGGGTGAGCGGGATCGCCGCCCCCGCCATGCGCGCGAGCTTCGGGCTCCACACGCCGCAGGCGACGACGACGTAGTCGGCCTCGATGTCGCCCTTGTCGGTGCGGACGCGGCGGATGCGGCCGCGCTCGACGTCCATCCCGAGCACCTCGACGTTCGGCACGATGGTGAGCGCGCCCGCGTCGATCGCGGACTCGCGCATCAGGGTGCCCGCACGCAGCGAGTCCACCACGCCGACCGACGGGGTCCAGAACGCGCCGATGATCCGTTCCTTGTCGAGGAACGGCACCTTCTCGACGACCTCGTCGGGGGTGACGAGCGCGGACTCGATGCCCCAGGCCTTCGCCGAGGACATGCGCCGGCGCAACTCCTCCATCCGCTCCTCGGTCCGCGCCACCTCGTAGCCGCCGGACTCGGTGAACACGCCCAGCTCCTTGTACTGGCGCATCGAGTCCAGGGTGAGGTCGGCCAGCTCGCGGGAGTGGTCGACGGGGAAGATGAAGTTCGACGCGTGCCCCGTCGAGCCGCCCGGGTTGGGCAGCGGGCCCTTGTCGATCTGCACGATCTCGCGCCAGCCCAGGCGGGCCAGGTGGTACACGAGGCTGTTGCCGACGATGCCGGCGCCGATGACGACGCAGCGGGCGGAGGCCGGTACCGATGCCATGAGGTCTCCTTGTCCTCTTGATCGTCCTCTGGGGCCGCTAGTCGCCGAGCTCGCGGCGGCGGCGGGTGACGTACTCCTCCAGCTCGGCGCGCACCGCGTCGTCCAGCGGCGGCTGCTCGTACTCGTCGAGCGTGCGGCGCGCGATCTCCCCGGCGCGGGCGGCGGCGTCGCTCCCGCCCCCGCGCAACCAGCGGTCGTAGTTCTGCGAGCTGGACAGGAAGGGCCGGTAGAAGCAGGTGCGGAACCGTTCCATGGTGTGGGCCGCACCCAGGAAGTGCCCGCCGTGGCGGACCTCGTCGTGGGCCTCGAACGCGAGCGACGCCTCGTCGATCTCCAGCGGCGTGAACTCGTGCTGCAGCATCTCCAGCACCTGCACGTCGATGACGAACTTCTCGTAGCTCGCCACCAGGCCGCCCTCCAGCCAGCCTGCGGAGTGCATGACCCAGTTGATGCCCGCGAGGAAGGTCGGGAGCATCGTCATCAGGCCCTCGTAGCCGGCCTGCGCGTCGGGCATCTGGCTGGACGTCATCCCGCCACCGGAACGCACGGGAAGGCCGAACCGGCGCGCGATCTGGCCCGTACAGAGCAGCCCGATTGCGGATTCCGGCGTACCGAAGCAGGGGGAGCCGGACTGCATGTCGATGTTCGACAGGAACGACCCGAAGATCACGGGACAACCGGGTCTGATCAATTGCGACAGGGTGATTCCGGTGAGCGCCTCGGCGATCTGCTGCGCGAGCGACGCCGGAATGGACACCGGGGACATCGCGCCCATCAACAGGAACGGTGTGATCACCACGGCCTGGTTGGCCGCGGAGTACTCGAACTGGGCGTCGAGCATGCGGTCGTCCCAGCGCAGCGGGGAATTGCAGTTGATGAGCGAGATCGTCGCCGGGGTGGCCTCGATCGCCGCCCGGCCGCCGAAGAGGATCTCGCTCATGGCGATGGTGTCGCGGGCGTTCTCCCCCGACACGACGTTGCCCATGTAGATCTTGTCGGTGAGCGTCTGGAGCGCGTAGGTCATGTCGAGGTGGCGCGAGTCCAGCGGCGCGTCCTCGGGCTCGCAGATGACGCCACCCGCGCTGTCCAGGGCGTCGAAGGACTGCGCGAGCTTGGTGAAGTTGCGGAAGTCGGCCATCGACGCGTCGCGGCGGACGTCCCCCTCGCGGACGAACGGCGGGCCGTAGACGCCGCCGAAGACCATGGCGTCGTCGCCGATGTGGACGCTGCGCGCGGGGTTGCGGGCCTGCACGTCGAACGAGCGGGGAGCCTTGGCGACCTGTTCGAGGATGAAGTCCGGGTCGAACCGGACGCAGTCGTCCTCGACCTTCTGGCCCGCCTGGCGGAACAGCTCCAGCGCGCGGGGGGACAGGAACTCCACGCCGATCTCGGAGACGATCCTGCGCCACCCACGGTCCAGCGTCTCCAGCGCGTCCTCGGAGAGGATCTCGTAGTGGGGCATGGCGTTGCGGAACATGCTTCGTCACTTTCTACGGGGGTCCGCCGGCCGGGCCTCTTGACTCGATGTCCGGCCGGCGTCACAGTAACGGCAATTCGCGGAACACAGGTTCCACAATATGAAACTCTTCCGAGGAGACAGGCGCGGAACAATGACGACACCAGTGGGCAGCCAGGCCGTCGACCGCGCGAGCGCCCTGCTCGCGCTGATCGTGGAATCCGGCGGGCCCCGCACGTTCACCTCCCTCGTCGACGAGCTGGGGCTCGCGAAGTCCACGACGTCGCGGCTGCTGCAGGCGATGGAGCGCCGCCGCCTCGTTCAGCGCGACCGCGCGGGAGCGTTTCGGCCCGGCGCGCTCTTCTCGCTCTACGCAGCTCGGCCGAGCGCGCTGCACGACCTCTCGGAGCTGGCCCGCCCCACCATGGAGCACCTCTCCGACGTCTGCCGCGAGACCGTGAACATCGCCGTCCCCCGCGGCAGCCAGGTCGTGCAGATCGGCCAGGTCGACAGCCGCTACGTGGTCGGCGCCACGAACTGGGTGGGCGTGGACGCCCCAGCGCACTGCACCGCGCTGGGCAAGGTGCTCTACGCCTACGGCGCGCTCACCCCGCCCCGGGGCAACCTGGAGCGCCGCACCGCGCACTCCCCCATGGACCGCGCCCAGCTCGACCACATGCTCGTGGAGGTGCGCCGCCGCGGCTGGGCCGCCTCGCTCGACGAGCTCGAGGTGGGGCTCGCCGCCGTGGGCGCACCCGTACGCGCCGTGGACGGGGGTGTCGTGGCCGCGATCTCGGTGTCGGGGCCCACCAACCGCATCAACGACCTCGGCATCACCAAGCTCGGCGACCTCCTGGTGACTGAGCTGCGCGGGCTCGCCGCGCTCTTGGGACACCAGCCCCGGAAGGAAGGCGTGGCCTGATCATGACCGAACACATCCTGCGCGGCCTCTACGACGAGACTCTCGTCGGCAACGGCCCGCGCGTGCTGGAGCTGACCCGGGAGGGGCTCGACGTGGGCCTGGCGCCCGAGACGATGCTCTTCGACGCGCTCATCCCGGCGCTGGAGGAGGTCGGGGCGCGGTTCGAGCGCGGCGACTTCTTCGTCCCCGAGATGCTCGTCGCCGGCAAGGCGATGGCAGGGGCGCTGGACCTCCTGCGCCCGCTGCTGGCCGAGACCGGCGCCCAGACCGTCGGCACCTTCCTCATGAGCACCGTGAAGGGCGACGTGCACGACATCGGCAAGAACCTGGTCAACATCATGTTGGAGGGCGCGGGCTTCCACGTGATCGACCTGGGCGTGCAGGTCTCGCCGGAGAAGGTGATCGCGGGCATCAAGGAGTACCGCCCCGACATCGTCGGCTTCTCCGCGTTCCTCACCACGACGATGCCGATGTTCAAGGCCAACATCAACGCGCTGCAGAAGGCCGGGCTGCGCGACGACGTCATCGTGATGGTCGGCGGGGCGCCGGTCACCCAGGAGTACGCGGACGCGGTGGGCGCGGACGGCTACGCCGCCGACGCCGCCACGGCCGTCCGCAAGGCGAAGGAGCTGCTCGCGGTGCGCCGCGCAGCCGTGACCATCTCGGAGGGGGTGGCGTGATGCACACCGTGATCAGTTCGGAGACCCGCGAGGTCGTCATCGGCTCGGACCGGCCGTTCTGCCTCATCGGCGAGCGGATCAACCCCACCGGCCGGCGGATCTTCGCCGAGCAGCTGCGCGGCGGGGACCTCTCGCGCATCGCGATCGACGTCGAGCAGCAGGTGGCGGGCGGCGCCACGATGCTCGACGTGAACATGGGCGTCCCGCTCGCCGACGAGGCCGAGCTGCTCTCCCGGGCCGTCACCATGATCCAGGAGCTCACGGACCTGCCGCTGTGCATCGACTCCTCCGTCGTCGAGGCGCTGGAGGCGGGCCTCGCGGCCTACAAGGGCAAGGCGCTGGTCAACTCCGTCACGGGCGAACGGGAGCGGCTCGACGCGATCCTGCCGCTCGTCGCGCGGTACGGGGCGGCGGTGATCGCGCTGCCCAACGAGGAGGACGAGATCCCCGAGGAGCCCGAGAAGCGCCTGGAGATCACCCGCAAGATCGTCGACATCGCCACCGGCGAGTACGGCATCCCGCTGGAGGACATCGTCGTCGACCCGCTGGCCATGCCGGTCGGGGCCGACACCACGCTGGTACGGACGACGTTGCGCACCATCGAGCTGATCCGCGACGAGTTCGGCCTCAACATGACCCTCGGCGCGTCCAACGTGTCCTTCGGCATGCCCGGACGGCACGCGCTCGGGGCGGCGTTCCTGCCGATGGCGATGCACGCCGGGCTCACCAGCGCCGTCATGGACGTGCGGGCAGCGCAGATCGTCGAGGCGGTGAAGGCCGCCGACCTGCTGATGGGCAACGACGACTGGGGGGCGAACTGGATCGCGGCCTACCGTGCGGCCCAGGCCGCCCAGGCCGCCCAAACCGCCGTGGCGTCGTGAGAAGGGTCCCGTGAGATGAGCGGGACACCCGACGGCGGCACGAGCCCGCCCACCCCGGACCGGGTCCGGATCACCTTCCATCCCGATGGCGGGCAGCCGCGCGAGGTGCGGGTGCCCACCGGCGTCACGCTGTTCGACGCGGCGAGCTGGAACGGCATCGCCGTGGACTCCACCTGCGGCGGGCACGGCACCTGCCGCAAGTGCCGGATGCGCGTCACCGAGGGCGAGATGGCGGTCTCGCGGCTGGACCCGCGGGCCTACACGCCGGACGAGCTGCGGGCGGGCTGGCGGCTGGCGTGCACGGCCGCGGCCACCTGCGACCTCACCGTCGAGGTGCCACCGCTCGTCACCCGCCCCAAGGCCGCCACCGTCGGCGTCGGGCGGCAGGTGATCCTGCGCCCGGCCGTCCAGAAGCGGTGCGTCACGCTCACCGAGCCGACGCTCGCCGACCAGCGCTCGGATCTCCAGAGGCTGCGCGACGCCCTGCCGGACCTGGAGCTCGTGGCCGACCTGCGCGCGGTCCGCAACCTCACCCGGGCGATGCGCGCCGCCCTGCTCGACGGGGACGGCGAGGTCACGGCGGTCGTGGTCGACTCCACCGACGGGCAGCGGCTGATCGACGTCGAACCGGGCGACACCAGCGCCCGGCGCTTCGGCATCGCCTACGACCTCGGCACCACCACCGTCGTCGCCACCCTGCTCGACCTCGCCACGGGCACGCCGGTGGCGGTGGCGTCCGTGCTCAACCCGCAGCAGCCCTTCGGCGCGGACGTCATCACCCGGATCAGCGCCACGATGCTCGACGAGGCGGCACTGGAACGCCTCTCGGCGCTGGCGCACGGCTGCCTCGACGACCTCGCCGCCGAGGTGTGCGCCGGGGCCGACGTCGACCGCGGCGAGGTCTACGAGATCGCCCTCGCCGGCAACGCCACGATGGTGCACCTCGCGCTGGGCATCGACCCGGAGCCGCTGGGCGTCGCCCCGTTCGTGATGGCCTCCCGCACGTTCGAGGGGCTCACCGCCGTCGATCTCGGCGTGGGCGTGCACCCCGGCGCCCCGGCGTTCGTGTTCCCGGCGCTCGGCGCGTACGTGGGCGGCGACATCGTCGCCGGCGCGCTCGCCTCGGGGATGGACCGCGACCGGCGGATCCGGCTGTTCATCGACGTCGGCACGAACTGCGAGATCGTCCTGGCGGCGGGTGAGCGCCTGCTCGCCACGGCCGCCCCCGCCGGTCCCGCGTTCGAGGGCGCGGCGATCCGGTGCGGAATGCGCGCCGCGCCGGGCGCCATCGAGGGCGTGAAGATCAGCGACGACGACGTCGCGCTGCAGGTCATCGGGGACGTCGCCCCCCTGGGGCTGTGCGGGTCGGGGCTGGTCGACGCCGTCGCGTCGCTGGTGGCGGCCGGACTGCTGGACCCGTCGGGCCGGTTGCTCGCTGCGGATGCCCCCGGGGTGTCGCCCGGGCTGGCCGACCGGCTGCGCCAGGTCGGCCAGGAGCGGGTGTTCGTGCTCGCCTTCGGGCCGGACGGCTCCGGCGGCTCCGTCGGCTCCGGCGGCTCCGGCGACAAGGCGATGGAGGGCGCGGTCTACCTCTCCCAGCGCGACGTCCGCGAGCTGCAGTTCGCCAAGGCCGCCATCGCCACCGGCTGGCGGCTGCTGCTGGAGGAACACGGCCTCGTCGACGCCGACGTCGCCCAGGTGCTGCTCGCCGGGTCCTTCGGCAGCTACCTCTCGCCCGCGAGCGCCGTCCGGATCGGCCTGGTCCCGGACGTGTCGGTGCTGCGGATCGTGAGCGCGGGCAACGTCGCGGGCGAGGGCGCGAAGATGGCGCTGCTGTCCGTGCGCGAGCGCGCGGCGGCCACCGCCCTGGTGGAGGGGGTGCACTATGTCGAGCTCTCCGACCGTGCCGACTTCAACGACCGGTTCATCGACCAGCTCTCCTTCCCGGTCTGACCGGGTCGCGGTGGTGGCGTGCGGGGCGCTCGCCCGGCACGTGCACCACCTCGCCGAGCGGTTCGGCTGGCCCGTCGACGTGCACCCGCTGCCGCCCCTGCTGCACAACCGGCCCGAGCGGATCGCCCCCGCCGTCGAGGAGCTGGTGGTGCGACTCGCGGGGTACGGCGCCGTCGCCGTCGCCTACGCGGACTGTGGAACCTACGGCGCCCTGGACGAGGTCTGCGCCCGGCTCGGCGTCGCCCGGCTGCCCGGTGCCCACTGCTACGACGTGTTCGCCGGTGAACGGCGGGTGCGGGCGCTGCTCGCCGAGGAGCCGGGCACGTACCTGCTCACGGACTATCTGGCCGTCACGTTCGAACGGTCGGTGGTGGCGGAGCTCGGGCTGGACCGCTTCCCCGAGCTGAAGGCGGACTACTTCGGCCACTACCGCCGCGTCGTCTGGCTCGCCCAGGACCCCACGCCGCACCGGCGGGCCGCGGCGCAGGCCGCGGCGTCCTTCATGGATCTTCCGCTGGTCGTCGTGCCCGTCGGGGACGGCGGGCTGGCGCGGGCGCTGGCGGCGATCATCCCCCGGACCCGGAGTTCCAATTCCGCATCTCCCGGTTGACGGCGCCCTGGCGCGCGCTCATGGTGATCGGAACCGGCGGCCGGTCACCCGGTCGCGGCGCGTCCTTGTCGGTCGATGACGACCCGTCATCGACCTCGGCACTCCTTGGGGGAGCGATGAGCATCCAGGACCGGCCAACGGACACACCATCGGCGGAACCCGTGCCGGAGGGCCAGGCCCTCTGCGAGCAGCGATACCCCGTGGACCGCGTCGTCTTCGGCGTCTCCGCGGTACTCGTCCTCGCCTTCATCGTGTGGGGCGTGGTCAGCGCCGCGTCGCTCGGTGCTGTCGCCTCGAGCGTGCTCGGCGCCGTGATGACCGGGGGCGGCTGGGCGTTCGTGCTCGCCGCCAGCGGCTTCGTGATCTTCGCTTTGTGGCTCGCGTTCTCGAAGTACGGTCGCGTGCCCCTGGGACGCGACGACGAGCTGCCGGAGTTCCGGACGGTGTCGTGGATCGCGATGATGTTCAGCGCCGGCATGGGCATCGGGTTGATGTTCTGGGGGGTCGCCGAACCGCTCGCGCACTACACCGACCCGCCGCCCGGCACCGTCCCCGCCAACTCCCCGGAGGCCCTGGACGTCGCCATGGCGACGACCCTCTTCCACTGGACGCTGCACCCGTGGGCGATCTACGCGGTGGTCGGGCTGGCCATTGCCTACGGCACGTTCCGGCGCGGGCGCCGCCAGCTCATCAGCGCGGCCTTCGTGCCGCTGCTCGGCGAGCGCCGCACGGAGGGTCCGCTCGGCCGGACCATCGACGTCCTCGCGATCTTCGCGACCCTCTTCGGCTCGGCGGCCTCGCTCGGCCTCGGCGCCCTGCAGATCGGGGGCGGGCTCATGGCGGGCGGGTTCATGGAGAACGTCGGGGAGATCCTGCTCGTCACGATCATCGTCGTGCTGACGATCGCCTTCATCCTCTCCGCGGTCACCGGTGTCGCGAAGGGCATCCAGTGGCTGTCGAACATCAACATGGTGCTCGCCGCCATCCTGGCCGTGTTCGTGTTCGTCTTCGGCCCGACGGTGCTGATCCTCAACCTGATCCCGTCGTCGATCGGCGCCTACTTCGGTGATCTCGCCGAGATGGCGGCCCGTACCGCCGCCACCGGTGGGGACGCCACCGCCGAGTGGCTGGCCGGCTGGACGGTCTTCTACTGGGCGTGGTGGATCTCCTGGACGCCGTTCGTCGGCATGTTCATCGCGCGGATCAGCCGCGGCCGCACGATCCGGCAGTTCGTCGTCGGCGTGCTGCTCATCCCGAGCCTGGTCAGCCTGCTGTGGTTCTGCATCTTCGGCGGGGCCGCGATCAACGCCCAGCGCACCGGCACCGACCTCGCGGCGCTGTCCACGGAGGGGCAGCTGTTCGGGCTGCTGGACACGCTGCCGGTCGGCGGGTTCCTCAGCATCGTCGCGATGCTGCTCGTCGCCATCTTCTTCGTCTCCGGCGCGGACGCCGCGTCCATGGTGATGGGGACGCTGTCGCACCGCGGCTCGATCTTCCCCAGCCGCGGCGTGGTGATCTTCTGGGGATCCGTGATGGGCGCGATCGCGGCCATCATGCTCATCGTGGGCGGTGGCGAGGGCACCGCACTCACCGGCATCCAGAACATCACGATCATCATGGCGGCACCGTTCGCCCTGATCATGGTGCTGCTCTGCGTCGCGCTGGCGAAGGACCTGCGCAACGACCCGATCATCCGCCGGGGAGCCCGGTCGGTCGAGGCCGTCGAGGCCTCGATCGACTTCGGCACCCGCACGTACGGCGACCGCTTCTTCCTCCCGGTCAAGCCGCATCCCACGACGGGGGTGCGCGAGCATCCCGGCAACGGGCAGAAGGCCGAGATGACGGCCGAGACACCGACCGAGGTACCGGCCGAGGTACCGACCGAGGTACCGACCGATGTACCGACCGGGACGCCTTCGGAACGCAGCCAGGCGTGACGGATCCCGCGGCGGCGGTGACCTGCCCGTTTCACCCGGGCGTGTCACTGCCGCCTCGGCGTGTCGACCGGCTAGGAAGGCAGATGTGCTGCGCACCGCACCGCACCGGTTCGACCGGCGCTCGTTACCCGGCATCTACCTGGCCGCCGCGATGCTCGGCGTGCTCGGGTTCTTCCTGCCGTCCGCGGCGCCACCGGCGACGCCGGTCATCGCACCCACGCCGATCGCGCCCGTCACGGCCACGGTGCTCACCGAGGTCGCCGGTGTGGCCCCCGGCGACCGCGTCGTCGCGCTGACCTTCGACGACGGCCCCGATCCGCGCTACACGCCGCGCGTGCTGGAGCTCCTGCGACAGCACGGCGCCATCGCCACCTTCTGCGTGGTCGGAAGGCAGGTGACCGCGCATCCGGACCTCGTGCGTGCCGTCGCCGCCGCGGGGATGCGGCTGTGCGACCACACCCGCGCGCACGACGAGGAGCTGCGCACCCGCGCGCCCGCGCAGATCAGCGAGGACGTCCTGGGCACCCGCAACGCGATGTGGGCGGTCGCCGACGTGCACGTCCCCTACTTCCGCGCGCCTGCCGGGAACTGGTCGCCCGAGGTGGCCCGCATCGCCGCCGACGGCGGCATGCAACCCCTGGGCTGGACGATCGACCCGCGGGACTGGCGCCGCCCCGGTGCCGCCGCGATCGTCACGGAGGTGCAGCAGAAGATGCGACCCGGCGCGGTGATCCTGCTGCACGACGGCGGCGGCAACCGCGACCAGACGATGGCCGCGCTGGAGCAGCTGTTGCCGTGGCTCGGCCAGCAGGGCTACCGGTTCGTGTTCCCCACGCCCTGACGGGTCAGCTGCGGCGGACCAGCACCACGGAGTCGACGAGGACCCCCGGGTGCCCGTCCGGGCCGGTGCCCTCGCGGCGGGCGGTCCCGCAGCGCAACACCGTCCAGGCCGCGCTCGGGCCGTCGAGGTGGAGCGCGGCGAGGTCGCCCTCCGGGGTGGGGAATGCGGGCATCGGGTGCGGGGCGTCGTGGTGGCGCCACGCCCACGGCGGCGGCTCGGCGTGTGCCACCACCAGCAACGACCCGCCCGGCGCGACGGCGCGGGCCGCGCGGCGCAGTACCTCCTCCCGGCCGAATGCGAGCGGCGACTGCAGGAACTGCGCCGACACCAGGTCGAACCCGCCGGCCGGGAACGTGGCGTCCAGGTCGTGGCGCTCCACCGCCACCCGGTCCGCCACCCCCGCCGCTGCGGCCGCCGCGGCCGTCCGCTCCAGCGCGGCGGCGGACACGTCGACCGCCGTCACGTGCCAACCGCGTGCGGCGAGCCAGACCGCGTCCCCGCCCTCGCCGCATCCGAGGTCGAGGGCCCGCCCGGGCGGCAGGTCCGCCGCCACCTCGGCGAGCACGGCGTTGGCCCGCCCGCTCCACATCCGCTCGCCGGACCGGTAGCGCTCGTCCCAGAACTGCTGCGCCTGCTGTGTCGCCTGCGGGGTCTCCGTCACGGGTCCGATCCTGCAGCGGCCGGACCCGTATCCGCACCTTCTGTTGCCGTTCCGGCAACTTCGGCGGTCCCGCCGTCGCGCCGCGACCGCAGGAACGCCCGCTCGCTCTCGTTGGCGGTGCGGGCCAGCGCCGCGTCGTAGGCGGCGACGGCCTCGGTGCCGCGACCGAGCCGGCGCAGCAGGTCCGCGCGCACGGCGTGGAGCAGGTGGAACCGCTCCAGGTCGTCCAGCGTGTCGACGGCGGCGAGCGCCGCGGCGGGGCCCCGCACCTCGGCGAGCGCCACGGCCCGGTTGAGCGCCACCACCGGCGTCGGAGCGACGGCGAGCAGCTGGTCGTAGAGGGCGAGCACCTGGGGCCAGTCCGTCCCGCCCGGCTCGGTGTGCACGGCCTGGATCGCCGCCTGGATCTGGTAGGGGCCCGGCAGGCCGCGACGCAGGCAACGGCGCACCAGCGCGCGGCCCTCCTCGACCGGTACCGCGTCCCAGCGGGCGCGGTCCTGCTCCGCGAGCGGCACGAGGCCGCCCGCGGCGTCCGTTCGGGCGGGCCTGCGGGCCTCCGCGAGCAGCATCAGCGCGAGCAGACCGAGCACCTCCGGCTCGTCCGGCATCAGCTCGGCGAGCAGCCGCCCGAGCCGGATCGCCTCGGCGCACAACTCCGCGCGGACGAGCGCCTCTCCCGCGCTCGCCGTGTAGCCCTCGTTGAACACGAGGTAGACGACGGCCAGCACCGCACCGAGGCGGTCCGGCAGCTCCGCCTCCCCCGGGACCCGGTAGGGGATCCGGGCGGCGCGGATCTTCGCCTTCGCCCGCACGAGCCGCTGCGCCATCGTCGGCTCCGGGACGAGGAACGCGCGGGCGATCTCGGCGGTGGTGAGCCCGCCCAGCAGGCGCAGGGTCAGCGCCACCCGGGCGGGCATCGCGAGTGCCGGATGGCAGCAGGTGAAGAGCAGGCGCAGCCGGTCGTCGATCACGGGCCCGTCCTCCTCCGCGGGTTCGGGTGCCGTCTCCGGCAGGGCCGTCCGTTCCTGGCGGTCGCGGCGCGCGGCATCGCTGCGCAGGCGGTCCAGCGCGCGGCGGCGCGCCGTCGTGATGATCCAGCCGGCGGGGCTGGGTGGGAGCCCGTCGGCGGGCCAGCGGCGCAGCGCCTCGACGAAGGCGTCCTGCACCGCGTCCTCGGCGAGATCGAGGTCGCCGAGCACGCGGACGAGGACCGCGACGGTCCGCCCGTGCTCCTCGCGGAACACCCGGGCGATCTCGCCCGGATCAGCCACGGGCGATGGCGCTCTCGGCCGCGCTCTCGGCCGCCCCGTCGGCGGCCTCGTCGCACGGCCGCTCGTCCACGAACGGGCGCACCTCCACCGGGAGCGACCGCAGCGTCCGGGCCAGCCGCCCGGCCCAGGCGAGCGCGGCGTCGAGATCCGGGGCCTCCAGGACCGTGAAGCCGCCGAGATACTCCTTGGCCTCGGCGAACGGGCCGTCCGTGGTGAGCACCTCGCCGTCCTGCGCGCGGACGACCGTCGCGGTGCTCGGGTGGTGCAGGCCCGCGCCGAACACCCAGACGCCGGCGTCGCGCATCTCGCGGTTGAGCGCACCGACCTCGGCCATGATCGTCGCGAGGTCCTCCGGGGGCGGGGTGGCGTCGGGCTGGTAGATGCTGAGCAGGTAGCGGGTCATGGTTCCTCCTTCGGTCTCGCCCCCTACACGGAGCCCGCCCGCCCGGATCGACCGTCGAGAACGACCTTCTGCAGGTTTTTCGGCCCTGTGGATCAGCACAACGTCGTTCTCGACGGTCAACCCCCGCGGACGGCCCGGCGCAGCCTCGGTACCCGCTCGGCGAGCGCGCGTTCCGCGCCGTGGGTGGTGGGGTGGTAGTAGTCGCGGCCCACCAGCTCGTCGGGCGGGTACTGCTGAGCGAGCACGCCGTCCGGGTCGTCGTGCGGGTAGCGGTAGCCGACGGCGCTCCCGAGCCGGGCCGCGCCCGCGTAGTGCCCGTCGCGCAGGTGCGGCGGGACGGTCCCGGTGGCGCCCGCCCGGACGTCCGCCATCGCCGCGTCGATGCCGGCGATCACCGCGTTCGACTTCGGCGCCGTCGCGAGGTGCAACGTGGCCTGCGCGAGTGCGAGGCGGGCCTCCGGCATGCCGATGAGCTGCACGGTCTGGGCCGCGGCGACGGCCACCGGCAACGCCGCCGGGTCCGCGAGCCCGACGTCCTCCGACGCGTGGACCACCAGGCGGCGCGCGATGAACCGCGGGTCCTCCCCCGCCACGATCATGCGGGCCAGGTAGTGCAGCGCCGCGTCGGGATCCGAGCCGCGGATCGACTTGATGAACGCCGAGATGACGTCGTAGTGCTGGTCGCCCGCCCGGTCGTAGCGGACGGTGGCCTCGGTGACGGCCCGCTCGACGGCGGCCACGTCGACGGTGCGGCCGTCCTGTGCGAGCACTCCGTCCGCGGCCGCCTCCAGCGCCGTCAGCGCCCGGCGGGCGTCACCGCCGGAGAGGCGGACGAGCGCGTCCTCCGCGTCCGGGGCGATCTCGACGGCCCCGTCCAGCCCGTGCGGCTCTCCGACGGCCCGGCGCAGCAGGGTGCGCACCTCGTCGTTGTCCAGGGGCTCCAGGCGCAGCACCAGCGACCGCGACAGCAGCGGCGCGACGACCGAGAACGACGGGTTCTCCGTGGTCGCCGCGACCAGCAGCACCACCCGGTCCTCGACAGCGCCCAGCAGCGCGTCCTGCTGGGTCTTGGAGAAGCGGTGCACCTCGTCGATGAACAGGACCGTCGGTTCGCCGAGGCGGTCCAGGCGGCGGCGGGCGTCCTCGATGACCGCGCGCAGCTCCTTCACCCCCGCCGAGAGCGCCGACAGCGCCACGAACCGGCGCCCCGTACCGGCGATGAGCCGCGCGAGCGTCGTCTTGCCGGTGCCGGGTGGGCCGTAGAGCAGGACGGAGGCCGGGGCGCCGCCCTCCACGAGCCGTCGAAGGGGCGCGCCCGGCTTCAGCAGGTGCGCCTGCCCCACGACCTCGTCCAGCGTGCGGGGTCGCATCCGGACGGCGAGCGGGGCCGTCGGGCTCCCGGCCCTGGCGGAGGGCTCGGGAGCGGGATCGTCCAGCTCGAAGAGCCCGTCGGAGGTCATGGCGCCAGCCTGCCACTGGACGATGCGTGGCCGTCGGTGCACCGCGGGATGCCGGCGTCCGCGTCCACCGACGCCTGCCGCGATGGGGGCGCTACGGATCGAGGTCCAGGGCGTCCGCGGCGTTGTGGCGCCACCGGTCGACCTCGCGGATGTAGCGCAGCAGCTCCTGCGAGCCGGGGGCCCACCGGCCCTGGCGAGCGATGTCGAGCAGCGTCGCGCCCGCCCGGTAGGACTCGGTGGCGAACCCCGCCCGCAGCGAGTGGCACGTCACGGGGTAGGGCAGCGCGGCCCGCCGCCCGGCCCGCGCGACGACGGCGGTGACGGCGTCGGGCGAGAGCGGGCCGTCCCCGACCCGGCCGTGGCGGGTCACCGGGCGGAACGCCGGACCCCGTCCGATCCCCGCGGCGTCGGCCCAGGCCAGCCATGCGCGGCGGGGGCACAGGTCGGGGTGGCGGCGCGCGGGCAGCGCGCTCGTGCCCGTCGTCTTGCCGTGCCGGACGGTGACGACGAGCCCGGTGTGCTCGGCGACGACGTCGCCGACCAGCAGGTTCGCCTGGTCGCTCGCGCGGGTTGCTGCGAAGAACCCGACGAGCAGCATCGCGCGATCCCGCACGCCGGCGAGGCCGTCCGGGCAAGCCCGCGACATCGCGAGCACCGCGGGCAGATCCACCGCGGTCGCCTGCCCGCGGCCGCGGTGCTCCCCCGCCTCGGCGAGACGCCGCCGGTAGCCCTCCAGGGCGGCCGCCGCGGCCCGCGACGCCTCCGGGTCGATCCGGACGTGGTGGCGGCGCAGCCCGTGCAGGGCGCCCGCGACGCGGCGGCGGATCGTGGCGGGGGCGGCCGGAGCGGGGGCGGACGGGGACGGGGACGGGGACGGGGACGGGGACGGGGACGGGGACGGGGCGAGCCTGGGGCCGGGGGACCCGTCGCCGCGCGAGTTGCGCATCCCATCGCCGCGTGTTGTGGATCCCATCAGCCCACCCCCGTCGCCCCGCGATCCCGGAGACCCGTCGCCGCGCGAGTTGTGCATTCCATCGCCACGTGTTGCCGACTCCTTCAGCCCACCGCCGTCGCCCCGGCCGGGCGCGCCGCGCTCCAGCCAGAGCACGAACCCCACGAGCGCGCCGCGCCCGCCGGAGAGGAGCGGAATTCCGGCCCAGGCGGTGTAGTCCTCCCATGCCGCCCAGTCCTGGGCGTAGGCCTTTCGGGTGGTCCGCGGACGCTGACTGTCGACATAACGGTCGGCCACGTCGTCGAGCGCGGCCGCCCGCACCGGCAGGCGCGCGCTGGTCGCCGGTTCCGGTGCCGCCAGGTCCGCTACCAGGTCCGCCGTCATGGGGAGCCACTCCACCGCATTCCGCGGGCGGCCAAGGCGACGACACGCCGTCAGACCCCGGATAAGAGGGTTTATCCCGGGCATGCTGTGCGGCAACTAAAGCATCTACAGAAGCGTAATAGGCTATTCTCTCTGCGTAATCAGATCAACGAGGTGAGAACGATCGCTGTAACCGACGTCATCGCAGGTCAGGGTGCCACCGGCCCGGCGCCGGAGCGCCGGTGCGCGTTCCGCGGATGCGGCGCTCCCCTCCCCCCGCCCACCGGGCGACCCGGGAACCGGCCGAAGTACTGCCAGGACGGCCGCACCTGGGGCACGCAGGAGCTCACCTGCAAGGCCGCCGAGGCGGCCCATCTCGCCGTCGCCTCGCTGCAGGGCGACGGGCCCCTGCCGCCGTCCGGGATCACCGAGCTGACCGCGCGACTCGACGCAGCGGCCGGCCCGCTGCGCGAGCTCCTCGACGCCGTCACCGCGACCCGGGAGCGACTGGAGCACGATGTGGCCGCCGCCCGGTCCGAACGGGACGCGGCGCTCCAGGCCGCGGCCGCCGACCGGGGCGCCCGGGAGCTGGCCGAGCGGGACGCCGCCGACGCCCGCACCGCCGCTGAGGAGGCCGCGGACCGAGCCCGGACCGCCGAGACCGACGCAGCCGCCGCCGTCCGGGACCGGGACGCCGCCGACCGGCACGCCCACGACGCCGACCGGGCGCTGCAGCGCGGCGAGGGGCGGCTCGCCGCCGTCGAGGAGCGCCTTCGGCGCGCCGAGGAGCTGGCCACGGAGGCGGCGGCGCACGCGGCCCGTCTGGATGCCGAGCTCGCCGACACGGTCGCGACGTTGCGCGCCCGCGACGAGACCGTACGCCGCGAGCAGGAGCGGTTCGCCGCGGTGCAGGACGCGCACCGCGCCGAGCTGGCCGAGCGGGACCGGCGCGAGGTCGAGCTGGCGAGCGCGCACCGCGCCGAGGTCGCGGCCCGGGACACCGAGCACGACCGGGCGCTCGGCGAGCTGCTCGACGCCCATCGCGCCGACGTTGCCGAGCGCGACGGTGCCCATCGCGAGGCACTCGCCCGGCTGACCGCGGACCACGCGCGACGCCTCGATTTCGCCCGCGCCGAGCTGGGCGCCGATCACGCCGCCGCGGTCGAGCACCTCGTCACCGAGCAATCCCGGCGCCTGGACCGCCTGCGCGACCAGGTCAGCACCCAGATCAGCGCGGACCTGCGGGCCGCCCACACCGCCGAACTGGACCGGATCGCGGCGGCTCACGCTGCGGAGCTGGAGCGCCTCACCGCGGCGCTGGACCGCGCGCTGGGGTCTCGCTGAACGGCCTGGGCACCCCCGCGGCCCTTCGCGGACTCGGGAGCACAGCACGCTGTCTGATGGAATCGGCAACTCGCGGCGGCGGGACGCGGAACTCGCCGGGGCGGGACGCGCAACTCGCCGCGGCAGGATGCGCAACTCGCCGCGGCAGGATGCGGAACTCGCCGCGGCAGGATGCGCAACTCGCCGCGGCGGCAGGATGCGGAACTCGCGGGCGACGACGGCCCACGCGCCCCGCCCCGCGCCCCGCGCGCCCCCGCGGCCCCCGCCGCCGCGCGGCCCCGCGCCTCCGCCGACCCCCCGCACGGCCCGACCCGACCCGGTCCGGGCCGTCGGCCCCTTGCCCGCGCGCCCGGACGGCCGCACAGTGCACGGGTGGGTGCGCCGCAGCTGCCGACCTCGCTGCGCTCCTGGATGGGCGCGGTCGCCGGGATCACGCGCGCGGTCAATGCCGCGGAGCCGCTCGACAGCGTCCTCGACGGGGTGGCGGCGCAGGCCTGCGGGCTGATCGGGTTCGAGCAGTGCGCGGTGATGCTCGCGGACCCGGGTGGCACGCACCTGTGCGTCGCGGGCTCGTCGGGCCTGTCGCGGGACTACGTCGCCCTGGTCAACGACGAGGGGTCGCTCGTCATCCATCCCGCCGGGCCACACCTGGACTCGCCCGCCGCGGAGGCGTTCCGGGAGGGCCACACCGTCGTCGTCCCGGACGTGGCGCAGGCCGTCGGCTACGGCCGGCTGCGCCAGCTCGCGCCGCGGCAGGGCTACCACGCGCTGGTCGCGGCGCCGCTGCGCGCGCCGGACACGGGGCTCGTCGGGGTGCTCGTCGGGTACTCGATGCAGGCGCGGCCGTTCGTGCCCTCGGAGGTCGAGCTGGTCGAGCTGCTGGCCGAGCAGGCGGCGCTGGCGTGCGAGACGACCCGGCTGCGGGCCGCCCAACAGGAGATGATCACCGAGCTGTCGCGGACGAACACCGAGCTGCGGCGCAGCCGGGCGACCAGCGAGTGGGCCGAGCAGCAGCACCGCGAGCTCATGCGTCTCGTCCTCGCCGAGGTGGGCCTGCCGGAACTGGTCACGGCGCTGGCGGAGACGCTCGGCGCGTCCGTCACGGTCGAGGAGCCCGACGGGCGGCTCCTGGCCCGGGCCCCCGAGGAGGGCTATCGCCCGCCGCCGGACGCCGCCGCGCGCCGTAGGCGCCCGGTGCAGACCGCGCTGGCAGCACTGGCGCGCACGAACGAGGTGACCGAGGTCGGGGACAGCTCAGGGCGGCCCGGCGCGGCGGCGGTGGGACACCGGGCCGGTCCCGCACGGGCGTGGGTGGCGCCGATCCTGCTGCACGGCGAGCTCGCCGCGCTCATGTGGATCACGAACCAGCGGGCGGCACCGCTCCCGGTGCAGCGACGGGTGATCGAGCGGTTCGCGGTGGTCGTGGCGCTGGAGCTGCTCAAGCGGCGCCACCTGGTGGAGGTGGAGGAGCGCCTGTCCGGTGACCTGGTCGACGACCTCCTGCGCGGCGGCCCGGCCCAGGGCGTTCTCGACCGGGCCACCGCCCTCGGGCACGACCTCGCGCCACCCCACCACGTCGTCGTGCTCGCGCTCGACCCGCCGGGACCGGCGACGAACCTCGCCGAGCTGATCCGGACCTCCACCGGGACCCGCCCGCTCGTCGGCCAGCGCGAGGACGTGCACGTCGTCCTGCTACCGGCCCGCCCGGACCTGCACGAGATCCTGCGCAGGCTGCGCGACCACGTCGAGCAGGCGTCGCCCGGCCGGACGGCGACGGTAGCCGTCGGCCCGGCCGTGGACGGTCTCACCGACCACGCCGCGGCCTACCGTGTCGCCCGCGGCGCGATCCGGCTGCGCCGAGCGGCCCGGCCAGGCGGCGTGGTGGACGTCCGGGACCTGGGCATGGCGGCGCTGCTGCTGGAGAACGGCACGCCGGACACGCTGCGCCGGTTCGCCCGCGGCCTGCTGCGGCCGCTCGCCCTGCACGACGCCCGCCGCGGCGGCGTCCTGCTGCCCACGCTGCGGGCCTGGCTCGCCGCGGGATGCTCGACGCGGGCGGCGGCGCGCGAGCTCGTCGTGCACCCGAACACCGTCGGCTACCGGCTGGCCCGGATCCAGGAGCTGACCGGGCGCGACCTCACCCGCATCGACGCCCGGGCGGACCTGCAGCTCGCGCTCCGCGTGCGCGACATCGTCCGGCCCGACGAGGTCTGACCAGGTCTGACCAGCTCTAGCCCGGAGGACACCGGACCTGGGCGGGCGCACAAGCCCGCACCGGGTCTTCTGGACGTCCACACATGGTGGCCGGTGCCGCGGCCCAGCACGATCCGGCGTACGTGGTCGCCACCACACCACGTCGCGAGGAGGACGTCCGTGAAACCACCGCCGTTCCGCTACTCCGCCCCGACCAGCGTCGCCGAGGCCCTCGAGCTGCTCGTCACGGACGTGGACGCCGACGCGAGGGTCCTCGCGGGCGGCCAGAGCCTCGTCCCGCTGATGAACTTCCGGCTCGCCCAGCCGTCCCACCTCGTGGACCTGCGGCGTGTCGAGGAACTGGCCCGCATCCGTACCGAGGACGGCATGCTCGTGATCGGGGCGATGGTGCGGATGACCGACGCCGAGCACTCCCCCGAGGTCGCGGTCGCGGCGCCGCTGCTGGCCGAGGCGCTCGGGCAGGTCGCACACCCGCCGATCCGCAACAGCGGCACGGTCGGGGGCAGCATCGCGCACGCCGACCCGGCCGCCGAGCTACCCGCCGTGGCCCTCGCGCTGGACGCGGAACTGGTCGTGACCGGCGCGGACGGCACCCGCACCGTCGCGGCGGGCGACTTCTTCCACGGCCCGTTCACCACCGCGGTGGCGCCGGGCGAGATCCTCACCGAGGTCCGGCTGCCGCACCGCGGCGGCGGGCACGCCTTCGTCGAGTTCGCCCGTACGCACGGCAGCTTCGCGCTCGTCGGCGCTGCGGCCGTGATCGAGCTGGACGGCGACACCGTGGCCCGCGCCTCGATCGCGCTGAGCGGCGTCGCCCCCACGCCGGTGCGCGCGGCCGCGGCGGAGGAGGTGCTCACCGGCAGCACCCCCGACGCCGCCACGATCCGCGCCGCCGCCGAGGCCGGGGCGGCCGCGCTCTCCCCCACAGGCGACGTGCAGGCGAGCCCCGAGACGCGCGTCGACATCGCCCGCAGCTACCTGCGCCGCGGCATCGAGCTGGCGCTGTCCCGCGCCCAGGACCGGAGGTGACCGGCATGACCACGGAACTCCACGCGGTGACGCTCACCGTCAACGGCCGCACGACCACCGTGCACGTCGAAGCGCGCAAGCTGCTGGTCGACGTCCTGCGCGAGGACCTCGGGCTGACCGGCACCCACGTGGGCTGCGAGCACGGCGTCTGCGGCACGTGCACCGTGCTCGTGGACGGGCGCAGCGTGCGCTCGTGCATCACGCTCGGCGTGCAGGCCGACGGCGCGGAGATCCGCACCGTCGAGGGGCTCGCCCGCGGCGCCGACCTGCATCCGTTGCAGGACGAGTTCTGGGACAAGCAGGGCCTGCAGTGCGGCTACTGCACCCCGGGGATGCTCATGCGGGCTTGCGAGATCGTCGAGGCCAATCCCGACCCGACGCCCGACGAGGTCCGCGAGGGCATCGCGAGCAACCTCTGCCGGTGCACCGGCTACCAGTTCATCACCGAGGCCGTGTGCGCCGCCGCGCAGCGCATGCACGCCGGATCGGGGGCCGAGACGTCGTGAGTACCATCGAGAGGCCGGAGAGGACCGCACCGCCGGTCCGCACCCACAAGACCGACCGCACCTGGGTGGGGAAGTCGATCCGCAGGATCGAGGACCCCAAGTTCCTGCGCGGGCGCGGCGGCTACATCGGCGACATGACCGTCCCGGGGATGCTGCACGCCGCGGTGCTGCGCAGTCCGCACGCCCACGCGGTGATCGCCGCGATCGACACCGTCGAGGCACTCGCCGCGCCCGGCGTGCACGCCGTCATCACCGGCGCGCAGGCGGCCGACCTCGTCGACCCGCTGCCCGACTTCGGCCCCGACCCGGCCAAGCACACCTGGCGCTGCCTTGCCGTGGACAAGGTGCGCTACGTGGGCGAGGGCGTCGCCGTGGTGGTCGCGGACAGCCGCTACCTCGCCGAGGACGCGCTGAGCCTGATCGAGGTGGAGTACGAGCCGCTGCCCGCGATCGTCGATCCCGAGCGCGCCCTCGACGACGGCGCCCCGCTCGTGCACGACCCCCTGGGTTCCAACTGCGCCTACGAGCGGGCGTTCGACTTCGGCGACGTCGAGCGCGACTTCGCCGAGGCCGACCTCGTCGTGACGGACCGGCTGCGCTGGCACCGCTCCGGCGGCCAGCCGCTGGAGACCGTCGGCGCGATCGCCGACGTCGACCCGGCCACCGGCGACGTCACCGTGCACACCAACTCGCTGAGCTTCACGAGCTACCTGTTCATGGTGGCGGGGACGCTGCGGATCCCCGCGAACAAGCTGGACATCCGGCCGATGCCGGCGGGCGGCAGCTTCGGCTCCAAGCTCTTCGCCACGAAGCCCTCGGTGATCGCCGCGATGTGCTCGCGGGAGGTCGGGCGGCCCGTCCAGTACCTGGAGGACCGGGTCGACAACATGGCCAACTGCGACCACCACGGCAGCGACCGCGTCTACGACGTCCGGCTCGCCGTGATGCGCGACGGGACGATCCGCGGCATCGACATCGACACCGTCGACGACTACGGCGCCTACATCCAGTTCGGCGTCGGCCACCACGGCAACGCGCTCGCGCAGGTCGTCGGGCCGTACACGCTGAGCAGCGTCCGCTACCGGGTGCGCGCGGTGCTGACCAACAAGAACCAGCAGGGCGCCTACCGGGGCTTCGGCTCCGAGGTGAACAACTGGATGCTCGAGCAAATGGTCGACAAGGCCGCCCGCGAGCTCGGCATGGACCCGGCGGAGATCCGCCGCCGCAACCTCATCCGCGAGTTCCCGCACTTCATCCCCACCGGCAACGTCTACGACTCCGGCGACTACGACACCGTGCTCGACAAGGCCCTGGCGCTCGGCGAGTACGACCACTGGCGCGAGGTGCAGGCGAAGGCCCGCGAGGAGGGCCGCTACATCGGCCTCGGGCTGATCACCGCGCAGGAGCGGTCGGTGTTCTCGGCCACCGAGTTCTGGTTCTGGTTCGACGAGCCGGGGGCGCCCGTGACGTCGATGCCGGAGAGCGTGACGCTCAAGGTGGACGCCACCGGCGGCATCACGGCGACGCTCTACTCGTGCGCGTTCTGGGGCAACTCCCCGGAGACGATGGTGGCCCAGCTGGTCGCGGAGGAGTTCGACTGCGAGCCGCACAACGTCTCGATCGTCTACCAGGGCTCCCGCAACGGGCTGCCGGCCACCGGACCCGGCGGGTCGCGGACGACGGTGATGCTCGCGGGCGCCGTCGAGGGGGCCAGCGCGAAGATCAAGGCGAAGGCGCTGCGCGCGGCGGCGCACCTGCTGGAGGCCAACCCGGACGACCTGGAGTGGGTCGACGGCGGCTACCAGGTCCGCGGCGTGCCGGAGCAGCGCAAGTCGCTCGGCGACATCGCGGTGATGCTGCACCTGTTCAAGCACAGCTTCCCGGAGGACATGGAGTCCGGGCTGGAGGACTCGAAGGTCTTCGACCACCCGTACACGACGATGCCGTCGGCCGACCGCAAGGACCTCGGCGTCTTCTACCCGTTCATGGGCCACGCCTGCCACCTGCCGGTGGTCGAGGTGGACGTCGAGACCGGTGCCGTCCGGTTCCTCGCGTACGCGGCGGTGCACGACTGCGGGACGCTCGTGAACCCGCGCTCGCTCGCCGGGCACATCGTCGGCGGCACCGCGCAGGGCATCGGGACCGCCCTGTACGAGGAGTTCGTCTACGACGACGACGGCCAGCTGCTCGCGTCGAGCTACCTCGACTACCTCATCCCGACCGCCATGGAGGTGCCGGAGCTGAGGATCGGCCACCACGAGACACCGTCGCCGTACACGCTGCACGGGATCAAGGGCGGCGGCGAGGGCGGCCGGATGATGGCGCCCGCGGCCATCAACGCCGCCGTGAACGACGCGCTGGCCCCGCTCGGGGTGCGGGTCACCGAGCTGCCGATCACGCCGGACCGGTTGCGGGCCGCGATCCGCGCCGCCGAGAAGGGATGACGCGCAGTGCACCTGATCGATCTCTCGCAGGACATCTACGAGGGGATGAAGGTCTACCCCGGCCACCTCAAGACGGTGCAGTTCGAGCACGCGACCCACGAGGAGACCGCGCCGCGGTTCGACTCCGGATTCTCCTTCCAGACCACCGGGTTCATGCTCAACGACAACGGGCCGACGCACGTCGACTCGTTCTCCCACCTCGACCCGGACCCGTCCGCCGACACGATCGAGAAGATGCCGCTGGAGCTCTTCTACGGCACCGCGGTCTGCCTGGACGTCACCGGGTTCGCCCCGCGGACCGACATCACCGCCGAGGACCTCGACCGGATCGTCGAGGCCTCCCCGGTGGACGTGCGCCCCGGCGACATCGTGCTCTTCCACACCGCCACCTGGAACCGGTACGCGGGCGACAGGCGCTACCTCAGCGAGTTCGCCGGGCTCGGGGAGTCGGCCAGCGAGTGGATCGTCGAGCAGGGGATCAAGACCTTCGGGGTGGACTCGCCCACCCCGGACAACCCGGCGAGCACCAGCTACCCGTGTCACATGATGTGCCGCCGCGAGCACATCACCCACTACGAGAACCTCGCGAACCTGGACCGGATCGTGAACACCCGGTTCATGTTCGTCGGCTTCCCGCTCAAGCTGCGGGGCGCCCACGGCGGGCCGACCAGGGCGGTCGCGGTCGTCGGCTGAACGCACGCCCGGTCCCCACCGACCTCGCAGCACGGCACGCCACCTCGCAGCGGTCCGGCCGGCTGCGAGGTGCACGTGGCGGCTGCGAGGTCGACTCCGCGGACGAGGTCGGTCCTGGCGGGCTGCCCGCGCACTCCGATGACGCGGGGACGTAGGGTCGCTCCCGTGCGGCAGATCCTCGAACTGCTGGAGCGCGACGCCCAGCTCTCCCCGGACACCATCGCGACGATGACCGGCCTCCCGGTCACGGAGGTCACCGAGGCGATCCGCGCGTGGGAGGCGTCCGGGGTGATCCGCCGGTACAAGGCCGTGATCGACTGGGACAGCGCCGACGACCGGTCCGAATCCGGCGACGTGATCGCCTTCATCGACGTGTCGATCAGCCCCGCGCGCGGGGTGGGGTTCGACGACGTCGCGACGCGGATCTCGCGGTTCGACGAGGTGCGCAGCGTATACCTCGTGTCGGGCGGCCACGACCTGCGGTGCACCGTGACCGGCCGGGACATCCGCGCGATCTCGGACTTCGTGGCGCAGAAGCTGTCCACGATCGACCGCGTGCGCGCGACGGCCACCCACTTCGTGCTGAAGACCTACAAGCGCGACGGGGACACGTTCGGCACGCCCGAGGCCGATCACCGCCTTCCGGTGACTCCGTGAGGGGACGACGGTGAAGCCGCTCAACGACGTCATCTCCGCCTGCCCGCCGTCGGGCATCCGGCGGTTCTTCGACATCGCCGCCGAGATGGACGACGTCATCTCCCTCGGGGTCGGCGAGCCCGACTTCGTCACGCCCTGGCGGGTGCGCGAGGCCGGCATCTACGCGCTCGAGAACGGCTACACGACCTACACCTCCAACCACGGCCTGCTGCGGTTGCGGGAGCTGATCTGCGCCGATCTCGCGGACCGCTACGGGGCCCGGTTCTCCCCCCGCACCGAGTGCCTCATCACGACGGGCGTCTCCGAAGGGCTGGACCTTGCCCTCCGGGTGCTGCTCAACCCCGGTGACGAGGTGATCGTGCCGGAGCCCTGCTACGTCGCCTACGAGCCGAACGTCGCGTTCGCCGGTGGCGTCTCCGTCCGCGTGCCGACGCGCTGGGAGGACGACTTCGCCGTCGACCCGGCCGTCGTCGAGGCGGCGATCACGCCCGCGACGAAGGCCATCCTCATCGGCTCGCCGGCGAACCCGACCGGCGCGGTGCAGCCGCGGGCCGCCCTGGAGGCGCTGGTGGCGCTCGCCGAGCGCCACGACCTGTACCTGATCTCCGACGAGATCTACGACCGGCTCACCTACACCGGGACGCACACGTGCATGTCCGCGCTGCCCGGTGCCCGCGAGCGGACGGTCCTGCTCGGCGGGTTCTCCAAGGCCTACGCGATGACGGGCTGGCGGGTCGGCTGGATCTGCGCGCCGCAGCAGGTGGCGGACCTCTGCGTGCGGGTGCACCAGTACACGATGCTGTGCGCGCCGCACGTCTCGCAGATCGCGGCGGTGGAGGCGATGTCGGGCCCCGGGTCGGACGTCGAGGAGATGGTCGCGGACTACGACCGGCGGCGGCGCGTCTTCGTCAAGGGGTTGCGGGAGCTGGGCCTGGACTGCCCGGAGCCCGGCGGCGCGTTCTACGCGTTCCCGTCGATCCGCCATTCGGGGCTGGACTCGGAGACGTTCGCCGAGCGGCTGCTGCACGAGCAGAAGGTCGCGGTCGTGCCCGGCAACGTGTTCGGGCCCTCCGGCGAGGGGCACGTGCGCTGCTCCTACGCCACCGCGCTGCCGCAGCTGGAGGAGGCGCTGGAGCGGATCGGGCGGTTCCTCGTCACCTGCAGTGATCGAGCGGAGTGATCGGCGACCCTTAACACGCACCACCCCCTGGCGCAACCGCGCGGCAACCCCGCCCTGACACCGTGAGCGGGCATGGAGACATCCAGTTGCCCGCTCTGCGGGCTGCACCGGACCATCGCCGATCTCCGCGCCCTCGCCTGGACCAGCCAGCACGCCCCGGACGGTTCCGTGTCGTGGATCTGCCCCGCCTGCACGCGCGCGCAGCTGTTCGCCATCGAGGCGGGCCTGCCCCTGGAGCGGGCCCAGCCGCTGCCCTGGACGGGGCGCCGCGCCGCCTGACGGGCACGGGCCGTCAGGCCCAGCGGCCGGGCGCCGTCACACCGGGGCGCCGTCACCGCCGGGGCCGGTGGCCCCGTGCCGCACGGCGCACGGGGCCATCGCCGCCGGCCCCTCCGGCGGGCGCCGCAGCCCGTCCAGCAGGCCCTGGGCGATCACGGGCCCGAGGTCGCGGCCGCGGCGCACCAACCACGGCACGCCCCTCACGACGAGCCAGACCGCCCGGTCCGCGCGGGTGACCCGCCGCCCGCCCCCGCACACGAGGCTCACGGGTCCCGCCGCAGCGTAACCGGCGTCCGCGACCAGCCCGGCGAGGCCCGCGGCGAGCAGCCGGTGCCCGAGCTCGGACGGGTGGAGCCGGTCCACACTCCAGACCGAGCGGTCGTAGCAGCCGGGAACGGTGTCCAGGTCCAGCACGCCGACCCCGGGCGCGGCGCCCGCGGACCGGGAGTCGACCACCGAGTCGATCACGGAGTCAACCACCGAGTCGACCACCGAGTTGAGCGCCGCGATCCGCCGCCGCAACGCCCGGCGCAGCGGCCCCGGCAGCCGGAACACCCGCGTGTGGTCGTGGTAGCGCACCAGCAGGACGTGGGCACCGGCCGCGCGCAGCTCCGCCACCACGGCGGCGCAGTCCGCCCGCAGCGCCGCCGGGTCGAAGTCCGACCGCAGCGTGTCGTTCATCCCCGCGAACACCACCGCCACCGACGGCTCCCCCGCGCGCAGCGACCCGAGCGCCACGGGCAGCTGCTCGCGCCGCACGCAGCCCATCCGCGCGCCCGTCCGCGCCGTGTTGACCACGCGCGCGCCGAGGGCGTCGCCGAGCAGCGCTGGGAAGCCCCGCCACCGGCCGTCGGGAAGCGGGTCCCCGAGGCCTGCGGGTGTCGAGTCGCCCAGGGTGACGAGCGTGCGGACGGCGAGCGCGGGCGGGGCGGCGCTGATCGTCATGCGGGCACCATCGCCGACGGCGGCTCACCGTCGGTGTGCGCCAGGTGACGCGTCGGGGTCCGGCGCGGGAAGTCTCGCCCCACCCCGGACCCGCGGCCCGGGGATCACTCAGGGGGCGGCCCGGAACGCCGGGAAGACCGGCAGCGACGCGGGCGCGTCCGGGAACCGCTCCTGCAGCGCCTCGACGACGGCGCGGCCCAGCTCCGCGCTCGCCCGGAAGCCCGCGCGTTCCGCCGCGTCGGCGGCCTCGCTCCAGTAGTGGCACAGCGCCGTGCTGATCCGCGGCGAACGGGTGGCGTCCGGTCCGATCGGCATGTCGCGGTCCTCGATCCGCGGCAGCAGCCACCACGTGCACAGCCACACCCAGAGCAGCTGGGCGTGCAGGAGCCGGGCCTCGAGCAGCTCGGGCTCGTCCAGGTCGGGCCAGACGGCGGCGATCTCGGCACGCCACGCGCCGAGCAGCGCGTCCGCCATGCCCGCGGGGAGCGCGAAGCTCGCCGCACAGGCCGGGAACGGCACCCGGAAGTACGCGGCATCCAGGGCGACGTCGCGGAAGCAGCCCCACTCGAAGTCCACGAACCGGACGCCGCGGCTCGTCACCAGGTTGTTGTCGGGGCAGGTGTCGGACGGGCTGAAGGCCCGGTACCGGGTGCCACCGAGCAGCCGGGCGGTCTCGTGGGCCTCCTGTGCGGCGGCCTGCGGCACCTTGACGCCGAGCTCCTCGGCGAGAAGGTCCGGGACGGCCGCGAGGGCGTTGCGGGCCTGCTCGGCCATGGGGTCGCGCCAGGATCGCTCGCCCAGGCGCCGCAGCAGCGCGCCGAAGTCGTGCTCGCGCGCGGCGGTGGCCGCCTGCATGCGGCCGAGGCCGCGGGCCCAGCCGAGCAGGCACTGCTGCGCGGCCGTGGGATCGGGGCCGAACAGCTTGTCGGCGAGGGTGGAGCTGCGCCCGAGGTCCTCCAGGACGAGCAGCCTGGACTGCGGGTCGTGGGCGATGATCACGGGGCTGTGCCGGACCTCGACGGGCAGCGCGGTGAACAGCTGGCAGCTTGCCACCTCGGACCGGAACGGGTCCGGACGGTCCGGCGCCGGCTCCTCCAGGTACTGCTTCACGACCAGGGAGCGCGGCAACGAGAAGGGGTTGCGGGCGACGCGAGCCCGCGCGACGACGGATCGTCCGCTCCCTCCGAGGTCCTCTGGATCGGCCAGCACCACCGTCGCTCCAGCGCGGCGGGTGAGCAGACGCTCGGCCGCGGAGAGCGCGGTGAGTACCGGCCTGGGGAAGCTGCCCAGGTCGCGGTCCATCGAAGGCAACCCTACCCCGACGGACGGGTGCGCCCGCCGTCCGGACGAACGTGATCACTGATTGCGTGACAGGAGCTGCACGGGTGCACGCCGGGTCACGGGAACGATGATCACCGTTCGTCAGATCGGGCGTCCACCCCGGCCTCCCGGCGCTGCTCCGCGGTGATCGGCGCCGGTGCGGCGGTGAGCGGGTCGAAGCCGCCGCCCGTCTTCGGGAACGCGATGACCTCGCGGATCGAGTCCACCCGGGAGAGCAGCGCGCAGATCCGGTCCCAGCCGAACGCGATGCCGCCGTGCGGCGGCGGGCCGTAGGCGAACGCGTCGAGCAGGAAGCCGAACTTCTCCTGGGCTTCCTCGGCACCGAGCCCCATGATCTCGAAGACCCGTCGCTGCACGTCCGCGCGGTGGATACGGATGGAGCCACCGCCGATCTCGTTGCCGTTGCAGACGATGTCGTAGGCGTAGGCCAGGGCGTTGCCCGGGTCCGCGTCGAACTTGTCGATCCACTCGGCGTTCGGCGAGGTGAACGCATGGTGCAGGGCCGTCCACTGGCCGCTGCCCACGGCCACGTCGTCGGTGTCGGCGGTGGCCTCGAACATCGGGGCGTCGACGATCCAGACGAACGACCACGCGGACTCGTCCAGCGCCCCGGTGCGCCGCGCGATCTCGCCTCGGGCGGCACCGAGCAGGGCCCGCGCGTCGTTCGGGCGGCCCGCGGCGAAGAACACGCAGTCCCCCGGCGCGGCGCCGACGGCGGCGGCCAGGCCCGCCCGCTCCGCCTCCGAGAGGTTCTTGACGACGGGGCCGCGCTCCTCGGGGGCGCCGTCCTCGCCGATCAGGACGTACGCGAGGCCGCGGGCGCCGCGCTGCTTGGCCCACTCCTGCCAGGCGTCGAGCTGGCGGCGGGCCTGCGACGCCCCGCCGGGCATGACGACGGCGCCGACATAGGGGTTCTGGAAGACCCGGAACGTGGTGTCGGCGAAGTAGGCGGTGAGGTCGGTGAGCTCGATGCCGAAGCGCAGGTCCGGCTTGTCCGAGCCGAAACGGTCCATCGCCTCCGCGTAGCTCATCCGCGGGACGGGGCGCGCGATCTCGTAGCCGATCAGCGCCCAGAGCGCGGCGAGCACCTCCTCGGCGAGCGCGATGACGTCGTCCTGCTCGACGAAGCTCATCTCGATGTCGAGCTGGGTGAACTCGGGCTGGCGGTCCGCGCGGAAGTCCTCGTCGCGGTAGCAGCGGGCGATCTGGAAGTAGCGCTCCAGCCCGCCGACCATCAGCAGCTGCTTGAACAGCTGCGGGCTCTGCGGCAGCGCGTACCAGCTGCCCGGGCGCAGCCGCGCGGGGACGAGGAAGTCCCGCGCGCCCTCGGGGGTGGAGCGGGTGAGCGTCGGCGTCTCGACCTCGACGAACCCGCGGCGGTGCAGCACCTCGCGGGCCGCCCGGTTGACCTCGCTGCGCAGCCGCATCGCGGCGGCCGGGGCGCTGCGGCGCAGGTCGAGGTAGCGGTGCTTGAGCCGGACCTCCTCGCCGACCTCCACGTGCCCGTCGAGCGGGAAGGGCAGCGGCGCCGACTCCGACAGGACCACGAGCTCCGTGGCGAGCACCTCGATCTCGCCGGTGGGGATCTCCGGGTTCTCGTTGCCCGCGGGGCGGCGGGCGACCTCACCGGTGACCCGCACGCAGAACTCGGCGCGCAGCCGGTGCGCGCGCTCGGCCATCTCGCCCTCGCGGAAGACGACCTGGACGGACCCGGAGGCGTCGCGCAGGTCGATGAAGATCACCCCGCCGTGATCGCGGCGCCGCGCCACCCACCCGGCGAGGGTCACGGTCTGGCCGGCGTGCCCGGCACGCAGCGTGCCGGCGGAGTGGGTGCGCATCACGGTGTCGAGGCTATCCGGGCGCCTGCGGGCCGCGGCCAGCAGGTTTCCCTCGCGCGACGGCCGTGCACACCGTCTCGCGCCGTGCACACGACCGGGTCACGGTGCACACGGCCCGACGTCTGCACGGTGACGTCACGGTGTGCACGGAGCCTCGCGCCGGGCACGCGAGCCCGGCCCGGCGATCCGGCGAGGGCGGCTGGGACCGCTACTCGGCGGCGACCCGCAGCTCGCGCAGCAGCGCATCGAGCTCGGCGGCGGTCCGGGGGCCGGGCCCGCCCGGGGCGGACGGGCCGAGCAGGTCGAGCAGCCGTTGCACCGCGGGCGCCCAGGCAGGACCCAGCCGGGCCGAGGCGAGCAGCGCCGGATCGCCGAGCACGGTGGCCGGGTCGCCCGTGCGGACCCGTCCGTCCGCGACGAGCGCCACCTCGTCGGCCCAGCGGACGGCGAGATCGACGTCATGGGTCGAGACGACGACCGTGGTGCCGTCCGCGTGCAGCTCGGCGAGGGTGGCGAGCAGGGCCTCCACGCCCGCGGGGTCCAGCCCGGCCGTCGGCTCGTCGAGGACGAGGACACGCGGGCGCATGGCCACGGCGCCGGCGATCGTCGTGCGCTTGCGCTGGCCGAAGGACAGCTCGTGGGTGGGCCGGTCGGCGAGATCGGCGATCCCCAGGGCGTCGAGCGCGGCGGCGGTACGCGCCCGCACCTCGGCCCGCGGGAGCCCCATGTTCGTGGGCCCGAACGACACGTCCTGGGCGACGCTCGCGGCGAAGAGCTGGTCGTCGGGGTCCTGCAGGACCAGCTGCACGGTGCGGCGCAGGACACCGAGCCCGCGCCGGTCGTGGCGCACCGCGGCGCCGTCGAGCAGGACCGCGCCGCTCGCGGGCCGTAGCGCCCCCGCGAGCAGCCGGAAGAGCGTCGTCTTCCCGCCGCCGTTGGGGCCCAGCACGGCGAGGCGGCGGCCCGCGACGACGTCGATGCTCGCCCCCGTGAGCACCGGCACGCCGGGCCGGTAGGCGAAGCCGACCTCGCGGGCGGCGAGGACGGCGCTCACGGGTTCCACGCCGTCGCCACCAGCGTCATACCGACGACGGCGCCGACGACGGCGAGCGCCCCGGCCACGAACGCCCGCGAGACCGGCCGGTCCTCCAGCTCCACCCGCAGCGACCCGCTGTAGCCGCGCAGGGCCAGGCCCTCCTCCAGCCGTCGCGCCCGGTCGAAGGCCTGCACGAAGATCGCCCCGCCCTGCCCCGCGACCGAGCGGATGCTCGTCCGCCACCCGGAGAACCCGAGGCGGGCGGCCTGGGCCTCGCGGACCCCGCGAGCGGTGTCGAGCAGCAGGAAGAGCAGCCGGTAGGTCAGCGCGGCGATCTCGGTGACGGCCGCCGGCACACCGAGGCGTTCGAGGCGGGGCAGGACGTCGGCCATCGGGGTGGTCGCCGCGAACAGCAGCAGGCACAGCAGCGCGCCAATCGCGCGGCCGACGACGTTCGCCGCGGTGGCGGGCCCCGCCGGGTCCCAGGCGATGCCCTGGGGCCCGCCGACGCTCACGAGCATCGGCAGCGTCCCGGTGAGAATGAAGGCGAGCGGTACGCGCATCGCACGCCACAGCTGCGCCGGGGCGAGACCGGCCGGCCCGAGCAGCGCCACGAGGGCACAGCCGCCCGCGAGCGCAGCGCCCGGCCACGGGGGCAGCGCGACGGCACAGGCGAGCAGCCCCAGCGACAGGACGGCCTTCTCGCCCGGATGCCGCAGGCGCCACCGGTTGCGGTAGGCGATCTCGTCCAGCGGCAGCATCAGCCCCCGTCCCCGGACGTCGTCGGAGACTGGGCCGACTGGGCCGACTGGGCCAGCCTGCGGCGGGTGCGCGCGACGCCGAAGAAGTAGCCGAGGAACCCGGCGCCGATGGCGGCCTGCAGGGCGAACAGCCCGGAGGCCACCTCGCCGGACGGGGGCTCGTAGATCGGGGCGAACCACGGCTCGTAGCCGGGGTCGTGCTCGGTGACCTGCTCCATGGCGAGGCCGTCGGAGCCCTCGAAGTCGCCGTCGACGGCGACGAGGGGCGCCGCGGCGATCAGCACGACCAGCACGATCAGGCACAGGTTGACCAGGGCGAATCGCGACATCTCAGGCTCCGGTGCGGGTGCTGGGGGCCGTGGTGGCTGCGGGGGCGGGAAGGACGCCGAGCCGGGTCAGCTCGGCGGGGCTCACCCGGACGAGCAGGCGGATCATCAGCACGGTGAGCAGTCCTTCCGCGATCGCGAGGGGGATCTGGGTGATCGCGAAGATCGAGCCGAACTTGGCGGCCGCACCGAGGACGCCGGTGGCGGCGTCGGGGAACGCGAGCGCGAGCTGGACGCTCGTCACGCAGTAGGTGGCGAGGTCACCGAGGGACGCGGCGAAGAAGACCCCGAGCTCGAGGCCGCCCCCCGCGGCACGGGTGAGCCGGTAGGCGCCGTAGGCGACCCAGGGGCCGACGATCGCCATCGAGAAGACGTTCGCCCCGAGCGTGGTGAGGCCGCCGTGGGCGAGCAGGACGGCCTGGAAGAACAGCACGATCGTCCCGAGCAGGGCCATCACGGGTGGTCGGAAGAGGACGGCGCCCAGGCCGGTGCCCGTGGGGTGCGAGCACGAGCCGGTGACCGACGGCAGCTTGAGGGCGGAGAGCACGAAGCTGAACGCACCCGCCGCACCGAGGAGCAGGCGGCTGTCGGGGTCCTCGCGCACCTGACGGACGACGGCGCGGGCGCCGTGGACGACGAACGGTGCCGCGGCGAGACCCCAGGCAAGGCTGTGCAGGGGCGGGAGATAGCCCTCGGCGATGTGCATGAGCCGCGCCTTCCTTCACAACGGAACTGTTCCTACAGAAGGTACGTGCGGCCGAAGCATCGCGGCAAGGCTTCACAGATACGCAGGCGACCGATTATTCCGTGCTAGATTATTCCACACGACAGCATCTTGGGAGGTGTCCCATGCACCTCGTCGGCCCCGACGAACCCCCGAACGTCATCGACGGCGCGCTCGTCTGCGACACCGTCGCCCACCTGCCCGCCTTCGAGGTCATGCACGACTGGGTCAAGCGCTTCGCGCTCATGGCCGACCCGACACGACTCACGATCCTGCTGTGCATCCGCCGGGCGGGCGAGATCTGCGTGACCGACCTGGCCGCCGCCGCGCAGGTCCGCGACACGACCGCGTCGCAGGCGCTGCGCCTGCTGCGTGTCCACGAGGTCGTCGAGCCGCGCCGGGCGGGTCGGGTCGTCTACTACCGCCTCGTCGACGACCGGATCCGCGACGTGCTGGACCTCATCGACGGGCCACCCGTCGTCCGTCACGCCCAGGCCTCCAGCACTCGGTAGCGGGCGGCCGCCTCCTGGAAGCGCCGCTCGCGCTCCGCCTCGTCGAGCACCGGACACGTCCCGCACCAGTGCCCGTGGGGCGGGGCGCAGCGAAACGCCAGGCAGCAGCCGCGCCGCACGACCCGCATCCAGTCCTCGCCGCCCTGCGCCGACACCGCGACGGTGACGAGGCCGCGCAGCCGCGGCTCGGCGTCGAGGAGCGACCGCGTCGGTGCGGCCATCCCGGCGCGCTCCGGCAGCGTCCACGACAGCGCGAGCAACGCCCCCGCGAGCGCGGCCGCGACGTTCGACCACAGGACCCGCAGCGGGGCCCTGGTGAGCGCGTGCACGGCCGCGACCAGCGGATCCAGGTGCTCGTCGAGCAGCGCGGCGAGGGCCCGTCCCACGTCGCCGCCGCGCGGTGCCGCGTCCGGGAAGCCCACGCCGATCACCCGGTCGCGCTCCGCACGCACCGACACCCCGGTGAGTGCCGGATCGGGCCAGCGACCCTCCTGCACGGCGCCGCCGAGCACGGGCCAGCCGAGCAGCCGGGAGTACCCCAGCACCAGGAGCGAGCCCGCGACGGCGTCCGACGGCGCCCCGCGCGCGGCCCGCTCGGCCGCGACGGCCGCCGCCAGCCGGCCGTGCGACAGCTCCGCGGCCGGCCACCACCCGGGTGTGCCCGCCGCCACCGTCTCGGCCGCGAACCGCGCGGCGACCAGCGCCGGCAGCGGCGGGGCGGGCGAGCTCACCGCGACGCCGGCGACTTCCCGAATGCGCCCAGGTCGCGCAGCACGGTCGCGGACAGGTTGGGGACCCGCGAGCAGTCCGTCGTCACGTGGAAGGTCGTGGCGTGGTGCACCCGCAGCAGCTCGCCGAACTCGATCGGCGTCACGTCGCCCGCCTCGTCCAGGATGCGGGCGGCGTTCTCGAACTCCTCACGGGTCAGGCAGGCGCGCCACAGCCGCTGCCGCACGCACAGCTGGTCGTCGTCGACATGGTCGACGACGAGCTTCGACGAGCCCACCAGCGGGGGTAATGCCATCCCCGGCTCGTAGCGGGCGGTCACGTCGGCCCAGGTCACGGTCATCCGGTACTCCCTCTCCCCCAGTCCTCGGTGCTCCGGTGGCGGCCCAGCCCCGCCACGACGAACTCGTCACGGCGCCCGCGGGCGCGCACCCCGAGGGCCCGCAGCGCCACCGACACCGGCGCGGCGGAACCGGGGAACGGTTCGCCCCGGCCCAGCAGCCGCGGTCCCACGACGAGCTGCCCCGAACGCCACACGGCTGCGCACTGCCGGCCCTCGCGGCCGACGTAGTCGGCTTCCACGTACGCGACCGGGCCCGCGAGCGACGCCGCCTCGATCAGCGCCACCAGCCCGGGGACGAGGGCGTGGAACCCCGACTCCGGGCCGGCCAGCAGTGCCCGACGGTCCGCGGCGTGCGGGGTACCCCCGGCCAGCCGGCGCAGGCCCATCGCGCACAACGCCGCGGGCGTGGCGTCCGCGGCCATCGCCGCCGTGACCGGCAGCAGCGCGATGCCGGGCACGTCGAGCGCGACGAGCCGCGCCCGCGGGAGGGCGCGGACGACGAGCAGGAGCGCCCCCGGCGGGCCGAGCATGCCCGCGAGCTCGTAGCGCATGCCCCCGTCGGGCGGGCCCTCCGGTCCGGCGCTCATTCGAGGACGCCGAGATCCTTGAGCACGTGCGCGGCCGACGTCGCACGGGCGTCGACGACCATCGCGCGGTACTCCTCCACGAACAGCCCCGCGTGGCGGGTCATGCGATGGGACTCCACCAGCTCCACCGCCCGCTCCAGGTGCTCGCGGGCGAGCGTGTCGTGCCACAACCGGTGCCGGATGTGGACGCCGGTGGCGTCCGCCCCGGTGATCTCCAGGGACTTCCCGCCCGCGACGGTCGGGATCCGCGCCCCCGCCGCGTACCGGTCCACGACGAGGTCCCAGTCCAGCGCCATCTCAGGTGGTCCCGTCCGGGTCGGCGGTGGCGAGCCCCGGCCGGACGGCCTCAGCCACCGCCGCGAGCATCTCCGCCCGCACGGTCGCGGCCCCGTCCTCGTCGCAGCCGAGGGCCGCGGCGAGGGCAGGATCGTCCTCGCCGCGGACGCACGTCACGACCAGGGCGTGACGGTGGACGCGGGACAACCCGGCGATCCGCGTGCGCAGCACCGCCCAGTCGCACACGGCGGCGAGCGTCCCGGCGTCCGCCTCCGCGATGCGGGCCTCCGCGAGGCGCGCGATCCGCCCCGAGTACGGCAGGCCCCAGTAGCGGAAGACCGCGGGCCGCGCCACCAGCCCCGCTGCCACCTGTACGGCCACGGGCCCGGCCAGCCGGGCGTCGGTCAGCCGGTGCGCGCACGTGTACTCGACGGCCTGGTAGGTCAGGCGCACCCGCTCGACCCACTCGTCCCACTCGGCGTCGAGCGGGTTCACCCCGGTCACGGTCATGCTGTCCTCCCGGTCGATGCCTGACGACGGCACGGGCCGGTGGCGGGATCCGGGGATCCCGCCACCGGCCCGACTGGTCACGGCGTCTCGACGACCGTCTTGACCATCCCGGCGATGTGCGCGCCCTGGACCTCGGTGAGGTCCTTGGACGCCGGCGCGTCCCCGCGGATCGCCTCGTGCGGGACGACCACCCAGCACGCGCAGCCCCAGATGCACTCCCCCGCCATCCCGTCGAACCGGATGGACTGCTCGGAGAGCATCACGCCGAGGTCGAGCAGCCAGGAGTGCATCATCAGCTTGTCGTCCCACGACTCGATCGCGTCGTAGGCGTCGCGGGCGGCGTAGAAGGCCGTCAGGTCGGTCTTCGCCACGCCCGGGATGACGACGTTGGAGTACGCGGTGAGCTCGTCGAAGAACTCGCCGACCGTCGTGTTGATCGTGCCGTCCTCGCCCTCGAGCACGAAGGGCTGGAGCGTGTCGTGCAGCTTCTTCTCGAGCGTCTCGTTCCACAGCTCGCGCGGGGCCACCGTGTGGGCCTCGATGTAGTCGGTCTTGAAGCCCTCCTTGAGCCCCGACCACTGCGGGATGTAGCCGATCCACTTGCTGACGACCTCGCGCCACTTGCTACGCGGCTCGCCCGGCAGCACCTCGACGCCGGGGTGGGTGTACTTGGCGACGTCGAAGATCGTCCAGGCCCGGTCCCCGGAGGTGTTGCGCTCGTGCGGCGCGCCGGTGAAGCCGGCCGGGCGCAGCATCTTGAACAGCAGCCGCCCGTTGTCCTGCACGACGAAGCGGGTGAACGAGTCGTTGATGAACTTGCGGGTCACGCCCTTGCGCAGGGCGTCGCGGATCGCCGGCTGGCCGGTCTTGGTGTACTGGCCGAGGCGCTGCCAGGAGTGCTCCTGCGGGAGGGCGAAGAAGCCGCCGGTGAACGGGTTCTTGTAGAGGTCGCCCCAGACGGCCATGACGCCCTGGTTCTTGGCGTCGTCGAGCATGCAGTCCAGCTCGTTGATGGTCGGGAACAGCGCCGCCTGCCCGCCCGCGTGCTCCTCGTCGCCGGAGAACGGCATCACGCCGACGCCGACGACCGGGATCCGGCGGCCGAGCTTGACGTTGGATAGGTGGCGGGCCAGGTCGACGACCATGCCCGAGCCGGTGCCGCCCGCCAGCGAGAAGAACACCAGCACCAGCGAGGGCAGTCGGGTGGCGTTGATGGAGGCGACGAAGTCGTCGAGCTCCTTCTCCAGCGCCTTGTCCTCGCCGTAGTAGTAGTGGCCGTAGATCGCCTTCGACACCGCGCGCGGGAACGAGTCGCCCGCCTTGGGCATCTCCAGGTCCCCGGGCAGCCACGGCTCGTAGTTGGGGTTCCAGTAGTAGCGCGGGTACTCCATCTTCAGGAACTCGCGCCAGCGGTTGAGGCTGGTCATGAGGTCCTTCTTCTCCGGAACATCCAGCGAGACCACCCGCACCTGTGCGCGGTCGGTGGGGATGCCGCGCTCGGTGAGGCGCTGCTCGAAGCCACCCGCGTACTCGTTGAGCTCGTGCTGGTCCTGATCGCCGATGTCGATCGACAGGCCGGTGAACCGCGCCCGCGGGTCCTCCAGCATGTCCTCGATCTCACCGGTGCGCAGCAGCGCCTCGACCATGTAAGCACCGGTCTTGCCGATGCCGATCGCGTGAATACAGTGCGGTGACTGGGCTCCGGTCGCGCTGTGGTACATCGACAGACCCATGGGGTGTCCCTCCTCGTCGGCGTGCGACGGCGCCGCACGTCGGTGTCGTGGTCGTGCGTTCGGTGACGTCTGTGGGGCTGGGGTGGGCTGCGACAGGGCTACTCGACGTAGCCCAGGTCCTTGAGGATCGTCGCGGCCGTGGTGGGGCGTTCATCGGCGATGTAGGTGCGGTAGTGGTCGATGACGTCGCCGTAGTTGCGGGTCATCTGGCCCTCGTCGAGCAGGCGCATCGCCTTCTCCAGGTGCGCCCGCGTGATCTTGTCGCTCCAGAGCCGGTGCGAGACGTAGATGTACTCGTCGTCGGCACCGGTCACCTTGAGCGTCCGCGCGCCGGGCATCGACGGGAGCTCGGCGCCGTCCTTGTAGCGGGCGACGATCTCGGCCCACTCGATGGCCATCAGCTGCCCCCCGAGACGGGTGCGGGCTTCGGGGCCTCGATCGTGGCGGTGGTTTCGGCGGGCGCCTCCTCGCCCCGGATCGCCGCGTGCGGGACGACCACCCAGCAGGCGCAGCCCCAGATGCACTCGCCACCCATGCCGTCGAAGCGGATGGAGGGCTCGCACAGCATGACGCCGAGGTCGAGCAGCCAGGAGTGCATCATCAGCTTGTCGTCCCACTCGAGCGGGTCGTACAGGTCGCGCGAGGGGACGAACAGGTCCAGATCCAGCTTCGAGGCCCGCGGGACGACCACGCTGACGATGCCGGCCGCGTCGTCGGCGGTCTCGACGACCGGGTCGACCCGGGTGGCCGCGACTCCCGGGAGGGCCTTCGTGACGGCCGCCGCCGCCTCCTCGGCCTCCCGGCCCGAGCCGAGCACGCGCGCCTCGACGTACTCGGTGGCGAAGCCCGGTTTGAGGCCGAGCGAGGACAGCGAGCCCGCGTCGTCGAGCGAGCGCGTGGTGAGCAGGTTGATCCAGCGGTCGCTCTGCTCGCCGCGGATCGCGGGGTGCCACTGGTCGCCCGGGACGGCGAGCCAGTTGAGGGCCTTGAGGGTCTCGTAGAGGTGGCGGCCGCCGCCCGCGGACAGGAACTTCGCGATGCCCGGGACGGTGTCGGTGCCGGCCTCGGCGGGGACGGCGAAGAAGCCGCCGGTGAAGGGGTTCTTGTACAGGTCGCCCCACACCGCCATGACGCCGTTGTTCTTCTCGGTGTCGACCATGCAGTCGAGCTCGTTGATCACCGGGAAGAAGGCGGGCTCGGGCGACTCCGGCAGGAAGCCGAGGCCGACGACCCACGGGCGGCGGCCCAGCTTGATCGAGGACAGGTGGCGGGCGATCTCGACGACGATCCCGCTGCCGACCGTCTCGGCCAGGGAGAAGGCGACCACGACGAGCGGGGTGCGGTCGCTCGAGAGCACGCCGGCGGCGAACTCGTCGAGGGCCTGGGTGATCTCGCGGTTCTGGTAGTACTCCGACCCGTAGATGGCCTTGGCCAGAGCGCGGTCCATCGGCTCGCCGGGGCCGGGGAGCTCGAGGTCTCCGGGCAGCCACGGCTCGTAGTTGGGGTTCCAATAGTACCGCGGGTACTCCATCTTCAGGAACTCGCGGTAGCGGTTGAGCGCGGACGAGAGGTCGCCGCGGTTCGGGATCGGCAGGTCGACGGTGCTGACGGAGCCTCCGGCGACCGCCGCGAGGCGCTCGCCGGCGCCGACGTCGACCGCCAGTGCGGTGAACCCCTCGGGTGCCTCCGACAGCATCGCGGCCACCAGCGACGTGCCGGTGGGCCCGAGGCCCAGGACGTGCACCGAGAAGGGGCCTTCGTGGTCGCCGGCGTGGTGCACCTTCTCCTTGCTCAGGGCCTCGATCCTGGCGAGCGCGGTCTCGTGACCGTGGCCGTGCCCGTGGTCGCCGTGGTCGTGCTCGTGATCGGTCGCCATGTCTGGTGCTCTCTCCTTCGGCGGGTCGGTGCCGCGGTGGTGGACGCGGGATGATGTTGCAACATACGTGAATAGTGTCTGATGGCAATACCTCCATTGTAAAGTAACCGTGTGGGTCGGACCACCACGAGCGGCGTCCGGACCACAGACGGCTTAGGCTGACACTGTTCGAACTGACAGCAAGACTGTCGACGACGACGGGGGGACCCATCCGTGACACGATCCGGCGAACCAGCGCACGCCAACGGCGGTCCGACCCTGAACCGGGTCCTCGCGCAGGTCGAGCGCCTGTTGACCCGCCGCATCGAGGCGGTCCTGAGCAGCAGGGGCATGACCATCGACCAGTGGCGTGTCGTCGACCTGCTCGCCGACGGCGAGGGACACCCGATGTCCGAGATCGCCGCCGCGATCGTCGTTCCCGGCCCGACCCTCACCAAGATCGTGGACCGGCTCGTCGACGCGGCGACCGTCTACCGGCTCGTCGACTCCCGGGACCGCAGGCGCGTGCTGGCCTTCCTCTCCGACGACGGCCGCGCGCTGCACACCGAGCTCGCCCCGCGCGTCGCCGACATCGAGCAGGCCGCCCTCGCCACCGTCCCGGGCGACGGACCGGCGCTGCTCGACATGCTCGACCGCCTCGCGCGCGAGCCGGCGTCGACGGCCCGGGCCCGCTGATCCCCGCACGACCCGGTCAGACGCCGCTGTGGATCTCCGCCAGGACGTCGAACTCCAGGCCGTCCGCCCGGGCGAGGTAGATCCGCTGTGCGAGGTGACGGTTGCGGACCCGCACGCTCCCCCGTGGTCCCTCGTAGGCCACCGAGTCCGCCACCGCGTTGATCGACGACACCTCGATGCTGCGTGCCGCCGCCGTCAGGCGGGCCAGGAGCGTCAGGCCCTCGAAGCAGGATTCCCCCGGTGAGGTGATCGCCGGGGCGGTCGGGCCCATCTGCTCGATGTAGCGGCTCTCGAAGTCCAGGCTGTACTGCGTGCCGAGCGCCTCGAAGAAGCCGGCCGCCGAGTACAGCTCGTGCGCGTTCGCGGCACCCGTGGCGAGCAGCATGTTCTCGTCCATCAGTGGGCTGAGCCGCAGACATCGCTCCGGCAGGCGCATCTGGGTGAACGACCGGTTGAACCGCACCGCGTCCGACCCGAGCAGGAACATCAGCACGCCCTGCACGCGCGCCCGCTCGACGCGGCGCAGCATCGGGCCGTACTCCTCGGTCCCCATCGGGACGAACTCCTCGTGCACGATGTCGGCGCCGACGATGTGCGCGAAGCGGCGCGCGGCCCTGGCCGAGGTCCGCGGCCAGACGTAGTCGTTGCCCACGACCGCCCACCGGCGCACGCCCAGCTCGCGGGCCATCCAGTCCATCGCGGGCAGGAGCTGGTAGCCCGGCGTCTCGCCCGTGAGATACACGCCTGGCGAGTGCTCGCCGCCCTCGTACACCGCGGTGTAGACGTACGGGACCCGCCCGGCGACCCGCGCGGCCACCGCCTGGCGCACCGCCGAGTTGTGCCAGCCCGCCACCGCCTCGACCCGCCCGGCCTCCACCAGCGCGCCGACCTCGGCCGCGACGGCCCGCGGCGCGCGGCCGCCGTCGACCGGGACGAGGCTCACCTCGCGGCCGAGGATCCCGCCGGCAGCGTTGATCTCCGAGACGGCGAGGCGGCCGCTCGCCTTGCACGACGGGCCGTAGATGCCCGACGTGCCGCTGGTCGGAATGACGAAGGCGATCTCCATCAGGTCCGATGCCATGCAGCCTCCTCCCGGAGGTAGCTCAGAGCTGCCAAGTCTTCTCCGAACCTGTTGCGACCGTGTTGACGGGAGACTGCGCACATCGAGTGAACCTGGCGCCGCAAGGCCGCGACCTTGACGACACCCTACCAGGATGAATATCTTCAGTTGGAATATCTCGTAGTTACAGTAATGTGACCGTCCTCAGGGAGGCCTTCAGTGCGTCACGGTGATATCTCGTCGAGCCCCGACACGGTCGGCGTCGCCGTCGTCAACTACACGATGCCCCGGCTGCACACCAAGGCCGAGGTGCTGGACAACGCGCGCAAGATCGCCGAGATGCTCGTCGGGATGAAGGCAGGCCTGCCCGGCATGGACCTCGTCGTCTTCCCCGAGTACTCGACAATGGGGATCATGTACGACCAGGACGAGATGTACGCGACCGCCGCGACCGTGCCCGGCGAGGAGACGGAGATCTTCTCCGACGCCTGCCGCCGCGCCCGCACCTGGGGCGTCTTCTCGATCACCGGCGAGCGCCACGAGGACCACCCGAACAAGCCCCCGTACAACACCCTCGTCCTCATCAACTCCGACGGCGACATCGTGCAGAAGTACCGCAAGGTGCTGCCCTGGACGCCGATCGAGGGCTGGTACCCCGGCGAGACCACCTACGTCACCGACGGCCCCAAGGGCCTCAAGATCTCGCTGATCATCTGCGACGACGGCAACTACCCCGAGATCTGGCGCGACTGCGCGATGAAGGGCGCCGAGCTCATCGTCCGCCCGCAGGGGTACATGTACCCGGCCAAGGAGCAGCAGGTCCTCATGGCCAAGGCCATGGCCTGGGCCAACAACTGCTACGTGGCCGTCGCGAACGCCGCGGGCTTCGACGGCGTCTACTCCTACTTCGGCCACTCCGCGATCATCGGCTTCGACGGCCGCAGCCTCGGCGAGTGCGGCGAGGAGGAGATGGGCATCCAGTACGCCCAGCTGTCGCTGTCGACCATCCGCGACGCCCGCGCCAACGACCAGTCGCAGAACCACCTGTTCAAGCTCCTGCACCGCGGCTACACCGGCGTGCACGCCGCGGGCGACGGCGACAAGGGCGTGGCCGACTGCCCCTTCGACTTCTACAAGATGTGGGTCACCGACGCCCAGAAGGCCCAGGAGGCCGTCGAGACGATCACCCGCTCGACGATCGGCGTCGCCGACTGCCCCGTCTACGACCTGCCGTACGAGCAGACGAAGAACGCCTGACCGTCCAGGGATGCCGTTCCTCAGCGACCGATTCCACGACCAGAACCGGCGCGACGGCCGGACGGATCTCACCGGTCCGTCCGGCCCACCGGGCTCGCCCGCCCCGGCGAACCGTACGGGCGCGTTCGATGCGGCCGCGGTGGCGTCCGCCGTCGGCGACCGCGTCGTCGGCCAGCCGGGCGCCGTGCGTGCGCTGCGCCGGGCACTCGTCGTCACGCAGGCGGGGTTCCACGACCGGGAACGCCCCCTGGCGAGCATGCTGCTGGTCGGGCCGACCGGTGTCGGCAAGACCGAGATGGTGCGCAGGCTCGCCGCCCAGCTGCGGGGTGGGCCCGACGACCTGTGCCGCGTCGACATGGGGCAGCTCGCGCAGGAGCACTACGCCGCCTCGCTCGCCGGCTCCCCGCCTGGGTACGCGGGCAGCCGCGAGAGCCACAGCATGTTCGACCGCGACACCGTCGAGGGCACCCCCTACCGGCCCGGAATCGTGCTCTTCGACGAGATCGAGAAGGCGCATCCGGTGGTGCTGCGCGCCTTGCTCGGCGTGCTCGACCGCGGCGTGCTCACCCTGGCCAACGGCGAGCGGACGATCTCCTTCCGCAACGCCTTCGTGTTCCTCACCTCCAACCTCGGCTCGCGCGACCTGGCCCGCCGCCGCTCCCGGCCGTGGCGGCGGTTCGTGGATGCCGCCGCGGCGGCGCCGGTGCTCGGGCCGCCCGCCACGCGGCTGGCCGCGGGGCTGCGCGGCCGGGAACGCGGCACCGTCGACGGCGCCGTGCGCGACTTCTTCGATCCCGAGTTCCTCAACCGCCTCGACGAGGTCGTGTACTTCACCGAGATCGCCCCCGACGTCGCCGAGGCGATCGTGGCGCTGCAGCTGCGCGACGTTGCCGCGGTGTTCCGCCGCCGTGGCGCCGAGCTCGACGTCGGGCCCGGAGTGGTGGAGTACCTGGTCCGCAAGGGGTTCGACCCCGTACTCGGGGCGCGCGGGCTGGCCCGCGTCGTCCGCGCGAGCGTGGTCGTGCCGGCGGCCGAGGCGCTGGTGCGGCACCGGGCGGGGTCCGTGGCGGGGCCGGGCGGGTCGGGCTCCGTGGCCGGGCCGGGCGGCGGGGCCGCCGCCAACGGGGACTCGGGTGGGCTGTGGGTGCGGGTGGACGTGGTGGACGGCGCCGTCGCGGTGGCGGCGTCCGAGGGCCCCGGCCCGTCGGTCCCGGCCTGACCTCGAGGGGTGCGGGGAGCCGCTCGGCAGGGCTCCCCGCTGCTCCCCGCTGCTCCCCGCTGCTCCCCGCTGCTCCCCGCTGCTCCCCGCTGCGTCCGGGTCCCTCCTCGCAGGGGTCCGGGTCCCTCCTCGCAGGCTTCCATCGCACCTCGCAGAGGCTCAGGCATCTCCTCGCAGGGTTTGGACGCGCCTCGCAGACGTACTGGCACCTCCTCGCAGGGTCCCGGCACGCCTCGCAAAGGCTGCAGCCCCTGCGAACCGCATCCAGCCACTGCGAGGAGGCGAGTGAACCAAACCGGTCGGAGTCCGCCCCGGCCCGCCCGCGGCCCCCCCCAAAGCACCCCGGACCCAAAACAGCCCCGTCCGCCCGCAGCACACCCCG
>NZ_JBFWVQ010000014.1:0-6523 GCF_050246655.1 Pseudonocardia sp.
GACCGGCCGGAGCGGCACCGGCGTCCCGCCGGGTACCGCCCGACCTCGGACCACCGGCAGCCCGGCCACCGTCGCCGCGCCAATCGCCTCGCCGATCAGCCTCGACTTGCCGATGCCCGCCTCGCCGACGATGACGACGGTGCCTCCCCGCCCGCGCAGGGCGGCTGCGTCGATCGCCGTCCGCAGGGTCGCCCACTCGCGCTCCCGGCCCACGAGCTCCGGACAGCGCAGCTCACCCTCCACGCGTGGAGGTGTAGCAGCGTCAGCCGTCGGGGTCGAGGGCCGCTCGCCACCGCCGGGCCGCCTGCTCTACGGCGACGTTGTCAACGCGTCGGTCAACAGCGCCACCAGCGCCTCGAGCTGCACGTCCGCGGAGGACGACACCTCGTCCTCCGCGCCGTCCAGCGCCCGGGCCGCGAGCCCGGCCTTGCCGTCGATCAGTTCGGCGATCCTCGCGTCGATGGTCTGGGCGGCGATGATCCGCCACGCGGTGACGGGCTCCGTCTGCCCGATGCGGTGGCTGCGGTCGATGGCCTGGGTCTGCTCCGCGTCGGTCCAGGAGAGCTCGGCGAGCACGATGTTCGAGGCCACCTGCAGGTTGATCCCGACCCCGGCCGCGGTGAGCGAGCAGACCGCGATCGCGACACCGGCGTCGTTCACGAACGCGTCGATCTGCTTCTGCCGGACCGTCCGCGTCTGGTCGCCGCGGATCGAGGAGAACCGGATCCCGGCCTTGGCGAAGGTCGCCTCGGCGGCGTCCATCACGTCGACGTGCCGGGCGAAGAAGACGACCTTGCCCGCGCTGCGGGCCAGCTGGGCCGCGTAGTCGGCGGCGAGGCCGGCCTTCGCGCGTCCGAGGCGCCGCATCATGGCGAAGACGTTCTCCGCCGCGTTGTCCGAGCCCCCGGCCTCGGTCGCCTCCTTCCGTTCCCGGATGGCGATCCTGCGCACGAGGTCGTGGTCGATCCCGTCGGCAGCGAGACCAGCGGGATCGGCGGGGCCGGACGTGCGCCGGGCGAGTGCGGCCTCGTAGCGCTGCACCATGCGGCGGGCGAGGCGCCGCTCGGCCTCCCGGATCGACCGGCCGACCGTCTCGTCCAGCTCGACCGGAAGGTCGGCGATCCGCCGGGCCGGGATGTCCGCGGCGACGTCGACCTTGCGGCGGCGCACGATCCCGAGATCGACAACGCACTGGCGGGCGGCCGGGTAGAACCCGGCGTCGGCCGGGGTCAGCCCCGTCTCCTCCAGCGCGTGCATCAGCTCGGGGAGCGGCTTCGTGTCGTCGATCCAGCCGAGGAACTGCCAGATCGCCCGGAAGTCCTCGATGTCGTTGATCAGCGGCGTGCCGGTCAGGGCCATCAGCAGGGGGCGCGCGACGCGGGAGCGGATGCGCTCGGACAGCTCCAGCACGTACTGCGAGCGCTGGGAGGTCTTGTTCTTGATGAAGTGCGCCTCGTCGATGACCATGCCGCGGAAGCCGAGGTCGCCGATCCAGCCCACGTGGCGGTCCAGCACCTCGTAGTTGACGACGACGATGTCGGCGAAGCCGTCCATCGTGTCGCCGTTGCCGTGGATGACGGTCGCCGACCGGTCCGGGGTCCAGATCGCGGCCTCGCGGGCCCAGTTGGTCTTGACGACGTTCGGCACGACCACCAGCAGCGGATAGGCGTTCGCCGCCCGCGCGGCGAGCAGGGCCTGCGCCGTCTTGCCCAGACCCGGTTCGTCGGCGAGCAGGAAGCTCCGGTGCCCGGCGGCAGCCGCGGCGACCAGCCGCCCCTGGTGAGGCATCAGCTCGCGACCACCCGGCGCACGCAGGGACGACGGCAACGCGGACAGCTCCGGCAGCGCCATGCACGTCGAGGCGCCTGCGCCGGCCCGTTCGAACGAGCTGAACAGCGGCCCGAGCAGCTCCCAGGTGGCCAGGCGGCGCGTCGGGGCGACCGCTTTGGGCCTGGCGGCCGAGAAGTCCGGGGCGAGGAAGGGGTTGGCCAGTTGCCGCGAGATGATCGCCCGCGGCACCACCCGCCGCTCGGCGGTGGGGGCGGCCGACTCCGCCGCCTCGTCCGCGACGGGGGCCACCTCCCTCCCGGCGTCGGCCAACATCGTGCGCATGAGCGCCCTGGCCGCGTCGGACAGGACGGCGTCCTCGGAGAGCAGCGTGAGCAACGACGTGTCGTGCGTGGCCGCCTGCGCGAGGATCAGCGCGATCCCGTCGAGGCGCCGGAGCATCCCTGAGCGGCGGGCGTCGCCACCCTTCTCCGCGCTGCCCGCCTCCGCCTGCAGCCGGGACCGCTCCTGGCGCGCCAGGACCGCGACGACCTGGAACTTCGTGCGGTCCGCGGACAGCATGACCCCGCGTTGCGCCGCGGCCTCGACCTCGGACGCGGCACGGGCGAGCGCCGGAATGATGCCGTCATCCCGGGCACGGCCACGGCGTTGCGTCCCGCGGGCGGTGCGGTGAGCGCGCCGTAGGCGCTGGTCACCTCGAGCCACTCACTACTCCTGCCCCACACGGTCGGAGCCCGATCGCCACCGGCGAACGGGGTCCCACACGTGGTGATTGGTCGTTGCTGGCGCAGGATCTGAACCTGCGACCTCCGCGTGCTGAGCCGACGGAGGCTCCGACTCTCCCATCATAGTCGGTCCCGTCCATGCTCCCCAGGCGAAAGTCCGCCCCACGCACGGCGGATCCATGCCGTCGACCTGCCCTCTCTCGTATGCTCCGCGCCTGGGGGCTCCTCGACCGACGGCGTGAGCAGCCCGAGCACGAGCCGAGAGTCTCGAGGAGCGGAGGCCCCGCCCCTTCTTCGCATCAGGAGAGGTCCGTTGGCAGAGTTGAGGGTGCGGCTGTTCGGAGAGATCGCGGTGATCCACCGCGATCGGCCGGTGACGTTCCCGTCGGCGAAAGCCCTCGAGCTGTTCTGCTACCTGCTGCTGAACCCCGACCGGCCGCACACCCGGGAGAGCCTGTCCGAGGTGCTGTGGCCGTCCGGGCAGCCGGGCATCGCGAAGCGGTACCTGCGCCAGGCGCTGTGGCGGTTCGGCGCGGTGACGCAGGGCTGGCCGGACGGGATCGTGACGATCGGCCCCGAGGTGGTCCGGATGGCGTCGGGGCCGTCGTGGTGGCTCGACGTGCGCGCCGCCGAGAACACGTACCTGCGCACCCGCGATACCCCCGCCCACCAGCTGTCGCACGCCCAGGCCGAGGACCTCGACGCCGCGGTCGACCTGTACCGGGGGGAGCTGATGGCCTGCTGGTACCACGACTGGTGCATCGAGGAGCGGGTCCGTCAGGAACGGATCCACCTGGCGATGCTGGAGCAGCTGATCGGCTTCTGCATGACCCGACGGCTGCACAGCCGCGGGATCGACTACGGGCAGCAGGTCCTGCATCACGATCCGGCGCGGGAGTCCACGCACCGCCTGCTGATCCGGCTGCACCACGGCACGGGGGACCGTACCTCGGCCCTGCGCCAGTACGAGCGGTGCGCCGACGCGCTGGCCGCGGAGTACGGGATCGCCCCGTCGGCCGAGACCGCAGCCCTGCACGAACAGGTCCGCAGTGGCCGGACGGTCGATCCGCCCCAGGCGGCCCGGCCCACGGGTGGCGCCGACAACCTGCACGCCCGGCTGGACCGGCTCCAGGCGGATCTGGGAGCCCTCCGCGCCGCCGTCGAGGAACGGCTCGGCCCGCTGCACTCCCCGATGCTCGTCGGACCCAGGCAGTCCGTGCCCCGGCGGAGGTTCGATGTCGACGACGCCTCGTGAGACGCCGCCTCACGATGCGTCTCCCGTCTTCGCGACATCGCGCGAGCACCTGCTCTGCGAGCTGAGGTGGCTGGACGGGCTGCTGGCGCAAGCGATCCGGCTGGCCCGGGCGCAGGTCGACGCGACGGGGGCGGGCATGTCCGCGTACGTGATCTCCGAGGCGGAGATCGACGCGCTGCTCGACGGCCCCGGCTCCGCTCCCGGTCCACCACCGCAGGCAGACGCGATGCGGGAGCTGATCGCGCTCGCCGCCGAGGCCGGCACGCGGGCCGGGGCCCGCATGCGGCTGCTGGAGCTGGCGCGGGCTTTCGGGCTGTCCGGGTTCGACGTGGACGTCGTCGTGGCCTGCCTCGCGCCCGAGCTGGACCGTCGCTACGAGCGCATCTACGGCTACCTGCACGACGATCTGACCCGACGCTCGCCGAACGTCGGACTGGTGCTGGACCTGCTCTGCCCGGACGAGGAGACGCGCTGGGCAGCACGCGCCCGGCTGAGCACGGCCGCGCCGCTGCGCCGCCACGAGCTGGTACTGCTGGAGGATCCGCCGGACCTGCCCGGATGCCCGCTGTCGAGCCGAACGGCCCGGCTCGCGCCCCGGGTCGCCGCGTTCCTGCTCGACGACGACACCCCCGACGAGCAGCTACGCGACCTGGTCGAGGTCGCCGCGCCCGGCGGGGTCGAGCCCGTGCTGCCGCCGGGGCCGGCCGACCGGCTGGCCGCGCTGGCCGCCGAACCGGCGGCCGACCTGCTCGTGCACCTGCGTGGCGCGCCCGGCACGGGCCGCCGGACGGTCGCGGCGGCGCTGTGTGCGGCGTGGGGATCGGTGCTGCTCGCCGTCCGGGGCGGGCGGGTGGCCGCCGCGGGCGCCGGCGAGCTCGCGGCGACGCTGCGCCGGATCGACCGCGAGGCTCGGCTGCAGGGTGCGCTGCCCTACTGGGACGGCGTGGACGAGCTGCGCCCCGCCGAGCGGGACACGGTGCTGGCCGCGCTCGCGGCCCACCCCGGCCCGGCGTTCGTCGCCGGGAGCGCCAGCTGGGAGCCGCCGGAGGGCATCGAGGTCGTCCGGTTCGACGTCCCCGCGCCCGGCCAGGCGGAACGGCTGCGGTTGTGGGCGGCCGCCACCGCCGGGCTCGACGTGGCCACCGACGACCTCGCGGCGCTCTCCGGGCGGTTCCGCCTCAGCGGGGCCCGCATCCGGGGAGCCGTCGCCACCGCGCGCGGGCTCGCCAGGGCCCGCGCGCCACGCACCCGCGAGGTGACCGTGGCCGACCTGTACGCGGGATGCCGGCTGCGGTCGCACCGCGCACTCGCCGAGCTGGCCCAGGAGATCACGCCGCGGCACACCTGGGAGGACCTCGTGCTGCCGCCGGACCGCACCGAGCAGCTCCGCGAGATCGTCGACCAGGTGCGCCACCGCGGGACCGTCCACGAGCGCTGGGGCTTCGGCGCACTGGCCGGCGGCGGGGGGCTGACGGTGCTGTTCGCCGGCCCGTCCGGGACGGGGAAGACGATGGCCGCCGGCGTCCTGGCCGCCACCCTGGGCCTGGACCTCTACGCGGTGGACCTCTCGTCGGTCGTGAGCAAGTACATCGGCGAGACCGAGAAGCACCTCGCCCGCGTGTTCGACGAGGCCGACGCCGGGAACGCCGTGCTGTTCTTCGACGAGGCCGACGCGCTGTTCGGCAGGCGCACGCAGGTCCGCGACGCCCACGACCGCTACGCCAACCTGGAGACCAGCTACCTGCTCCAACGCCTGGAACGCCACGAGGGGCTGGTCGTGCTGGCCACGAACCTGCGCAAGAACATGGACGAGGCGTTCGTGCGCCGGCTGCACGCCACCGTGGAGTTCCCGGTGCCCGACGAGGCCGACCGGCTGCGGATCTGGACGCGGATCTGGCCGGCCGCGGCGCCGCGCGACCCGGACCTGGACCTGGCCGCGCTCGCCCGGGACGTCGCGCTACCCGGTGGCAGCATCCGCAACATCGTGTTGGCCGGGGCGTTCCTCGCCGCCGCCGACGGCGGAGTGGTGACGATGGAGCACCTGATGCGGGCCACCGGCCGCGAGCTGGCGAAGATCGGCAAGGTGGGGGTGCCGGGCGAGCTGGGCGGGCTGCGCACGCGCTGACCGAGGGCGTGCCCGGTCAGGGTTTCGGCTCGCCCCGCATAGCGCCCGGGTCGTTCCAGAGTCCCTCGAGCTTGTCGACGATGCCCACCACGTACGACGCGATGCTCGGGTGGGCCTCGTCGACGCTGTCCACGCCCGCGTCGATCGCGAGCCGGATCATGTCCGCCATGCGCTCGGAGAACGAGCCTCCCGCGCCGGCCTGCGGGTCGCGCACCGAGGAGACGCCCCGGCAGTTCGGCGCCGGCCGGGTGAAGTGCGGGACGTCCGCGGCGAAGTGGACGGCCGGGCCGGGCACGCCCGCCTGGAGGCCGCGGAGCACGGCGATCACGGCGTCGGCGGCCGCGGAGGTGGTGCAGTAGACGACCATCGTGTCCCGCCGCCACCGCGCCACCGGCTTCGCGAACTTGTACCCGGTCACGCCCGCGATCGCGGCCAGCTGCGCTCCCTGCGCCTGCACGAGGTCGACGCCGGCGTCGGTGAGGTTGGCGTAGACCCGGTACTCGTAGCGGCCCTGCACCACGTCGGTGACGTCGTGACCGTTCGTCGCGGCGAGCTCGGCGTCGGTGATGCTGTGCAGCCCCCGCTTCGCCACCGACTTCACCATGTAGAGGTACACGTCGTCCCGGCCGC
>NZ_JBFWVQ010000014.1:6623-85472 GCF_050246655.1 Pseudonocardia sp.
TAGCGGCCCTGCACCACGTCGGTGACGTCGTGACCGTTCGTCGCGGCGAGCTCGGCGTCGGTGATGCTGTGCAGCCCCCGCTTCGCCACCGACTTCACCATGTAGAGGTACACGTCGTCCCGGCCGCCGTCGCGGCTGAGGCTGGCCCGGATCGCCATCTCGGCGAGCGTGATGGAGAAGTGCTCACTGAACCCGGCCGCGGTCGCCTGCGCGCGCATCTGCGAGTAGGTGTCCTTCACCAGCTCCAACGCGCGTGTGCGCGCCCCGGCCAGGTCGTAGGTCTGCGCCTCGCGGTCGATGAGCAGGACGAGCAGCGAGCGGTAGAAGACCGACTGCACGCTCACCTGCGCCAGGATCGTGTCGAGCTCTTCGGCCGTCGCCTCGCTGTCGAACATCCGGGCCATCCCTCCCGGGCCCGACCGTCCGGCGTGTCCGGGCGGTAGCGGCCCCGGCCGAGTTGCCGTGCCGCCGCTGGACCTCACGCCACGATGGCGGGCCGCGGTTCCCGGCGCAACGAGCTCCCGGGACGGCGCGTACACCGATCAGGTGCTGACCGCGCCACCTGACGCGGTACGCCTGCGGGTGGGCGTCGCCATCGGGGCCGGCGGCGTGGCCTGCGCGCCCTCGGCCAGTGCACCCCGCAGTTGGGCCAGGATCCGGTCGACCTCGGCGGTGACGTCCGCCGCCCCGGCCGGCTCGGCGCCGGGTGGGACGACGGTGCCCGCGGCGGTGTCGTAGATCCGCAGCAGCCGGGCGGGCCACGGGTCCTCCGCGGCCAGCAACCGCATCCGGCGGAACTCCAGCACGGCCCCCTCGGTGCTGGCCTTGTCCTCGCCCCACGCGCCCAGGCTCCCGCTGTTGGCGGTCATCGTGCCGCGGGCCATCAGGTCGACCTGCTGGCGGGCGGCCAGCTCGGCCTGGTACGCGGTGACGGCCGCGGCGGGGGCCCAGATCGTCAGCTGGGTGTCGAAGTCGGCCCCCTGGCCCCCATCGACGGCGGCGAGCACGGCGTGCAGCAGCGCGATGGCGGTGTCGCGCACGCTGTCCTTCAGGGTGGCGGTCCCCGTCGGGTAGCGCGCGTCGAGCAGAAGGAACCCGTCCGCCACGCAGGTCAGCACGGTAGCGCGCTGCGTCGGGGTACAGACCACCGCCAGCTTCTCGAAGGCGGCGAAGTAGTCCCAGGCGTCCAGTGGTGCCGACCCCGGGTCCCGGATCGACGTCAGCCAGTCGGCCACCTTCGGGCCGAACTCGGTCGCACCTTCCAGCGTGAAGCCCGGGACCACCAGCTGCTGCATCCGGTAGACGGGCATCGCGGACAGCTCCCCGAGGATGCCGTCGACGGTGTTCTTCTCCGTGTACATCGAGTCGGGGTCGTCGTGCAGCGTCGAGTAGAGGGCGCTCAGCCGCACCCGGGGCATGAGGTAGTACGCCGCCTTGGCGTAGCTGTACGGGCGGTGCGCCCGGGCGCCCATCTTGATCAGCAGCAGCACGTAGAAGACGAACCCGCGCACCCGCTCCTTTTCCGGCGCGGTCAGGTCGGCGTACCAGATGTCGCCGGTGCACAACGCCAGCGCCTCGGCCGACGCGGCGCTGACCTCCGCAAGGTCCTGCTTGCTGCTGTCCGGCCCGGCGACCAGTGCGCGGGTGACCCGCTCCAGGTTCTCCAGCGGGACACCGGCCGTCACCTGCGTCTTGCCGGGCACGATGAGCTCGGTACGGGCCTGCGTGCCGCCGAACGCGACCCCCGGACGGGCGGTCAGGACCGGCCGGGCCGCGTCGGCCGGCATCGCCCCGCCGCGCAGCTGCGCCATGGCCGCCCGGTCCGACAGGTCCACCCGGCCGCGGCCGCGCTGCGTCACGCCCCGGCGGTACCGCGCCGCGACGTCGGACAGCATCGTGCGCCTGCCGGGCTCCAGCATGCCGCGCAGGATCGAGACGAACAGGTGCAGGCGCGTCACGGACTCGACGAACTCGGCGCGGGTGTCACGGGCACCGGTCACGAACTCGGCGATGCTGCCGGTCTGCGACGTGTCGGCCTCGACGTGGAACTGGTCGGTCCCCGCGCCGCCGCCGGGGGCGCCGGTCCGGTCGACGAAGGTCTCGGTCTTGTAGGAGAGATCGACGTAGTCGCCCGACGGGCCCAGCTCCTGCATCGGGATCGTCGTCTCGATCTCGATCCCGATCTTGCGCTGCACCATCCCACCGGCCCCACCGGCCCCACCGGCCCCACCGGCCCCACCGGCCCCACCGGCGACGGGCGCGACCGGCTCCGCCGCGGCGGCGGTGCCGTCGGCCCGCCGGACGACCTCGGCCGCGACCCGGTCCGCGTCCCGCTCGTGGCGGTCTCGCGCCGGCCCCACCCGCAGACGCGCGCCGGAGACCGTCGGGCCCTGCTGCACGGTGTGGGCCAGCTCGTGCGCCAGCAGCCGTCGCCCGCCCGGAGTGTCCGGGCGGTACCGGCCCTGGCCGAAGAACACGTCCTGCCCGACCGTGAACGCCGCCGCTCCCAGGCGGCGGCTCAGCTCGGCGGCCCGCGCGTCGGCGTGCACCCGGACCTCGGTCAGGTCCGCGCCCAGCGCGCCACCCATACGCGTGCTCGTCGACCGGTCCAGTGCCTGCCCGCCCCCGCGGGCCGCATGGATCCGGCCCTGGGTGGATGCGTCCAGGTCGCCGCCCGCCAACAGCCGCTGCACGTGGCGGTTGCCGTACCGGCGCTGCGCCTCGGCCACCGACGCGGGCCGGTACGACCGCCCGGCGGCGGCCGGGGCGGTGGGCGCGGCGGTCGGGGCGGGCGCGACGAGTCGGCGACCGGGCATGACGCCACCCTCCCCGGCCGCCGGGCCACGGCGCAAGCACCCGAGACGGGCCGGCAGACACGGTCGCGACACGGGCCCGCTACACCTCGGCCCGGCGGCACGGTCGGGCTGCAGGACGTCTCGGGCGGCAAGGGCGACATGCAACGCGGCCACTACACGCGGCGCAAGCAGGCGCCGGCGGTCGACATGCTCACCCGGCGGTAGGCGCCGCGAGACGCACGGGCAGACGCTCCGGCGATCCGAGCCCGGCTATACCTGCGACCGCGACACCTGCGACCGCGACGGGAGGAGGGGGATGTTCCAGGACCTGGACGCCACCCTCGCGGCGATGCTCGGGAGCGAGCTCGCGCTGAGCGGCGTCGCGATCAGCTTCGCCGGGCCCGACGACCAGTACCCGCCGTCGAGCGTCGCACTGCCTGCGGTGTCCTTCTTCCTCTACGACATCCGGGAGAACACGCAGCTGCGCAGCTCCGGGTGGGACACCGAGGTCCGTGCGGACCGCCTCACGGTCCGTCGACGCCCGCCCGCCAGGGTCGACTGCTCGTACCTGATCACCGCATGGCCCAGTGACATCGCCCCCGACCCCGCCGAGGACGAGCACCGGCTGCTCGGCGAGGTGCTCAAGGTGCTGCTGCGCCACCGCAGCATCCCCGCGGGCTACCTGCGCGGCGAGTTGGCCGGGCAGGAGCCGCCGGTCCCCGCGCGGATCCTCGCCGAGCACCAGCTGCAGAGCCTCGGCGAGTTCTGGCAGGCCATGGGCGGCAGGCCGAAGGCGACGCTGCACTACGGCCTCACCCTGAGCATCGACCTCGACGACCCGGTGGAGGTCGGGCCGGAGGTGCGCGAGCACGTCGTCCGGATCGGTGACGTCCCGCCGGCCGAGCCGGCCACGGCACGAAGGAGCTGAAGCGATGCCCCAGTACCTCGCACCGGGTGTGTACGTCGAGGAGGTCCCCGCGGCGGTCAAGCCGATCGCCGGGGTGGGCACGAGCACCGCCGGCTTCATCGGGACGGTGGCCGACGACGTCGCGATGCCGCTGATCCCGGGCCGGACCGGGAAGAAGGAGGACGGCTCCGACGAGCCCACCGACTTCCATCGCGTCGCGGACGCCGGCACGGCGGTGCTCGTCGACAGCTGGGAAGCGTTCAAGGTCGCGTTCGGCGACCTGCAGGACGGCAACCGGATCCTCGCCCACGCCGTCTACGGGTTCTTCAACAACGGCGGCGGGCGCTGCTGGGTCACCCGGGTCGCGGGCGGCACCGACAAGCAGTACGTCGACGCCCTGGCCGGATTCGCGACGATCGACGAGATCGCCCTCGTCGTGGTCCCCGGCGTGACCAGCGACGCCGTGCAGACCGCGGTGCTCGACCACTGCGAGAGCCCCTACCTGCAGGACCGGTTCGCGATCCTCGACGGGCGACGCACGACCACCCTCACCAAGGCGGCGATCCAGGGCCGCGTCCGCGACTCCGCCTACGGCGCCGTCTACTACCCGTGGCTCGACATCGGCGAGCGCGACGCCGAGGACAACCCGGTCCACGTACCGCCGAGCGGGCACGTCGCTGGCGTCTACGCACGGGTCGACACCGAGCGGGGCGTGCACAAGGCGCCCGCGAACGAGGTGATCCGCGGCGCGCTGGGCGTGGAGACCGCGGTCGGCAAGCAGGGCCAGGCCGGGCTCAACCAGGACTGCGTCAACGTGATCCGGCAGTTCGGCGGCAACGTCACGGTCTGGGGTGCCCGGACGATGGCGGGCAAGGACTCCGAGTGGCGCTACATCAGCTCGCGGCGGCTGTTCAACTACCTGCGCGAGTCGATCGACGAGGGCACCCGATGGGTGGTGTTCGAGCCCAACGCCGAGCAGCTCTGGTCGAAGATCCGCCGCAACGTCGGCGCGTTCCTCACCACGGTCTGGGCGTCCGGAGCCCTGCTCGGCGACACCCCGGAGCAGGCGTTCTACGTGCGCTGCGACGAGACCACGAACCCGGCCGCGGTCCGCGACCTGGGGCAGGTGGTCACCGAGATCGGCGTGGCGCTGGTCAAGCCCGCCGAGTTCGTCGTGTTCCGGATCAGCCAGTGGTCGGGGCCGGCATAGTGGTCGCCCGCTCCGTGGCCCGTCCGCCCGGCGTCCATCCGGTGGACGCCTTCCCGACGCCCGAGCCCGCGTTGCTCACCGGGGTGCCCGCGTTCCTCGGGCCGGTCGTCGCGAACCCGGGCCCGCCGCGGCGGGTGGCGCTGTGGCCGCAGTTCACCGCCGAGTTCGGGACGGACCTGCCCGGGTTCGTGGCCGCCGCGGTGCACGGCTTCTTCGCCAACGACGGGGGGTACTGCCACGTCGTCCCGCTCGACGAACGCGCCTCGCCCCGGCAGCGGATCGTCGACGGTCTCGCCGCGCTCGACGGCCAGGACGACATCGACCTCGTCTGCGCACCGGACCTCATGGCGGGGCCGGGCTGGGCGCCGGACTCGGCGCTGCGCGCCGTCGCCTCGCCGTGGCGGGCCGGGACGCCGAGCCGCCCGCACGCCGAGGTCACCCAGCTGCAGGAGATCCTCACCGCGCACTGCGCCGACCGCGGCGACCGGTTCGCGATCCTGGACGCGGTGCCGGCCACCGCCCCGGCGGCCGTCGCCGAGCAGGCCGCGGTGCTGTCCAGGCCGTACGGCGGGTACGGCGCGCTCTACCACCCGTGGCTGCGCACGCGCACGGGGTCCGTCCCGCCCTGTGGGCATCTCGCGGGCGTGTACTCGCGCGGCGACCGCCGGGTCGGGGTGCACAAGGCCCCCGCCAACGAGCCCCTGGCCGACGTGCTCGACCTGGTGGCCGCGCCGACCGGCGCACAGGTCGGCGCCCTGTACGCGGCGGGCGTGAACTGCGTGCGCGCGTTCCCGGCACGCGGAATCCGGGTGTGGGGCGCGCGCACCCTCGGCGACCCGGCGGGCCGGCGCGACATCGGCGCCCGGCGGGTGGTCGGGACCGTCCACCGCTGGATCGAGCGGTTCATGGCCGGGCTGGTGCACGAACCCAACGACGTCCGACTGTGGGTGCGGATGATGCGCGAGCTGACCGCGTACCTCGACGGGCTCTACGCCGCGGGTGCGCTGCGCGGGCGCACCGCGGGCGAGGCGTTCTACGTCAAGTGCGACCACGAGACGAACCCGGCCGCCACCGTCGCCGCCGGGCTGGTCGTCACCGAGGTCGGGCTGGCCCCGAGCGTGCCGGCCGAGTACGTCGTCGTGCGCGTCGTGCACGGGGCGGGCGGGGTGGCGATCAATGCGATGTGACGTGTCCACGAGAAGGGTCCACAGATGGCGGCACGGGTAGATCCGTACGGCGGCTACAACTTCGCGGTCGAGCTCGACGGCATCACCCGCGCCGGGTTCCGCGAGTGCTCCGGCCTGGAGAACAGCCAGAACGCGGTCGAGTACCGGGAGGGCACCGACCGCAACCTCGCCCCGCGCAAGATCCCGGGGCTCAACTCCCACTCCGACATCACGCTCTCGCGCGGCATCACCGGCGACCGCACGCTGTGGGAGTGGCGGCAGAAGGCGGCGCGGGGCACCGTCGAGCGGCACGACATCTCGATCTCGCTGCTGGACGACACCGGTGCCGTGAAGATCATCTGGAACCTGTTCGACTGCTGGCCCAAGGGCTGGACCGGGCCGAGCCTCAACGCCTCCGGGGACGAGGTCGCGATCGAGCAGCTGACGCTGGCCTGCGAGCGCGTCGAGGTGGACCAGTGGAGCTGAACGGATCGGTGGCCGCGGCGCCGACCGAGTTCGCGTTCACCCTCCCCCGCGGGCTGACCGCGCCGGACGGCACGGTGCACCGCGACGGCACCATGCGCCTGGCCACCGCGTTCGACGAGATCGAGCCGCTGCGCGACCCGCGGGTGCGCGCCAACCCCGGCTACCTCGTGATCATCCTGCTCGCCCGGGTGATCACCCGGCTCGGCACCATGGAGCACGTCAGCACCCACGCCGTGGAACACCTCTACGCGGCCGACCTCGCCTACCTCCAGGAGCTGTACCAGCGCGTCAACGCCACCGGCAGCTCCCGGCTGCAGGTCGACTGCCCGCACTGCTCGGGCGCGTTCGAGGTGGAGACCGCCGGCCTGGGGGGATGACGCGCTACCCCTCGGACCAGCTGCACGAGGAGGTGGCGTACGTGGCCTATCACTTCCACTGGCCATACGAGCAGATCATGCGGCTGGAGCACCGGGAACGGCAGCGGTGGGTGAGCGAGATCGGCCGGATCAACCAGCGACTCAACGACGACGGCAGGCGGTGAGGCGGGATGACCTCGACAGGGGTACCGCTCGGCCTGAGCTGGGCCACCTCCGCCGCAACGGCCACGGCGGGCGCCTGGGTGCCCGGGCTGCGCCCGCCCGAGCCGCTGCCGACGTTCAACTTCGCGGTGGAGGTCGACGGGCTGCTGGTGGGCGGCTTCAGCGAGGTCAGCGGGTTGGAGAGCCGGATCGAGACCACGCCCTACCGCGAGGGCGGGGTCAACGGGTTCACCCACGCACTGCCGACGGTCGCCGAGCCGGGTGCGCTCACCCTGCGGCGCGGCGTCACCTCCAGCACCACGCTGTGGGACTGGCACAACGACGCCGTGCGCGGGACGGTGCGGCGGCGCAACGGCAGCATCGTGCTGCTGGACCGCCGCCAGGTCCCGGTCCTGTGGTGGAACTTCCGCAACGCGCTGCCGGTGCGCTGGGTCGGCCCGACCTTCGACGCCCGGTCCGACGAGATCGGCGTCGAGGCGATCGAGCTGGTCCACGAGGGCCTCACCCGGCCGCTGCCCGGCCAGGCCGCCGGCGCCGTCCACGATCTCGTCCGGATGGTCGCCCGGTGAGCGGCCGGTGCGCCGCGGCCGTCGCGGCACGCGGGGGCGCCCGGTGACTCGGCTCCCGGACGGCCTGGACCCGGCGCTGGTGGCCCGGCTGTGGCGGCGCGCCGTGTGCCCTGGGGTGATCGGGCCCGGGCCGGCGCAGGCGATCGCGGCCCGCCGGGACGCGATGACGGCCGCGCTGCCGCTCGTGGACCTCGTCCTGCGGCACGTGGACGGGATCGCCGCGGGGGCGGGACCAGCGGTCCCGATCGTCTACGCCGCCCCGGTGCCCGGTCCGGCCGGCCCGCCGGGTGCCCGCGGCGCGGACGGCCTCCCGGGTGACGGGCCGCCCGTCGGGACGCCGGTTGTCCCGGGAGGCGCAGGCGGATCCTCCGGTGCGGCGGCCGGGTCCGTCGCGGGCGATCCCGACCCGGCCGTGGCGCGGCCCGCGGACGGGCCGCCCGCATCGGCCGGCGCACCGCTGCGGTGGCGGGCGACCCCCGGGCCGGTCGGCACGGGCCCGCACGGCGCCGACCCGACCCGGCGGCCCGGGCCCGTCGCGCCCCGGCGGGCCGGCCCGGTCGACACGGGGCCGGTCGGCCCCCCGAGCACCGCCGGCCCCCCGGTCACCTCCGGGCTCCCCGGCACCCCCGGCACTTCCGGCACTTCCGGCACTTCCGGCACAGCCGCATCCGGCCGGACCGGCGCGGTCCCGGTCCGACCCCCGACTCGACCCGCCCCGGCAGCGACGACGGCCGATGCCACGGGGGGAACCGTGGCGGCCGGTGCCTCTCCCGCCGTCGCGGCGCCCGGGAGCGCGGTCGTCGCCCCGCGGGCCGCGGGCGCGGCAGGCGTCGGCGGCCCGACGGCCGGGGCGGCGCCGCTGGTCCGGGCTCGCATCCCGGACCGACAGCCCACCGGCCACACCACCGCCGACGACACCACGGGCCACAGCACCGGCGCGACCGGCACCGCCCGCACCACCGACGGCGCCACCGCCCGCGCCACCCCCCGGACCATCGGCGCGGCCACCGCCCGCGCCACCCTTGCCGTCCCGACCGCCGCCGGCCACCCCGCCCTGCCCACCGCCCTGCCCCTCGTCCCCGCCCGACCGGCCGGGGCCGCCGCGCGGAACGCCCCCGGCGCCACCGGGCCGCTGCCGCTGGTCGACCCGGCCGCGGCGATCGCCCGCACGGCCGGCACCCGCTCGGCGCTGGGCCTCGTCTCCCCTGAGGCGCCGACCACGCCGACCGCGCCGACCACCCCGCCATCCACCCCGCCGTCCACCAGGCCGCCGACCGCGGTCGGCATCCCCCGCCGCCCCGTCGCGCCACCCGAGCTGGACCGGGTGACGGTGGACCGGATCGCCGATGCCGTGCACCGCCGCTTCGAGCGGCGGCTGGCGGTCGAGGCCGAGCGCCGGGGGGTGCGCTGATGGCGCCGCTCCGGACGAGGGTCGCGATGGCGGGCGGCGGGTTGGAGAGGCTGCGGATCGCGTTCGAGGGCCACGACGCCGCGAGCGCGGGCCCGATCGAGGCGCTGTTCAACCCGGCCGAGATCCAGCGCTCACGGTCGGTGTCCTGGTGGCAGCGGGCCGGCGCGAGCCAGGGCGGCAGCTGGACGTGGTCGGACACCGAGCAGCAGTTCCTCGCCGTCGAACCCGAGACGCTGACGGTCGAGCTGTTCTTCGACACCTACGAGCCGCGGGGGACGCCGTGGGCCGACCCGTCCCGCGGCGGCGGGCCGAGCGACGTCACGGCGTTCACCGACCGCGTCGCCCGGCTCGCCGAGGTCGATCCCGACCTGCACCACCCACCGATCTGCCGGCTGTCCTGGGGGGCGCACGGGGCGTTCTTCACCGGTGTCCTGCGCGAGCTCGACCAGCGGTTCACGCTCTTCCTCGCCGACGGCACGCCGGTGCGGGCCACCGTCCACTGCACGTTCCTGGAGTTCCGCACGCGCGCCCAGGCGCGGCGCCGCGAGCGGCACTCCGCCGACGTCGTCAAGACCTGGCTGGTGCGCGCGGGCGACACGCTGCAGGCCATCGCCAGCAAGGAGTACCGCGACCCCGCGCTGTGGCGCCACATCGCCACCGCCAACGCCATCGTCGACCCGCGCCGGCTGGAACCGGGGACGGTGCTCACCATCCCCCGGCTGGTGCGGTGACGCCGTGTCCGCACCCGGGATCACGGTCGCCGACATGGCGATCCGGCTGAGCGGGCGACCGCTGCCGCTGGCGGCGGTGGCCGACGTGGAGTCCGTGACGGTCACCGAGGACCTCGAGGCGTTGAGCATGTTCACCCTGGTCCTGCACAACTGGGACCAGGATCGGCTGCGGGTCTCGTGGTCGGACTCTCCGCTGTTCGCTCTCGGTGCCGAGGTGGAGATCGCGCTCGGCGCGGTCGGGGACCTGCACCGCGTGCTGACCGGGGAGATCACCGGCCTGGAGCCGACGTTCGGCGGCGACCGGCCGCCGATGCTCACCGTCCGCGGCTACGACCGCCGCCACCGCCTGGCCCGCGGCCGCCGTACCCGCACCTTCTCCGGGCTCACGGACTCGGCGATCGTGACGCAGGTCGCCACGGGCGCGCGGCTGCGGGCCGACGTGACCGACACCGGCATCACCTCCGAGCACGTCGTGCAGCACAACCAGACCGACCTGGAGTTCCTGCGCGGGCGCGCCGAGCGCAACGGCTACGAGCTGCTCGTCCTCGACGACGTGCTGCACTTCCACCCGCGCCGCCACGGTGGCGAGCCGGCGGCCGTCCTGGAGATCGGTCGCGAGATCGCCGAGTTCGGCCCGCGGCTCAGCACGATGGACCAGCTCGGTGAGCTCACGGTGCGCGGCTGGGACACCGCGCGGAAGGAGCCGGTCGTCGGCCGGGCCGCCGCGGACGGGCTGCGGACGATGGGCGGCACCTCCGGGCCGGGCCGCGCCACCGGCGCGTTCGGCGCGGCCACCGCCGCCGACGTCACGACGCCGGTGCGCAGCAAGGCGCTCGCGGACCGGATCGCGACGAAGCGGTTCGAGGAGCTGGCGCTCGGCTTCGTCCGGGGCGAGGCGTGGTGCACGGGGCTGCCGAAGCTGCGGGCCGGCGACGTCGTCGAGATCCGCGGGGCCGGAACGACCTTCAGCGGTCGCTACTACCTCACCGCGGTCACCCACTCACTCACCCCGGGCGAGGGATACCGGACCCGGCTCGACGTACGGAGGAACGCGACATGACCGAGGTGCTCGGCCGGCTCGCCGCCGCGGGCGCGCCGGACGACCGGTTCTACGGCGTGACGATCGGGCTGGTGACCAACACCAAGGACCCCGACGGGCTCGGCCGGGTCCGCGTGACGATGCCGTGGCTGGGCGAGGGGATCGAGAGCGGCTGGGCGCGGGTCGCGGCCCCGATGGCCGGTGCGGGCCGTGGCTGCTACCTGCCGCCGGAGGTCGACGACGAGGTGCTGGTGGCGTTCGAGCACGGCGACCCCGAGTTCCCGTACGTGCTGGGCGGGTTGTGGAACGGCACGGACAAGCCACCCGCGGAGAACTCCGACGGGCGCAACGACGTCCGGGTGCTGCGCTCCCGCAGCGGGCACGTGATCCGGCTCGTGGACACGAAGGACGCCGAGCTGGTCGAGATCGTCGACGGCAGCGGGCGCAACAGCATCGTGATCAGCACGAAGGACGACACGGTGACGATCACGGCCGGGGCCGACGTCGAGATCACCGCGGCAGGCACCCTGCGGCTGCACGGCCGGACGGTGGAGATCACCTCGGACGCGGACCTGACGGTGCACGGCGGCGGCGAGCTGGCGGTGGAGTCCGACGCGGTGCTCACCGTCAAGGGCCGGCTCGTGCAGATCAACTGAACGGAGGTCGTCGTGGGACAGCCTGCTGCGCGGCAGGGCGACCGGGTCGTCGGGACCGACGTCCACGTCGTCCTGGTCCCGGCACCGCCGAAGGACCCGGTGCCGACACCGCTGCCGCACCCGTTCGCCGGGGTGCTCGCCGACGGGTGCAGCACCGACGTGCTGATCATGGGCAGGCCGGCGGCCACCGTCGGCAGCACGGCGACCAACACTCCCGGGCACGTCCCGGCCGCGCCGGGGACGGCCTTCCAGCGGCCTCCGGCCAACCGCGCCACCGTCCAGCAGGGCAGCGCCACCGTGCGGATCAACGGCAAGCCCGCGGCCCGCGCCGGCGACCCCGCGACGACCTGCAACGACCCGGTCGACGTGCTGGCGGGCACGGTCGTCGCCGACGGGACGGTGCTGGTCGGATGACGGACCTCACCGGCCGGGGCTGGGCGTTCCCGGTGGCCGTGGACGCCGACGGCCGCGTGCGGACGGCGAGCGGCGACGAGGTCGTCCGCCGATCCATCTGGACGATCCTGGGCACCGCGCCCGGCGAGCGCGTCATGCGGCCCGACTTCGGCTGCGGCATCCACGACCTGGTGTTCGACGTGCTCGACGCGGGGACCGCGAGCGCCGTCGCTGCCGCGGTGACCGAGGCGCTGGCCGACTGGGAACCCCGCATCGACGTCGTCGACGTGCGGGCCGTCCCCGACGACGCCGACCCGACCCGGCTGCTCATCGAGATCGACTACCGGGTGCGCGCCACCAACAGCCGGCTCAACCTGGTCTACCCCTTCTACCTGGCATGACGGACATGGCTGACAGGGCTGAGCCACCGCTCGTCGACCCCCGCGACCGCGCCGCGCTGCTCGCGCAGACGACGGCGCTCGCGCAGCGCTACAGCGCGTGGCGCCCGGGACCGGTCCCGGACCCGGGCTCGGCGCTGATCGAGATCGCGGCCCGGTTCGCCGAGCTGGTGGTCGACCGGATAAACCGGGCGCCCGCCCGCAACTACCGTGCGTTCCTCGACCTGATCGGCACCGCGCCGCTGCCCGCCGTCCCGGCCCGGGTCCCGCTCACCTTCACCCTGGCCGAGGGCGGGCCGGCGGCGGCCCCGGTCCCCGCGGGCACGCGGGTCGCGGGGCAACCCCGGCCGGGAGACACCCGGGAGATCACCTTCGAGACCGAGGAGCCGCTGGTCGTCACCGCGGCGCGGCTGACCGACGTGCTCGTCGGCGACGCCGAGAACGACACCTGGAGCGACCGGAGCGCCGCGACCGGGCCGTGGCCCGCCTTCGTCGGCGACCGCCCGGCGCCGCACGACCTGCTCGTCGCCTGCGAGCCGTTGCCGGCCGGCCAGCAGACCAGCGACGTCGTCGTCACCCTCACGCCGGTCGCCGGCGGGCCGCCGACCAGCGAGTGGCCGCTGACCTGGGCGTACTGGGACGGCACCGGGTGGTCGCCTGCACCCGCCCGCACGGACGACGGCGGCTGGCGCGCGGAGCTGGCGGACCTGCCGCGGCTGCCGCCGCGCCCGCTCGCCGGGATCACGGCGGGGTGGCTGCGGGCCCGGCTGGACCGGGCGCTGCCGCGAGGGCGCTCGGGGCTCGCCCCGGACGCCGTCGTGGTCGGCGGCCGCCCCCCGCAGGCCGAGGTGGCGGGGGTGTACCCGTTCGGCGAGGCGGGCGAGAGCACCTGGTTCTACCTGTCGGTCGACGATGCGGTGGCGGCCGGCGGCGGCACGGTGACCCTGGACGTCGCCCTCCGGCAGCCCGGCGCGCCCGCCGACCCGGCCGACCCCGTCCGGCTGGTGTGGTCGGCGAAGGTCGGCGGCGAGTGGCGGGAGCTGGGCCGGGAGGACTCGGCCGGCTGGGGGCTCTCCAACGACCCCGGCTCCCCCTTCGCCGACCCGACGCTCGCGCTGACCGGCGCGGGCACCGTCCGCTTCCGGGCGCCGCAGACGTGGCCGCGGGAGCTGTTCCGCGGGCGGCTGGGCCGCTGGATACGGGTGCAGCGGACCGGCGGGCGCTATGCCGACGCGCCCCGGCTCGGCGCCGTCGGCGTCGGGCAGTCCTTCGAGATGCCGGTCCTGGAGTCGGTGACCATCGACGTGGCGACCACCCCGGTGCCGCAACCGCCGCCCGCGGCGTTCGCCGGGCCCGTCGCGGTCGACCTCAGCGCGGACTTCCGCCCGTTCGGCGCCACCCCGGCGTTCGGCGAGACGTTCCTGCTCGCCTGCCCGGACCAGCTCGCCCGGCCAGGGGCGACGCTGCAGCTCACGGTGGCGATGACGAACGCGCGCGAGGGCGGTCCGGTGCCGCGGGTGCACACCGCGGGCAACCCCCGCGTCGCGTGGGAAGGCTGGGACGGCACCGGCTGGCGGCCCGCGCAGGTCGACGACCCGGCGTTCGCGTTCACCGCGGATGCGACGGTGCGGATCGTCGCGCCGGACGGCTTCGCGCCGGGCACCGTGCACGGCGTGCGAGGGTACTGGCTGCGGGTGCGGCTGGTCGACGGCGACTACGGGAAGCCCGCCTCGTACACGAAGGCCGGGGCGGGCTACGTGCCGGTGGAGGCGACGCTCGCGCCGCCGATGGTCCGGTCGCTGACCTGGACCCCCGCCGACGGGTCCGGCTCGGCGGCGGCCACGGCGGTCGTGAGCGTCGACCACGGCGGCCACCGGGTGCACGCGACGATGCCCGCGAGCCCCTTCGCACCGGGCCGCGAGGGCGACCCGGCGCTGTACCTCGGGTTCGACCGCCCGTTCGCACGCCGGCCCGTCGCGCTGTACCTGCAGGTGCAGGTCCCCGAACCGGAGGAGGTCGCGGCGGACCGGCTCGCCGAGCTCGATCCCCACGTCCGCGCGCATCTGACGTGGGAGTACAGCGCCCCGGACGGTTGGCGCCGCCTCGACGCCCACGACGGCACCGAGACCCTCACCCGCAGCGGCGTCGTCGAGTTCGTCGGGCCGGCGGACCTGGTCGAGCGCGAGTGCCTGGGCCGGCGCGGGCACTGGCTGCGCCTGCGCTGGCACGACGGCCAGTTCCCGGTCGTGCCGCGGCTGTGCGGTGTCCTTCCCAACACGATCTGGGCCGTGCACTCCGGCACACCGGACCGGGCGGGCGGCGCGGACGGCAACCGACCCGCGGGCACGGTCACCGCGCTGACCTCGACGGTCCCCTACATCGACGCCGTGACCAACCACGAGGACGCGCGCGGCGGGGCGGACCCCGAGACGATGGATCGGACGGCCGTCCGCGGCCCGCAGGTGCTGCGCCACGGCGACCGCGCCGTGACCGCGCAGGACCTGGAGGACCTGGCTGCGGCCGCGTCCCCCGAGGTTGCGCGTGCGCGGGCGGTGCCGCCCGCCCGGTTCGACCCGCTCAATCTCTGGCTCGACGACGCCACGTCCCCGCCCACACCGGCGCACACCGAGGCCGATGCCGGCCGGGTGGGAGTCGTCGTCGTCCCGCACGACGCCGCGCCACGGCCGGCACCGAGCCTGGCGCTGCTGCGTCGCGTGGAGGCGTACCTGGCACGGCGCTGCCCGGTCGGCGTGCGGCCGTGGGTGGCGGGGCCGGAGTGGGTGCGGGTGAGCGTCGCCGCGACGGTCGTACCGTCGACGCCCGGACAGGCCGACGAGGTGGCCGGGCGGGTGCGCGCAGCGCTGGACCGCTACCTGCACCACGGCACCGGCGGCCCGGCCGGCACCGGCTGGGCCTTCGGCGCCACCCCGCACCGCTCGGAGGTCTTCGCCGTCGTCGAGGCCGTGCCGGGGGTGGACCACGTGCCGGTGCTGCGGATCGCGCTGCTGCCCGAGTCCCCCGGGCTCGGCGCGCGGCTGCAGAGCGTGCTGGACCGCCCGCTCGTCCCCGCCGACCCGGGACGTCCCGCCGAGCCGCCCCCGGCGGACCTGCGCCACTGGCTCGCCCGCGCGCTCGTCTACTCCGGCGGGCACGAGATCACCGTGACCCTCGGGGAGGGTTGAGCCGTGCCGCAGCTGCCGAGCCTCGACGACCACACGTTCGCCGACCTGAACGAGCAGGCGCGGGCGCTGATCCCGGAGCTCTGCCCGGAGTGGACCGACCACAACGCAGGCGACCCCGGCATCACCCTCGTCGAGCTGCTGGCCTGGCTCACCGAGATGCTCCTGTTCAGCGTCGACCAGATCCCGCCTGCGCACACCGAGACGTTCCTGCGCCTGCTGGGCGGGCCCACCTGGTCACCGCCCGCCGACGGCGACCTCGACGCCGCGGTCTCCGCGACGCTGCGCGAGCTGGGCCGACGCCACCGCGCCGTCACCGCCGAGGACTACGAGCACCTGGTCGGCGAGGTCGCGGGCGTGCGCCGGGTGCGGTGCGTGCCCGGGCGCAACCTGGCCGGCGCGGACCCGGCCGCCCCGGCGCCCGCGCACGTCAGCGTCGTCGTCGTACCCGAGCCGACCGGCGATCCCCATCCCGAGCTGGACGGCTCGCTCGCGCGCACGCTGTGGGACCTGCTCGAGCCGCGGCGGCTGCTGACCACCCGCCACCACGTCGTCGGGCCCGTCTACGCCGATGTCGGTATCGCCGCCCACCTCGGCCTGCACGACGACGCACCCGCCCCGGCCGCGCTGGCCGCGGCGCGCGAGCGGCTCGCGGCGTTCCTCGACCCGCTCGGCGGCGGCCCGGACCGTGACGGCTGGCCCTTCGGGCGCGCGGTGTATGCCTCGGAGGTCTACGCCGAGCTGGCGCGAGTGGCACCGGTGCGCTGGGTCGACGGCGTCGAGGTCACCGGGCCGCCGCCGGTCCGCGGCCCCGGCGGGGAGCCGATCGGCGCCGCGCTGGACGCGCACGAGCTCGTCCGGCTCGCCCGCGTCGAGCTCGTGGCGCACGACGGCCAGGGGCGCGCCCACCCGCTGACGTGGACGGCACCACCGACCCGGACGGCACGGTCGTGAGCAGCAGCTACCTCGACCACCTGCCCGCCGCCTTCCGGGAGACCCCGTTCGTCGGCGAGTTCCTGCTGGCGTTCGAGGCGATCCTGCACGGGCACGACGACGTCGCAGGCCTGCAGGAGATCATCGGGCCGGAGCGCTCGTCGGCACGGTCGGTGCTGCGCGTCGCCGACCACCTCGACCCGGCCACCGCCCCGACGGAGTTCCTGCCCTGGCTGGCCGGCTGGGTGGGCCTGACCCTTCGGGCCGACTGGGACGCCGACACCACCCGCGGCTTCCTCGCCGAGATCGTGCCGCTCTACCGCCGCCGCGGCACGCTCGGCGGGCTCAAGCGGATGCTCGAGATCTACCTGCGGCCCCTGGGCGACACCGTCACCCGCGACGACGTGGTGATCATCGACGACTTCGCCGAGCCGGCCCACTACTTCCAGGTGCGGCTCACCCTGGCCGACGCGGACCCCGCGCGCCTGCGGGCCACCCAGGAGGTCGCGCGGGCGATCATCGACCAGGAGAAGCCCGCACACACCTTCTACGCGCTGCGGGTCGTGATCCCGACGATGCGGCTGGTCTCCACCGAGCTGCGCGACGCCGAGGACCCGCCGCCCGAGCTGCTGATCCTCGGCCGCAACACCTGGCTGGGCTCCCGATGACGTCCCCGCGACAAGGAAGCAGTGATGGCTGAGTACACGCAGCCCGACGTGGTCAACAAGCGCGTCCGGTTCTTCGACGGGCAGTTCCTCTCCGACCAGGACTTCGTCGACGAGCAGCGCTACCACCTCGACCGGCAGCGCAGGCTACCCACGCTGGTCGGCGTGCAGGGCGTCGTGCACGGCCTGGCCGTGGTGCACACGGGGACCGACCGGCTCACCGTGGGGGCCGGTCTCGCGGTCGACGGCCGTGGCCGCCAGCTGCTGGTCGAGACGGACCTGGACCTGGCGCTGCCGGCCGCGCACTTCCGCGGCGCGGCGGGCGTCGAGCTGCACCTGGTCTACGAGGAGGTGGAGTCCGACGTGGCCGTGACCGGGGGCCGCAGCGCGCGCCGGTTCCACGAGCGGCCGAAGGTCGTCGCGACGGCGCCGGACGACACCGTCGCCGTCGCCCCGGACACCGCGCCGCCGACCTCGGACGGGCCGACGGTACTGCTGGGCACGTTCTCGGTGAGCGCGACCGGGGAGATCACGGTCGACCGTGCGGCGGTGCGGCCCGCGGGGCTGTCCGTGCCCGGCGACGTCGGGATCGGCAACCCCGACCCGGAGCCCGACGGGTTCGACCGGGTCGTCGACGTGCTCGGGGCGGAGGCCACGAAGCTGTCGGTGCGGACGCCGACCGTCGACGGCCGGGTCCTCGCCCACGATCATGGCGTCTGGGGCGCCCGCGCCGGCATGGTCGTCGGCACCGCCACCGAGCACCCGCTGCAGCTCGCGACGTACGGCCGGACCCGGCTGACCATCGACGAGATCGGCACCGTCGGGCTCGCGGGCGACCTGCGCGTCGGCCCGCTCGACGGCGACGGCGCCGGCAAGCGGATGGAGGTCCGCGGCACGGACCGCGCGGAGGTCTACCTCCAGACACCGGTCGTCCTGGCCCAGTTCACCGCCCAGGACTACGACCAGTGGGGCGCGCGCACCGGCCTCGTGATGGGCACCCGCTCGGGCCATCCGCTCAGCCTCATGACCGGCGGCAACGCCCGGCTGTCGGTCGACGAGAACGGCAACGTGGGGATCGGCAACCCGTGGCCGGCAGCCCGGCTGGAGGTCGCGGGCGGCGGCGGCACGTCGGTGGACCTGCTGGTCAACGGCCGGATCCGCTCGGACAGCGACGACGGCGGCCTCTGGGTCTCCGACAACCGTTTCGTCGGCGGCCACAGCCGCGACCAGCTCGGCCTGTGGAACGGCGGCTGGCGCCTGACCGTCACCGGCGCCGGACAGGTCGGGATCGGCACCACCACGCCGAACACCGACGGGTTCACCGCCGACGCGACCGCCGACCGCGTCGTCGACGTCGTCGGCACCGGGCACACCCGGCTGTCCGTGCGCACCGCCACCGTCGACGGGCGCGTCATCGCCCACGACGCCACCGGGTGGGGCGCGGCCGCCGGCATGACCATCGGGACCGCGTCCCACCACGCGCTCGGCCTCGTGACGCGGGCGGTGGCGCGGCTGACGATCGACGCCGCGGGCGCCGTCGGGATCGGCGGCAGCCTCACCGTCGGCACCACGCTCGACGTCACCGGCAACGTCGGCATCGGTACCAGCCGGCGCGACGCGAAGCTGACGATCGCCGGCTCCGGCGGCACCACCGTCGACCTGCTCGTCAACGGCCGGATCCGCTCGAACAACAACGACGGCGGCCTCTGGGTCGCCACGGACCGCTTCGTCGGCGGCCACACCACCGACATGATCGGCTTCTGGAACAGCGGGTGGCGGCTGTCGGTGACCAGCGCCGGTCACGTCGGCATCGGGACCAGCGACACCGGCGGGCACCGGCTGCGCGTGTACGGCGGCTCCACCCACCTCGACGGCAAGCTCTGGGCCGCGGGCGGGATCAGCTACGGCTGGGACGGACGCTGGCGCAACATCCAGAACACCTGGAACCAGCTCTGCGCCTCGATCGACGAGGGCGCGATCTCGGACGGACGGCTCAAGGAGGCGGTGCGCCCCATCGGCGACGCGGTCGCGACCGTGTCCCGGTTGGCCGGGGTGCGCTACCGGTGGGGCGCGGCCGGTCTGGACCACTTCACCCGCGACATCCCGGAGACCATCTCCGCCGGACCGAACGCGACGGCGGAGCAGAACGAGCGGCTGTGGGCGGCCGAGCGCAGCCGGACCGTCAGCGGCCTGTCCGGCGACTACCTCGGCCTGGTCGCGCAGGACGTCGAGGCGGTGCTGCCCGAGGTCGTGGAGGAGGATGCGGACGGCTACAAGCGCATCCGCTACACCCACCTCGTCGCGCTGCTGATCGAGGCGGTCAAGGAGCAGCAGGCCACCATCGAACGCCTGGGCTCGCAGCTTCACGCCCTGGAAGGACCCGCTCGATGACCGACGACCGTATGACCGACGACGGCCGGGACGTGGACGAGACCGCCCTTCGCGGGCGGCTGGAGCACCGGATGAGCGAGCTGCAGGCCGAGTACCGGGCGGGGCAGGAGATGCTGGGCGAGCTGGACGCCAAGCGCGCCGACCTGCAGCAGACCCTGCTGCGCATCGGCGGCGCGATCCAGGTACTGGGCGAGCTGCTCGAAGCCGAACCCGCTGCGTCCGAGGGTCGTCGGTGACGAGGGGACGCGACCGCCTCCCCCACCCTTGTGCAGGGCCGGCAGCTCGCGAGTAGTGACGCGGCCGACGCGGGTACCTAGGGTGGGTGTACCGGTCGATGACAGGCCTGGAACGAGTGACGAGGCAAGAGGTCGCGCGACGCATTGCCCAGTCCGCTGGGGGGTCTGCCGCGACGAGCGGTGACCGGCGCGGACCGCGCGCACGCCGTCGGGCGTAGCGATGGACCAAGGGCGGTTCCGCACATGAAGGACGTACGTCGACTCGACCCCGTCTGGGCCAACCGGGGCGGGGGCGCCGTGTTCGCGGCGTGGGAACGGTTCGTGCAGGGCGAGGACCAGGTCCCCGGGGTCCGCCCCGAGGTGGCGATCTCCTGGCATCGCTGCCGGGAGCAGTACCGGGTCGACCCCCACCTCGCCGAGGCCCCGGTGGCCGTCTCGGAGGTCGACCACACGCCCGAGCACGACGTCGTGTTCGCCGAGCTGGGCTTTCGTGCCGCATCCGTGGCGCACGAGGTGGGCACCGTCGGCGGCGTCGTCACCGTCACCGATGCCACCGGGCGGATCCTCGCCGAGTGGGGCGACCAGGCCACGCTCACCCGGGCCAACGACGCGAACCTCGCGCCCTGGTTCTGCTGGTCCGAGTGCGCGGCCGGCACGAACGGCATGGGCACGGCGCTCGAGGCGCACGGGCCGGTGATGATCAGGGGTGCGGAGCACTGGTGCCAGGCGTTCCACAACTGGGTCTGCGCCGGCATCGCGGTGCGTGACGTGGTGACCAGGGAGCCGATCGCGGTCCTGAACATCTCCCGCTGGCGCAGCGAGCTTCCCGCGTCGGCAGGCGCATGGCTGGCGAACGCGGTCACCAAGACCCAGTGCCTGCTGAGGCGGCGCGCCCGGGACAGCGGCGCCGAGCTCGTCGCGGCGTATGCGCAGGCCAGGGCACGCTCCAGTACGGCGCTCGCCGCGGTGGACACCGCCGGGAAGGTGGTGATCGCCGACGACACGGCGAGCGTGCTCATGGGCGTCCCCGCCTCCACGCCGGCGGTCGACCCGACCGTGCGCTGGAACCCCGGGCTTCCGGAACTGATCGGAGCGGCCCGCTACGCCAGCAGGCAGGCAGCCCGCAACCCCGACTGGGTCGGCTCCACGCAGATCTTCACCCACCTCGCCGACGAGCCGACATCGATCACCATCCGCCCCGTCTTCCTGTCCGGGCACCTGATCGGGAACCTGGTCTCGTTCGGCGCCTCCGACGGCGCGCAGGCGCCCCAGCCGGAGCGGGCCGCACACCCGCAGCCGCGCCGGCTGGTCGCGACGCGCGACAACCGGATGGTGCTGCTGCGGCTGCCGGAGGTCTCCTTCGCGGAGTCGGACGGGAACGACGTCTGGCTGTCCACCGACCAGGGCCGGCTGCGAGCCGCCTCCCCGGGCCTGGACAAGCTCGACGACGAGCTGGCGAATGCCGGCTTCCTGCGCGTGCACCGCCGCTACGTGGTCAACCTCAGCCGCATCCGGGAGATCGAGCGCGGGCGGGGTGGCGAGCTGTTCCTGGTCATGGACGACCGGACGGACACGATGGTGCCGGTCTCCCGACGCAACGCCCCGGCCGTGCGCCGGGCACTGGACATCTGAGATCCGCTGAGTTCCGCTGAGTTCATCAGCACAACCCCGTTGCCGGAGGGATCCCCGTGTCTGACAGCAGTGACGTCAGTGACGTCGCCGTCCCCGGCAGGGACGACCGGAGCGGGGGCGGCCTCGGCCTCCCCGGACCGGCCGCGCACCGTCGTCCCCCACCGCGGGGCGCGAGCAACCGCGACTGGTGGCCGAACCAGCTCAACCTGAAGATCCTCCGGATGCATGCCGCTGCGGCCGATCCGACGGGCGACGGCTTCGACTATGCCGCGCAGTTCCGGACGCTCGATCTCGACGCTCTGGCCGCGGACGTCGACGAGGTGCTGACGACCTCGCAGGACTGGTGGCCTGCGGACTTCGGCCACTACGGGCCGCTCGTGATCCGGATGGTGTGGCACTGCGCCGGCACCTACCGCGTCGACGACGGCCGCGGCGGCGCGGGCACCGGCATGCAGCGCTTCGCCCCGCAGGACAGCTGGCCCGACAACCGCAACCTCGACAGGGCGCGCCGCCTGCTGTGGCCGGTGAAGCAGAAGTACGGCACGAAGATCTCCTGGGCCGACCTGATGGTCTTCGCGGGCAACCGGGCCCTGGAGTCCATGGGCTTCACGACGTTCGGCTTCGCCGGCGGCCGGGCCGACGTCTGGGAGCCCGACGAGGACGTCTACTGGGGCCCCGAGCGCGCCTGGCTCGGCGACGAGCGCCACAGCGGTGTCCGGGAGCTCGAACGCCCGCTGGCCGCCGACCAGATGGGGCTCATCTACGTCAACCCCGAGGGCCCGAACACCGTCCCGGACCCGCTCACGTCCGCCCGGGACATCCGCGAGACGTTCCGGCGGATGGGGTTCGGCGACGAGGAGACCGTCGCGCTGATCGCGGGCGGGCACACGTTCGGCAAGACCCACGGCGCGGCGGACCCGGACCGCCACCTCGGCCCGGAACCCGAGGGCGCGCCCCTCGAGGAGCAGGGCCTGGGCTGGCGGAGCAGCCACGGCACCGGAACGGGGCCGGACGCGATCTCCAGCGGGCTCGAGGGCACGTGGACACCGACCCCGACGCGATGGGACAACAGCTTCTTCGAGACCCTGTTCGGCTACGAGTGGGACCTGGAGCTGAGCCCCGGCGGGCTGTGGCAGTGGATCCCGACCGACGGTGGCGGGGCCGGTACGGTGCCGGACGCCCACGACCCGTCGAGGACCCACGCGCCGACCATCCTGACGACCGACCTGGCGCTGCGGTTCGACCCGGTCTACGAGCCGATCGCGCGGCGGTTCCTGGAGAACCCCGACCAGCTGGCGGATGCGTTCGCCCGGGCCTGGTTCAAGCTCACCCACCTCGACATGGGCCCGATCCCACGCTATCTCGGGCCGCTGGTCCCGCAGGAGGAGCTGATCTGGCAGGACCGGGTACCCCCGGTCGACCACGAGCTGGTCGACGCCGAGGACGTCGCCGCGCTGAAGAGCGAGATCCTCGGCTCGGGGCTGTCGGTGCCCCAGCTCGTCGCCACCGCGTGGGCGTCCGCCTCGACGTTCCGGATCAGCGACAAGCGCGGCGGGGCGAACGGGGCGCGGATCCGGCTGGAGCCGCAGCGCTCCTGGGAGGTCAACGACCCCGACGAGCTGGCCCGGGTGCTGGGCGTCCTGGAGGGGATCCAGGGGTCGTTCAACGCCTCCCGGACCGGGGTGCAGGTGTCGCTCGCCGACCTCGTCGTGCTCGGCGGGTGCGCCGCGGTCGAGCAGGCCGCCAGGAACGCAGGGCACGACGTCGAGGTGCCGTTCACGCCGGGTCGCACGGACGCGACGCAGGAGCAGACCGACGTCGAGTCCTTCGTCCCGCTCGAGCCGACCGCGGACGGGTTCCGCAACCACTACCAGAAGGGCAACCGGCTGCCGTCGGAGTACCTGCTGGTCGACCGGGCGAACCTGCTCAACCTGAGCGCGCCGGAGATGACCGTCCTCGTCGGTGGCCTGCGTGTGCTGGGTGCGAACTCCGGGCGGTCCCCGCTGGGCGTCCTCACGGGCACGCCGGGCACGCTGACCAGCGACTTCTTCGTGAACCTGCTCGACATGGGCACGCAGTGGCGGCCCGCGCCCGGGTCGGCCGGGGAGGCGTTCGAAGGCCGCGACCGCGCCACCGGGCAGCTCAGGTGGACGGCCAGCCGCGTCGACCTCGTCTTCGGCTCGAACTCCGAGCTGCGGGCGCTCGCGGAGGTCTACGCCTGCGACGACGCGCGGGAGAAGTTCGTGAACGACTTCGTCGCCGCGTGGGACAAGGTCATGAACCTCGACCGGTACGACGTCCGCTGATCACCTGCCGGGCCCGGTGGCTTACCGGGTACGAACGGTAGCTGGTGGCGGACGAACGGCGGGAGCCGGCAGAATTGGCGCCCACCCTTGTCGGGGTCATTCATCCGGCGTAGCGTCCCATATGATCACCGATTTGCGATCAGGCGAGGCCGTCGCAATCGGGTCGATGTGGTGCTGTCTCGCGCCAGGGGCGCAGCCGCAGATCGAAAACCGGTGGCATTGCTCATGTCGACCGGCGTTTCGCGCGCCGCGCGGAAGTTCGCAACGGCCGCGCCGGGCCGCCGTGATCGCGACCGATGCGGGAAATGCTGTACGGATTCGGGAAGAGGAGGTGAAGCCCGATGACGACCGCACAGGAGCGAGCCGACCTGCTGGACAAGATCGGGCTGGTCGGGCAGAACAAGGCGGCGCTGGGTCGGGTGCTCGGGACCGGAAGCATCGGACAGGCCACGGAGCGGGCCGATGGTTCGATGGCGGCGACGATCCGGATCCGGCCCGATGAGCTGTGCTGGGATCCCTCGATCCTGGTCATGCCCCACGGGGGTGATATCGAACTCGAGCTCATCAATGACGACCTGAACACGCATTGCGCGCTCTTGCCGAGCAATGGCGACCGGAAATTCATCTGGTTGGTGAACCACTCACGCGGAAGGGCGACTCTCAACCTCGACGGCCCGGGCTACTACTGGTTCAGCTCGCCCACGGGCAACGACGAGGGCCGCGGACTGACGGGGGCCATCGTCGTACTGGGGGATGTCCCGCCGGAGGCCCGGCTCGACCGGCCCGACCAGCCACGGCCCTGACCTGAGAGGAGCAGGTAAATGACCGTCGAATACGTGGATGCGGGCGAGGCCATTGATCAGGGCCTACTGAGCGGAAAGCTCGGGAGCGCGCCGCCGGTGGTCGCGGACCTCACCTACGAGCGCATTCTCAATGCCCGCTCGGAGCCCCAGAACTGGCTCACCTACTACGGCGCCTACGACGGGCAGCGGTACAGCCCGCTGGACCAGATCAACACCGAGAACGTCAAGCGCATCGGACCCGCCTGGATGTTCCAGGCAGGCACGAGCGGCATGATCGCGGGTGCGTCGACCTACGCGTTCGAGGCCGCGCCGATCGTCGTCGACGGGGTCATGTTCGTCTCCGGATGGGACGGCTGGCTCTGGGCGCTCGACGCGAAGACCGGTCAGGAGTTCTGGCGCTACAAGCACGCGATCCCCTATGACGTGTCGCTGTGCTGCGGGAACGTGAACCGCGGCGTCGCCGTGGCCAAGGGGAAGGTCTTCCTGGTCACCGGGAACGCCCACGTGATCGCGCTCGACGCCACGAACGGCAAGCGTGTCTGGGACCGGACCTACGGAGACGTGCGGGCCGGGGAGAGCGGCACGGTCGCTCCGCTGGTCGTGAAGAACATGGTCATCGTCGGGAGCTCCGGCGGGGAGTTCGGGACCCGCGGTCACCTGGACGCCTTCGACGTCGACAGCGGCGAGCACCAGTGGCGCTGCTACATGGTGCCGAAGCCGGGCGAGCCCGGCTCGGAGACCTGGCCCGCCGACGGCGAGGCCTGGGCACGCGGTGGCGCGAACTGCTGGATCACCAGCACGTTCGACCCCGAGACCAACCTGCTGTACGTGGGCACCGGCAACCCGGCACCCGACTTCGACGGGGGCGTCCGCGAGGGCGACAACCTCTACACCGACAGCATCGTCGCCGTCGACGTGGACGCGGGCCAGATCCGCTGGCACTACCAGTGCACCCCGCACGACCTGTGGGACTACGACAGCACCATGGAGTGCATCCTGTTCGACTCGGGCGGGCGCAAGCTGCTCGGCCACTTCGACAAGAACGGCTACTTCTTCGTGGTGGACCGCACGAACGGCGAGCTGGTCCAGGTCACCCCCTTCGTGGACCGGATCGACTGGGGGGCGATCACGAGGGACGGCAAGGTGACGCCCAGGCGGTACCCCGACAAGGAAGGGGACCCGGTCCACTTCTGGCCGGGACCGGCCGGGGCCAAGGAATGGACGCACGCCGCCTACAGCCCGAAGACCGAGCTCTTCTACGTCCCGGTGCAGGACGTCGGTGCCACGGCCACACGGCGGCGCCGGGAGTTCAAGGAGAGCATTCCCTACTGGGGCGCGGGCGTTCAGGTGGACGCCGACGACATGGCCGGGTCCGTCAGCGCGTTCGACGCCTCGGGCGAGGAGAAGTGGCGCTGGCGCAACGAGATCCCGATGTGCGCGTCGGTGCTGGCCACGGGCGGCGACCTGGTGTTCGCCGGTGAGCCCTCCGGTGAGTTCAACGCGCTCGACGCCCGCACCGGGGAGCTGCTGTGGCAGTTCCAGTGCGGGAGCGGCCACCACAGCAGCCCGACGACCTACATGGTCGACGGCAGGCAGTACGTCGCCGTGCCCGTCGGGTGGGGCGGCTGGATCGAGGGGTTCCTCCCCGGCATGCTCGGCGCCGGCCACGGCAGCGCACTGATCGTCTTCGCCCTGCCGGAATCGTCCTGACCGCACGGCAGAAAGGAGGTGAGAGCCATGGAGTCCGCCGCTCAGCTCCAGGTGTGGGAGACCCCGGAGTTCGAGGAGATCGGGGTCGCGCCTGAGATCACCATGTACGTGGCGACGCTGGACGACTAGCGGACCCGGAGGGGCATCGGACCTGGTTCCGGCGCCCCTCCGAGTTGTCGGCGTGTCGTCGGCGAGTCGTCGGAGTGTCGTCCGGGACGGAGGGCCGAGCCACGATGTGGCTGCGGGTGCTGGGATCGGCGGCGGGGGGCGGATCCCCCCAGTGGAACTGCGCCTGCCCGGTGTGCGCCGCCGTCCGCGCCCGGGCCGTCCCCGCACGGTCCCAGTCGTCGGTGGCGGTCAGCTCCGACCGCCGCCGATGGTTCCTGATCAACGCCTCACCGGACGTCCGCACCCAGATCGAGGCCTTCCCGGGCCTGCACCCGCACGACGACCGGACGACACCTCTGGAAGCGGTGCTGCTCACCGATTCCGAGCTGGACCACACGCTGGGGCTGCTACTCCTGCGGGAGGCCGACGCCCTGCGGGTGTACGCCACGCCGGCGGTGCACAAGACGCTGGCCGACGGTTCGGCCCTGCTCAGCACGCTGGAGCGTTACTGCCCGGTGGAATGGCGACCGGTGGTACCCGGCGCCGACTTCGCCCTGGGCGACGGGCTGTCCTGCCGGGCGTTCGACGTGCCCACGACCAAGCGGGCGCGGTTCGGAGCCGGGATCGAACACGGCCGGGTCGTGGGCTACCGGCTGACCGACGGGCGCAGCGGGGGGACGCTCGTGTACCTGCCGGGCGTGCAGGCGCTGACGCCGGCGCTGCGGGCCGAGATCGAGGGCTGCGCCTGCCTGCTGATCGACGGGACATGCTGGCGCGACGACGAGTTGGTTCGGCTCGGCCTGGCCGCCAAGACGTCCCGGGCGATGGGCCACCTGCCCATCGACGGCCCGGGCGGCAGCCTGGCGCTGCTCAGGTCGATGGCCGTCGGGCGGGCGATCTACGTGCACATGAACAACACCAACCCGATCCTGCTGGAGGACGCGCCCGAGCGGCGCATCGTGGAGGACAGCGGCATGGAGGTGGCCATGGACGGCCTCGAGGTCCAGGTGTAGGGCCGTGACGACGACAACAACGACTACTGCGACAACGACGGCTTCAGGGACGACCGCGACCACACGCACCGGCGTCGACGACTTCGTCGAGACGCTGCGTGCCCACTCGCGGCGCTACCACGACCAGCACCCGTTCCACGTCCGGATGAACGCGGGCGAGCTGAGCCGCCGGCAGGTCCGGGGATGGGTGGCCAACCGCTTCTACTACCAGGAGAACATCCCTCGCAAGGACGCGGCGATCCTCTCCCACTGCCCCGACGTCGAGGTCCGCCGCCGCTGGATCCGCCGGATCATCGACCACGACGGCACCGCGGCCGGCGAGGGCGGCATCGAGGCGTGGCTGCGCCTCGGCGAGGCCGCCGGGCTGACCCGCGAGGAGGTGCAGGACCACCGCCACCTGGTGCCCGGGGTGCGCTTCGCCGTCGACGCCTACGTGACCTTCACCCGGACCCGTCCATGGGTGGAGGCGGTGGCCTCGTCGCTCACCGAGCTGTTCGCCCCCGACCTGATGGCGCAGCGGCTGGCCGCGTTCGAGCGGTGGTACCCGTGGATCGACCCCGAGGGTCTCGCCTACTTCCGCGCCCGCCTCGAGCAGGCCCCCCGCGACTGCGAGCACGCCCTCGAGGTTGTCACCGCGCACTGCGTGTCCGCCGAGTCCCAGGCGCGCGCCGTCGACGCGCTGTCGTTCAAGTGCGACGTCCTGTGGAGCCTGATGGACGCCATCGACCGGGCCTACCCGCAGTGACCGCCATGGACCCGACCACGACCGGAAGAACCCGGACCGGTACCGGGATCCGACCCGGCACCGCGGTGTCCGGCTCGGTGATATCCGATCTGGCACGGCCCCGGTTGGCGCGCCATGTCCGGATGACGTTCTCCCAGACCCGGCAGCGGCCCGTCCTGCTGCACCCGGAGACGGTCGTGGTGTTGAACGGCAGCGGCGCGGCCATCCTCGAGCTGTGCGACGGGCGGCGCACGGTCGCCGAGATCGTGGCCGAGCTGGGCGCGCGGTACCAGGCCGTCCCCGACGACGAGGTGCGGCGGTTCCTGACCCGGCTCGCCGCCCGGCGCTGCGTGGAGCTCACCGATGGCTGACGCAGGTGAGATCACCAGTCCCTTCGGCCTGCTGGCCGAACTCACCTACCGTTGCCCGCTGGCCTGCGCGTACTGCTCGAACCCGCTGAACATGGCCGACTACTCCGACGAGCTGACCACGGACGAGTGGCGGCGGGTGCTGGTCGAGGCCCGCGATCTGGGGGTCCTGCAGTGCCACCTGTCCGGGGGCGAACCGCTGCTGCGGCGCGACCTGGTGGAGATCGTGGCGGGCGCCGACGAGCTTGGCCTCTACACCAACCTCGTGACCAGTGCCATCGGGCTCTCGCGGCCGAGGGCCGAGCGGCTGCGGGACGCCGGTCTGGACCACGTGCAGGTCAGCATCCAGGCCGACGAGCCCGTCATGTCCGACCGGATCGCCGGGATCCCGTCCTTCCAGCGCAAGATCGAGGCCATGGGCGTGGTCAAGGAGCTGGGCTGGCCGCTCACCGTGAACGTCGTGCTGCACCGGCAGAACATCGACCGCGTCGCCGACCTGCTCGCGCTGGCCGAGGAGGTGGGTGCCGACCGGGTGGAGCTGGCCAACACCCAGTACTACGGCTGGGCGTGGCGCAACCGCGACGCGCTGCTGCCGAGCCGGGCCCAGCTGGGGGCGGCCGAGGTCGTCGTGCGGGCCGCCCGCGAGCGGCTGCGGGACCGCATGGACGTCATCTACGTCATCCCCGACTACTACAGCCGCTACCCGAAGCCCTGCATGGGTGGCTGGGCGTCCCGGCAGCTGACCGTGACGCCGAACGGCGACGTCCTGCCCTGCCCGGCCGCCCAGTCCCTGCCGTTCCCGCGGGCCAGCGTGCGCGAGGCCCCGCTGGAGCAGATCTGGACCGCGTCCCCGGTGATGTCCGCGTTCCGCGGAACGGACTGGATGCCGGATCCCTGCCGGAGCTGCGACCGCCGCGAGCTGGACTTCGGCGGGTGCCGCTGCCAGGCCTTCCAGCTCACCGGCGACGCGGCCCGCACCGACCCGGTCTGCCACCTGTCCCCCGACCACGAGATCGTGACCGAAGCGGTGCGGGCGGCCAACGAGCGGGCACGCCCCGTCGACGTGCTGCCCGTCCCCCGGCCGCACCGGCCCTGACGAGAGGCACCTGCCGTCATGACGTCGATACTGATCTTCGCGGCCGGTGCGGCGTTGCTGGTCTACAGCGCCGAGAAGCTGCTCGTCTACCTCGTCGGGTCGGCCAGCGGCCTGCGCGTGTCGGTGCTCCTGCTGGCCATCGTGTTCACCGGGATCGAGTTCGACGACGTCGCGTTCGGGGTCGTGCTGAACATCGAGGACCTCGGCGAGGTCGCCCTCGGCACCGTGTTCGGCACGGCGATATCGATGACCGGGATCGTGCTCGCGCTCGCCGCGATCCTCACTCCGACCAGAGTGAACATCCCGGGTGTCTACATCGCGCTCTTCGCCGTCTCGCCGCTGGTGATGATCCCGTTCATCCTGCTCGCACCGCTCACGGCCGTGCACGGCGTGATCCTGGTGCTCCTGTTCGTCGCGTTCATCGGCTACGTCGCCTTCAGGGAGCTCCGCAGCGCCACGCCGGTGTTCCGCAACGCCGAGATCCTGGAGAGGCTCGAGGTGGGTGGCGGTGGCGGGCACGCCGTCGCCGATGCCGACCGGCCCACCGACAAGCCGCCCTTCACGGTGACCGTGCCGTTCGACAGGACACGGCCGCTCCCGGGCTGGGCCGGCGTCGGGCTCGCCGTGGTCGCCCTCGTCGGCCTCATCGTCGGTGCCGCGATCATGAGCTTCGGGACCGAGGGCATCCTCGACGAGTACGCGATCGGGGGCACCCTCTTCGGCGCGACGTTCGCCACCCTCGTGCTGACCCTCGAGGACCTCCTCCTGACCGTCGAACCCGCCCGCAGGGGCGCACCGGAGATCGGGGCCGGCAACGTCATCGGCAGCGTCGTCTTCGGGGTCACCGCCAAGCTCGGCATCATCCTTCTCGCCGGCGGCAGCATCGCCGTCGACGACGAAGTGTGGGCCTGGCATCTCCCGGTGCTGATCGTCATGACCGCCGTCGGCGCGTACTTCATCTCCACCGGCCGCCTGCGCCGCTGGCACGGGTTCGTGCTGCTGGCCCTGTACATCGCCTACTGGGTCGTCAGCTTCACCGTGCTCGGGGAAGCCCCGGTCGAAGCGGACTGACGGCGACGGCTCCCGGCCGACGCCGCACCGGGCGACCGATCCCCCCGCGACATCCGACGGGAACCGGCCGGGGATCAGTCCGTCGTTGCCGGGCGTGCCGCACCGAGCAGTCGCTCGATCATGTGAGGGCTGCCCGGCCAGGCATCGAGAAGGACCTCCCGAGGAACGGTGCGGGCCGCGTACCGCAGCAGCAACGCAACCACGATGACGTCGTCCAACGGGCCGATGACCGGCAGGAACTCGGGGATCAGGTCGATCGGCGACAGCACCCACAGCATCGCGACGATGACGGCGATCTTCGCGCGGCGCGGCACGCGCGGATCCTTGCGGAGCACCCGCGCGGTGGTCACGCAGTCCGGCAGGAAGCCGACGAGATCCTTGGCCAGCCCCTCCGGCAGTCGCCGGGCCAGCAGGAACAGCAGCAGCCATGACGCGACCACCACGGCAACGGCGATCAGGATCGCTTGCAGCCAACCAGGCATCACCACTCCATGTCCGCGTCAACGTCTCCCGCGGGAGTGGCGGGCGTGGCTCCCGGCCTGCACGCCGCCCGGTCCGGGCGTCGCAGCCGGCCAGCTGAGGCCCGCGAAGCCCGAACACTACGCCGCAACCGGGACGGCTGCCGGGTCCCGCCCCTCGGAGGCGGCAACTACTGTCGAACCGTCAGCCGGCCGCTCCTCGGAGAACATCCTCATGCTCCTGACCGACCTCGCGCAGGCGTGCCGCTCCTCGGGGCTGCCGGTCACCGAGGTGGCGGGCTGGGCGAGCCGCGGCCGCGGGCAGATGTCGGGCGTGCGGACCGTCGTCTGCCACCACACCGCGGGGCCCGCCACCGGCGAGTTCCCGTCGCTGAGCGTCATCCGCGACGGGCGGCCCGGACTGCCCGGGCCGCTGTCGCACCTGGGACTCGGCCGCAGCGGGCGGGTGTACGTCATCGCGGCGGGCCTGTGCTCCCACACCGGCGCCACCTTCCACCCCGACCAGGGCAACCGCTTCGCGATCGGGATCGAGGCCGAGGCCACCGGCACCGCGGCCTGGCCGCGTGCGCAGCTGGACGCCTACGCCGGCCTGTGCGCGGCGCTGACGTTGCACTACCGGCTCGGTGTGGACCGGGTGCTCGGGCACCGGGAGATCGCGGCCCCCGCCGGCCGCAAGATCGACCCCAACTTCGACATGAACGAGTTCCGCCGCACGGTGGCGCGACTACGGGAGGACGACATGTTCACCGATGCCGACCGGCAGCTGCTCACCCGCCTCGCCCTGCGGGTCGACGTCGGGTTCGCCCGCGACCAGATCCTCACCGCGCTCGGGGTCGCCAACCCCGGTAGCGCCCCCGCCGCGCTGACCGCTCAGCAGCTCGCAGCCATCGCGCCCGCCCGGCGGGTCGACGTCGGCCACGCCCGCGACCAGATCCTCGCCGAGATCGCGGCCCTGTCGGCGCGCATCGCCGAGCTCGAGGCACTCCTCACCCGCACCGAGACTCCCACCGAGACTCCCACCGAGGCCTCCACCGAGCCGCCAGGACCGCAGGCCTCCGGCACGTAGCGCACGCTTACTGGGTCGCCCCCGCGCGGCTCGGCGCAGGCGCGATGACCGCCGCGTCGGGCTGCTCGGCGTAGAGCCGGTCGACGAGGTCCGCCCGGCGGTCGAGGACGACGCGCTGGTTGAGGTAGCCCTTGTCGGTGATCTCACCGGCGTCCAGGTCCGGGGGCTCGGCGCAGAGGAGCAGCCGGGCGACGCGCCCCGCCGAGCCCGTGCCGGCCGCCAGCCGCGCGAGAGTGTCGGCGAGGTGCTCCCGGAGCGCGGGGTGGTCGAGCGGAACGTCGTCGTCGGGACCGAGACGGCACACCGCGCGCGCCTCGGGCAGGTTCAGCCAGGCGAGCGCCGTGACCTCCGCCCGGTCGTGCCCGGCGAGGACGGCGTCGCTGAGCACCCGCGCCGAGGAGACGAGCCCGGTGCGGACGGTGGCGACGCTGACCCAGGTACCGGTGTTCAGCTTGAAGTCCTCCGCGATCCGGCCGTCGAACATCAGCCCCTGGTCGGGGTCGTCCGGATCGACGAACGTGACGGCGTCGCCGGTGCGGTAGAAGCCCTCCTCGTCGAAGGCCTCCGCGGTGGCGTCGGGCCGGTTGAGGTAGCCGGGGGTGATGTTGTCCCCGAGCAGCCGGATCTCCCGCTTGTCGCCGACCGGCACCAGCTTGACGGTCACCCCCGCCAGCGGCACCCCGATGCAGCCGCACCGGGAGCCGGACCAGTGCGCCGACGTCGCCGCGGGCGCGGTCTCCGTGGTGCCCCAGGACGAGGTCAGCGGCACCGGGTGATCGGCGTACCGCTCGACCAGGCGCTCGAGCCGGTCCCACAGCGCAGGCGGCAGCGACGCGGCAGCGTAGAACAGCAGCCGCAACCGGGAGAGGACGTGCCGGGCGAGGGCCTCGTCGGCCTCCAGTCGCGGCAGCAGCATCGCGTAGCCGGCCGGCACGTTGACGTACAGCGTCGGCGCGATCTCGCGCAGCGCGGCCACCGTGCGTCCGAACAGCTCCGGGGTGGGGCGGCCGGCGTCGATGTGCAGCGTGCCGCCGTTGGTGAGCACCATGTGGAGGTTGTGGCTGCCGCCGAAGGTGTGGCTCCAGGGCAGCCAGTCCACGAGCACCGGCGGTTCGTGGGCGAGGAACGGCCACGCCTCGCGCATCATCTGCTGGTTACAGGTGAGCATCCGATGCGTGGTGAGCACGCCCTTGGGCCTGCCGGTCGACCCGGAGGTGAAGAGGACCTTGGCGACGGTGTCGGGGGTGATCGCGGCGAAGGCGCGCTCCACGTCCGGGCGGGGCTGCGTGGCCGCGAGGTCGCCGAGGCGGGCCGCGCCGTGCCGTGCGCCCCGCGCGACGAGGACCGTCCGGTCGGGCGCGGCGACGGCGTCGAGCGCCGCACCGAACGCAGCGGCGTCGTCCGCGAACACCACCCCGGGACCGACGAGCTCGGCCATCGCTCGCAGCTGGCGGTGGTCGCTCGACATCAGCGAGTAGGCGACGCTGGCCGGCACTGCGGGAACGCCCGCCGTGTAGCAGGCGAGCGTGACCAGCAGGTGCTCGATCGAGTTGCCCGACAGCAGCAGGACGGGCCGGTCGGGGCGCGCGCCCCGGTCCAGCAGCCCCTGGGCGATCGCATCGGCACCCCGGCGGGCCTGCGCGTAGCTGAGGGCGATCCTGCCGTCCGGGCCGGGCGCGGTGGCGAGCACCGCGTCCGGTGTGGCGACGGCCCACCGCCGCAGCTCCTGAGCGAGGTGCTCGGCGTGCGGGCCGAGGTCGGCGACCGAGCGCAGCAGGACGCTGCCGTCGGCGCGGGTCTCGTGCGTGATCCTGGGCCGGGCGAAGGTGGCGGCGACGTCCATGATCAGTCCGCCACCTCGAGGACGAGCGCCGCGCCCGTGTCCCCCGCCGCGCACCCGGTGAACAGGCCCAGCCCGCCACCGCGCTGCCGCAGCGTCTCGACGAGCTCCGCGATCGAACGCAGGCCCGTCGGCCCCTGGGGGTGGCCGAAGACGAGGCTGCTCCCGCTGCGGTTGACCGCCTCGACGGCGATCCCGGTCCCGGCGGCGAACCACAGGTCGTTGACGGCGAACGGGTTGTGCGTGGTCACCGCGTGGACCTCGGCGATCTCCCGCCCGGCCGCCCGCAGCGCCGCGTACGCGGCCGGCACCGGCGCCTTGGGCATCCGGCCCTTCGCCACGCGCGCGACACCGCTGGCGAGCACCCGTACGATCCCGGCACCGCCCGCGAGCTCCCGCGCCAGCGCCTCGGTCGTGACGACCGCGCCGGCGCAGCCGTCCGCGGGATGGGTCTGGGCGGCGTAGGAGTGCACGCCGCCGGGATGCGCGGGCGGCAGCTTGCCGATCCCCTCGCGCTCCTTGGGCCGCACCCCCTCGTCGGCGTCGACGACGAGCGCACCGCGCCTGCCCGGGATCTCGACCGGGACGAGCACCCTCCCGCGCACCTCGTCCGCGCCGGCGTACTGCTCCCAGCGCAGCGCGGTGAGGTCGTCGATCTCGTCGCGGGTGACGCCCATCTCGGCCGCGACCGCCTCGCCTGCCTCGATCATCGAGGTGGCCGCCCAGGGGTCGCGGGCGAAGTTGTCCAGCACCCAGTGCTCGGTGAGCGGGGCGCCGCCCGGCCGCGACGGCGCGGGCCAGGACAGCGTGGGGCCGTTCGAGGTGCGGTCCGTGGCGACGACGAGCTGCACGCCCCCGCCCGCGGTGACCGCAGCTGCCGCTGCGTGCAGCGCGGCCACGCTCGTGGCGCAGGCCTGGCTCACCATCGGCCCGGACACGCCGGTCGCGCCGAGCCGGGCGGCGAGCGTGGGCGCCCCGTAGAAGATCTCGGGCTGCGGGACGGTCCAGCCCAGCACGAGCCCGCCGACCCGCCCCGGATCGACACCCCGGTCCGCGAGCGCCCGCGTGGTGACCGCGACCGCGAGGTCGAGGCTGGAGACCTCGGCCAGCGAGCCCTGCCACCTCGCGAACGGCGAGGACCAGGCGTGGCCCAGCGGGATGGCCACATCGGTGTAGTGCACGGGTACTGCTCCCCTCTCTCGCGCTGTCGCGCCGGTCACGCGGGGATCGCGCGACCGGCGCGGGGTCTGGACGCGCTCAGCCGCGGACGGCGGCGACCCAGTCCTGCACGACGGGCACGGGCGTCCCGTCGGGGACCTCGCCGTCGGTGAGCACGAGACCCGTCTTGGCGGCCGGCGCGTCCAGCGGAACCGTCTCCACCCCGGGCAGCCCGGAGACGCTCGCGCCGAGCACGTGCGCCATCGCCCGGTGGAACCGCGCGACGTTGCCGACGGTGCGCGCCTGTGCCGGGTCGACGTCCGCGGTGAGGACGACGCCGTCCACCCCGGCGTCGAGGAACGCGCGGGCGGTGTCGACGAGCCCCGGCGCGCCGCCGAGCACCGCCACGAGCACGGCCGAGTCCCCGAGCGTGACCCGCAGCCGCCGCGTGGCCTCCAGCGCGGCGTCGTGGTGGCCCTCGACGCCCTGGACCCCCGGCAGCGTGACCGGCACCCCGTCGGGCCCGACGGCGTCGATCAGGTCGCCGAGCCCGTTCGCGAGCTGGGTGGGCTCGGCGAGGAACGCCTCCCAGGGACGTTCGGAGATCTTCGCGGCGAGCCGCAGCGCGAGCGGGACGGCCAGCGTGTTCCGGCCGCCCCGCCGCTGGGCGATCGCCTGGGCTCGCGCCCGGGCCGGGAGCACGCCGGTCACATCCGCATCAGCGGCGTGACGACGGCGCCGTCGGGCCACGAGCCGTACAGCTGCAGGACATCCTCGGGCGGCTTGCGCCGCGACCACTCCTCGTGGAACTCGTCCCACCCCTTCCCGCGGGCCTTGCGCTGCTCGCGCACCTGCGACCGCAGGGCTTCGGTCGCCGTCAGGTCGACCCGGCCGGTCTGGGGGTGGAACCGCACGGCGTACACGTGGGCGGCCGCCCAGTCCGAGATCAGCCCGTCCGCGACGTCCTTCTCGACGGCCACCGGATCGCGGTCGATCGGGTCGCCGTAGCCCGCCCCGCCGGTGGAGATCCCGAGCGTGATCACCTGGTCGGCCATCACAGGGCGTGCGGTGCGCGCGTAGGTCTCCGAGACGATCCGGCCGCCGTACTTGCCGGCGAGCAGGCTCGCGAGATCCAGCGCGCCCTCGTCGCCCGCGCGCAGCAACTCGGGGATGTCGACGCCGTCCATGGACAGCCCCGGGCAGGTGCACATCGTGTAGCCGCCGAACAGCGGCTGCGGCGTCTGCACGATCGAGTTGTCGGCGATCGACATGAAGAAGACGAACGGCGCGTGGTGGGTCACCCACAGCTGCGCGGTGCCCACGCCGCCGCGGTGCTTGCCGGCACCGCCCGAGTCCGGCCAGTGCTGGGAGAACGGGACGAGCATCGGCAGCTCGTTCTCCATGCTCTCGACGTCCGGCGCCCGGCCGAACGCGCACCACGGGAAGCCGTAGGCGTTGATGCCGTCCGAGTGCGCCCGCGCGCCCTGACCCTCGGTGTTGATCGTATAGGCGAGCATGTCCGCGAACGGCATTCCCCACTGCGAGACCCCGGCGAGCACGGAGGCGTTGCCGCCGTTGCCGAGCGACGCGGTGACCTGCCGCCACTCCGTGGTGCCGAAGCGGGCCCGGCCGACGCAGTTCGCGATCGCGCTCATCGCGCCCGTCGCGGCCATGACCGAGCAGCTCGTCGCCGCGTTCGGCGCGGGCGAGAGCATCGAGTCGGGTGGGAAGGTGAAGTCGATCGGCTGGAACGTCGCCGACGAGATCGGCAGGTCGTGGAAGACGTACTCGTAGATGTAGTTCGCCAGGTGCCCGATGACCGCCTGCGGGTGCGCGTTGTAGGACGACCCGTTCTCCGGGCTGGTGCCCGTGAAGTCGATGTGGAGCGTGTCGTCGCGCTTGGTCATGGTCATGAAGCAGTTGCGGAGCAGACCCGTGACGTTGCCGGCGGCGTCGGAGAACGTGGCGCACCGGTAGACCCCGTCCGGCCAGGAGGCCAGCCGCGTGCGGGCGCCCTGCTCGGCCTCGACGAGCATCCGGCGGAACAGGCCCGTGACGAAGTCCTTGCCCTCGCGGGCGAACATCTCCAGCAGGCGCACCCGCACCCGGTCCGCCGTGGTGCAGCGGGCCCGCAGGTCGACGGTCACGCTCGTCTCCGAGCGCAGCCCGAACGCGGCGAACATCTCGATCACGTCGTGGCGCAGGACGTGGTCCTGCCCGATCTTCATCGGGGGCAGGTTCATGCCCTCGTCGAAGCGGGACTTCGCCGAGACCGGCATGCCGCCGGGCTCGCAGGCGCCGGTCTCGGTGGTGTGCGACAGCGCCGCCGTCCACGCCACCAGCTCGCCGTCGAAGAACACCGGCATGATCGCGACCTGGTCGGGGTTGTGGATCCCGCCGTAGAGCGCGTCGTTGGTGTACCAGATGTCGCCGTCGGCGATGCCCGGGTTCTCCCGGAAGTTCGCCAGGATGTACTTGATGACGATCGGCGGGATCACGGCGTGCAGGTACGTGCCGGCGCTCGCGTTGACCAGGTCGCCCTGCGCGGTGAACATCGCGACGATCGAGTCGCCCGCGACGCCCATCTGGGAGCGCGACGAGCGCATGAACACCTCGTAGCCCTCGTCGAGGATGTCCGCGGTGCGCTGCACCCCGATCTCGTAGGCGCCGGTGCCCACCGTCGCCAGGCACTCCAGCTCGTACGGCGTGGGCTCGCTGACCTTCAGTGCGGCGAGCTTCTCCGCCAGGCTCGGGTAGCTCATGCCCGGGCTCCTTCCAGGACCGCCGCGGCGGCGCGTGCCGTCGCGACGGGCCTGTTCTGCAGCAGGCCGAGGCCGTGCTCGTCGATGGTCAGGCTCTTGCCGGGCGGCACGACGATGGTCGTGAAGTGCGCCTCGACCAGGGCGGGGCCGTCGACGCGGTTGCCGGGGGCGAGCGTGTCGAACGTGTAGACCGGGGTCTCGCTGCGCCTGCCGTGCTCGGGCCAGTAGGCCTCGCGGGTGGAGACCCGCGCCGCCCCTGGGTCGGTGCCACCGATCTCGCGCTCGGGCAGCACCAGCTTCTCGGTCGGCACCGTCGCCTTGACGACGATGTTCTCGATGTAGGCGCCGCCGGGCTTGTTCACCACGTGCGGGCTGAACGCCTCGGAGTACTCCCTCTCGAACTCGTCGTAGACCGCCTGCGCTTCCGCCGGGGAGTTGATCTGCAGCAGCGGCGAGGCGACCCGCTTCACCTGCACCTGCCCGCCGTAGAGCATGTCCAGCTCGACGGAGAACAGCGCCTGGGCGGGGTTCAGGCCCTCCGAGACCAGGTCGGCCTCCGCCTGGGCGATCATCTCGCGGATCGGCGCGTTGTAGGCCTCGTAGTCGTCGGTGAACGCCTGCGTCATCCCGTTGAGGAACAGCAGCCGCCGGGACCGCTCGTAGACGTGCATGATGTCCATGACCGAGCTGCCGAGCGCGGAGAACACCGGCGCCTGGGGGAAGATCACCGACGTCGGCACGTCCGCGCCGTACCCGGCGACGTGCGTGGGGCCGCCACCGCCGAACGCGAACAGGACGAAGTCCTCCGGGTGGTAGCCGCGCAGGTGCACCTCGCGCTTGATCGCCGAGGCCATGTTCTGCTCGACGATCCGGCGGATTAGCGCGGCGGCCTCGTCCACCGGCAGGCCGAGCGGCTTCGCGATCCTCGACTCGATCGCCTCCACGGCCTTCTCGCGGTGGAGCGGCATCCGCCCGTCGAAGTACCCGTCGGGTGCGATGTAGCCGAGGACGACGTCGGCGTCGGTGACGGTCGGCTCGGTGCCGCCGAGGTCGTAGCAGGCCGGTCCGGGGTAGGAGCCCGCCGAGCGCGGCCCGACCTCCAACCTGCCGCCGAGCAGCTCGTTGATCCACGCGATGGAGCCGCCGCCGGCGCCCATGGTGGTGGACTGCAGCATGGAGATGCCGACCATCCACTTGTCGATGATCGGGCGGAACTCGTAGGAGCGCACCGACGCGTCGACGACCATGCCCAGGTCGAAGCTCGTGCCGCCGACGTCGGAGGCGATGACGTTGCGGTACCCGAGTGCCTTGCCGATGTGGAAGCTGCCCATCAGTCCCGAGATCGGGCCGCCGTTGTAGGTGCGCGACGCGGTGGTCTTGAAGATCTCGGCCGAGCCGCCGGTGTTGTGGGTGAGCAGGAAGCTGCCGCGGTAGCCGTGGTCGCGCAGCTGGTCCCAGGTGGTCTCCATCTCGGCCTTGATGGACGACTGGAGGTAGGCGTCGAGGATCGCGGTCATCGTCCGCTCGTACTCGCCGACCTTGGCCACGACCTCGTGGGAGAGCACCACCGGCAGGTAGCCGACGTGGTAGCTGCGGTACTCCTCGCGGATGATCTCGCGGATCCGCCGCTCGTGGGCCGGGTTGGCGAAGCTCCACAGCAGCGAGACCGCGATCGCACGCGCACCGCCGTCGACGAGCGTGCGCAGCTTGCGGCGCACGTCGTCCTCGTCGAGCGGGCGCAGCACGGCCCCGAACGAGTCGACGCGCTCGCGGACCCCGGCGATCATGTCGCGGGTGACCAACGGCGCCGGCTTGTTCTGCACCGCGACGTTGCGCCGTTCCGAGATGCGGGTGCCGTCGGTCCACTGGGCGCCGCGACCGATGAGGACCGCGTCCTCGTGGCCCTCGGTCGTGATCAGTCCCAGGCGTGGGCCCTTGCGCTCGATGAGCCGGTTCATCGCGACCGTCGTCGAGTAGCGGACGATCTCCACGCGGGGCAGCAGCTCGTCGATCGCGAGGCCCACCTGCTCGGCACCGTCGGTGAGCACGTCGAGGAACCCGACCGATAGGTCGTAGGGCGTGGTCGGCGCCTTGGCGGTGATCCGCCGGTCGTCCCAGGTCAGGACGAGGTCGGTGAACGTCCCGCCCACGTCGATGTCGATCGCCTTCACGCCGCACCGTCCACCTTCTGCACGGCGAGCTTGCCGTGCTCGTCGATGCGCAGCTCACCGGCGGCGAGCTTGCGCTTGAGGCCGTCGAGGTCGATCTCGGTGTCGTGGGTGATCGGGTGGCCCGGGGGCAGGTACTCGGTCTCCACCTGGCGCCCGCAGCCGGGGCAGTAGAACTCGAGGATGCGGATCCACTGCGGGTTCGGGGAGAACGTGTACTCGCCCTCGATCAGCGGCGGGTGCACCTCACCCGGGTCGCGCTCGTGGATCAGCAGGCCCTTCTTGTAGTTGTCCCGGGCCGGCCCGACGTCGTGGCCGCAGGAGTGGCACCGCCACCGCTCGGCATCGACGTCCAGGTCCAGGTACTCGGCGACGTGGACGGTGGTGTTCTGGCCCATCAGTTCCCTCCTCGCGTCGCCACGGCGTCGCCGTGCGCATCCACGTCCAGCGACCAGCCCGGCCCGATCAGCCAGGTGAAGGCGCCCCCGTCGACGAGGGCGGGGCCGGTCAGGGCCGAGCCGGCGACCGAAGCCCAGTTGTGGGTCGGGATTCCGCCGCGCTCGCCCGTGCCGCCCGCCGCTGCGCCTGCGGTGTCGGCGGTGTCGGCGGTGTCGGCGGTGTCGGCGGTGTCGGCGGTGGCGTCCCTGTCGAGCGAGGGCAGGGCGAACCGGGCCGTGAGCCGCACCAGCGCCGGGTCCGCCACCGACGACAGCGCCCCCTCCACCGAGGTGTCCACCGCGGTGCCCGAGGCTCCGCGGACCTCCCAGACCAGGGCGGCCCCGTCCGGGTCGAAGCCCTCGCCGCGCAGGTCCCGGCGCGCCTCGTCGGCGAGCGTGGCGGCCGCCGCACGTGCGGCCACGGACGAGTGGACCGCCGACTCGTAGACGTGCACGACGTCGGAGATCGCCGACCCGTAGGCCGACAGCACGTTGCCGAACCCGAACAGCCGCACCGCCCGCGCCCCGATGCGCTCCGCGACCCCGGTCGCGAACAGCGGGCCGTTGCCGCCGAACGCGTAGACCGTGGTGTCGGCCGGGTCCCAGCCCATCTCCGCCGCGGTCTCGCGGGCCAGGTCGGCCGTCATGTCGAACGCCGTGTCGACGATCCGCTGCGCGGCGTCCTGCGCGGAGAGCCCCAGCGGATCACCGACGTTGCGGACCACCGCGGCGCGCGCCGCCTCGACGTCGAGCGTGCGCCGCCCGTCGAGGAAGGCCGTCGGCGACAGGTAGCCGAGCAGCACGAGCGCGTCGGTCGTGGTGGCGTTGCGCCCGCCGAGGCCGTAGCAGGCGGGGCCGGGCGCGGCGCCCATCGAGTCGGGGCCGAGCGTCACCGCCGCGTCCACGGCGCGCGCGACCGAGCCGCCGCCGAGGGCGATCGAGCGCAGCAGCGGCAGGTTCGTCCGCACGGGGATGCCGAACAGGTGCCCGTCCTCGCGGTCGACGACGCGGCCGTCCTGCACCGCGGACGCCTTGGCGGTGGTGCCGCCGACGTCGATCGCGAGGACCTTCGCGTCCCCGTGCACCGCCGCCTCGTGCGCACTCGCGTGCGTGCCGAACAGCGGCCCGGACTCGATGGTGTCGAACGCGGTGGTCTTGCCGATCCGCGCGACACCGCCGTTGATGTGGCCGACCAGCACGTTGCCCCGCCAGGAGTGCTCCTGCTTGAGCGTCTCCTCCGCGCGGTACAGCGTCGTCGCCAGCGACGGGTGCACGTAGGCGTTGATCAGCGACACGAACGTGCGGGTGGCGTCGTCGGGGCGCAGCAGGATCTCGCTCGCCGGCAGCGCCGGGATGGAGCCGAGGAAGTGGTCGGGGTACTGCGCGTCGATCATCGCGACGATCGCGCGCTCGCGGGAGCTGTCCTCGAACGCGCCCTCGAGCGAGATGTTGATCCGCCGGATGCCCTTGTCGAACAGGCCCTTGACCGCCGTGCGCACCTCGTCGTCCGGGGCGTCGGCGCTGATCCCGGTGATGTTCTCGCGCATGACCAGAGAGCCGACGACCGTCGCCGCGTCCTGCGGTGTGGTGTAGAGGTCGTCCTCGTGCCCGGCGCTCACCATCAGGCCGAGCTTCGGGCCGGTCTTCTGCGCCAGCACGTTCGACGTGATCGTCGAGGACCAGCGGATCAGCGCCACGCCGTCGAGGAGGTCGCGCAGCGTGGCCGCGCCGACCCGCCTGCGGGCCGCCTCCAGCACCTCCATGAACGCGATCGTCACGTCGTGCGGGGTGGTCTCCACCTTGACCGAGAACACCGCATTGAATCCGAACCTGGGCGCGCTCCCGCTGACCAGACCGTCGGTCATGGTCCCGCCGGTATCGATGTCGATGTTCAACACGGCGCCGTCACCTCCTCTGCTGCTGCATTGGTCGATTCCGGGCTCGCTCCGCTCCTCGCTCGCTAGCGCTCGCTGCGATGCTCACTCGCCCTCCATCTCCGCTTCAGTGGTCGATTCCGGGCTCGCTCCGCTCCTCGCTCGCTAACGCTCGCTGCGATGCTCACTCGCCCTCCATCTCCGCTTCAGTGGTCGATTCCGGGCTCGCTCCGCTCCTCGCTCGCTAGCGCTCGCTGCGATGCTCACTCGCCCTCCATCTCCGCTTGATCAACTTGGCCTTCATCTCCCAGCGCGGCAGGGCCCCCGGCGGCACCAGGTCGACCCGGGCGGGAACGACGAGCTGGTCGCGCAGCGCCCGCTCGACCTCGCCACGCAGCCCGTCGAGGTCCTCCTCGTCCGGGCCGTACTCGACCTGCAGGTGCAGCGGCGGGCGTACCACCGGACCCTGGTCGGCGAGCAGGATCTGCAGCGCCCCGGTCGTCCGCGGCGCGATGCCGGCGACGACGTCCTGCACCGCGCTCGGCCACACGTTGACGCCCGCGACGAACAGCAGGTCGTCGGTTCGCCCCGCGCAGTGCAGCCGCGGGCTCGTCCGCCCGCACGCGCACGGGCTCATGGTCACCGTGACCCGGTCACGCACCCGGAAGCGGACGAGCGGCACGCACTCACGACGCAGGTGCGTCGCGACCAGCTCGCCCTCGACACCGTCGAGCCACTCCAGCCGCTCCCCCGTCGCCGGGTCGACGAGCTCGACCAGCAGCTCGTCCTGCCCGCACAGGTGCAGCCCGTCCTGCTCGGGGCAGCTCGCGAGGTAGATCGGGAACACGTCCGCGTTGCCCATGCCGTCGGACACCGTCGCGCCGTAGTCGGCCTCGAGCTGCTTGCGTACGGCCGGTATCGACCCGCCGGGCTCGGCCCCGACGAGAAGCTTGCGCAGGCCCAGCTCGCCCGGCTCCATCCCGAGGCGGTCCCGGCAGTACTCCGCCAGGTACGTCGCATACGAGGGAGTGCACATCAGCGCCGTCGCACCGAGGTCTCGGATGCTCTGCACCACACGGTCGCTCGCGCCCGTGCCGATCGGCACGAACGTCGCCCCGATCCGTTCGGTGGCGTCCTTCAGCGGCAGCCCGCCGACGAAGAACCCGAGCCCGAACGCGTGCACGACCACGTCGTCGGGGCGCATCCCCTCGCAGTACAGGACCCGCGCGACCACCTCGGTCCAGCTCTCGCGGTCCGCATGGGTGATCCCGACATAGCTGGGCTGGCCGGTGGTGCCGCTCGAGGCGTGGATCCGCACGACGTCGACCATCGGGACCGCGGCGTGCCGACCCAGCGGAGGAGCGGCGAGCTGGCTGTCGCGCAGCAGCTCCTTCGTCGTGAACGGGGCGTCGAAGTCCTCCAGCGACCTCACCGCGAGCGGGTCGAAGCCGGCGGCCTTCCACAGCTCCGCATAGAACGGCGAACGCTGCGCGACGGAGGCGAGTTGGGCCTGCAGGCGGTCGAGCTGCAGCACACGCATCTGCTCGCGCGGCATCGCTTCGACCGCCGGGGCGAACATCGTCCCGTCAGGGGCGCTCATCGGGCGATCCCCGGTCGTTCGCGGTCGTCCTCGTAGTCGACGAGGTAGCGGCGCACGGCGCGCTCGGCGGCGTCGGGCTCCCCGTCGTCGACCAGCCGCATGACGTGCGTCAGGCGCTCCTTGACGTCGGCGCACCAGCGGGCGTCACGGACCCGCTCGCCCAGGCTCATCGCGATCGGCGCGCGCAGGCTCTGGTACACCGCGACGAACACCGGGTTGGCCGACGACTCCACCAGCGCGAGGTGGAACGCCACGATCGCCTGTACCGTGCGCGCCGGCCGGTTGCCTGCCAGGCCGAGCTTGCGGACCGCACGGGCCAGATCGTTCGCGTCGCGGGCCTGCGCGGCGAGCCGCGCGGCCCACGGCTCGATCGCCAGCCGGACGTCCATCACGTGGCGCGGCTCGACGTTCAGCGTGGACAGCGGCGCGGTGGTGATCGCGTGGAACTCCTCGGGCTCCGGCGCAGCGACGAACCGCCCCCCGCCGTAACCCCGACGCACCTCCAGGTAGCCGGAGACCTCCAGTGCCTTCAGCGCCTCGCGCAGCATCGGCCGCGAGACCCCGAGCTGGGTGGCCAGCTCCGGCTCCGACGGCAGCCGGTGGCCGGTCGGGAGGTCGCCCCGCACGATCGCGCCGCGCAGGCTCGCGACGATCTTCTCGAAGCCGCGGCCCACGCCGATCGGCTCGAACACGTAATCCGGTTCCTGCACGGTCACCGGGCACCCCCTCCGGAGATTGACGCGCCGACCGGATCGGCACCGCGCGGGCGGCCGCGCGCGGTGCTGCCGGACACCCGCCGGCCGGCCGGCGGGCGCGGAGGACCGTGCTGCGATGCAACGGCCCATTGTCGTGGTCACGGGCTGACGACTCCTGGAGTGGCAGGCTGACATCTGACATCAGCTTGTGAACGGCGTCACCGTACGGCAGCCCTCGAGCGGGGGTCAATACCCCACGGCAGACGTGCGTCGATGCAGCTCACACGTAGCACGTTCAGGCCATCTACCAGGAGACTCTTGAGATTCCTGTTCGCCGCCCGGGTTGACGGAGTCGCATCCTATGCCTGTCATCACGTCCTGACATCTGACATCAGTCTGAAGGGACCGGGCAGGAGCTGAGCAGCAATCGGATCATCGCCACCTGCTCCTCGCGGACCTTCACGGCGCCGGCCGCGATGGGCGGGGCGACGTCAATGCGTTCGCTCCCTCGCGGATCAGTGGGTTGCGGATGCCAGCTGGATTGTGGATGATGAGCGTACTCCAGATTGTGTGCGCACAGGTGCGACTGACCAGAGAGCGGGAAACCATGTCGCCGACTGTCCGGCCTGAAGACCTCTGGGGAACCTGGCGGCTGAAGTCTTATGCAGCGCACGCCGCGGACGGTAGCGCCCCATACTTTCCGCTTGGACGAGACGCGCTCGGCTTTATCTACTACTCCCCGACCGGGCATATGGCAGCCCAGCTGATGCAGCGGGGCCGAACGAGCTCCGCGACGCGTTGGGATGACATATCTGCCGAAGACGGGCAGGTTGCGGCCCGTGGGTATATTGCCTACGCGGGAACATATTCCATCAGCAACCATATCGTTACCCACCACGTTGAGACAAGCCTCTTTCCTCACTGGGTTGGAACGGACCTGCAACGGCTTGCCACAGTGAGCGGCGGGCACCTCGAACTCAGGGTTGCCGAGCCCGTGCGCATGCAGGGCGCCATGCGCAGACCCGTGCTCCAATGGGTAAGGCTCTATGCATCCTGATTCATTCGGTTGACTCGTCGACGTGCTGAGTCGCAATCACACTTGTGCGCACAGGACTTCTGGAGGATTCTCCTCATCCACAATATTGCCTGGCGACCGCGATGGAGTTGAAAGCATGACCACGTACGACCCCGAGCACACGGCAATCCTCCTGATCGACCCATACAACGACTTCCTGTCTGAAGGAGGGAAGCTCTGGCCGCTACTGAAAGAGGCGGCCGAGGAGATTGATCTCATTGAGAACCTGCGCCTGGTTGTTGGAGGTGCGCGGGAAGCTGGAATCAGGGTGGTCTGGGTGCCGCACCGACGGTGGCGCGAAGGTGACTACGACGGGTGGCGTTTCCTGAGCCCGGCTCAGGTGAATAACAGCAGAAGTCACTTCTTTGCGGCCGACACATGGGGAGGCGACTGGCATCCCGACTTCGTTCCATCCCCCGGCGACATCGTTGCGAAGGAGCATTGGGCGCAGAGCGGCTTCCCCAATACTGATCTTGAGTTTCTGCTCAAGCAGCATGGAATCACCCATGTGATCTCCGTCGGACTTCTTGCGAACACCTGTGTCGAATCCACATCGCGTTTCGCGATGGAACTGGGGTATCATGTGACGCTTGTCAGCGATGCGACGGTGGCAATAAAGCCAGGAGCGTGGCGTGCGGCAAATGAGATCAATGGACCTACCTATGCACACTCGATCCTGAGCTCGGACGAACTTGTCAAGACATTGCAGGCTGCAGGTCTTGATGCAATGGACGTCTCGTGATCACAGGTGAACTCTTCATTGGTAGCACGCGACTCGATCCAGGGCATGGTTACCTGCGCGCCATAGATCCATCTCGCGCCATGGAAATCGAACCTCCATTTGCCCTGGCCGGCCCGGAGGAAGTGGACAAGGCTGCAGGTCTCGCCGATGAAGCCTTCGACACCTACAGTCGCACGAGCCTCGAGGATCGAGCACGCTTCCTCGAGCGAATTGCTGACAACCTCGGCGGGATCGCGCCCGAGCTCGCCGACCGGACATCCCGTGAAACGGGCATAGCCGCAGCGCAACTTGAGGTTCAGGCCGGCCGGGCCGCAGTCGTGCTCCGGAAGTTCGCTGCTGTTGTTCGCGCCGGCCGGTTCCTGAACTTGACCATCGACTCGGCACAGCCGGATCGGCAGCCGGTTCCGCGCATGGATCACCGGCTCATGAAAGTGCCCGTCGGCCCGGTCGTGGTCTTCGGCGCGAGCAACTTCCCTATTTCCTATTCGGTTGTCGGTGGCGACACCGCATCTGCATTGGCGAGCGGGTGCCCGGTAATCGTGAAGGCTCACAACGCGCATCTCGGCTCGTCGGAGATGCAGGCTCAAGTCATTACCGACGCGGTGGCCGCCGAGGGACTTCCGAACGGAGTATTCTCGCTGCTGACCGGCGCCGGCAACGAGATCGGTGAGTCATTGGTGCGGCATCCTCTGGTGAAATCCGTGTGCTTCACGGGGTCGGAGAGAGGCGGGATGGCGCTCTATCGAATCGCGCAGCGACGGGAGGAGCCGATCCCCGTTTTTTGCGAGATGACGAGCGTGAATCCGACGTTTGCGCTGCCCGCAGCTCTCGCGGCACGAGGTGGCGACATCGGGCGCGGGTTCATCGAGCGAACGCTGTTCAATGCGGGACAGGCCTGCCTCAAACCCGCTGTCTTGATCGCCGTGCGGGGCGAAGGTATGGCCGAGCTGCGACAGGCGATGGTCGACGTGATTCGCGCGGCGCCAGCCAGTACCCTGCTGAGTACAGGAATCGCCGATGCCTACAAGGCCGGGCTCGAGCGGTTGCAGAAGAGTGGCGCAGTCGTGATCGCCCGAGGGGCGGGGGCCGAGGAGAGGATCGACGGCAACCCTACCCTCCTCGAGGTTGGCGCCACAGAGTTCATCGGCGCCCCTCCCCTGGCAGAGGAGGTGTTCGGGCCGAGTGCGCTGTTGGTCAATGCCGAGGATGCGACTGAGCTCGTGACCGCCGCGGAAACGCTTCGCGGCCAATTGTCCGCGGCAATGCATCTCGAGCCCGCCGACCTCGACCTCGCGAAGAAACTCCTCCCAATTCTCGAACGACGAACGGGGAGGATCGTGATCAATGCTTTTTGCCAGCCGCAGGAAGTTGAGCATGCGACTACTCATGGAGGCCCGTTCCCGGCCACCACAGACAGCAGGTTCACCTCTGTTGGCCTGTCGGCCATCGACCGATTTCTTCGCCCGGTGACCTATCAGGACTTCCCTGCAGAGTTGTTGCCGGCGCCTCTTCGAGACCCGAACGATCTGCGGCTGTTGCGACTGGTAGATGGGGAGCTCACGCAGGAATGATACTCCGAGGAGGAACGACAAGGTGGGGTACTCGCGAGCAGACAAGGCCAACGCACACGCCCGAATAATCCGGCACGCTTCGCGGAGTATTCGAGAGGAAGGAACTGCACGCCCGAGTGTCGCAGGCCTGATGCAGCGTGCGGGGCTGACGCACGGCGGATTCTACAAGCACTTTTCTTCACGTGAAGAGCTCATCGTGGAATCGGCGGTGGCTGCGCTCGCGGACGGTCACGAAAAGATGCAGCGATCGGCTGCGAAGAATCCGGAGGATCCGTTCGCGGGTATCGTCGACGACTACCTCAGCGAGCGGCACTGCGACGATCCAGGTGGAGGATGCGCTCTCGTCACTCTCGGCGCCGATGCCGGCCGTGGTGGGACAGAATTGCGGGCCGCGTACGCGGACACTGTCAGGCAGTATATTGATCTGCTGACGACCGATGGCGAGAGTTCCGACCGGTCAGCTGCTGCGTCGTCATTGAGCACCCTGGTCGGAGCAGTACTGCTTGCTCGGGCAGTCGGCGATGCAGACCTTTCGGCCGAGATACTGGCTGCGGCGAAGTCCGGTCTGTTGAAGGCACACGGCTCGCCAGAAAACTAGCTGGCTCTCTCGGGTCATTGAACGAGGTTGCCGCGCAGACCGATCGCGCTGGCAGAGCTGCCGCGGAGCGTACGAAGACGGCGCAGCCCCGTCCTAGCGCGAACCGTTCCACCACACGCCCGCGGCGTTCGACCAGCAGGGCGCCGACCTGCCGCTCCTCATGGGCGGCTCCTGGCGGTGGCCGAGGCAGTGGCCACTCATCGGGAAGAAGCAACCGTCGCTGCCGGATGCCGACTACTTCCGCGACGTGGACGGCAAGCACGAGAAGTTCTTCAGCCCCCTCCCGGGCGGGCAGGGCTGATCGGATCGGTCGGGCGGGCCCGCGACGCACGTCGCGGCTACCAGGCATCCGGTTCGAGCTCGGCGGTCATCTGCCGCCACTGGATCGGCTCGGCGCAGTGTGCGCACGTGAGGCGCGGCTCGGCCTTGTGCCCGCAGGTGCGGTGCACCAGCTGGACCGGCGGCTTGTCGGTCTTGTAGGTGTCTCCCCACGCCATGATGCTGACGAGGATGGGGTAGAGGTCCTGGCCCTTCTTCGTGAGGCGGTACTCGTGACGCAGCGGCGCCGTCTGGTACGGGACGCGGTCGAGGATGCCCTCCTCGGTCAGCAGGCGGAGCCGGTCGTTGAGGACGTTGCTGCCGAGCCCCAGCTTGGACCGGTAGTGCTCGTAGCGGCGCTCGCCACGAAAGCACTCCCGCAGGATCAGCATCGTCCACCGCTCGCCGATCACTGACCAGGTGCGAGCGACGGAGCAGTAGACGTCGCCGAGGTCATCGTGGCGCATGCCGGCCATCGTAAGGTCCGATCCGAGTCCTTGCAGTTGGCGGCCCTGTGGATCTCAGCATGTCCAGGACTCCGTTCCACGCAGCAGCTCCTGGAGAACTCCTGCGCCCGCCGCGGCGGCACCGGCCGCCTGCGCCCGGACGCCGTCGCCGTAGGTGGGTAGGGCGACCGCCCGCAACACCCCGGTGACGACCGTCCCCGGTCGTCGCTCTGCGATCCGGGCCAGGCCGAACGCGAGGTCGAGATCGGTGGCGTCGTGGACGACGATCTCGTCGTCGGGGACCGACGACGCCGGGACGACGTCGAGCCCGTGCGCCCGCCGGACGACGGCGCAGGAACCCGGGCCGTCCTGGCGTCGTGGCCCGAACCTGATGGGCATCCCGTCGCGGAGCGGCACCCTGTGCTCCTCGCGGGTGGCCTTGCTGCGCACCGCGTCGAACACGCCGGCGTGGAACACCGGGCAGTCCTGCAGGATGTGCACGAGGGCGGCGCCCCGGTGTGCCGCGGCCGCGGCGAGGACCGCCGAGAGCCCGGGCCGGTCCACGTCGACGGCGCAGGCGACGAACGTCGCCCCCACTCCGAGGGCGAGCGTCAGCGGGTTGAGTGGGCGTTCGACCGAGCCCGCAGGCGAGGAACGGGTCACCGTCCCGGTCGGCGACGTCGGCGAGTACTGACCCTTCGTCAACCCGTAGATGCCGTTGTCGAACAGCAGGATCGTGAGGTCCACGTTGCGCCGCAACGCGTGGATCAGGTGGTTCCCGCCGATCGAGAGGCCGTCGCCGTCGCCGGTGACCACCCAGACCGACAGGTCCGGCCTGCTGACGGCGAGCCCGGTGGCGATCGCAGGCGCCCGCCCGTGGATCGAGTGCAGGCCGTAGGTGTCGACGTAGTACGGGAACCTGCTCGAACACCCGATGCCGGACACGAACACGGTGCTCTCACGCCGGACCCCCAGCGTCGGCAGCAGCTCGCGCATCGTCGACAGGATCGCGTAGTCACCACACCCCGGACACCAGCGCACCTCCTCGTCCGGGGTGTAGTCGGCTGCCGTCGCCCGCGTCGACGGCAGCCCCAGATCCGTGCCCAACGGTGGCGCTACGCCGAGGCCACCGCGTGGTCGGGCACGGTTCGTCCCGCTTCGACGATCCGGGTGGCCGGCAACTCGTGAATCGCGACGTTGATGTGCGCCCGTGCCGAGCCGATCGAGTGGTGGACGATCTCGACGATGCGCTCCCGCAGCTCCGCGAGCTGGGCGGGCGTCAGGCCCTCGGTGATGTCGACCTGGATGAACGGCATGGCATTTCCTCCTGTGATGTGACGGCCGGGGCGGGGACGCCGGCGGCCGGCCTCGTCGGTGATGTCGGTCGGCGGTGTCGGTCGGCGGTGTCAGTCGGTGGAGATGCCCCGCGCGCGCAGCTGCTCCCCGCCCGCGAGATCCCGCCCGTCGGGGCCGGGCACGTAGTCGGCGACGTGCTCGCCCGCGTCGACGAAGTTGAAGCCGGGCATCTCCCGGATGACCAGGAACATCTGCTCGACCGGCTCGCCGGAGATCTCGCTGACCGCCGCGGTCAGTCCCGCTGCCAGGCGGGCCTTCTGCTCGTCGGTGCGGCCCTGACGGATGTCGCACTGGATGATCGCCACTTGTCGGTCTCCTCGGATCGGTCGGCTGAATCGTGTGGTCTCGCCGGTGCGGTCCCGGTCGGTGGCCCGCGGTGCGTCGTCGGTCATCCGAGCCCGTCGTAGGGCAGGTAGGACACCGTGTCGCCGGGGCTGACGTCCCCGGCGTCCTCCGGGATCTCGACGAACCCGTCCGACCAGGTCAAGGCGCTGAGCATCCCCGAGTCGACCGCCCGGAACCGCTCGGCGAGCAGGTCGCCGGACGCCCCGGCGCGCAGCCTGGCGGGCACCAGCTCCCGCCTGCCGCGTCGGTGCCGGTGGGTGAACGCCGCGACGACCCCGAAACGGGTGGGCTCGGTCGGCGCCGCTCCCATCAGGTGCAGCACGAACGGCCGCGCGACCAGCCAGAACGTGACCATCGCCGACACCGGGTTGCCGGGGAGCCCGACGACCGGCACGCCCCCGACCGCACCGACGGCGACCGGTCGTCCCGGCTTGAGCGGCAGCTTCCAGAAGTCCAGCGTCCCCACGTCCTGCAGCGCCGCGCGCACGTGGTCCTCGTCGCCCGCCGACACGCCCCCGGTGGTGACCACCAGATCCGCGCTCCGCGCGACCGCGACCAAGGCGTCCCGGACGGCGCTGCGCCGGTCGCCGACCACGCCGGCATCGACGACGACGGCGCCGAGGGCCCGCAGGGCTGCACCGATCGTGTGGCGGTTGGAGTCGTGGATGCACCCGGGCGGGAGCGGCTCGCCCGGGGCACGCAGCTCGTCGCCGGTCGCGACGACGCCGACCCGGACCCGTCGCCGCACGAGCAGCTCGGCTCGACCCACGGCCGCCGCGATTCCGACGTCCTGCGGTCGCATCCGGGTGCCCTCGACGAGCACGGTGGTGCCCGGGCGGACGTCGTTGCCCGCACGGCGGACGTTGGCACCCCGCACGAGGTCCGCCGGGACCGTCACGAGCCGGTCGGTGACCGTGCAGTGCTCCTGCATGGCGACCGTGTCGGCGCCCGCAGGCAGCATCCCGCCGGTGAAGATGCGCACCGCCGTGCCGGGGTCCAGCTCGGCGACGTCCGGGTGGCCCGCTGCGACCCGACCCCGTACCGGCAGCACCCGGCCGTCGGCCAGGTCCGCATGGCGGAACGCGTAGCCGTCCATCGCCGCGCTGTCGTGCGCCGGCACCGGCAGGGGGGAGACGACGTCCGCGGCGAGCACCCGGTGCAGCGCATCCCCCACCGGTACGCGCTCGACGTCTCCGACGACGGGCCGACGCCGGATGCGGGCGACGGCCTCGTCGAGGGAGAGGCCCTCGTCGACGGCCACGGCCTGGCTCATGATCTCCTCCTGGTCAGTAGTGCTGGAACTGCACGACCGACCACGGTGCGTGGTCGAGGTCCATGCGGTGATAGTCGGTGCTCGTGTCGTCGAGGTCCTCGTACACCAGCACTCCGAGCTCGCCGAACCGGCGGCGCAGCCACCCGTCGCCGTGGTCGAGCAAGCCGAGCTTCTTGAGGTTCGGCACGATCTTCGCGAAGAGCGAGCGCCGGAACTCGATCTGCACCGGGTCGTGCAGCATGATCGCGGTGCACTCGGCCTCCGGGAGCCCGAGGACCTCCCACACCTCCCGTGCCAGGAAGCGGTCGCGCATCCGCAACGCCGCGTCGAAGCAGAACTCCTGCCGTTCCTTCAGCTCCGCGGCGGTCAGGTCCGCGTAGACGTCCCGGAGCGAGAGCACGCCGAAGGCGACGTGGCGGGCCTCGTCGGCCATGACGTACCGGGTGATCTGCTTCAGCAGCGGGTCGGGCGTCATCTGGTACTCGATCCCGAACGCCGCGAGCGCCAGCCCCTCGATGACCACCTGCATGCCGAGGTAGGTGAAGTCCCACCGCGAGTCCGCGACGATCTCGTCGAGGAGCCCGCGCAGGTGGACGTTCACCGGGAACTGCCACTCGAGCTTCTCCCGCAGGTAGCGGGCGTACACCTCGGTGTGCCGGGCCTCGTCCATCACCTGGCTGGCCGCGTAGAACTTGGCGTCGATCCACGGGGCCGCCTGGACCAGCTTGGCGGCGCACACGACCGCGCCCTGCTCGGCGTGCAGGAACTGGCTGGTCGTCCACGCCGCGGTCGCGTGTCCCATCTCGGCCCGCTGCGCCGCGCTGAGCTTCCCGAACACCCCCTCCTCGGTGCGGTAGACGGCGTTCATCGGGTTGCGGGGGTCGCGGGCCCGGTCGATCTGGTCGCCGACCGTCCAGTCGATGTCCAGGTCGGCGTCCCACTGGGTGGTCTTCGCGCGCTTGTAGAGGGCGTCGATCCCCCGGTGCCCGTCCTGGCGGTAGTCCTCGGTGAACAGGGTGTCGAAGTCGGCCCGCACCGCCCGGACCAGCCCCACCTTGTCCGCGTCGGACACCAGGTGCGCCGGCTGGTCGGCAATCCCCGGGCGCACCCCCGCCGCTGCGTCGTCGGTCACTTCCGTCCTCTCCGGGTGGGCCGGTGCCTGCGGAGCCCCCGGCCCACCGGGGAGCTCCGCAGGCTCACGCCGTCACGCCTGCGAGCCCGCCGCGAACCGGGTGACGCGGCGGGCGTTGCCGCCCCACGTGTCGGAGAAGCCGCCCCAGCTGTCGCCGAGCGAGGCGAGCGAGGCCTCGTACTCCGCAGACCGCTCCGCGGGCACGACCCGACACATCAGCCCGCGCAGCGACGGGATGCCCTGTTCCGGGTCGGCATACATCGGGTCATCGCTGGTCAGGTTGTTGTCCGAGACCTGGAACAGGCCCGAGAAGTTCGGGGCGTAGGGCGCCTGTTCGGGCAGCCACCAGCGATAGGGCACCCGCACGACCTTCGGGTGGGCGTCGTCGCTGGCCTTGACGACCGCCGTCAGCCTGCCGTGCGGCGTCTCGACCGCGACGAAGTCGCCGTCGGAGAGCCCCATGTCGTAGACCGTGTCCGGGTGCATCTCGACCCACGGCTCGGGGGCGAGCCTGCGCAGCGCAGCGATGTTGCGCCCCTGCTGCTGAAAGTACGGGTCGCTCTTCGCGCCGATGAAGAACGTCAGCGGATAGTCCTTCGCCGTCTCGGGATCGCTGACGATCGTTCCGGGCTGCTCGACGTGGCTGGGCAGCGGATCGTAGCCGTACTTCTCCATCGTCGCGGAGTACAGCTCGACCTTGCCCGACGGCGTCGCGAAGCCGGTCTTCTCGTACTTCTTGAACTGCGGGTTGCTGCCGATGACCTGGTGCTCGGCGAAGTGCGCGATCCCGCCCCCCGGCTGTGCCATGAACTCGTCGAAGTCGATGCCACCGAGCCGCCATTCGAACAGCTCTCGATGCGTCTCCCACGGCCAGTACGCCTCCTGTCCCATGCGACGGCCCAGTTCCTTGAAGAACTCGTACTCGTCGCGGGCTTCACCGAGCGGCTCCACGGCCTTGCCCCCGCCGATCACGAAGGTGTGCCAGTCCCAGTGGTTGTGCAGGTCGTACTTCTCGCCCCATGTCGCTGCGGGAAGGATGAAATCGGACATCTGCACGGTCGGGACCATGAAGATGTCGACCGAGACCAGCAGATCCAGGCTCATGAACCCGTCATGGATGTTCCGCGCGTCGGTGAAGCTCGTGACCGGGTCCGACCCGACGTTGAGGAAGCCCCGGACGGGATAGGGCGTGCCGTGCTTCATCGCCTTCACGACAGCGGCGGGGTTGGCGAGGGCACCACTGTGGATCTGCGAGGCCCACTTGCGGCCGAAGACGCGCTCCTGGGCCTCGTTGTACTCGTCCCAGAACTCGTAGCTCAGCAGCTTGGCGGATTCGAGGAGCAGGAGCTTGTCCATCTGCTCCTTGCCCAGCAGGTGCGTGAGAGCGAACTCGTCCTCGCAGATGACGTTCGGGTGGTAGCCCATGAGCATCTCGCCGCCGGGCACGTCGACATGCCCGCAGATCGCGCGGGCGATCCCCATCGCCCGCAGCACCTGCGTGCTGTTGCTCATCTGATCGGTGGCCGGGTTCCACGGGATGATCGACGGACCTTCCGCGTAGAGGCGCGCGGAGGCGCGGATCTCCTCGGCCGGAACCCACGTGATCTCCTCGACCCGCTCAGGGGTGTACTCCTGGACGCGCTCCTTCAGCTGTTCGAAGCCGACGGTCCAGTCCCTGACGAAGTCCTTGTCGTAGAGCTCCTCGTTGATGATGACGTGCAGCCAGCCCATCATCAGCGCAGGGTCGGAACCGGGCCGCAGCCGCAGGTGCATGTCCGCCCGCTTCGCGCTGAAGCTCACGCGGGGGTCGACCACGATCAGCTTCGCGCCGGCCTTGATCGCGTTGCGCATCCAGAGGTACTCGGCGGTCCACTTGTTCGGCTGCGGGTCGTGGCCCCACATGACGATGACCTTGGTCCGGCCGTGCCAGTAGTCGGGGAACGGCTGCCAGCCCATCGTCACCCGGTTCACCGAGCTCGTGTTGCCGAGGCACAGGTACGTGCCGGAGACGTAGTTGGGCGAGCCGAGCACGTTCAGGAAGCGCCTGGTCAGGTCGTACGGCACGATCGCGCCCGCGGTGCCGGCGATCGCCTCGGGGCCGTGCTCGTTCACGATCGCCTTCATGCGATCGGCGATCTCGTCCATCGCCTCGTCCCACGAGACGCGCGCCCACTTGCCCTCGCCGCGCTTTCCGACGCTCTTCAGCGGGTAGAGGATTCGGTCCTTGTGGTAGAGCTGGTCCGGGTAGGCGGCACCCTTGTTGCACAGCGAATGCGGCGTGATGATGTGGTCGGGGTCGCGACGAATCCGCAGGATCCGGTTGTCCTCGACATCAGCGAGTACGCTGCACTCGATGTCGCACGACTTGCACGTGACCTTCTTCGTCTCCATCGACTTCCTTTCGTGCCGGTTGTCAGATCGTGGCGGGTCGGGGACTGAAATGCAGTTCGTACTTGTCCGGGACGCGCTGAAACTCGTCTGCGTCGGCCGGGGCGGGCTTGGCGGTCAGCAGGTTCGGCCATTCCAAGGAGTACTTCCGGTTCAGCTCGAGCCATTGCTGGGCCTCCGGGTAGCTGTCCGGCAGAATGGCGTCGACCGGGCAGGTGGGTTCGCAGATCCCGCAGTCGATGCACTCGCCCGGGTGGATCACGAGCATGTTCTCGCCCTCGTAGAAGCACTGCACGGGGCAGACGTCGACGCAGTCGGTGAACTTGCACCGGATGCAGTCCTCGGTCACGACGAATGTCATTTCTGGTTCCTCCGTTCCACGACGCAGGCGCCCTCCTCGATCTCGGCCGGCTCCTCGTCGCGGCCGGTCGCGGCGCGCGCGGCGGCGAAGTAGCGCACCGGGATCGTCGCCACCGTCAGCCGGTGCATCGCCTCCGGTGCGCCGGCATCGGCTCCGCTGCACATCACGATCTCGTCGACAAGCACTCAAGCTCCTGACGGGAAGGGTCTCGGCGTCCCCGCCGTGACCAGCGCCGGGTTCGGCACCGCCAGAATCTAGCTCAAACTCTTTTTGAGTGCTACTACTGAGCCCCAACGACCTCACGCGCCGCCGGGGTCGCCAGGCGGCGCAGCCGCGGGGTTCGGCTGCCGTCTCGCTCCCGAGATCGGTCAGCGGAACCCGGCCGTCACTCCCCCGTCGATCGAGTAGTTCTGCCCCGTGACCCACAGCGACTCGTCCGAGGCGAGGTAGACGGCGAGGTGCGCGATGTCGTCGCCCAGCCCAGGGCGGCATGCCCGTCTGGAAGGCGCGCAGCTCGTCGCCGACGTACTTGTCGGTGGCGGGCGACCTCACGAAGCCCGGCGAGATGGCGTTCGCCCGGATGCCGTCGGGGGGCACCCTCGGCGGCCAGCGTGCGGGTCAGCGCGATCACGCCGCCCTTGGCGGCCGAGTGCGCGGCGCCTGGGCCGCTTCCCCCTTAGCCGCCCGCCGTGCCGGTGAGCAGCACGCGCTTCCCGTCGAGCCGCATCGCCGGCCTCCTAGTGGTCGAGGGACGGCGGGTCGATCGGTCCCCACTGGTTGACCGTCGCCAGGTCGACCTGCCACGTCTTCGGGTACATCGGGTACTCCTCGTGCCACGGGCGGGGCTCCCAGTAGCCCTTCGCCTCGTCGTGCACCACGTCGATCTGGGTGAACAGCTCGATGACGTGCCCGTCCGGGTCGCGGTGGTAGGTGAAGAGGTTGTGCCCGGGCCCGTGCCGCCCGGGACCCCAGTGCAGCCGGTAGCCGTTCTTGGCGAGGTGGTCGAGCATCGCGATGAGGTGGTTGGGGTCGCGCATCTCGTAGGCGATGTGGTGCATCCCCTGGTACTTCGTGCTCGCCATGAAGTTGGCCGCGTGGTGATCGGCGTTGCAGCGCAGGAACACGAAGAAGTCGCCGACGGTGTCTGACCACTTGAACCCCAGCAGGTCCTGGTAGAAGGCCTGCATCGGGTTCAGTGCGGACGTGTAGGCGGCGACGTGGCCGAGCTTGGTCGGCCGCAGCGGCGGGTAGCCCTCGACGCCGCTGGGGTCCTGCGAGGTCATGAGGTGCAGCGGGGTGCCGGTGGCCGGCTCCTCCAGCACGAGGACGTCGGAGGTGCCCGGGCCGATGTCGCTGCGCCGCTCCGTCTCGTACCCGGCCTCCTTGAGCCGCTGCTGCGCCGAGTCCAGGTCCTCCCAGATCTCGTATCCGACGACGGCGCGGCCCCGGGCGTCACCGCGGGTCACGACGACGCAGTGGTGGTCGGTCCCCGTGGTGAGGAACGCGCCTTCGGGCGCGGTGTCGACGGCGGTGAAGTCGAGGACCGTCGTGTAGTACTCGACGAGCCGGTCGACGTCCGGGGTCTCGAACCCGACGTAGCCGAGCTTCGACACGCGGATCGCAGGTGGGTGGGCACTCATCGTGATCCTTCCGCGTAGACGGCGAAGCACTTGTTGGAGTTGAACACGTCACTCTCGACGAGCTCCGACCACTGCAGCGGCAGCCCGGCCTCGGCCATCGCGCCGAGCAGGCAGAACCAGTTGAGCATCTCGTGCTGGCCCGCATCGACGATCTCGTCGGACGTGACCGCCCGCCAGATGTCGAGATCACCCGCGACCAGCGCCTCGTAGAGGCGGCGGTCGGCGGGGGTGTCGGGGCGCAGGTGCCAGAGCTTGTCGCAGAGGAACGCGTGCGACCAGCTCGAGCTGGCCACCACCGCGATGCGCAGGTCGGTGTCGCGGTAGGCGCGCACGATCGCGGCGCCGAGGTCGATGCACCGCGCCGGCTTCGGGCCCGACGGGTCGAGCTGCTCGTCGGCGATCTCGGCGAACCGGGCCCACCCACCGCGCCGGGCGATCGCGTGCTGCCCGTAGCAGTTCACCGTGATCGCCAGCAGGGGGTACGGGAGCTTCTGCCCGGCGTGCTCGTAGTCGAGGAACAGCTGGGTGTTGAGGATGGCGTGCGGGAAGTGCGCGTCGGCCCGCTTGCGGTAGGAGTAGGCCATGTCGAAGCCGTCGGCGATCAGCGCGTCGGCGAGCGACCGGGATGCGGACGCATCGCCGCGCAGCAGGACCGTGGAGTCGTCGGGTTGCCCCCAGGCGTTCGGGATGCCGCGCTCGTTGAGGTACGCGAACGCGGGCACCTCGATGTCGCCGTAGGCCAGCACGCAGAACGGCGGGACGACCTCCTCCCGGAAGTTCTCGTACTGGTCGTCGCCGAAGACCACGACGAGGTCGGGGCGGAACTCGTCGAGGGTGGCGCGCACCCGGGTCAGGCCCGCCACCAGCGCGGATCGGTGGCCCGCCGCCGACGACCGCCCCTCGTCGTCTCCCCACTCGGCCTGCATCAACGCGGGCCAGGCCGCCGGGTCCTTCTCCGCCGCCGGGATGTCCGGATCGGTCAGCGAGTAGCGCAGGAGCCCGGCCATGTTCGCGTCGAGGCCCGCGAGCAGCGGGTAGTGGGTCATGCCCAGCCCGAGGAACTCCGCCACCGCTACACCCTGACCAGTCCGCCGTCGACGACGAGGGTCTGCCCCGTGATGAACCCCGCCTCCTCGGAGCACAGGAACGCCACCACGCCCGCCAGGTCGTCGGGCACCTGCGTGCGCTTGATCGCCTGCATCCCGGAGATGAGATCGAACAGGCCCGCCTCGTCGTGGAAGCCGGTGGAGGTGCCGGGCGTGCGCACGAGACTCGGCGCGATCGCGTTGATCGTGGTGCCGCTGGGCGCCAGCTCCGGGGCCAACGCCCGGACCAGGCCGATCACCCCGCCCTTGCTCGCGACGTAGTGGGCGGCGCCGGGGACGCCCGCGTGGAACATCGTGGAACTCATGCAGACGATGCGTCCCCACTCCCTGGCGCGCAGGCCGGGCAGCACGGCCTTCGTCACCAGGAACATCGAGTCGAGGTTGATCGCGATCAGGGTCCGCCACTGGTCGAAGGTCATGTCGTCGAACGGCACGAACGGGTAGATCCCGGCGTTGTTGACGCAGATGTCCACGCCGCCGAGCTCGTCGAGGCGCGCGGCGAGCCTCCCGACCGAGTCGGGGTCGGCGACGTCGGTCTCGACGCCCATCGCCTCGCCGCCGTCCGCCTCGATCTGCTTCACGGTGTCGTCGGCCGCCACGAGGTCCGCGACGACGACCCGGGCACCTTCGGCGGCCAGGCGGAGCGCATAGGCCTGCCCCAGCCCGGCCGCGCCCCCGGTGACCAGCGCGGTGCGCCCCGCGTGCTGGCGGGTCACGCCTGCGCCCCGGCCGCGTCGGCGGGCACGGGCGCGAGTGCGGCGAACACCGGTGCCATGTCGATGCAGAACCGCAGGTCCGAGACGAGCTCGCCGCGGCGGGTGAGGATCGTCATCACGGGCACCGTCACCGCGCGGCCGTTCTGCAGCACGTAGGTCACCCGGGCGTCGACGATCCCGACAGTCCCGACAGGGCCGCCGTCGACCTCCCAGGTGCGCACGAACGTGTGCCGCATCGCCCGCAGCAGGCTCCACAGCTGCCCGATGCCCTCCCGGATCGCGTCCTTGCCCCGCAGCGTCGGGTGGTTCGCGACGGTGGCCGTGCTGTCCTCGGTGTGCAACGCCATCAGACCGTCCATGTCGAGGCCGTCGGCCGCCTCGTAGTAGGCGACGATCCAGGCCGGGACGTCGGCGCGGCCGGGCGCGGCGGCACCCGCCGCCAGCGCGTCGCCCTGCTCCCGCGCCGTGCGCCGCACCGCCGCCAGCGTCGCGGCCACGGCGTTCTCGTACGCGGGCACCATCGGTGCGAAGTGCTCGCGCTCCTCATCGGAGCCGTCGACGAGATCTTCGTGGGTCAGCGCGAAGCTGAAGCGCAGGGTGAGGCGGCCCTGCTCGTCGGCGTCGATGACGTTCTCGATCGTCCCACGCTCCGCGCCACGGATGCGCTCGAAGCGGACCCGACGCTCCGGTTCGAAGGTCACCCGCTCCCGTGCGGGCGTCCCCTTGAGCAGGATGTCGCGGACCAGCCAGCCGTCACCGCGTTCGAGGACGTGGCAGGAGTCCATCTGGGGCACGAACGGCAGGGCGTCGTTGGCCTTCAGCAGCAGCCCCTGCCACACCTGGCTCCGATCGAGCTGCGGCTCGGCCGGATCGTCGTTGACCAGCACGGTTCGGCTGAGCTCGATCATGAAACACTCCGTTCGGCTCCGGCGGCGAAAACGTCAGTGAACACTGATCTGACAACGTAGACCCAGGTAGATTGGTTGACAAGCCTTGCGCCAGAGAGAAACGTCTGCTTCATTGCTGGCCATGACGGACGCTGGCTGGGGACTCTGCACCTACCGCGACACCACGAGCGCCGACGGCGTCGAGGCGCTCGGCGCCCTGCGCCACGCGGACGGGGCGGTCGTCGCGGTCCCGGGTCCGCCCTACCGCGGCCTGATGGACGCGATGGCGGAGTGGGACGCGCTGGCGCAGCGGCTGCAGGGCTGGGACCCGACCGGTCTTCCCGCGGTGCCGGACGTGACGCTGCTGGCTCCGCTGCGGTTCCCCAGGAAGGTCATCTGCACCGGCGTCAACTACGGCTCACACGTCGCCGAGATGGGCGCGGGCCGTCCCAGTCCCGGCTGGGAGGCGTGGTTCTTCCTGAAGCCCCCCACGACGACGATCATCGGGCCGGACGCGGCCATCGAGATCGACCCGGACCGCGACGAGCGGGTGGACTGGGAGGGCGAGCTCGGCATCGTGATCGGACGCGGCGGGCGCGCGATCAGGGCGGCCGACGCCGCCGACCATGTCGCGGGCTTCACGGTCGTCAACGACGTGTCCGCCCGCGGCCCCCACCGGCGCACCGAAGCCCCGCACGACGCCTTCCGCTACGACTGGCTGGCGTCGAAGGCCCAGGACACCTTCTGCCCGATGGGTCCGGCCGTCACCCCGCGCTGGCTGCTGCCGGACCCGAACCCGCAGCGCCTGCGGTTGTGGGTCAACGACGTGCTCAAGCAGGACGAGCAGGCCGGGGCGATGCTCGTCGGCTGGCGGGAACTGGTGGAAGCGGCGAGCGCCCGCATCACCCTCGAGCCCGGCGACGTCATCGCGGCGGGCACGCCGGCGGGCGTCGGCGCCCCTCGTGCCGAGTTCCTCCGTCCCGGGGACGTGGTGCGGGTCGAGATCGACGGGCTGGGATCGTTGCGCAACCCGGTGGTCGCCAGGACCGCGGCAGCCGCGCCGCTGGTGCGGCGCACCGCGTGAGCGGCGTCGCGGGCCCGTCAGACCGGCTCGCCCGACTCGGGATCCCCCGCCGTCAGGTACTCCCACATGCGTTCGGCGCGGCGATGTCCCCAGTCGACGTCGCCCGCGCTCTCCTTGCCACTCTCCTTGGCACTCTCCTTGGCACTCTCCTTGGCACTGAACACCGCCAGCACGAGCGCCCGTGCGGGCGTCTCGGCCACCACGACGGCCGTGCCGTCCGGCCGCGCCACGACGTTGCGCGTCCCGAGATGCGCGACGAGCGCCGCGTCGTCGTCGCACGGGAGATCGTCGGCGGGAATCCCCGCCGGGGTCTCGATCACGCAGATCGCCCCCACGTCCGGACGCGCGCGATAGACGGCCCGGTCCAGTCGCACCTCGGGCAGCACGCCCGCGGGCAGGGGTCCGGACAGCGGGACGACGAGCCCGTCGCGCGAGCCGATGACCCGCAGCGGATGCGGCGGGGTGACCAGCGCCTGTTCCCCGTCCGCGCGAAGCGAGCAGTGCCCGTACGGCCCGGCGAGCCCGGCCCGGTCCAGCGCGCGGGCCAGCATCCGCAGTTCGCGGTGCAGGTGCGGCGCCACGACGCCACCCGGGACGGCCGCCGCCAGCTCGACCGCCGAGGTGCCGCACGTCCCCCCGACCAGCGCGTTTCCCAGCGCCAGGAGGAAGGCGTCCCAGCGGGCGACGAACGCGGGCGACTCCGGTGGGTGGCCCGTCACCAGCAGCGTGAGCGGCCGGACGAACCAGGGGAACGCCGCCAACGCGGTGAGGGCAAGCAGCAGCAGGTCGCTGTCCAGCCCGGGCGGGAGGTACCCGCGGTCGCGGGCCGCGTCGAACAGCGCCATCTCACGCCGGTAGAGGGCCTGCCGGTCCGCCGACGAGTAGATGTCCGCGACATCGACGTCGAGGTCTTCGGACAGCTCCTTCCAGGCCATCAACCGCGCCCAGCCGGGGCTGTCCGCGAGAACGCGACGGAAAAGCGGTACCACCTCGGCGAATCGGCCGTTCGCATCGATCAGCCCGACCATTTCGGACAGCAGCCGTTCGTGACGCCTGCGCACGCTGTCGCCGAGCACGGCGTCGAAGAGCGCCGCCTTGCTCTCGAAATGCTGATAGATGGCTCGAACGTTGACCCCGGCGCGATCGGCCACCGCGTCGATCCGAGCGCCTGCGAAGCCTTTGGCAGTGAACTCCGCCATCGCGCCCTCGAGGATCACCGTGCGCGTGCGCGCGGCGTCACGGACGCGCGGTGGCCTGCCGTTGGCGTCCTTCATCGTTCGTTGACACCTCCACAGGGGGACCCTACCATCGGAAACGTTCGTTTCCAGTGTTCACTTCAACGCCGAGGAGGACCGGATGCACGCCGTGGTGATCCGCCGACACGGTGATCCTGACGTACTCGAACCAGCCGAGATCAGCCGCCCCGTCCCGGGCAGGGGTGAGGCGCTCGTCCGCGTCTCGGCGGTGTCGGTGAACGCATTCCTCGATGTCAGCAACCGGGCGGGCCGCGTACCCTTCGCGCGATACGACTTTCCCCACGTCCTCGGTTCCGAACACGCAGGCGTTATCACGGACTACGGCCCCGACACCGATGCCCCACTTCCCGTCGGCTCGGTGGTCGTGGTGCGCAATGCCATCTTCTGCAGGCGGTGCGACATGTGCGCCGCGGGGAATTCGGAAGCCTGTCGCGGCCTCCACATCATCGGGGTCACCCGCCCCGGCGCGTACGCGGAGTACACCACCGTGCCGGTGGAGAACCTCCGCGAGCTGCCGCCGGGCTGCGGCCCGACCGAGGCCGCGGCGATGGCGGTCAACGGCCCGCTCGCCCACGCGCAGCTGCGGGCGGCGGGGATCGACGACACGCGCACCGTGCTGATCCAGGGCGCGGGCTCCGCATCGGGGACGATGGCGGCCGTCGTGGCGCGGGCGCTGGGCAAGACCGTGTTCGGCACCGCCCGCGGTGGCGAGCGGACCGTCCGCATCGCCGGGCTGGGGATCTACGACGCCGTCGTGGACTCGACGGCGCCGGACGCGGTCGAGGAGATCCGCGCGCTCACCGAGGGCCGCGGCGTGGACGTCGTGATCGACAACCTCGCCGCCCCTCCCCTCTGGACGCTCGGCATGGCCGTGCTCGGACCGCGCGGGCGGGTGGTCACCTCCGGGGCGAAGTTCGGCGGCACCGTCGAGGTGGACGTACGCGCGCTGTACACCTTCAGCCAGCGGCTCATCGGGGTGCGCAGCGCCAGCGGGCAGGACCACGCGGCGTTCTGGAAGCTCGTGGAGACCGCGGGCGTCCGCCCGCCGATCGACTCCGTCCTGCCGCTGGACGAGGCCGCCAGGGCACACCGCCACATCGAGGCGGGCCAGAACATCGGGCGGGTGGTGCTGACGGTCGGCGAGCCGGGCGCCTGAGGCGGCTCGCCGTCGCGTTCAGCGCGTCACACCGAGGGAATGCCGCACGGCAGCGAGAACAGCGATCGCATTGTCGCGCCCGATTGCGGCCCGGGTGGCGTCATCGCATTCGGCGAGCACCGCGCCGGGCGGCATTTCGCGGGCGTCGAACGGGTAATCCGTGCCGAGCAGCACATGGTCGGCACCGAATCGGGTGACGGCGAGTGCGAGGCTGGCCGAATCGTAGGTCAGCGAGTCGCACCACATTTCCCGGGCTCGTTCCGAGGGCCGGATCCCGCCCGGGCGGAACATCGCCGAGCCACGGTCCAGCCGGGGCAGGATCCCCGGCAGCGTGCCGCCGCCGTGCGCAAGGCAGACGCACGCGCCCGGCCGCCGGACCGGGCCGACGAGCAGGCCGGCCGCGGCGATCCCGGTCTCGGACGGCATGCCCAGCCCGAATCCCACACCCAGCGCCCTGATCCGCGGGCTCAGCACCTGATCGACGGGATGCACGAGCACGAGCGCCCGCAGCTCGGCGGCGGCCTCGAAGAACGGGTCGAGCGCGGGATCCGCCAGCTCGCGATCGCCGACAACGGTGCCGATCTCCACCCCGGGAAAGCCCAGGTCAACGACACAGCGGCGCAGCTCGGCGACGGCACGGGGGACATCCTGCAGCGGCACGGCGCCGAGCGCGAACAGGCGCTCGGGCGCCGCCGCGCAGAGGTCGGCCAGGAAGTCGTTCTGCTGCATCGCCAGCGCGGCGGCTCCGTCGGCGGACCGGTCGTAGGCCAGCGTCACGGGGATGGGCGACACGACCTGGGCCCCGACCCCTTCCGCGTCCATGTCCGACAGGCGACGTTCGGCGGACCAGCACCGGTCGTCGATCTCGCGGTACACGCGCCCGTCGAGCAGGATCACCGCACGGTCCTCCGCCGTCCGTTCGACCGTCGGCCAACGCCCCGGACCGGGGGCGGCGAGATCGGGCGAAATCGCGTGGGTGTGGATATCGATCAGACCACCGCGGATATCGGGCACAGCGCGCTCCCTCTCGGCCTATGCCGGCCTCCACGCCGAAACTCCGGCGGCTGCTCACCATCCAACCGCAATTCTTCGAAACGGTCCAGAGCAGCTCTCCATTACAGCGGCCGCGCGCTGGGTGATGGCCTCAACCCGCTACCCGGGGTAGAGCGCCCGCACCTCCCCCGGATCCGGCCCGCCCGGTTCGATCAGGACGACGGCGTCGTCGAAGCCTGCCTCCGCGTAGCGGTGCAGCACCTCACCGGTGGGTCCGAGGTCGGCGCGCCCGGACAGCCGGATGGCGCACACGATCGCCCGCCGGCCACCGGCAGCCCGGTACCGGTCGTGGGCGGCGACGATCTGGTCCGGCGTGCGCCGGTAGCCGGAGGCGAGCCAGCCGTCGAACTCCCGGGCGGCCCGCTCGACCTTGGCACCCCACGAGCCGAGGAGAAGCGGCGGCCTGCCGCCGGTACGGGCGAGGTCGGCGCGCTCGTCCAGCCCCCGGTCCAGCCCCCGGTCCAGCCCCCGGTCCAGGAGGACCCGCAGCCGCGCCAGGTTCTCGTCGAAGGTGCGGAAACGCGTGGCGTAGTCCCGGTCGACGGTGGCGAAGTCGGCTTCGGTCGACCCGGGGCTGACGCCGAGGGCCAGGCGGTCGCCGCACACGGACGCGAGCGACAGGATCCGGTGGGCGAGGTCGGCGGGATGGTGCAGCGGGACCTGCAGGGTCGCCGTTCCCACCTCCACGCCCCCGGTGGCCGTGGCCGCAGCGGCCAGCACCACGAACGGGTCCGGGACCAGGCTGCCGCGCCCGATCACCTCCGGTGTCCACAGGCTCTCGAAGCCCGCATCCACCAGGCGCCTCGCCCACTGCGCGACCGCGAACGGCGGCGCCTGGGACAGGTGGGCGAGCGTCGCACCCAACCGCACGTCCGCCTCCCGACGGTCAGCCCGAGGAGCTCAGCCGGTCCGCCGCGAACCGCGCGTACCAGCGCAGCGCGTCGGGGTCGTCGACGGAGGCGACGTTGGCCGCCTTCTCCAGCGGCCTGCCGGCGAGCAGCTTCTTGATCGGCACCTCCAGCCGCTTGCCGGTCAGCGTGTGCGGCACCGCGGGTGCGGCGAGGATCTCGTCGGGGACGTGCCGGGGTGAGAGCCGCGTGCGCAGCGTCGTGACGATCTTCTGCTTCAGCTCGTCATCCAGCGCGTACCCCTGCGCCGGCACGACGAACAGGCCCAACCAGTAGCCGTCGTCGGGCAGCTCCAGGCCGATCACCAGGGTCTCGGTGATCTCCGGCAGGGTCTCGAGCACGTCGTAGAAGTCGCTGCTGCCGAGGCGGACGCCCTGCCGGTTGAGCGTCGAGTCCGAACGGCCGTGGATGGAGATCGAGCCGTCGGAGTGCACCGTCACCCAGTCGCCGTGCCGCCACACGCCGGGCCAGGTGTCGAAGTAGGACTCCGTGTAGCGCACCGCGTCCGGGTCGTTCCACAGGTACACCGGCATCGAGGGCATCGGCTGGGTGACGACGAGGTCGCCCACCGCGTCGACGACCGGATCGCCGTCCTCGTTCCAGGCCGCGCAGTCGACGCCGGCGAGCCTGCCGCCGATGCGGCCCGCCCGCACGGGGGTGTACTCGTTCGCCCCGACGAACGCGCCGGAGATGTCGGTGCCGCCGCTGGTCGAGTCGATGCGCAGGTCCGGGCCCACGTTCTCCATCACCCAGTGGTAGCCGGCCGGCGGCAGTGCCGAGCCGCTGACCATGACGTGCCGCAGCCTGCTCAGGTCGTGCTCCCCCTTCGGGACGACGCCCGTGTTGGCCGTCGCCGTGATCACCGCGGCGCCGATGAGCATGACGTCGGCGCCGGTGCGGGCCGCGACCTCCCACACCGCACCCGCCGGGTACCCCGGGCTGCCCTCGTACAGCACGATGCCCGCGCCGTGCATGAGCGCGTTGATCTGCATGTTCCACAGCGCCCAGCCCGTGGAGGTGACGGCGAACATCCGCTCGCCCGCGCGCATCCCCGCGTAGAGCCCGGCCCATTTGAGGCCCTCCAGGGTGATGCCCCCGTGCCCGTGCACCAGACCCTTCGGTAGTCCGGTGGTGCCGGAGGTGAACAGGACCCACAGGGGGTGGGAGAACTCGACCTGCTCGAACTCGGGCGGCTCGTCGTGGGACAGCAGCTCGTCCCACGGCGTCGAGCCGTCGGGGTGCGGCCGGTCGAAGACGTACGGGACGTGCACGACGTGCCGCAGCGTCGGAAGGTTCTCGCGCAGCTGCGCGACGACATCGGCGCGGTCGACCTCCTTGCCGTTCCAGTGGTAGCCGTCCGTCGCGACGAGCACGACGGGCTCGAGCTGCGCGAGGCGGCCGATGGTGCCGTCGGCGCCGAAGTCCGGGGAGCAGCATGCCCACACCGCGCCGACCGCCGCGGCGGCGAGGGAGGCGATCACCGCGTGTTCGGTGTTCGGCAGGTAGGCGCAGACCCGGTCGCCGGGACGCACGCCCGCCCGGCGCAACCAGCCGGCTGCCGCCGCGACCGACCGGCGCAGGGCACCGAAGGTGATCTCGCGTGCGGGCAGGCCACCCTCCTGGACGCACACCAGCGCGGTGGCCCCGTCGGCGCCGCTGCGCAGTGCGTGCTGCGCCCAGTTCAGCCGCCCCCCGCTGAACCAGCGGGTGTGCGGCATCGGATCGGCGGTGCGCACCTGCGTCCACGGCGTGGCGAAGTCGACCTCGTAGTAGTCGACGAGGGAGCTCCAGAACCGGTCCAGGTCCTCGACCGACCAGGCCCAGAAGGCGTCGTGGTCGGCGAACCGCCGCCCCTCGCGTTTCTCCAGCCAGTTCAGGTACTCCCGCAGTGCGGAGCGCTCGATACGAGCCGCCGTCGGGCTCCAGAGCGTGTCGGTCATCTGCACCTCTCTGTGCAAGCGCTGACGGGGTCCGTGCCTCCAACGTAGAGCTGGTGGGCGCCCGCGACCAGCATGTCGATGCGCCCGTCCCCGCCCGACAGGTACCGGTTTCGAGCCGGTCGGGGCACGATGCGAACCGGTGTCCGCCGGAGCGTCGGCCAGATCTGTGCTCCCGGAGGCCGGACCGCTCGACGATGACACCTCGAGGAGGACGACCGATGAAGCTCGCTCTCTACCTTCCGAACTTCCGCGACAAGGTGACCGTCAAGGAGCTCGAGGACCTGACGGCACTCGCCGAGGAGCTCGACTTCGACTCTGTCTGGGCACTCGACCGGGTCGTCGTACCCGAGGCCTCCGACCGCGCGGAGCTGCAGTTCCCGTTCGGGATGATGACCGAGTTCCCGAAGGGCATGCCGGTGATCTCGCGCGGTGAGTGGTTCCAGGGCATGACGCTGATCCCGTGGCTCGCCGCGAAGACGCAGAAGGTCCGGATCGGGATGAGCATCATCGACACGCCGTACCGCGCGCCCGGTGTGCTCGCCGCGGAGCTCGCCACCCAGGACCACCTCTCGGGCGGGCGGCTCAACGTGGGCGTCGGCGCCGGCTGGATGCCGGAGGAGTTCGCCGCGGCGAGCGTCGCGCACCTCTTCCCGCGCCGGCACGCTCACGTGCGCGAGACGATCGAGATCATGCAGGGCATCTGGACCAACGAGCTGTTCGAGTACCACGGCGAGTTCGCCGACTTCGACCTGTGCGGATTCGGCCACAAGCCCGTCCAGAAGCCAGGTCCGCCGATCTACTTCAGCGGCCTGAAGGACCCGAAGCGCTCGGCGCGGCGCATCGCGAAGTACGGCCTGCAGGGCTGGATCGGGATCCAGGACACCCCGGAGGAGCTGGCCAGGTGGCGCGGCGAGATCGTGCGCGAGCTCGGCGAGCTGGGCAAGGAGCTCCCCGCCGGCTTCGACATGTGCAGCATGATCTGGTTCGTCATCACCGACGAGCCGATGGACCAGACCCCGGCCGGAAAGGGCACGAACCTGCTCGCGGGCACCGCCCAGCAGATCGAGGACATGCTCAAGCGCTACCGGGAGGCCGGGATGACGATGCCGCTCCTGTGGCCACCGTTCCGGGACGTGCCGACCGCCAAGACCATGGACGACCTCAAGCGCCTGGCGGAGGAGATCATGCCCAAGGTCAACGCCGGCTGAGCGTCGTCCGGCGACACTGTCGGGCGTGCTGACCGTCATCGGCGACCTGGCGGAGGACATCATCGTCCGGCGAGCCGGTCCGCTGACCCGCGGCGACGACAATCCGGCCACGATCCACAGGACGCGTGGCGGCAGCGGGGCGAACGTCGCCGCGGCCGCCGCCGGCAGGGTGCCGGTCCGCTTCATCGGCCGCGTCGGGGACGATGCCGCGGGCCGGTCCCTGGTCGAGGAGCTGCGCCGGTGCGGTGTGGACGTGCGGGTCCAACGGGCGGGCGTCACGGCCACGATCGTGATCATCGTCGACGAGGCCGGCGAGCGGACGATGATCCCCGACCGGGCCGCGGCGGCCGAGCTCGGCGCGGTCGATCCCGCGTGGCTCGCCGACACATCGTGGCTGCACCTCCCGCTCTACGGCTTCCTGACCGAGCCGTCGCGGACGTCGCTGCTCGGCGTGCTCGACGTCCTGCGACGCGACGAAGCGGGACCGGGCGTCAGCGTCGACCTGTCCACTGCCTCGGTACTCGGGCGACTTGGCGCGCACGGGCTCCGGGACGTGCTCGACCGGGTCGCCCCCGACGTCGTGTTCGCCAACGAGGCGGTGGCGGCCGACACCCGCTTCGCCGGCCTCGCCGACCCCGCACCGACCGTCGTCGTCACGCGCGGCCCCGCGCCCGTCCTCCTGCGCGTGCGGGGGACGGCCGTCGAGGTTCCCGTGCCCGCGGTGCCACAGGTCGCGGACACGACCGGCGCCGGCGACGCCTTCGCAGCCGGGTACCTCGAGGCGGCGATGCAGAGGCAGCCGCCTGCCTCGTGCGCGGAGCGGGGCAGCCTGCGCGCCGCCGACGTGCTCGTCCGAGGGGGGCCGCACCGGATCGCGGCGCCGCCGGGCCCGTCGGCCACATCGCCACGGTCCAGGCATTAGCATCTGCGAGTGAGCAACAGGTCGGGAGGATCCGTGTCGCAAGACGATCGTGCAGTGCGCGGCGATGGGCTCGACACCGTCGATCGACGCGACCTGCCCGTCGAGATCGACCCGACGGTTCCGTCGATCGCGCGCGTCTACGACTACGTGCTCGGCGGGAAGCAGCACTTCGCGATCGACCGCCGGGTGAGCGAGGCCCTGTTCGCCGCCGTCCCGGAGACGAGCCAGCTCGCCAAGGACAACCGCTCGATGCTGCGACGGGCGATCCGGTGGCTGGTCGACGAGGCCGGGATCCGGCAGATCATCGATCTCGGCTCGGGCCTGCCGACCGAGGGCAACGTGCACGAGCTCGCCCACGAGGTGGACCCGACCGTCCGGGTGGTCTACGTCGACATCGATCCCATCGTGCTGGCCCACGGCCGGGCGCTGCTGGCCAACGACACCACGACGACGGTCATCCAGGCCGACGCCACCCGGCTCGAGACGGTCTTCGACAACCCCGAGCTCAAGGCCATGATCGATCTGGACGAGCCGTTCGCGGTGATCGCCGCCAGCATCCTGCACCACTTCGACGACGAGACGGCCACCTCGGTGGCGCAGGCCATCCGCGACCGGCTCTCCCCCGGTTCCTACGTCCTGTTCAGCAACTTCCTCGACGACGACGAGCCGCGCGCGAAGGAGCTCGAGAACGCCTTCCTCAAGGGTGGCCTCGGCACCGGCCGGTTCCGGACCTGGGCCGAGCACCTGGAGCTCTTCGAGGGGCTGGAGCTGGTCGAGCCCGGTGTGGTCTACGCCAACGACTGGATGCCCGACGAGCAGACGTTGACGAACAGCCCGACCCACACGCTCTACGCGGGCGGGATCGGCCGCAAGCCCGCGTAGGTCGCGTCAGACGTCCTTGAGGATGCTGCGCAGGCGGACCCGCGTCTGCACCGGCGTCTCGGCCTGCACGGTCAGCCGTTCCATGATCCAGAGGTACTCCTCCACCTCGGACCGCTTGTCGATGTAGACGGCGCTGTTGAGCTGCTCGAGGTAGACGATGTCGGGCAGCTCGGAGACCGCGAACCGGAGGATGGTGAACGGGCCCCCGCCCGCGGCGTGCCCACCGGCGCGAAACGGCAGCAACTGCACCACGACGTTGGACCGCTCCGACATCTCCAGCAGGTGCTCGATCTGGCTCCGCATCACGGAGCGCGGGCCTGCCGCGCGCATGAGGGCGGCCTCGTCGGTGATGGCCCACAGCGTCGGTCCGCCCGGCTGGGCGAGGATCTTCTGCCGGTTGAGACGCAGGTGCACCCGGCGGTCGACCTCGTAGTCCGGCTCGGCCGAGAAGCGGGTGCGGATGATGGCCCGCGCGTAGTCCTCCGTCTGCAGCAGGCCGTGGATGAACTGCACCTCGTAGGAGCGGATCACGCTCGCTTCCTGCTCGAGTCGCAGGTACATCTCGAACCAGTTCGCGATGATGTCGTTGTCCTGGCTCCACCAGCCCCGGGCGTTCGCCCGGTCGACGAGCGCCAGGTAGGCGGCCTGGTCGCGCTCGTCGGTGACGCCGTACAGCGTGAGCAGGTCGGCGACGTCGTTGGACTTGAACCCCACCCGACCCAGCTCGATCCGGCTGATCTTCGCGTGGGATGCTCGGATGTGGGCCGCGGCCTGCTGCGGGGTCACGCCCGCTTCCTCGCGGAGACGTCGCAGCTCGGCGCCGAGCATCATCCTGGTGACGGTGACCCCACCCTGGATTCTGGGCGGCTCGCGCACGCCTGCTCCTCGGGGTCTCGGCTGTCGGTACGGCGTCTCAGCATAGCGCCGCCGGGCGACGTGTCGCGCTCCCTACGACGGAGCGATCAGGTCGTCGAACTCACCGCACTTGACGCCGTGGATGAAGGCCGCGATCTCCTCGCGCGTGTAGACCAACGCCGGCCCGTCCGGATCGCGGGAGTTGCGCATCGCAATGCCGCCGTCGCACGCGCCCAGCTCGACACAGCTTCCCGTCGCGTTGCTCGCCGTCGCCTTGCGCCACCGCTCGACCCCTGACGGCGAGGACGAGACCGCGGTCTGCTGCTCCATGGGTCCCCCCGGCCGTCCGTCGGTCGCGTATCCGCGCCCGCGTCGCGGATGTTCTTGCCGATGATGTTTCATCTGTTCTTGCAGATGCAAGTCGATCTAGCGCACAATAGAGCTGAGCACGGGGAGGCAGAACACGATGGTCGGTCGGGGACGGTCCGGGAGCCAGCGCGCGCCGGCACCCTCTCCCGCCGAGGACGCACCCCTGCACGTCGCCGTCATGTGTGCGGACGACGGACGCACCCACACCGTCAGCGACGTCGAGCTGTGCAGCGGGTCGGCCACGACCGGTCGGTACCCGGCGCTGTGCGGGCACATCGTGACCGCCGCGCCGATGGTCGCGCCGAACGGTGCGCCGTGCCCGGACTGCCGGGCCGCCGAGTCCCCATCCCACGGCGCGGGGCAGCAGGGCAGGCGCCGCGCCTGACGGCCCGCGGTACCTGCCGCGCGTTTGCCGGCCGCGAGCCCGGGGGAACCGACGGGCACGCAGGTCCTACCGAACGAGGAGACGCGCGGTGCCCGAACCGAGCATCAAGGACGAGAAGACGTACGAGAAGGTTCGCGAGCAGGGGGCGTCGAAGGAGAAGGCGGCCCGCATCGCCAACGCGGCAGCCGCCGAGGGCCGCTCGACGGTCTCCCGCCGCGGCGGCCGCTCCGGCAGCTACGAGGACATGAGCCGCGACGAGCTCTACGAGCGGGCGAAGAAGGTCGGCCTCGCGGGGCGGTCCGCCATGTCGAAGTCCGAGCTGATCGACGCACTGCGCCACCACTGAGTCTCGACGGCCTCCAGGCACGGCCCCACTCACCACCGGAGAGCAGCGCGTACCCGTGTTCGAGAACGGGTGCCCGGTCGCCGTGGACCTGTCCGACGAGCGGCGGACGCGGCGCTGCGCGACGGTGGGGCAGCGCCGGGGCGATCCCGGCGATCATGGACCTGTCGTGGTCGCCCCGATGGCCGACGAGGACGCCGAGTGAGCCGCGCTCTCGTCACCAACGACGACGGGCGTCGACTCACCGGGGCTGGCCGTTCTGGGCCGGACCGCCCAGGATGCCGGCCTCGACGTCGTCGTGGCCGCCCCTGCCGACCAGTCGAGCGGTGCGAGCGCGGCGATCACCGCCTCGCACCCGCACGGGCGCACCCCGGTGGACGCGCGTGGAGATCCCTGGCCTGCCCGGCGCGCCGGCCTACGCGGTGTCCGCGACGCCCGGCCACATCGTGCTCGGCAGCCTGCGCGGCTGGCTCGATCCGGCGCCCGACCTGGTGCTCTCCGGGATCAACCACGGCGCCAACGTCGGGCGCGCGGTGCTGCACTCGGGCACGGTCGGGGCGGCCCTCACGGCGGCCGTCCTGGGTGTCAGCGGGCTCGCCGTCTCCCTGGACGTCGCGCTCCACCCGACCGGCGGATGGGACCGGAGGACCGCGCTGCCGCTGATCGAGCGGGTGCTGGAGCTGCTGCGCGACGCCCCGGCCGGCACCGTGTTGCCGCCGGGACCGACGCCGGTAGCCCGCCCCCGTAGCCGGGCCCCGACGTCAAGCCTCAACATCAGGCCTTGGCCTGCATGGACCGGCGCGCCGGGTTGGCCTGCTCGGCCGCCTTCGGGTCCATCTCCCCCGACTTCGCGCGCACGCCCTCCTCGATCTGCTCCCCCACCGTCTCGTCGACGTTGCGCCAGTACGCGAACGCCCGCTCCAGCACGGGCTCGCTCACCCCGTTCAGCAGGTGCCCGACGACGTTGTCGACGAGCCGGTGCCGCGCCGCCTCGTCCAGCACCTCGCGGACGAGCGTCCCGGCCTGGCCCCAGTCGTCGTCCTCGGCGTGGTCGACGTAGGCGGTGCGCATGATGTCGCCGTCGGCGTACCAGCTCGGCACCCGCGGGAAGCGGCCGGTGTCCGCGGCCGGGCCGCCGTGGGAGTTCGGCGCGTACACCGGGTCGGCGACCTTCTGCATCCGCATCGCCCCGTCCTTCGAGTACGAGTGCACCGGGCAGACCGGGGCGTTGACCGGGATCTGCTGGTAGTTCGCCCCCAGCCGGGCACGGTGCGCGTCGGCGTAGGAGAACAGCCGGGCCAGCAGCATCCGGTCCGGGCTCGGGCCGATCCCCGGGACGAGGTTGTTGGGCTGGAACGCGAGCTGCTCGATCTCGGTGTGGTTGTCGGTCGGGTTGCGGTCCAGGGTCATCCGCCCGACCTCGATCAGCGGGTAGTCGCCGTGCGGCCACACCTTCGTCAGGTCGAAGGGGTTGAACCGGTAGGTCTTGGCGTCCTCGAACGGCATGACCTGCACGTACAGCGTCCAGCTGGGGTGGTCGCCGTCGCGGATGTGCTCGAACAGGTCACGGGTGTGGTAGTCGGTGTCCACCGCGGCCATCTGGTCGGCCTCGTCCTGGGTGAAGAACTGCGCGCCCTGGTCGGTCTTGAACGTGTACTTGACCCAGGACTCCTCGCCCGCGGCGTTGATCCACATGTACGTGTGGGACGTGTAGCCGTTCATGTGCCGCCACGTCCGCGGGATGCCGCGGTCGCCCATCAGCCAGGTGACCTGGTGGGCGGACTCCGGCGAGAGCGTCCAGAAGTCCCACTGCATGTCGTGGTCGCGCAGGTTCGAGTCGGCGCGGCGCTTCTGCGACCGGATGAAGTGCTGGAACTTCATCGGGTCCTTCACGAAGAACACCGGCGTGTTGTTGCCGACCATGTCGTAGTTGCCGTCGTCGGTGTAGAACTTGATCGCGAACCCGCGCGGGTCGCGCCAGGTGTCCGGGCTGCCCCGCTCCCCCGCCACGGTCGAGAACCGGATCGCGAGCTGCGTCGTGGCCCCGGGCTGGAAGAGCCCCGCGCACGTGTACGCGCTCACGTCGGCGGTCACCTCGAAGTGCCCGAACGCCCCGCTGCCCTTGGCGTGCGGCTGGCGCTCGGGAATGCGCTCGCGGTTGAACTGGGCCATCTGCTCGATCAGATAGCTGTCCTGCAGCAGGATCGGGCCGCCCGGACCGACGGTCAGCGAGTGCTCGTCGCTCTCGACCGGGATCCCGGCATCGGTGGTGGTGTGGATCCTCGGCTCGGTCATGGTCTCCCCTCTCGGCGTTCGGGACTCCGGGACTGCCCGCGTGGCGGCGTCGGAAAACCCGGTCCGGCCGGCCACATTCCCGCGACGAGCCGGGGCAACCATCCCGGCGACGGGATCAACGGGCTCGTCGCCGCGTTCGGGAAGGCGGGCGACCGGCCGCGGTTCGTCCAGTCCCGCCACGAGGAGATGTCGGCGCTGGCCGCGGTCGGGTGCGCGAAGTTCTCCGACCGGGTCGGGGTGTGCATGGCGACATCCGGGCCGGGGGCGATCCACCTGCTCAACGGCCTCTACGACGCCAATCTCGACCACGTACCGGTGGTCGCGATCGTCGGGCGGACCGCGCGCACGGCAATGGGCGGGGCCTACCAGCAGGAGGTGGACTGCAGAACCTGTTCGGCGACGTCGCGAGCGCGTACCTGGTGGAGGTCAACGTCGCCGAGCAGCTGCCCCTCTCGCTCGACCGCGCGATGCGCACCGCGCCACCCGCCGTGCCCCGACCGCGGTGATCATCCCGAGCGACCTGCAGGTCGAGCCGTACACCCTCGCCGGCGCACGCGTTCACGCGATGGTCACCACCGACGCCGGCTCCATGGTCAACTGATACGCCCGCCACCTGCGGGTCCGCGGCGACGTGCGCTGCACGCTGTCGGGCACGCTCGCCACGATGGGGCCCGCGGTCCCGTACGCGATCGGGGCCAAGTCCGCCCACCCGGACCGGCCCGCGATCGCCGTCACCGGGGACGGCGCCATGCAGAGGAACGGCATGGCCGAGCTGCTCACGATCGCGCGGTACGCATCGGGCTGGTCCGATCCGCGATGCATCGTCGCCGTGCTGCACAACAACGACCTCTCCCAGGTCACCTGGGAGCTGCGGGCGATGGGCGGCGCGCCGAAGTTCGAGCAGTCCCAGGTGCTGCCCGACATCTCCTACGCCGACGTGGCGCGCGCCGCCGGGCTGGACGCGGTCACCGTCACCGCCCCCGACCAGCTGGGACCCGCCTGGGACCGGGCGCTCGGCGCGGACCGGCCCGTCGTGCTCGACATCGCGTGCGACCCCGACGTCCCGCCGATCCCGCCGCACGCCACCTTCGAGCAGATGCGCTCCGCGGCGCAGGCGGTGCTCAAGGGCGACCCGGACGCGGTGCATCTCGTCGTGCGGGGCGCGAAGACCACACTGCAGGAGGCCCTGCCGGGGCGGTCCTGACCGTCGCAGCCGGCCGTTGTGGGCGCTTCACGGACCGCGCTGAGGTGAGGCACCGACCCGGACGAGGGGCACCCACACCGTGACCGACACGACCGGCCACACCGCCGCCGTCGACCCCTCCGCAGCGGTCGAGCTGCCCCCCGGCGCGGACCTCGCGCTCAGCCGCCGCCGGGGGGCCGCCGGGCGGGCGGGGGTTGCCGGTTCGCCGGAGCCCCGGCCCGCCCCCGGGACAGCAGCCCGCACCGCCACCAGCCGCACGGCGACCAGCCTCGCAGAGCCGCGGTGCACCTCGCAGCACCGAACCACCCCTCGCAGGCGCCGCAGCCCCTGCGAGGCATGCGCTCAGGCTGCGAGGACCGGGCCGCCCACCGCTCGCCGGGCAGCCGGTCCGGGCGGCCACCGGGGACTGGCGGCTGCCGGGGCGGGCGGGGCTGGCCGGCGGGGCTGACGGACGGCCCGCGCGGCCGCCGGGGTGGGCCACCCGGGACCGGCCGCCGGGCTGCGTCACAGCGCGCCGCGGAGACCCGACCGCACCCCGGGCACGGCGCCGGAGCGGGTCGCGCGCCCGGCGGCGCCGCGGTGCCAGCGCCGCGGTGCCACCGGTGCCAGCGCCGCTGTGCCAGCGCCAGGGTGTCACCGCCGCGGTGTCACCGCCGCGGATCGCACCGGTCCGGCGAGCCGAGCAGGTCGAGCTGGTAGCCGTCGCGGCGGTCGAAGTCCGCCCGCAGGACGAAGCGGTCCCCCCGCACCAGCGTGTGGCGCCACTCGACGGGCCGTCCCTTGGCTGTACCGAGGCGGCGGATGGAGAACGCCGCCGTCGCCGGGCTGCCGCCGAGCAGCCGGTGCTCGGCGGGCGTCGGCAGGATCGGCTGGATCGTCTCCTCACCGCCGGTGAGAACGACGCCGCAGAGCTCGGCGTAGCGCTCGTAGAGGGCTCCGTGGGTGAAGTCCGCCCCGAGCAGCGGGGCGGCAAGGTCGTGCGGAAGCCAGACCCGGTCCAGCGCCAGCGGCTCGCCACCGGCGAACCGCAACCGCTCCAGGTAGACCAGCGGGGTGGACTCCTCGAGCCCGAGCCGCGTGGCGATCACCCCGTCGGCGCGCACGTCCAGGGCCCGTACCTCGCTGCGCTGCTCCAGGCCCATCGCGCGGACCGAACGGTAGAGGCTGTAGAGCGCCCCGAGCCGCTGGACGGTCTCCGCCGGCGCGGCCCGCCGCGACGGTCGCCCCCGGGAGCCGACGACCCGGCCCTCGTCGCGCAGGACCTTCACCGCCTGCCGGACGGTGTGCCTGCTGACGTCGTACTCCTGTGCCAGGGCGAGCTCGCCGGGGAAGCCCTCGGTGAACTCGTCCGCGTCGAGGCGGCGGCGCAGGTCGTCGAGCAGCTGCTCCCACAGCAGCCGGCCCGGCCGCCGCAGCAGCGTCGACGGTCCGGGACCGGTCTCGGGAGCCACGCCCGCAATGTACGGTCATTTCGATCGAAGGGCAAGCGATCTCTCGACCATACGGCCCACCTCGGGTCGCGGACGATCACCGCGGTCGGTTCGTCCCGGTCCCGATCACCTCGATCGGGGGAAGTCGACCCGCGCCGGTGGAGGACAGGGTCTTCACGCCTCGCGGGCGCGGCCGCGCCGGTCTCGCGCGCGCCAAGCATCATGCTCGCGGCGATCGGCACGCTCGCCTTCGGTGCCGTGCTCGGGCCGGAGATGCCGCTCATCGCGCTCGGGTCGGTGGCCGGGGTCGAGGGCCGGCAGCGGGAGGTGCTGGGCCGGATCGATCTCCGCGCTCCCCGGCGGGCCGCCAGTGGCCGGTATGCCGACCTCGGTGTCGCGGTCAACACCGTGAAGACCCACCTGCGCGGCACTTCGTCAAGCTCGGCGTCGCGAGCAGGAGGGACGCGGTCGTCGCCGCTTACCACCACGAGCACGCGACGGATCCGCTGGGGCGGGCCCGCCCGGCGGTGTGAGCGCAGCGCGCTTGACGTTTATCCGCTGCCGACAACGAATCAGACGAACGTCAGCCGTACGCGGGAAGCCAGGCCGGGCGGTGCGCACCTACCGTCGGTCCACCAGACGCGACGGAGGGCGACGACGTGGACATCCGGAACCAGCACCTCAACCTCGGCGAGTGGATGGAGCTGATCGACCGAAGCCTGACAGAGCCGGGTTCCGAGCCCCTGGTGAACCTGGTCGACGACCCCGAGCCCTACGACGCGATCTTCGTGGGCGGTGGCGCGGGTGGCCGGTTCGGCGCGGCGTACATGAGGGCGATGGGCGGGCGACCGCTGATCATCGACGCCTGGCCGTTCCTCGGCGGGTCGTGCCCGCACCAGGCGTGCGTGCCGCACCACCTGTTCTCCGAGGCCGCCGAGGAGCTCGACCGGATGCGCTGGTTCTCCGACGAGCTGTTCTTCCCGAAGTTCGA
>NZ_JBFWVQ010000015.1:0-25850 GCF_050246655.1 Pseudonocardia sp.
ACATCGGGGCGATCCTGCCGCTCATCGCGTCCGCGGAGTCCGACATGAACCGCGACCACGGGACCGTGCAGGAGCGCGCCCAGGCCGTGCAGTACGGCTTCGACCGCGGCCTGTCCGGGTGCAGCGGCTACTTCCCGGACACGCCGCTCGTGGTCTGACCGGCGATCAGGTCGAGCGCTTCACCTTCCGCCCGATCTCGTCGACGCTGCTGGTCACGGCGGTGGAGAGGCCCTCGGCGAGCCGTCCGGCGGACTCCCGCACCTCGGGGGTCCGCAGCCGGTCGCCCGCCTCGGTGGCGGCGCGGTCCACGGCGTCCAGCGGCGAGCGCGGCTTCTCCCGCCCCGGCTCGGCCTGCGGCGACGGGGTCCGCACGGCGCCGACGAGGTTGCGCAGCTCGTCACCGACGGCGTTCCACGCCTGCTTCGGGTCGACCGGTACCGGCGACGGGTTGTAGAGCCGGGCCGTCGGGGCGGCACCGCTCGTCGTGGACGGTGCCGGCCCCGGGATCACGACCCAGGCGATGAGGTAGGCCAGCAGCACGAGGCCCGACGAGAAGATCCCGAGCACGACCACGGCGATCCGGACGAGCAGCGGGTCCACGCCGAAGCGTTCGGCGAGACCGGCGCAGACCCCGCCGAGGAGACGGTTCGAGCTGCGGCGAAGCGGGGTGGGTTCGTGGGTGTCCATGTGACCAGCCTGGCCGCCCCGGCGGCGGGGCGCCAGCACCGGTGGGCCCGGTGCGGGGCGGCGATGGTCCCGGGCTGGGCCCGGGCGGTGCTGACCGTCGCGCTGTGCTCACTGCCTCGCGCTGTGCACGCCGTCGCGCCGTGCACACGGTCGCGCGCCGTGCGTACGGTCGCGCGCCGTGCACACCCCGACGCGCGCCGTGCGTACTGTCGCGCGCGGTGCACACCCCGACGCGCGCCGTGCACACCGTCGCGCGCCGTGCGTACTGTCGCGCGCGGTGCACACCCCGACGTCGCCGTGCATACGTCCGACGTGTGCACGCGCCACCGGCGGTGTGCACCGTCGCGCGGGGTGTGTGCCAGCCGCCCGTCGACGCCGCCGCGGCCCCGCCCCCGCGGCCCCGACCCCGCGGCCCCGACCCGCGCTGCCGGCACACCCGGTCGCGGTCACGGCCCCGGCCCGGGTCACGGCCGGCGGTTGCAGCCCGCGGCCCGGCACCCCGCGGCCCGGCGCCCCTCGCGGCCCCGGCCCCGCGGTGGTCGCACACAGCCCGTGGTGCTCGCACATGCTGCCGGCGGTGTGTGCCAGCGCGCGGGGGTGTGGGCGACCGCTCGCACGAGTGTGCCGCCGCGCGGGCCCGGCCGCTGTGGCCTCGACACCCGCGGCTCCGACCCACGGTGCCGGCACACCTTGTCGCGGTCGGGGCCCCGCAGCCCCCGCAGTCCGCGGCCCGGCACTCCTCGCGGCCCCGGCTCCGAGGTGCTCGCACACAGCGTGCGGTGCTCGCACATGCTGCCGGCGGTGTGTGCCGCCGCGTGGGGGTGTGTGCGACCGCTCGCACGTGTGTGCCGCCGCGCGGGCCCGGCCGCCACGGCCCCCAACTCCCGCGGCTCCGACCCTCGGCGCGCCGGCACACCCTTCTCGCGGTCGCGGTCGCGGTCGTGGTCCCGACGCCCGGCCCCCGCAGCCCGCGCCGCCCGACCCGCGCCGCCCGACCCGCGCCGCGCGGCGCGGGCCTCGGTGGTCGCACACAGCGTGCGGTGCTCGCACATGCCGCCGGCGGTGTGTGCCGCCGCGTGGGAGTGTGTGCCACCGCTCGCACGTCTGTGCTGCCGCGCGGCACCCCACTGTCTCGGCACCCACGCTTTTCGCACGTGTGTGCCACGACGCACCCGGACCCACTGCGGCGGCACACGCTGCTCGCACGGTGACGTCCTGTGCGCGGGGACGGCCCGCGGCCGCCGGATCCCGGCGTCACCGCGGGAGAAGGTGCTCCTCGCGGTGGCGGGGCAGGTGCACGGTGAAGACCGCGCCGCCGGTCCCGAAGTCCCCGCCGGAGCAGCCGTTGCGGGCGGTGACCGTGCCGCCGTGGCGGCGGACCGCCTGCGCCACCAGGGCGAGCCCGAGGCCGCGGCCGTGCAGGCGCCCCGGCCCGCCTTCCGCCGCGCCGGCCGGGCCTACCGCGCCCGCCGGGCCCGCCGCGCCTACCGCGCCGGCCGAGCCCACCGCGCCCGCCGCACTCGCCGCGCCGGCCGCACCCGCCGAGCCCACCGCGCCCGCCGCACTCGCCGCACTCGCCGCGCTAGCCGCACCCACCCCGTCGGCCGCGCCGGCCGGGCCCGCCGCGCCTGCGATACCCACCGCACCCGCCGGGCCCACCGCGCCTGCGACACCCGCCGCACCCACCCCGCCCGCCTTGGTCGACCACCCCCGGTCGAAGGCGCGGTCGGCATCGGCGAGCCCCGGCCCGCTGTCGGTGATCTCGAGGTGCAGCGCCGACCCGTCCGGTTCGGCCGCGAAGCGGACCCACGGCCGCTGCGCACCGGCGGACGGCTCGGTCGAGGCCGTCACGGCCGCGGCGTCGATCGCGTTGTCCAGCAGGTTGCCCACGATGGTGACGAGGTCGCGCGGGTCCGTGCTGCCCGCCGGGAACTCCACGTCGTGGTCGACGTGCAGCTCCACACCCCGCTCGGCGGCCTCGGAGTGCTTGCCCAGCACGAGCGCGGCGACGGTGGGCTCGCCGATCCCGCCGAGGACGAGATCGGTGAGGGCCTGGGTCTGCGCGAGCCGCCCGGTGGCGAACTCGACCGCCTCCTCGGGACGGCCGAGCTCGATGAGGGAGACGACGGTGTGCATCTGGTTGGCCGACTCGTGGGCCTGGGCACTCAGCGCGTCGGCGAACCCCCGGATGGTCTCCAGCTCGCTGACCAGGGCGCGCAGCTCGGTGTGGTCGCGCAGCGTCACGACGGTGCCGAGGTGGTGGCCGGCCCAGCGGGCGGCCGCCTGGTTGACGACGACCACGCGGTCGCCCGCGAGGAAGATCTCGTCGGTGCGGTCGGCGCCGGTGGCCAGGGCCGCGCCGAGGGCGTCGGGGAGCCCCGCGCCGTCCACGGGCCGCCCGACGGTGTCGGCGGGCAGGGCGAGCAGCCTGCGGGCCTCGTCGTTCATGAGCTGGACGCGGCCCGCGCGGTCGAGCAGCAGCAGGCCCTCGCGGACGGCGTGCAGGACGGCGTCGTAGTACTCGTACATGCGGCTGAGCTCGCGCGGCCCGAGGTCGTGGGTGGATCGTCGCAGCCAGCGGCTCGCGAACCAGGAGCCCGCGCCCGCGATGAGCAGCGCGACCACCGTCGTCCCGATGAGGATCGGCAGCTGGCGGGTCATCTCGGCGCTGACCCGGCTCACCGTCTGCCCGACCGCGACGAGCCCTCGCACGTCGCCTGCCGCGTCCCGCACGGGAACGACGGCGCGCACGGACGGGCCGAGGGTGCCGGGGAAGACCTCGGTGACGGTCTCGCCGCGGGTCGCGGGCTCGATGGTGCCGAGGAAGTGCTGCCCGATGAGCGCCGCGTTCGGGTGGCTGTAGCGGATGCCGCCGGTCGACATGACCACGACGAAGGACGTCTGGGTCTCCACCCGGATCCGCTCGGCGAGCGGCTGGAGCTCCGCGGCCGGGTCGGGCGTGCCGAGCGCGGCGAGGACGGCGGGATCGGCGGCGAGGGTGCGGGCGACGCCGAGCACCTCGTCGCGGGCCGCGTCGGAGTTGGCGGTGTCGGCGTTGAGGTAGGCGGCGATCCCGGCGCCGACCAGCACCGCCAGGATGATCACGGCCTGGAGGGCGAAGAGCTGCGTCGCGACGCTCCAGCCGGACGGTCGCAGCGTGTGCGGCTCAGCCATCGCGGCCGCCGTCGTCGGGCCACGTGTACTCCAGCTCCGGGCGGCCAGCCCCCTGGTAGCGGGCGCGGCGGTGCACGAGGCCCGTCTCGACTAGGTGTTCGAGGTAGCGGCGGGCGGTGACGCGGGAGACGCCCAGGTCCGCGGCGACCTCGGCCGCGGACATCGCACCCCGACCCCGGATGGCGGCGACGACGGCCCGCAGCGACTCCTCGCTGATCCCCTTGGGCGGCGCGGTGAGGCCTTCCCGGGCGTCGCGCAGCTCGCCGACCAGGGCGTCCACGTCCTTCTGGGCGACGAGCGGCTCGCCCTCCTCGGCGCGCCTGCGGAAGGCGCGGTAGGCCTCCAGCCGCTGCCGCACGCTCGCGAACGTGAACGGCTTGACGAGGTAGTGGGTGACGCCGAAGGCGACGGCGGCGCGCACGACGGCGAGGTCGCGGGCCCGGGTGACCGCGACGACGTCGACGGTGTTCCCGGCGCCGCGCAGCCGCCGCAGGATGTCCAGCCCGGTGGTGTCGGGCAGGTGGATGTCGAGGAAGACGAGGTCCGCGCCACCGGTGGCGAGCCGCTGCAGCGCCTCGCGGCCGGTGCGCGCGTGCCCGGCGACGGTGAACCCCGGGACCCGCTCGACATAGCTGGTGAGGGCCTCGGCGGACAGCGGGTCATCCTCGACGTTGAGCCCGCCGAACACGAACCCCCCCGTTCGCTGGCTGGTTCTGCGGGTGACGATCGGGATGGGGGGGCGCGGGGTGCCCGACGGCGCCGCGGGCCGGCGCCGCGGGCTGCGGCGCCGGCGCGCGGCCGGGCGGGAACGAGCGGGCACGGACCGGTCAGGTGCGGGCGGGCTCGCGGTCGGCGGTGACGCGCGGCGGGTCCCCGGACTCCTCCTCGGCGGGGTCCTCGTCGATCATCGTGGCCTCGTCGAACGGCTCCTCGCCGGAGAGCACCCGGCGGGCCTTGGCCTGGTCGAACTCGCCGACCCACTTGCCGATGAGCAGGGTGGCGACGGCGTTGCCGGAGAAGTTGGTCAGCGCGCGGGCCTCGGACATGAACCGGTCGATCCCGACGATGAGGCCGACGCCGTCGACGAGGTCGGGCCGGTGGGCCTGCAGGCCGCCCGCCAGGGTCGCCAGCCCGGCGCCGGTGACACCCGCGGCCCCCTTCGACGCGATGATCATGAAGAGCAGCAGCGAGACCTGCTCGCCCACCGACAGCGGGTCGCCGAGGGCGGCGGCGATGAACAGCGACGACATGGTCAGGTAGATCGCCGTGCCGTCCAGGTTGAAGGAGTAGCCGGTGGGGACGGTGATGCCGACGACGGGCCGCGAGACGCCGACGTGCTCCATCTTCGCGATCAGCCGCGGCAGCGCGGACTCCGACGACGACGTCGAGACGATCAGCAGGTACTCGCGGGCCAGGTAGCGGAAGAGCGAGAAGATCCCGATGCCGGTGACGCTGCGCAGCAGCAGGCCGAGCACGATCACGACGAACAGGAAGCACGTGAGGTAGAAGCCGAACATGATCTGGCCGAGGGCGGCCAGCGCGCTCCATCCGGTGGCGCCGACGACGGCGGCGATCGCGCCGAACGCGCCGATCGGGGCCACCCACATGATCATGGCGAGGACCCGGAAGACGACCTTCTCCACCAGCTTGACGCCGCGCAGCACCGCCTGGCCGGGCTTGCCGATCGCCTGCACCGCGAAGCCGATGAGCAGCGCGACGAACAGCGTCTGGAGCACGGACTCGCCCGTGAGCGGGGAGAACAGCGTGGTCGGGATGATGCCGAGCAGGAAGTCGACGGTGCCCTGCGCCTCGCCGGCCGCGGCCTTCTCGGCGGCGCTGCGGGTGGCGTCGGTGACGACGAGACCCTCGCCGGGGTGCAGGACGTTGCCGACGACCAGGCCGATGATCAGCGCGACCGTGGACATGGCGAGGAAGTAGCCCAGGGCGAGCCCGCCGACCTTGCCGACCGTGGCGGCCTTCCGGATCGAGCCGATCCCCAGCACGATCGTGCAGAAGATGATCGGCGAGATCATCATCTTGATCAGGTCGATGAACGCGGTGCCGAGCGGCTTCAGCGCCACGCCGACCGACGGCCACGCGAAGCCGACGACGATCCCCGCGAAGACGGCGACGATGACGGCGATGTAGAGGTAGTGGGTGCGGTCGGCCCGGCGTCCCGGCGGGCTCGAGGTGGTGGGTGCGGACACGTGCCCTCCGGTGGCTCGACGGCTTCGGCGATGCCGCCCCTATGGAGCGGCGATGCGACGGAGCATCGGGCAGGCCGGTGTCCAAGGCACCGTTGCGTACATAGAGTTCACCGACTGCGCCGATCCCACACACGTGATCGCGCTCGGGGAGGGTTCGGGGAGGATTACGACTGGCGCGGCCCGCCAGGGCGCCGCTGGGCGGCGTAGACCGCGGCCTCGGTGCGCCGGGAGAACCCGAGCTTGTGCAGCAGCGAGGAGACGTAGTTCTTCACGGTCTTCTCCGCCAGGTGCAGCTCGGTGCCGATCTGGCGGTTGGTGAGCCCGTCCGCGATGAGGCCGAGGATGCGCTGCTCCTGCGGGCTCAGCGAGTCGTAGCGGGGGTCGGACGGCTCGTCGCCGCGGCGCAGCCGCTCCAGCACGAGGGCGGTGGCGCGGGGGTCGAGCAGCGATCCGCCTGCCGCCAGGGTGCGCACGGCGCCGACGAGGTCGACCCCGGTGACCTGCTTGAGCAGGTAGCCCGCCGCGCCCGCCATGATCGCGCCGAAGAGTGCCTCGTCGTCGGAGTACGAGGTGAGCATCAGGCACGCGGGCGGCGGGACCACCGACGAGCGCAGCTCGCGGCAGACCTCGACGCCGCCGCCGTCGGGCAGCCGGACATCGAGGATGGCGACGTCCGGGCGCAGGGCGGGGACGCGCGCGAGGGCCTGTGCCGCGGTGCCGGCCTCGCCGACGACCTCGATGTCGTCCTCGGACTCGAGCAGCTGCGCGATGCCGCGACGGACGATCTCGTGGTCGTCGAGCAGGAAGACGGTGATCGGCATGGCGGCCCCCCGGGCGGACGAGCGGACGGGCCTCACGCTACGCGCCGTACGACCCGTGGGCGCGCGGCGGGTGACCCGGATGGGCGGGTCGTTCGACCCTTCCCGACCCGGCCCGTCGATCAGGGGACAGGGGTCAGCAGGCGGTGCGGTGCGCGCAGGGCCACGCTGACGGGGTCCACGCGACGGTGGGACGCGCCGGGGCCGGGGTGCACCTCGACATCGGCGGGCGCGGGCCGCACCCCGCACGCCGGGCAGCCCGCGACCTCGTCGAGCGGCGTACCGCACGCGGCGTGGACGAACCGGCGGCGCGGGCCGGCGGGGGAGTGGTGGCGGTCGCCCCAGCGGGCCAGTGCGTAGAGCACGGGCCACAGGTCGGCACCCTTCTCGGTCACGCGGTACTCATGGCGCTCCTCGTCACGCTCCAGCACTCCGGCGGCGACGAGATCGGCGAGCCGCGTGGCGAGGACGGCGCGGGAGATGTCGAGGTGGGTGAGCAGGTCGGTGAACCGGCGGACCCCGAAGAAGCAGTCGCGCAGCACGAGCAGCGTCCAGCGCTCGCCGACGACCTCGAGTGCGCGGGCGAGCGAGCAGTCCTGGTCCGCGTAGTCCCTGCCGAGTGCCACGTCACCCATCGTCCCACAGTTGGTCTGTTGAACGAACCGCCGAGCTGTGGTTCGGTGAACAGACCGACTGAGGAGGTCGCCGGTGGAGCCGTCGCAGCAGCAGGTCCTCGCCGTCGCAGGGGCGGGGACGGCGCTCGCCACGATCGTCTACACGACCCCGCTGGCCACGCTGGCCGGGACCGCGGCAGGCCTCGGTTCCGGCCAGGCGGGCCAGGCGTGGATCCTCAGCTCGATGAGCCTCGGCGTTGCCGTCGCGATGATCCCGGCCGGGGCGCTCGGCGACGCCCACGGCCGGCGCCGCGTGTTCGTCGCGGGGGCGCTCCTGCTCGCCGCCACCGCCGTCGTCGCGGCCGTCGCGCCCTCCACCGCGGCCCTCGTCCTCGCCCGCATCGGTCACGGCCTGGGCGCGGGGGCCCTGCTCGCCTGCGGCCTCGGCCTGGTCGGGCACGCCTTCCCGGCGGGGCCCGAGCGGGTCCGCGCCACCGGCATCTGGGGCGCGTGCCTCGGCGTGGGCATCTCCGTGGGCCCGCTGCTCGCCGCGGGGCTGGAGGTCCTGCGGGACTGGCGCGCGGCGTACTGGCTGATCGCGGTGCTCGCCGTGGCGCTTGCCGCCGCGGCACTGCGGTGGCTCCCGTCCCCTGACGCGCGAACGGCACGAACGGGAAATAGGTCTTCCCGTATGGGCCGTTCGCGCGGCCCGAGCGGCCCGGTTGCCCCGGCTGCCCCGGTTGCCGCAGCCACCCCGGCCCGCGCGGGCGGCGTCGACCTCCCCGGCACCCTGCTGCTGGGCTCCGCGCTCGCCGCGCTGCTCGCGGGGCTCGTGCTCGCCCGCACCGGCGGGCCCGGCCCTGCCGTCGCGCTGCTGGGCGCCGGCGCCGTTCTCGTCACGGCGTTCGCGCTGGTCGAGGCGCGCCGCCGCAGGCCGCTGCTCGACCTGCGCCTGTTCCGCAGGAGCACGAACCCTGACCTCGTCGGGGCCACCGTCGCCGCGCTGGCCAACGGTGCCGGGGTGATCGCCGCGATGTCGTTCCTGCCGACGGTCCTGCAGCGCGGTCTCGGCCGCGGCGTCCTGCTCGCGGCGGTCGTGCTGCTGGCCTGGTCGGCCACGAGCGCCGTCGCGGCGCTGCTGGCCCGCCACCTGCCGGACCGCTTCTCCCCGCGTGCCCAGCTCGTCGCGGGGCTGCTCGGCGTCGCAGCGGGTCTGGTGCTGCTCACCGGCCTCGACGGCAGCTCCGGCCCGGCCCGGCTGCTGCCGGGGCTCCTCCTGGCGGGCCTCGCGAGCGGGGTGCTCAACGCCGCGCTTCCCCGGCAGGCGGTGGCGAGCATGCCGCCCGGTCTCGCGAGCGTCGGCAGCGCCATCAACAACACCGGCCGCTTCGTCGGTGCCGCGGTGGGGATCACGGCCGTCGCGCTGCTCGCCGCCCATCCCGCGCCCGCCGCGATCGTCGCGGGCTGGGACGCCGCGGTGCTGGTGACGGCCGCGATCTCCGTGCTCGGCGCCGTGGCCGTCGCGACGTGCCGCCCGCTTCCGGATCAGCCGAGCAGCGGCGTGATCGCCGGTTCCCAGAGCGTGGCGAAGGCCGCGTAGCCCTCCTCGTTCGGGTGCACACCGTCCTCGGCCATCGTGTCCTGGTCGGTCCAGAACGGAGCGTCCGTGGCGACGGCCGACACCCCTTGCGCGACGGCGATCTCCGTCGCGACCTGCGCGAGCCGCTGCGCGAGCGCCGACATGCGCGTCACCTCCTCGGCGGTCACGTTCGGCAGCAGTTCCTGCAGGCGCGACACGTCCGCGACCCCGGGCCGCAGCGACTGGTCGTCCGGCAGCCCGACGACGACCGCCGCGCCCGCCTCGCGCAGCTCGCGCACCGTGCGGTCCAGGTTGGCGCGGTAGGTGGTGACCACGGCCTCCTCGTCCGCCGCGGGCGCCGGGTCCTCGGTGCTGTTCTGGTAGACGTACCAGAGGTCGTTCGACCCGATCAGGACGGTCGCGAGCACCGGGCTGCCGGCCGCGGCCCGCGCCGTCTCGACGGCCTGGGGGAGCTGGCCGTCGGTGCTGCCAGGGCCGCTGCTGCCCTCGACCATCATCGTGGAGTCCCACCCGGACTGGCCGAGGTTGACCAGCGTCGTGCCCTCGCGGCCGGGGAGTGCGCCGATCGTCTCGGCGAGCCGCCCGGCGTACCCGACGCCCGTGTCGTCGCCCTGGCCCGCGGTGAGGCTGTCGCCGAGGGCGATCAACGTGACCGGGCCCGCCGCAAGGGTGCCGGTCGTGCCGGTGGTGATCGGGGCGCCCGCGGGCGGTGCCGCCGCGGGACCTCGCCCGACGGCGGAGGAGACCCAGCTCGCGCACCCGGTGAGAAGCGCGGTCGCGAGCAGGGTCAGCGTGACGGCGATCACCCGGGTACGCATGGCGTCACCCTGCCAGACCCGCTGAAGGGCGCCTCACAGCCGGTAGACGCGCTCGGCGTTCCCCCGCCCCACCATCGTCGCGACGCGCTGCGCGTCCGCGGCCGACCAGTCGCCGTCGCGGACCCACTCGCCGAACGTCGCCGTGATCGCCCGCCGCCACAGCACGGCGCCGAGGTGGTGCAGCTCCGCGGGCCCCCAGGCGTCCGAGGAGTAGAGCAGCTTCGCGAACGGGGCGAGCTCGAACGACTCGGCGAGCACGGCGCGGCTGCGCGCGCCGACGTGGTTGAGCGCGAGCCCGACGTCCATGTGCACGTTCGGGAACGCCTGGGCCAGGTAGGCCGCCTCGCGGTGGTACGGATAGCAGTGCAGGAGCATCACCGGGACGGCGGCGACCTCGGGCAGGCGCAGGAGGTCCAGCAGCAGCACGGGGTTCGCGCGGTGCAGGTCGAGGTCCCGGTCGCCCAGGCCGGTGTGCAGCTGCAGCGGCAGCCCGCAGCGCAGCGCCGTGTGCAGGCCGTGGCGCAGCAGGACCGGGTCGGTCAGCCGCCCCCCGCCCGCGCCGATCCAGCGGGCGGCCGCCACCGCGACCTGGCGGGGATCGGGGCGGGTCAGGTCGATGTCGAACCCGGCGCGGTACGCGAGCACGCTCTTCACCCCGGCCGCGCCCCGGGTGGCCTGCGCCAGCTGCGCGCCGAAGGTGTCGGCGTAGTCCCGGCCCGCGGGTGCCCGCGCGGCGACCTGCTCGGCCACCGCCTCGATCCGGACGATCTCGCGCACCGCACCGCCGGACGCCGCCGCCAGCGCCGCGGGATCGAGGACGGCGTCGGCGGCGTAGCCGGTGTCGACCAGCCAGTCCGACACCCCGGCGGCCCGCAGGAACCGCGCGGTCACCTCGGCCGTGCCGAGTTCGGTGCGCCGGGCCCAGTAGCGGTCGGCGGGCGTGTGCGGGGGCAGGTCCAGCAGCGGCGCGCACCAGCGGCGGATCGCGAAGCCCACCGGCGAGTCGAACTGTGTCGTGCCCGCCGGGGCAGGCTCCGGGGAGCCCTCGTTGAGGTGCATCTCGAACGCGGCCCGATCGATCTCGGTCGTGAACGCGCCGTGCACGTGGTGGTCGATCAGCGGCAGGGCGGCGATGCGGTCGGCGAGGTCGTCGAGTTCGGCGGGCGCGCTCACACCGACCACGTGAACCGGAACCGCTCGGCGACCCCGGCCACGTCGGCGTCCCCGTAGGTCTCCCGCTCGTGGTGGCGCACCGCGAGGAGCGCCGTGCGGATGTCGGGGCCGAGCAGCCGCTCTGCGAGCGGGGAGGCCTCCAACGCGGCGAGGACGGCGGCCTGCCCCGCTGGCAGCCGGGCGGTTCCGGGCACCTCGGCCGGGTTCACCGCGACCTCCTGTGGCAGCGGCAGGCCGCGGTCCACGCCGTCCGCGGCCAGCCCGAGCAGCGCGGCGGCCGCAAGGTACGGGTTCGCCGACGGATCGATGCACTTCAGCTCGACGCTCGCGCCGTGCGGGTTGCCCGGGGTGGCCGCACACAGCCGCACCGCCGCCTCGCGGTTCTCCAGACCCCAGCAGGCGAAGGCACCCGACCAGTACCCGGGCTGGAGCCGGTGCGGCGAGAGCACCGAGCCGGAGAACACGCCGATCAGGTCGGCCAGGCCCGCGACGATCCCGCCGATCGCCGCGCCGCCCTCGCGGGTGAGGCCGTGCGGCCCGTCGCCGCCGGAGAACAACGGTCGGTCGTCCCGGTGCAGGGACAGGTGCAGGTGCGCGCCGTTCCCGGCGCCGTCCGCGAACGGCAGCGGGGAGAACGACACCGCGAGGTCGTGGCGGCGGGCGACCCGGCCGGCCAGTGTCCGCGCCAGGACGACGCCGTCCGCCGCGGCGAGCGGGTCGGCGGGCGGCAGCGAGAGCTCCAGCTGGCCGGCGCCGTACTCGGCATGCACCTGCTCGACGGGCAGGCCCGCCGCGGCGAGCGCCGCGAGGAGCTCCTGCACGAACGCCTCGAGGTCCAGGAGCGGACCGAGCCCGTAGGCGTTCCAGGGGTGCCCGACCCGTTCGGTGACGACGAACTCCAGCTCGGCCCCCACCCGCGCGACGATCCCGCGCTCCTCGAGGCCGGCCTGCGCCCGCCGCAGGAGCCCGCGGGTGCACACCGGGGCGGGGGTGCCGTCCTGGGTGGTCATCTCGGTGGGTGCCCACGCGAGCCCGCCCTCCAGGACGCGCAGGGCGGTGAGATCGGCGCGCAGCCGCAGGTCGCCGACAACCCCGAACCCCGGCCGGAACGCGATCGCGTTGTCGGTGCAGAAGACGTTCCAGCTCGGCGAGGCGCCCATGCCGCCGACGTGGAACGCACCCGTCCGCGCCACCGGGACGGCCTTCGCGCGGATGACGCCGGCGGGGTCCACGACCGTGCCGCAGAGCAGCTGCACGTCGTGCACGGCGAGCCGCTCCTCGACCGCGGTGATCGCGTCCTGGTCGAGGACCGGCAGGGCGCGCGGGGTGGGGTCCGGTGTCGATGTCGAGGTCACGCGCTAGTCGTACAGGTTCGTGTACGCCTCGCGCAGCCGGTACTTGAGCACCTTTCCGCCGACGGTCTCGGGCAGCGCGTCGGTGAACACCACGGCCTTCGGCGTCTCGTACCCGGCGAGGCGTCCCCGGCAGAACGCGACGACCGCCTCCGCGTCCGGCTGCGCCCCGGGCCGCGGCACGACGACGGCGGTGACGGCCTCGCCCCACCGCGCGTGCGGCAGCCCGACGACGGCGGCCTTCGCGACGCCCGGGTGCTGGTGCAGGACCGCCTCGACGCGCAGGCTGGAGACGTTCTCCCCGCCCGTCTTCACGATGTCCTTGAAGCGGTCCACCATGATCCGCAGCCCGTCGTCGTCGACGACGGCGGAGTCGCCGGAGTGGAACCAGCCGCCCCGGAAGGCCTCCCGTGTGGCGTCCGGGTCGCGGTAGTACCCGGCGGTCATGACGGGGGAGCGGTAGACGGCCTCGCCCGGCTCGCCGCGCACCGGCTCGCCGGACTCGTCGACGACGTCCGACGCGAGCAGGCCGCAGGGCACGCCCACGTAGTTGACCGCGGGCGCGGTGCGGGCGTGCACGTCGGGCCAGGCGGTGGGCCAGAAACGGTGGCAGGCGATGGCCTCGGTCTGCCCGAAGATGCCGAGCGTGACGAAGCCCGGCGCGGCTCGCGCCTCCAGGCGCGCCAGCAGCTCGGGCGCCAGCGCGCCCCAGCCGTAGACGAGCGTGGTGAGGGACGAGACGTCGAGCCCGGGGCGGGCGTCGAGCTCGGCTGCCAGCGCGGCGACGAACTGCGGCGAGCCCGCCCACAGCGCCGTGACGGCGTGCGCGGCGACGGCGTCGACGACCGCGCCTGGCAGCGGGCGGCGGCCCAGCACGAGCGTGCCGCCCGCGAGGAACGCGGAGTAGGTGAAGAGCGCGTCGCCGACGTGGTAGATCATCGGCAGGAACGTGGCAACCCGCAGGTCGGTCTCGTGGCGCAGCCCGCGGGTGAGCGAGAGCGCGAAGTTCAGCCCGGCGAGCTGCACCGCGCCGTGCGAGAGCATCACGCCCTTGGGCAGTGCGGTGGTGCCCGAGGTGAACAGCAGTTGGACGATGTCGTCGCCGTGGATCTGCACGTCCGGTTCGGTGTCGGGATGCCCGTCGAGCAGCGCGCCGAACGCGGGGCTGCCTGCCACCGGGTCCCCGCCGACGGTGATCGTGGCGCCGACGCGCAGCCCGGTCGCGTTCGCGACGGGCGCCAGCCGCGGCCACAGCTCGGCGTCGACGATCGCGAGGCCGGGCTCGGTGAGCCGCACGAGGTGCTCCACGACGTCCGGCGCGAGGCCCGGGTTCAGCGGGACGGCGACCATTCCGGCCTTCGCGATCCCGACCTTGGCGAGGAACGCCTCGACCGTGTTCTCGCAGAACAGCAGCACCCGGTCCCCGGGAACGAGCCCCGCGGCGGCGAGCGCATGGGCGAGCCGGTTCGCGACGGCGTCGGCCTCCCGGTAGGTGACGCACGCGAACCGCTCCTCGCCGCAGGCCCCGTCGGCAGCCACGATCGCCGCCTGGTCCGGGCGGCTCCAGGTGAGCCGCTCGAAGACGTCGCCGATCGAGGTGCGCTCCCAGCGGTGGACGGCGCGACGGCCGCGCAGCGTCTCGGCGTCGATCGCCGTCGCGTCCGGGAGGGCGGTGCCGTGGGTGCGGAGCGGGAGTCCGGCAGCCCCACCCGCTGCCGCTGTCGCTGCTGCTGTCGCTGCCGCCATTGCTGGTCCCTTCCCGCCGGTGCCGGCTTCCAGCATCCCGTGAGCCTGCTCACTCTCACAAGGGTTGAGTGAACACAAATTCACTTCGTGACGGCTCGACGCCGAGGCAGCCGTGGGCCATGACGTCGAGCAGGGCGGCGAGCCGCCCGGGGGCGAGGCCACTGCGGAAGAACAGCGTCGACTGCACCGCGCCGATCGCTGCGTGGACGGCGAGGCGCAGCTCGCCGTCCGCGAGGTCGCGGCGCAGCGGGGCCAGCGCGTGCACCCAGTCCTCGACGTAGTGGCGCTGGCGACGGCGCAGCGCGCGGCGCTGCTCCTCGGGCAGGTTGTGGATCTCGCGGTGGTAGACCGCGAGGATTTCCCGGTGCTCGATCGCCACCCTGATGTGGTCTCTGACCAGGCCGGACAGCGCCTCGCGATCATCGCTCGCCGCCGCGAGGACGGCGGCGGCGCCGTCGGCGAGGCGGGTCATCCCGCGGTCGAGGAGTGCGACCAGGATGGCGTCCTTGTTCGGGAAGTGGCGATAGACCCCCGAGCCGACGATGCCCGCCTCCGCACCGATGTCGGCAAGGCCGATGTCGTGGAAGCCGCGGCGGGACGCCAGCTCGGCGGCGGCGGCGAGGATCCGCTCGCGACGGTCGGGATCGGGTCTGCGGCGGCGGGCCGACGGTGCCGAGGACGCTCCCGAGGACGCTGCGGCGGTCATCTGGCCATCATGGCAGCCACCCGCTACGGTGCACCATGAGTGAACCAGAAATCACCGTGCTCACCGGGGAGCGGCATGGACGTGACCGAGAGTGACGTGATGCGCGACCTCCGTGCCGCGGTGGGGGCGATCGCCACCCCGTACGGGGGGCGCTACTACGTCGAGCACGCCCGCGCGGGCCGCGAGTGCACCGAACTGTGGCACGCCCTGGGCGATGCCGGGTTCGTCGGTGTCAACGTCCCCGAGGAGTACGGCGGCGGCGGTGGCGGGCTCGCCGAGCTCACCGTCGTCTGCGAGGAGATCGCCGCACGGGGCGCCCCCATCCTGCTGCTGCTCGTCACCGCCGCGATCTCGGCGGAGGTGATCGCGGAGTTCGGCAGCGACGAGCAGCGCACGCGGTGGCTGCCGGGCCTCGCGAGCGGGCGCGCGAAGGTCGTCTTCGCGATCACGGAGCCCGACGCCGGGTCCAACACCCACCGCCTCGCCACCACCGCCCGCCGCGAGGGGGACGAGTGGGTGTTGCGCGGCGAGAAGTACTACATCTCCGGCGTGGACACCGCCGAGGCGCTGCTGCTCGTCGCCCGCACCGGCCGCACCGACGAGGGGATGGCGCAGCTGTCGCTGTTCCTGGTGCCCACCGACGCGCCGGGCCTCACCGCCACGCCGCTCCCGGTGGACGTGATGCTCCCGGAGAAGCAGTTCACCCTGCACGTCGACGAGGTGCGGGTGCCGGCGTCCGCGCTGGTCGGGGAGGAGAACCAGGGTTTCCGGCAGGTCTTTCACGGGCTCAACCCCGAGCGGATCACCGGCGCGGCGCTCTGCGTCGGCATCGCCCGCTACGCCCTGGACCGGGCCGCCCGGTACGCGCGCGAGCGCACGGTGTGGGACACGCCGATCGGCGCCCACCAGGGCGTCGCGCACGCCCTGGCGAAGGCCAAGATCGAGACGGAGCTCGCCGCGCTGATGACGCACCGGGCCGCCGCCCTGCACGACCGCGGTCTGCCCGCGGGCGAGGCGTCGAACATGGCGAAGTACGCCGCCGCCGAGGCCGCGATCGCGGCGGTCGACGCGGCGATGCAGACCCACGGCGGGAACGGCGTCTCCGCCGAGTTCGGCCTGCTGCCGTACTGGGGGCTGGCGCGGCTGCTGCGGATCGCGCCGGTGAACCGCGAGATGATCCTCAACTTCGTCGCCCAGCACAGCCTGGGCCTGCCACGGTCCTACTAGGCCTACGAGGGAGGCAGGCGTGGAACGGAACATGATCCAGCGGGTCAACGTCGCGGACGCGCTGGCCCGCGTCGCGTCCGCGCGTCCGGAGACCCCCGCGCTCGTCGACGGCGGGCGGCGCCTGACCTACGGCGAGCTCGACGCCTGGGTGAACCGGCTCGCCCGCGGGTTCGCCGCACGCGGCTACACCGCCGGGGACGCGCTCGCGATCGCCTCGGGCAACTGCGCGGAGTTCCTCGCGGTCTACTACGCCTGCGCGCGGCTCGGGGTGGTCTGCGTGCCGGTCAACCTCGGCTGGCGGGCCGACGAGGTCGCCTACGTGCTGGGGCACTCCGGTGCCCGGGGCATCGTGGTGGAGTCGCAGCTGGTCGGCGCCGTCGCGCCGGCGGTCACGAAGGTGTCCGACGTCGCGGACGTGGTCGTCGCGCCCGGCCTCGGCGCCGCCCACGACGAGGACCCGGCCGACCGCTTCTGGACGACGCTCGACGCGCTGCTCGCGGACGACGCGTCCCCCGTGGAGGTGCCGGTCGAGGACCGGGCGCCGCTGTCGTATCTCTACACCTCGGGGACCACGTCGTTCCCCAAGGGCGTGATCGGCACCCACCTCGCGATCCACCTGGAGTCGATGTCGGCGGCCCTGGACTCGGGCTGGCGCGCCGAGGACCGCTTCCTCGCGATGATGCCGATGTTCCACACGGCGCAGCTGAACGCCTTCTGCACGCCGGCGGTGGTCGTCGGTGCGACGATCGTGATCCACCGCGGCTTCGACCCGGCGGCGTTCCTCGACACGGTCGAGCGCGAGCGGATCACGCAGGTCTTCGGGTTGCCGATGATGTACCGCGCGGCGCTGGAGCACCCGTCGTTCGCCGGCCGGGACCTGTCGTCGCTGCGCCGGGCCGTCTACGCGATGGCGCCGATGCCGCGGGCGCAGATCCGGGCCTGCCTGGACGGGTTCGGCTGCGAGTTCGCGCTGCTGTTCGGGCAGACGGAGATGAGCCCGATCACCACGCTCTTCCGGCCCGAGCACCAGCTCAGCCACGTCGGCGCCGTCGGCACGCCGCTCACCGGCGTCCAGGTGGCGATCATGGCCGAGGACGGGACGCTGCTGCCGCGCGGGGAGACCGGCGAGATCGTCTACCGCGGGCCGTCGACGATGCAGGGCTACCTCGCGAACCCCGAGGCCACCGCCGAAGCCTTCCGGCACGGCTGGTTCCACTCCGGTGACGTCGGGCGCTTCGGGGAGGACGGCGTGCTGTGGTTCGCGGACCGGTTCAAGGACGTGATCAAGACCGGCGGGGAGAACGTCGCGTCGATCGAGGTGGAGCGGGCGGTGTACGACACCGAGCCCGCGGTGGCCGAGGTGGTGGTCGTCGGGCTGCCGCACGAGCGGTGGAGCGAGGCGATCACCGCCGTCGTCGTACCGAAGCCCGGTGCGACGATCGACGCGGAGGCGTTGCGCGCCCGGCTCAGGGAGCGGTTGGACGGCTACAAGGTGCCGAAGGCGGTGATCGTCGTCGACGAGCTGCCCCGCACGTCCACGGGGAAGATCCAGAAGAACGTCGTGCGGGAGCGGCACGCGGGCCATTTCCACGGGGGAGCCGCATGACCGTGCTCAAGTCCCAGCTCGACACCTCCTCCGCGACGTACGCGAGCAACCGCGCGGCCCAGCTGGAGGTGCTCGCCCAGCTGGACGAGGTGCTCGCGTCGGTCGTCGCGGGCGGCGGTGAGCGCTACATGCAGCGCCACCGCGACCGGGGAAAGCTGGCCGCCCGGGAGCGGGTGGAGCTGCTGCTGGACCCGGACAGCCCGTTCCTGGAGCTGTCCGCGCTCGCCGCGTGGGGCACGGAGTTCACCGTCGGCGCGTCGCTCCTCACCGGGATCGGGGTCGTGTCGGGCGTGGAGTGCATGGTGATCGCGCACGACCCCACCGTCCGCGGCGGCGCGATGAACCCGTACTCGCTGCGCAAGTCGCTGCGCGCGCTGGAGATCGCGCGGATCAACCGGTTGCCGGTGGTGAACCTGGTCGAGTCCGGGGGAGCGGACCTGCCCACCCAGCTGGACCTGTTCGTCCCGGCCGGGCGGATCTTCCACGAGCTGACGGAGCTGTCCGGGCTCGGCATCCCGACGGTCGCGATCGTCTTCGGCAACTCGACCGCGGGCGGCGCGTACGTGCCCGGCATGTGCGACCACGCCGTGCTCGTCGACCGGGGCGCGAAGGTGTTCCTCGGCGGCCCGCCGCTGGTGAAGATGGCCACCGGCGAGGAGTCCGACGACGAGTCGCTCGGCGGCGCCGAGATGCACAGCCGTGTCTCGGGCCTGTCCGACCAGTTCGCCGCGGACGAGCGTGACGCGATCCGGCTCGGCAGGCGCATCCTCGCGCGCATCAACTGGCGCAAGCTCGGGCCCGCGCCGTCGGCGAACCCGGCGCCGCCGCGCTACGACCCCGAGGAGATCCTCGGCATCGTCTCCGCCGACGTGAAGGTGCCGTTCGACCCGCGCGAGATCCTCGCCCGCACCGTCGACGGCTCGGAGTTCGACGAGTACAAGCCGATCTACGGCACCTCCCTCGTCACCGGCTGGGCGAGCCTGCACGGCTACCCGGTGGGCGTGCTCGCGAACCACCGCGGCGTGCTGTTCAGCGAGGAGGCCAAGAAGGCCACCGAGTTCATCCTGCTCGCCAACCAGACCGACACGCCCCTGCTGTTCCTGCAGAACACCACGGGCTACATGGTCGGCGCGGGCTACGAGCAGGGCGGGATCATCAAGGACGGTGCCAAGATGATCAACGCCGTCACGAACAGCACGGTGCCGCACGTGACGATCAACATGGCGTCGTCGTTCGGGGCGGGCAACTACGGCATGTCCGGGCGCGCGTTCGACCCGCGGTTCATGTTCGCCTGGCCCGGCGCCAAGCTCGCCGTCATGGGAGCCGCGCAGCTCGCCGGGGTGCTGTCGATCGTCGGGCGGGCGTCGGCGGCGTCGCAGGGCAAGCCGTTCGACGAGGAGGCGGACCGGCAGCGGACGGCGGCGATCGAGCGTCAGATCGAGACGGAGTCGCACTCGTTCGCCGTCACCGCCCGCGTCTACGACGACGGCATCGTCGATCCCCGGGACACCCGCACCGTGCTGGGGATGGCGCTGTCGGCCGTCCACTCCGACCGTGTCGAGGGCCGCCGCGGCTTCGGCGTCTTCCGGATGTGAGCGCCGTGCCCACCCGCGCATCCAGGACGAACGGCCCGTTCGTCCCACTCAGCTGGACGAACGGGCCACTCGTGCGCCTCGAGAGGAGCCGAGAGCCGTGATCGAGAAGCTGCTCGTCGCGAACCGCGGCGAGATCGCGGCGCGGGTGATGCGCACGGCGCACGCCCTGGGGATCGCGACCGTCGCCGTCCACTCCGACGCCGACGCGGACGCCCCGTTCGTCCGGCTCGCGGACGAGGCCGTCCGGTTGCCGGGCGTCGCGCCCGCCGAGACGTACCTGCGCGGCGACCTCGTGATCGCCGCGGCGCGGGCCACCGGCGCGGACGCGGTCCATCCGGGCTACGGGTTCCTCTCGGAGAACGCGGGGTTCGCCCGGGAGTGCGCCGCGGCCGGGCTCACGTTCGTCGGGCCGTCGCCGGAGGCCATCGCCGCCATGGGCGCGAAGCCGGAGGCGAAGGCGCTGATGGCGGCCGCGGGGGTGCCGGTGCTACCGGGCGCCACCGTGCACCCGGACACGGACCTCGCCGCGGCGGCGGAGGGCGCGAGCCCGTCGTTGAGCGAGCTGGCGGAGGGGATCGGGTTCCCCCTGCTGGTCAAGGCCGCGTTCGGCGGCGGTGGGCGCGGCATGCGGCTGGTGCAGGAAGGCGGGCCGGACGGCACGGCGCTGGTCGCGGCCGTCGAGAGTGCGCGGCGGGAGGCGGCGTCGGCGTTCGGCGACGGGACGGTGTTCCTCGAGCGGTACCTCGTCGATCCCCGCCACGTCGAGGTGCAGATCCTCGGCGACACCCACGGCGCCGTCGTGCACCTGTTCGAGCGTGAGTGCTCGATCCAGCGGCGCCATCAGAAGATCGTCGAGGAGTGCCCTTCCCCCGCCGTGGACGAGGCGCTGCGCGCGGAGCTGGGGGCCGCGGCGGTGGCGGCGGGCAAGGCGATCGGCTACGTCGGCGCGGGCACGGTCGAGTTCGTGCTGGACGCGCAGGGCCGGTTCTTCTTCCTGGAGGTCAACACCCGGCTGCAGGTGGAGCACCCGGTCACCGAGCTGGTGACGGGGCTGGACCTCGTGGAGCTGCAGCTGCGGATCGCCGAGGGCGAGGCGCTGCCCCCGGAGGTCACACACGCCCGGATCGACGGGCACGCGATCGAGGCACGCCTCTACGCCGAGGACGTGCCCGCCGGGTTCCTGCCCGCCACCGGCACGCTGCACCGCTTCCGGGTGCCCGCACTGCCCGGCGTGCGCGTCGACTCTGGCGTCACGGACGGCTCCGTCGTCGGCACCGCCTACGACCCGATGCTCGCCAAGGTGATCGCCCACGGCCGCACGCGCAGGGAGGCCGCCCGCACGCTCGCCCGCGCGCTCGCCCGCGCCGAGCTGCACGGCGTGACCACGAACCGCGACCTGCTCGTCGGCATCCTGCGCGAGGAGGAGTTCCGCGCCGGGCGCACCGACACGGGCTACCTCACCCGCCACGGTCCGGCCGCGCTGGGTGCCCCGGAGGGCGGGGGCGCGCGGCAGGCCGCCGCGGCGGCGCTGGCCCGCCAAGCCGTCCACCGGCGCGACGCCCGGGTGCTCGCCGGGCTGCCCTCGGGATGGCGCAACGTCCCCGGCGTGCCCCGGCACGTGGCCTACACCCGCGGCGGCGAGACGCTGGAGGTCACCTACGCGTTCCGCCGCGCCGGGCTGGAGCTGGCGGTGAACGGCGAGCCCCTCACGGCCGTGCTGGTCTCCGCGACGCCCGGGCACGTCGAGCTGGAGATCGACGGGATCCGGCGCGCGTACGACATCCATCTCCGTGACGGCGTGGCGTACGTGGACGGGGCGGACGGCTCCGCCGCGCTCGTCGAGGTGCCCCGCTTCGCCGACCCGGACGCGCTCGCCCACGCCGGCTCCCTGCTCGCCCCCATGCCCGGCGCGGTGGTGCGCGTGCTCGCCGGGCCGGGCGACGTGGTCGCGGCCGGAACGGCGCTGGTGGTGCTGGAGGCCATGAAGATGGAGCACTCCGTCACCGCCCCGGTGGACGGGGTGGTCGCCGAGGTGCACGTCGCGCCGGGCGACCAGGTCGACACCGGGCAGGTGCTGGCCGGTATCGAGCTGGTCGACACCGTCGAGGAGGACGAACAGTGAACATCGCCACCCTGCTGCGGTGCAGCGCCGCGGACGCCGCAGGCCGCACGGCGCTGCGGCTGGACGACACCGAGATCGGCTACGGCGAGCTCAGCGAGCAGGCCGGCCGCTTCGCCGGGTACCTGCGCGCGGTCGACGTCGCACCGGGGGAGCGGATCGGGTTCCTCCTGCCGAACTGCCTGGAGTACCTGCCCGGTGTCCTCGGGACGTGGCAGGGGGGTGCGGTCGCCGTCCCGCTCAACGTGCTCTTCCCGGACGCGCCGCTGCGCCACGCCGTCACCGACAGCGGCGCCACCCGCGTCGTCACCACCCCGGTCGAGGCGGACCGGCTGAAGTCGCTGCTGGGCGAGCGCTGCCCGGAGATCCTCACCACCGGCCCGGGCGGCTCCTTCGCCGCCGCGCTCGCGGCCCACGCCCCGGTGCACGACGTCGTCCCCCGGCTGGACGGCGACGACGCCCTGCTGATGTACACCTCCGGCTCCACCGGCGTGCCCAAGGGCGTGCGCCAGACCCACCGCAACACCTGGGCGCAGGTCGAGGGCGTGGTCGACCTCTACGGGATCGGCCCGGACGACCACGTGCTCAACCGCATGCCGCTGTTCCACGTGGGCGGGCTGCAGCTGGCGAGCCTGACGATCCTCGCCCGCGGTGGCGAGATCACGTTCATGCCGCGCTGGGACGCCGCGACGTGGATCGACCTCGCGCAGCGGCTGCGGCCCACGTACGGCGGGCTGATCTCCACGATGATGATCGACGTCGGCAACCGGACCGTCGACAACCCCGTGGTGCTGGACTCGTTCCGGATCTGCATGTTCGGCGGCTCCCGCACGCCGACCGCCGCGATCGAGCGGCTGCGAGCCGGCACCGGGATCGCGGGCGTGGAGATCTACGGGCAGACCGAGCAGAGCGGGCTCGTCGTGTCCTACGCCCCGGGCGAGCAGCGGCGCCCGGACTCGATGGGGCGGCCCCTGTCGCAGATCGTGCGCACCCGCCTCGTGCCGCCGGACGGTGGCCCGGAGCTGGAGCCGGGCGACCCCGGCGTCGGCGAGCTGTGGGTGCGGGGGGACGCGGTCACGCCGGGGTACTGGGGGATCGACGTGCCCGAGAAGTGGGTCGACGGCTGGTTCCGCACCGGCGACCTCATGTCCCGCGACGCCGACGGCTACCTGTACTACGTCGACCGGATCGACGACATGATCGTCACCGGTGGGGAGAACGTGTTCCCGCAGATGGTGGAGGAGCACCTCGCGAACCACCCGGACCTGGCCGAGGTCGCGGTGATCGGCACGGCGCACGAGCGCTGGGTCGAGCAGGTGACGGCGGTCGTCGTCGCGCGGCGTGCCGATCTCACCGTCGACGAGATCGCGCGCTGGTGCGCCGAGAACCCGGACCTGCGCGGCATCCACCGGCCGCGGCGCATCGAGATGGTGGACGCCCTGCCGCGCACCGGCAGCGGCAAGCTCAACCGACCGGAGCTGCGAAGGATGTTCCCGTGAGCGTCCGCTACGAGGTCGTCGACGGCGTCGCCTGGATGACGATCGACCGTCCCGAGGCGCGCAACGCGCTGTCGAAACAGGTCCGGGAGGGGCTGTGGGCGGGCACGCGGCGGTTCGTCGCGGACGACGCCGCGGCCGTCCTCGTCCTCACCGGGGCGGGGGAGAAGGCGTTCTGCGCGGGCGGGGATCTCCACGAGATGGCCGAGACGGCGCTGGCGATCCCACCGCCGGACTTCCTGCCGCAGTTCGGACGCAACATCGACGTGCCGAAGCCGACGATCGCCGCCGTGAACGGGGTGGCGTACGCGGGCGGGTTCCTCCTGGCCCAGCATTGCGACCTGGTCGTGGCCGCGGAGCACGCCCGGTTCGCCGTCAGCGAGGTGAAGGTGGGCCGCGGATCGCCGTGGGCGGCGCCGCTGTCCTGGCTCGTGCCGCCACGGGTGGCGCTGGAGATCCTGCTCACCGGCGATCCGCTCGACGCGCGCCGCGCGTACGAGGTCGGGCTGGTCAACGCCGTCGTCCCGGCGGGGTCGCTGCGGTCGCACGTGCAGGAGCTGGCGCAGCGGATCGCGGCGAACGCGCCGCTGTCGGTGCGGGCGGCCAAGCGCACCGCATACCTGTCGGCCGAGTGCGGGCGCGGCGAGGCGTACGCGCGCGCCGAGGAGATCTGGGCGCCGGTCTACCGGTCGGCGGACGCGCAGGAGGGGCCGGCGGCGTTCCGCGCGAAGCGCGCCCCGGTCTGGACGGGGAGGTAGCCGTGCCGGTCTCGATGGCGGCGCTGGCCGAGGACCTGGCCGCGGAGTCCGCCGAGCTGCGCGGGATCCTCGCCGGGCTCGCTCCCGCGGACTGGGCGCGGCCGACGCCCGCGCAGGGCTGGTCGATCGCCGACCAGGTGTCGCACCTGGCGTACTTCGACGACGTCGCCGTGCAGTCCGCCGTCGAGCCGGACGCCTTCCGCGCCTACCTGGCGGAGATCGTGGCCGAGGGCGGGGTCAGCCCGGACACGATCGCCGCGCGGTACCGATCGATGCCGGGTGCGGAGCTGATGGCGTGGTTCGACGCGTCGCGGGCCCACCTGCTGGCCGCTTTCCGCGGCCTGGACCCGGGGCTGCGCGTGCCCTGGTTCGGGCCGCCGATGAGCGCGGCGTCCTCGCTCACCGCGCGGATCATGGAGACCTGGGCGCACGGGCAGGACGTCGCGGACACGGTGGGGGCGGTCCGGGAGCCGACCGGGCGGTTGCGGCACGTCGCGCACATCGGCGTCGGGGCGCGGGCGTTCAGCTACGCCGTGCACGGGCGGGAGCTGCCCTCCGCCCCCGTCCGGGTCGAGCTGCTGGCGCCGGACGGGTCGACGTGGGCTTGGGGGCCGGCGGACGCGCCGGATCGCGTCGCCGGTCCCGCCCTGGACTTCTGCCTCGCGATCACCCAGCGCCGTCACCGCGACGACCTCGCGCTGGAGGTCGTCGGGCCGCACGCGCGCGAGTGGATGGAGATCGGGCAGGCGTTCGCGGGCGAGCCCGGTTCCGGGCGCAGGCCGGGGGCGTTCTCGTGAGCCGCCCCGTCCGGATCGCCAACTGCTCGGGCTTCTACGGCGACCGGCTCGCCGCGGCGGCCGAGATGGTGTCCGGCGGCGACATCGACGTCCTGACCGGGGACTACCTCGCCGAGCTGACGATGCTGATTCTGGCGAAGGCGCAGGCCAAGGACCCGGGTGGCGGCTACGCGAGGACGTTCGTGACACAGGTGGAGCAGGTCCTCGGGACGTGCCTGGAGCGCGGGATCCGGATCGTCGCGAACGCGGGCGGGCTGAACCCCGCCGGGTGCGCGGCCGCGGTGCGCGACGTGGCGGCGCGGCTGGGGCTCGCGGCGTCGGTGGCCCACGTGGAGGGCGACGACCTGCGGGGGGCGCTGTCCGCCGTGGTGCCCGCTCCCGAGGGCAAGCCGGTGTCGGCGAACGCCTACCTGGGCGGCTGGGGCATCGCCGCGGCCCTGGGGGCGGGCGCTGACGTCGTCGTGACGGGGCGGGTCACCGACGCGTCGCTGGTGGTGGGCCCGGCGGCGTGGTGGCACGGCTGGGCCGTCGACTCCTGGGACGCGCTGGCCGGGGCCGTCGCGGCCGGGCACGTGATCGAGTGCGGGCCGCAGGCGACCGGGGGCAACTACCCGTTCCTGGACGAGATCACCGACCGGCGCTATCCGGGGTTCCCGATCGCGGAGGTCTCCGCGGATGGCTCGTCGGTGATCACGAAGCATCCCGGTACCGGTGGCCTCGTCTCGGTCGGGACGGTGACCGCCCAGCTGCTCTACGAGATCGGCCCGCCCGCCTACCTGGGCCCGGACGTGGTGGCGCACGTCGACACCGCGCGGCTCGCGCAGGTCGGCGAGCACCGGGTGGAGATCTCGGGGACGCGCGGCAGCCCCCCGCCGGAGACGCTCAAGGTGGCCCTCAACGACGCCGGCGGCTACCGCAACACGATGACGCTCGTGCTCACCGGGCTCGACGTCGAGGCCAAGGCGGCGCGCGCCGAGGCGCTGCTGTTCGAGGTCCTCGGCGGGCGGGAGCGGTTCGCCGAGGTGGACGTGCGGCTGCTGCGCTTCGACCGGCCCGACGCGCCGACCAACGAGCAGGCCACCGCGCACCTGCGCATCACGGTCAAGGACCCGGACCCCCGCACCGTCGGGCGGGCGTTCTCCAACGCGACGATGGAGCTCGCGCTGGGCGGCTACGCGGGGTTCCACACCACCACTCCGCCCACCGCGGAGTCGGCGTACGGGGTCTACCGGCCCGCGGCGGTGCCACGGTCGGCGGTCGAGCACGCCGTGGTGCTGCCCGGCGGGGAGCGGCGGGTGATCGGGGATCCGCCGACGGTTGCTTCGGACGTTCCGGTCGGCGGGGGTGCTCCGGTTGC
>NZ_JBFWVQ010000015.1:25950-61059 GCF_050246655.1 Pseudonocardia sp.
GGCCCGCGGCGGTGCCACGGTCGGCGGTCGAGCACGCCGTGGTGCTGCCCGGCGGGGAGCGGCGGGTGATCGGGGATCCGCCGACGGTTGCTTCGGACGTTCCGGTCGGCGGGGGTGCTCCGGTTGCTCCGGTCGCCGCGGTTGCCTCGAACGTTTCGGTTGCTCCGGTTGCTCCGGTTGCCGCGGTCGCTTCGGACGTTCCGGTCGCTTCGGTTGCCGCGGTCGCTTCGGACGTTCCGGTCGCTTCGGTTGCTCCGGTTGCTCCGGTTGCTCCGGTTGCTCCGGTTGCTTCGGACGTTCCGGTTGCTCCGGCGGCGGCTGTCGACCCGGCGGTGGCCGTGGGCCCGTCCGGGCGTTCGGACCCGGCGCGCCCTGGCGTGCAGGGCAGGGTCCGCGGTGCGCCCGGTGTTCTGCAGGACGGCGGCCCTGCTCCGGTCCCACCGGAGCAGGGCCGCCTTACCCCGGCGCGCCCGGCCGATGGCGGCCTGCCCCCGGCCGCGCCCGGGCACGGCGGCCCATCCCCTGCTACCCCGCCGCGCACCGTCCGCGTCCCCCTCGGCCGGCTCTGCGGTGCGCGCTCCGGTGACAAGGGCGGCGACGCCAACGTCGGCGTCTGGGCCCGCACCGACGCCGGGTTCGCGTGGCTGCGGGGCTTCCTCACCGCCGAGACGGCCCGGGCGCTGCTCGGCCCCGAGGCCGCGGACCTCGCGATCGACGTCTATCCGCTCCCGAACCTGCGCGCGGTCAACGTGGTCGTGCGCGGCCTCCTCGGCGACGGCGTCGCCTCCGCCACCCGCCCGGACCCGCAGGCGAAGGGCCTGGGCGAGTACCTGCGCAGCCGGGTCGTCGACGTGCCGGCAGAGCTGGTCGCCGACGGCGCACCGGGGCCACTCGCCTGAGGCGCCCCGCCCCCGCCGCGCCCGCCCGTCCCCGCCCCGGCGGGCCTCGCCCACGCCGCCGGCGCCCGCCGCGCCCGCCCGCGCCCGCCGGTCCTGTCCCGCCCCGCCCGTCCCCGTCCCGCGCCCGCCGGAACATATGTGCGGGCGGTGGCACACATCCCCGCGTGCTGGCACACAGTGTCGACGGTGTGTGTAAGCGCCACGGGGTCTGTGCGAACGCCGACGGGTTGGCCCGCTGCCGCCCCGCGCCCGCCCGTCCTCGCCCGGTCCGCCGTGTTGGCCGCGCCCGCCCACCCCCCGCGGAACATATGTGCGGGTGGTGGCACACATCCCCGGGTGGCGGCACACAGTGTCGACGGTGTGTGCGAGCACCGCGGGGTGTGTGCCAGCGCCGCGGGGTGTGTGCCAGCGCCGTGGGGTGTGTGCCAGCGCTGCGGGGGCGTATGCGAGCACCGTGGGGTGTGTGCCAGCGCCGTGGGGGTGTGTGCCAACCCAGTGCGCACCCCGACATCCGCGCCACCGGGCCCCGCGCCCGCCGCGGTGCGCCGGCGAGCCCCGCGGGACAACCGCGAGCGGTCCCCGGTGATCCGGCGGAACCGGTCAGCCCCGCCGCGTCGGTGCGGGGTCCCTGCTCGGCGCCCCGGCCCGCAGCAGCCCGAGCACGAACAGCCGTTCCAGCCTGCGGACCGTGAAGGGGTGCGACCGGGGCAGCTGGGCGAGGCCGACCCAGAAGCCCCGCAGCTCGGTGCCCTGTTTCAGCAGCTGGGCGACGTCGACGTCGGTCTCGGTGTAGCGGCCCGAGGCGAGCAGGACGAGCCCGGTGGCGCCGTCCGGGGACAGGTGGGCGCCGTGCCGGTCGCACGAGTACTCGCGCAGCCGCGAGAGCGTCGGCCCGAGGATCGGGATCAGCTCGGAGTAGGCCACGGAGATCTGGTACCAGAGCGCGACGTGGTGCAGCCGGATGTGGCCCAGCTCGTGGCCGAGGATGAACCGCAGGCCCTCGCGGTTGCCGTCCTGCAGATTGGCGAAGAGCTCGTTGGAGATCACCACGTAGTCGTGGCCGGTCGCCTGGGCGGCGAACGCGTTGAGGGTGCCGTTGCCGTTGGCCAGGTACAGGTCGGGACGCCTGCGCAGCCCGAGCGCGGTCGCGAACGCCTCCGCGGTCCGGTACAGGTCCGGGTACTGGCGCTGCGACAGCTGGACCGCGGTGCCGCGGGTGGCGGCGCGCTGCGTCTCGCGCACGACGATCAGCCCGGGGATGAACAGCAGCAGCCCGATGAGGGCGCCGCGGATCGCGTCGGCCACGCCCGAGTCCTGCAGCTGCTCGGGCAGGAACGGCACGTCGTACGCCGCGCGCACGATCGCGGCCACGATCACGATGTTCAGGACCACCATGAAGACGAAGAACGGCATCTCCGCCGGGTGCCGAAGCGCCCGGGGCGGCGGCGCGGCGACCAGCTCGTGACGCGACATCGGAGCTCCGTTCGACGGGGCCGGGGATTGACTCGCCGGGAACGTACCGATCACCCTGCCCGGACGAGAAGCACCGCGGCCCGCCAGGCCAGACTCGCGCGCGTCGGGCGCGGCAGGAGGCAGACATCGACACGAGGGATCACCTCGCCGTGGCGGAGCACCCGGATGCCGTCGCCACGCCACCAGCGGCACGCCATCGCTGGTGGTACTGCTCGCCTCCCGGCCTCTGGGTGGCGGTGATCGCGGTCTGCCTGTCGCTCACCCCGTCACTCCTGCCGCGCAGCGGGCTCATCCAGGGTCTCGTGTGCGGCATCGCGGCCGCCATCGGCTACGGCCTCGGAGTCGTCGGGGCATGGGCCTGGCGCGCGATCGCCGACCGGGACGCGCGCACGCCGCAGCCCCGCACGTGGTGGCTGCTCGCCGCCGTCGGCGGTGTGGCGCTCGTCGGGTCGCTGCTGCTCGGGCGCCACTGGCAGGGCCAGATCCGCGCGCTGATGGGCGTGCCGCCGGACAGCCCGGTCGCGCTGGTCGTCGTGCCGGTCGTCGCGCTCGTCACGTTCGCCGCCCTGCTCGGGATCTCCCGCGGTCTGCGGCGGGTCTACCGGTGGCTCGCCCGCCTGCTCGGCCGCTGGATCGGCCCGCGGGCCGCCAGGGCGCTCGGCTGGGCGGTGGTCGTGGTGGGCACGGCGCTGCTGTTCAGCGGGGTCGTGCTCGACGGTCTCGTCGCGGCCGCCGACCAGGCGTTCTCCGTGCGCAACGCGGGCTCCGACGACGGGATCGCCCGCCCCGACGCGCCCGAGCGGGCCGGGTCGCCGTCGTCGATGGTGGCGTGGGAGTCGCTGGGCCGCGAGGGGCGCAACTTCAGCGCCAAGGGCCCGACGCCCGCGGAGATCACCGCGTTCACCGGTGCCCCGGCGCCGACGCCGATCCGGGCATATGCCGGTCTGGAGTCCGCCGACTCGGCCGAGGAGCGGGCCCAGCTCGCCGTCGCCGACCTGGAACGGGCGGGCGGGTTCACCCGAGGCACGCTGGTGGTGATCACCACCACCGGATCGGGCTGGATCGACCCGGCCGCGATCGACTCGCTGGAGTACATCACCGGCGGGGACAGCGCCGCGGTCACGATCCAGTACTCCTACCTCCCGTCCTGGATCTCCTACCTCGTCGACCAGGACCGGGCCCGCGAAGCGGGGCGCGCTCTGTTCGACGCGGTGTACGACCGCTGGACCGACCTCCCGGTGGGCAGCAGGCCGCGGCTGCTCGTCGCGGGCGAGAGCCTCGGCTCGTTCGGCGCCGAGACCGCGTTCAGCGGCGAGCACGACCTGAGCAACCGGACCGACGGCGTCGTCTTCACCGGCCCGCCCAACTTCAACACCCTCTACCGCGAGTTCGTCGACGGCCGCGAGCCCGGCACCCCGGAGATCGCGCCGATCTACCGCGACGGGCGCACGGTCCGCTTCAGCCGCGACGCGGTGTCGCCCATCGCGTCCGCCGGGCAGCCGTGGGACGGTTCCCGGGTCCTCTACGTGCAGCACCCGTCGGATCCCATCGTCTGGTGGAGCCCGCAGCTGATCCTGAACCGGCCGGACTGGCTCACCGAGCCCCGGGGCGACGACGTCCTCGACGCCGTGGTGTGGATCCCGCTGCTGACGTTCTGGCAGGTCACCGCGGACCTGCCGTTCGCGGTCGGGGTCCCGCCCGGGCACGGGCACGTCTACGTCCCGGAGTACGTCGACGCGTGGGCGACCGTCCTGCAGCCGCCGGGGTGGATCCCGCAACGGGCCGAACAGCTCAAGCCGCTGATCTCCTACACCGGGTGAGCGCCGATCTCAGTGCAGTGACAGCTTCAGCAGGATGACGACGACGCCGAGCGCCGCGCTGGCCGCACCCCAGCCGATCGCGCCCCCGCGTGACGTCCCCGCCCGGCGGGCCGCCACGTGGCCCAGCCCGCCGAGTAGGAGGGTGGCCGTGATCAGGGCGGCGAGGACGCCGACCTGCAGGTCGTCGATGAGGAGGACGACGACGATCAGCACGACCAGGGGCGTGTAGGCCGCCTCGATCATCGGGCGGCCGTGGCGCAGGGTGTCGAGGCCCGTTCGCAGCCGCCCGCTGCGGGCCACGGCGGACAGCACGCTGGCGTAACGCTCCGCCGCCCAGTAGACGAGGATCGTGACCAGCACCGTCACCACGACCTGGCCGAGCGTTCCGTGCAGGCTCGCGGCGGCCATCGCCGCGGCGCCCACGACGGTGCCGTGGATCGCGTGGGCGAGCTCGCCGTCGTCCGCCCAGTCCCGATGCTGCCAGCGCAGCAGCCGCGTCAGCCTGCCGACCCGTCGGGGCGGGCTCGGCTCCGTCTCCGGGCTCCGCCCGCCCTCAGCCGCCACGATCGCCACGGTCACGGTGTCGAGCGACGTGCGCACCACCCACCGCGGGTGAGGCGGCCGCCTGCCTGCTCGCCGTCACGCGGGCGTCGTCGAGCGGTCAGCGCCGGTCACCTGGGCACGGTAGCTCTCGATGATGTCCATGAACTCCTTGTGCTCGGCGTCGGGCACGCCGAGGAAGCTCAGAGTGGCGGCGACCTCCAGGGCGACCGCGTCGAACCCGTGGTCGTCGATGTTCAGCGTCTCGTGGACCTCCACCATGTCCCGGCCGGGGTAGCACTTCGGCCCGCCGGCGGCCTCGATCGACCACGCCGTGACCAGGAACTTGTAGCCCGGCGCGTTGGCGGGGTTCCCGTGATGCTCGTGCACCGCCGGGTTGGCGTTGACCGCGACGTTGGCGAAGAGCCGGTCGACGAGGACGTCGACGGCGCCCGCGATGGCGTAGGTACCGCCGAGCCGCTCGTAGAGGGATTGATCGCTCATGGTGGTGGACCTCCGGCGGACCGCCGTTCGGGTGTGATCTGCGCCACCCTTCCTGGGCATCGCGGCCTAGTCAATAGCGCGCGATTCGATCGCACACACAGGACAGTGGCCGTAGGGTGAGGCATGGCGTACCGCTCCCAGTCGGCCTTCACCCTCGACGAGCAGCTCTGCTTCGCGCTCCACAGTGCGTCGCGGGCCATGACCGGCGCCTACCGCGACGGGCTCGACCGCCTCGGCCTCACCTACACGCAGTACGTCGTGCTGTTGGTGTTGTGGGAGCACCACTCCCTGCCCATGAACCAGCTCGGTGAGCGGTTGCACCTCGACAGCGCGACGCTGTCCCCGCTGCTCAAGCGGCTGGCCCGGCAACAGTTGGTCACCCGGAGGCGATCACCGCACGACGAGCGGATCGTCGAGATCACCTGCACCGCCGCCGGTCACGAACTGCGCGACCGCGCGCGCGCCGTCCAGGTCGAGGTGGAACGCCACACCGGGCTGTCGGGCCGCGAGCTCGCGGCGATGCGTGCCGACCTGCACCGGTTGGCCGCACGGCTGCGCTCCCGCCCGCTGGTCGGCCACGCCCAGGAGGCCTGAGCACGGGCAGGCGTCCGCAGCGGGGCGCTCAGCCGGCGGGGTCGGCCGTGCCGGGCCGTTGCTGCGGCGGTGTCACCCGCCCTGTCGCGAGCCCCGAGGCCCGCGCGGCGTCCGACCGGTCCTCGGCGATCTTCGCGGCCCCGAACAGGAGTTTGGCCACGACGCCGACGGCGAGCAGGCCGATGACCATCTGCGTCATCACGATGACGCGCGCCGCCTCGGTCACCGGGGTGATGTCGCCGAAGCCGATCGTGGAGAACACGGTCATCGTGAAGTAGAGGGCGTCGGTGTGGCCGAGTGGCTCGCTGAAGTTCGCCGGGTCGTCCACCGACATGACGGTGTACACCGACGAGTAGAGCAGCAGGAGGAATGGCAGCCCCACCGCGATCGTCGACGCCGCCTGCAGCTTCGGGGTCCGCGATCGCAGGATCGACTGCACCTGCCACGCCAGGGCCAGGGCCAGGGCCACCAGCCCGGCGAGGAACCACGTCACGATCCAGGCGTCGATCCGATGCTCCAGCGGCGTCCGGTAGTAGACGACCACCATGAGCACCGTGGACAGCAGCGATCGCGCCATCACGGCCACGACCTGGCGCCGGACCGGCCCGCCGAAGGGTGTGAAGTCGACTCCCACCGTGGTTCCCCCTCGGTCTCTCGTCCGGCCGGGGCAGTGTCGGCGGCCGCCGGGGCGGCGGGCTCACCCGCGGGAGGCGAAAGCCGCGCGCCCGGGTCCGCGTCGCGATCAGGGGCGCCCGTCCTGCAGGTCCGGCTCACCCTGCACGGCGGGCCGCCAGTCCTCGCCGGTCGCGGCGCGGAACGCCGCGACGGCCGCGTCGACGGTGGGGAAGAAGTGCGACGGATCGATCGTGCGGGTCAGCTCGTAGCGGTCGATCTTGCGGCGCACCGGGTCCTTCAGCTCCGCGAACACGAGGTGCACTCCGCGCTCGTTGAGCGCGGTGTCGAGGTCGTGGAGCATGTCGGCGGCGGTCGTGTCGACGTCCGTGATCGGCTCGGCCGCGATGATCACCCAGTTCGGCGGCGGGTCGGCCGACGCGAGTGCGGTCACGCGCTCGCGGAAGGTCCGGGTGTTGGCGAAGAACAGCGGCGCGTCGAAGCGGAAGATCACGCAGCCGGGGAGCCGCTCGGCGTCGGGGTAGCTGCGGACGTCGTGGAAGCCGGGCACGCCCTGCGCCCGCCCGAGGACGGTCTGGTACGGCCACCACGCACGGCGGAACACGTTGCCGATCGACAGCACCACCGCGACCGCGATGCCCGGGAGCACGCCGAGCCCGACCACGCCGAGGAACGCCGCGATCGACAGCCAGAACTCGGAGCGCCGGATGCGGTAGAGCCGGGCCGTCCCCGGGAGGTCGCTCAGCGAGAACGAGGCCGCGATGACGACCGCGGCGAGGGTGGGCTGGGGGAGGTCGCGCAGGAGCCCGGGGGCGAACAGCAGGATCAGCGTGATCGCCACCGCCCCGACCAGCCCGGTGAGCTGCGTCTTCGCCCCGGCCTGCTCGGCCACGGCGGTGCGCGAGCCGCTCGTGCTGACCGGGAAGCCCTGGAAGAAGCCCGCGCCGATGTTCGCCGCGCCGATCGCGGTCATCTCGCGGCCGCCGTCGACCGTCCGGCCGGCGCGGGCGGCGAACGACGAGGCCGTCGAGATGGTGTCGGCCAGCGCGACCACGGCGATGCCCACGGCCCCCGCGAGGAGCAGGGCGAGGTCCGAGAGCCCGACGAACGGGATCGTGAGCGGCGGGAAGCCCTGCGGCAGCTCGCCGACGAGGTCGACCCCGCGCTCGCCCAGGCCGAACACGACGGCGGCGACGATGGACAGGACGACGACCACGAGTACGGCGGGGACCTTCGGCAGCATCCGCGTGAGCAGGAGGATCAGCACCAGCCCGAGCCCACCGACGGCCAACGCGGCCGGGATCGTCTCGCCCGCCGCGACGCCGCCGACGAAGCCCACGACCTCGCCGAGGAAGCTGTCGGCGTCCACGGAGAACCCGAAGAGCTTGGGCAGCTGGCCCACCAGGATGGTGACGGCCAGGCCGTTCATGTAGCCGATCATCGTCGGCTTGGAGATCAGGTCGGCGACGAAGCCGAACCCGCCGACCCCGGCGAGCACCATGATCAGGCCGGTCAGGATGGCCAGCGCCGAGGCGAGGACCACCGCGCGGGCCGGGTCGCCGTCCGCTGCCGCGAGCGGCAGGATGGTGGCCGCGATCATCGGGCCGAGCGAGGAGTCCGGGCCGAGCACGAGGATGCGGGACGGCCCGAAGATCGCGTACCCGACCAGGCACAGGATCGACGTGTAGAGGCCCGTGATCGGGGGCAGCCCGGCCAGCTGCGCGTACGCCATGCCCTGCGGGACCAGCAGGGCGGTGAGGACCAGCCCGGCGACGAGGTCCTTGGGCAGCCAGCGCGCCTTGTAGGCCATCAGCCCGGCCAGGCCGGGGGCCACCGTGGCGAGCCGGCCGAACCGTCCCGTGGCCGGGTCCGGCCGCCCGGTCACGACGCCGCGGCCGGTACTGCGGCCGGTGTCTCGGGCGGTGCGGCGGGCCGGGCGGGGTGCCGCGCGGCGATCGTCATGCGCACGATCAGCTTGCCCAGCTCCCATAGGATGAGCAGGGCGATCGCCGGGACCATCGCCCACAGGAACTGCGCCGCGTTGATGTCCACCGTGCCCAGCAGGCGGTGGAACAGGTCCATCTGCGTGACGAGCACCGCGAGTGCGAACTCGCCCAGAATGGCCCAGTTCATCTGCTTGCTGTCGAAGGTGGCCGTGGTCAGCACCGTCCCGGTCGCGCTGCGGCACTCCAGCGCCGCGATGATCAGGCACAGCGCGAACGAGGTGAACGCCACCGACTGGCCGATCTGCTCGTCACCGAAGAACGTCGTGCCGGCGACGATCAGCCCGAGCAGGCAGATGCTGATGAACAGGCCGGTGAGCACGACGGTGACGATCAGGTCGGTGGTCAGCACCGACTGGCCCCGCGGCCGCGGGCGCAGCCGCATGAGCCCGGGGGTCTCCCGGTCGAACCCGAGCGCGGCGCCGAACGCGGCGTTGACGAAGAAGTGGATCCAGAGCACCTGCGCCGGGTTGAACGGTTCGCCGCCCGCGATGCCGAACAGGCTCGCGCCGAGGAAGGTCAGCACGAACACGACGAGCAGCAGCAGCACGAACCGGATGTACTTGGTGAGGTTGTCGTAGATCTTGCGGCCCTGCTCGACGGCGTAGACGATCGTCGCGAAGTTGTCGTCGGAGAGGATCATGCGGCCCGCGTTCTTGGCCACGTCGGTCCCCGAGCCCATCGCGATGCCGATGTCCGCCGCCTTGATCGCGGGGGCGTCGTTGACGCCGTCACCGGTCATGGCGACGACGTCGCCCCGGCGCTTGAGCGTGTCGACCAGCATCACCTTGTGCTCCGGGGCGACCCGGCCGACCACGCCGATCTCGTCGATGCGGGCCAGCCGTACGTGCTCGGGCAGGGCGGCGAAGTCCGCGCCCAGGATGGCCTTGCCCGGGATGCCGAGCTGCTCGGCGATCGCCGCGCCCGTCGTGACGTCGTCGCCGGTGACCATCCGCACCCGGATGTGCGCCGCCTGCGCGGCGGCCACGGCGGCCTTGGACTCCGCGCGCGGCGGATCGACCATGCCGACCAGGCTGGTCAGCTCGATCCCGTCGACCAGCGCGAGCAGGTCGCCGTCGGCGTCGAACTGCTCCGCGGGGACGTCCCGCACCGCCGCCGCCATGACCCGCCGACCGGCGCGTCCCATCCGTTCGACGTGCTCGTTCATCTGCTCCTGCACGTCCCCGCTCCAGCCCACCGCACCGGACTCGGTCAGCGCGGTGGCCGCGCGCGCCATCACGGCGGGCGCCGCCCCCTTGACGAAGCACCGGACCACGGCCCGGCCGTCGGCGTCGGTGGTGGAGTGGAACGTGGCCATCAGCTTGTAGATCGGGTCGAACGGCAGCGTCGCCAGCCGGGGCAGCCGCTCGCGGGTGGCCTCGACGTCCAGCCCGGCCTTGTGCCCGAGCACGAGCAGCGCGCCCTCGGTGGGATCGCCGACGACCCGGCCGTCCACCAGCCGGGCGTCGCTCGCCACGACGTAGGGCAGGATCGCGTCCTCGATCGAGGGCGCGGACCCCGCGGCGTGGTGGACCCTCCCCTCGAGGTCGTAGCCGGTGCCCGAGACCGTGTAGCGGTCCGCCGCCGTGACCACCTCGACGGCGGTCATCTGGTTCATCGTGAGGGTGCCGGTCTTGTCGGAGTTGATCGCCGAGGTGAAGGCGAGCGTCTCGACCGAAGGGAGCTCCTTGACGATGGCGTTGCGCCGGGCCAGCTCGACGCTGCCGACCGAGAGGATCCACTGGGTCACCGTCGGCAGCGCCTCGGGGATGGCCGCGATGGCCAGCGCGACCGCGCTGATGAACAGCACGTCCCAGGCCTCACCCCGGCTGCGTCCGAGGACGAACATCACCACCATCGTCAGCCCGGCGGCGGCGGCGATCCAGAGCGTGAGGCGGTCCAGCTCCCGGGTGAGCGGCGACTTCTCCCGCGTCGTGGCCGAGAGCATCGCGGAGATCTTGCCCAGCTCGGTGTTCGCGCCGGTCCCGGTGACGATCATCGTGCCGCTGCCGTGCGTCACCGGCGTGTGCATGAAGGCCATGTTGACCTGGTCGCCGGGGGCGAGGTCGCGACCGTCGAGGGTGCGCACCTCCTTGTCCGCGGGGGTGCTCTCCCCGGTGAGGGCGGACTCGTCGATCTGCAGCGCGGCGGCCTGCACGAGCCGGCCGTCCGCTGGCACCTGGTCGCCCGCGGAGAGCAGCACGATGTCGCCGACGACGGCGTCCTCGGCCGGGATCTCCTGGTCGGTGCCGTCGCGGCGCACCCGCGCCGTCGCCTTCATCATCGACTTGAGCGCGTTCATCGCGCTCTCGGCCTTGCCCTCCTGGCGCAGGCCGATCACGGCGTTGAGCAACGTCAGCGCGACGAGCAGGATGGCGGTGCCCCACTCGCCGACCACGGCCGAGACCACCGCCGCCGCGAGCAGGATGATCTGCATGTAGCTGCGGTACTGGTCGAGGAAGCGCTGCCAGCCGGGCTTGGCCTTCTCCTCGGGCAGCGCGTTCGGCCCGTTGGCGCGCAGCCGGTCGGCCACCGTGGCCGACGTCAACCCCTCCGCGGGGTCGACGGCGAGCGCCTGCGCCGTCTCCTCGGGGGAGCGCGTGTACCACGCCCTGTCCCGCCTGCCCGTCACCTGCTCCGTCCGGTCGGTCTGCACCGCCCGCCTCCTCCTCCGCCCTGCCGCCGTGCCCGGTAGCTCGTCGCGCTACCCCTTCTTCGACTTCGTGCCCTTCGGGGACTCGTGCTCGACCTTCGCGAGGTACGGGTCGGCGGCCGCGCCCTCGGGGGCCTCGGCCATGAGCTCGCGCCGGATGTCCGCGAGGCCACTGCGGGTCTCCTCGCTCACCTGCGGGTACTTCGGGTCGATGTCCATCAGCGTGTGCGCGATGATGGCCGCCGCGCAGATGCGGGCGAACCACTTGCGGTCCGCGGGAATCACGTACCAGGGCGCCCAGTGGGTGCTCGTCGCGGAGAGCATCTCGGAGAAGGCATCCTGGTAGTCGTCCCAGTGCGCGCGCTCGTGGACGTCCGCGTCGGAGAACTTCCAGTTGTGGTCGGGGAGGTCGAGCCGCCGGAGGAAGCGGGTCCGCTGCTGCTCCTTGGACAGGTTGAGGAAGAGTTTCACCATCCGGAAGCCGTTCTCGCTGAGGTACCGCTCCCAGTTGTTGATCTCCTGGTAGCGGCGCTTCCAGAGGTGTCGGCGGCTGCCGCGGGGCAGTTTCTGGCGATCCAGGTGCTCCGGGTGCACCCGCACGACGAGGACCTCCTCGTAGTGCGACCGGTTGAAGATCGCGATGTCGCCGCGGGCCGGGAGCCGCTGGGCGTAGCGCCACAGGTAGTCGTGGTCGAGCTCCTCGGACGAGGGGACCTTGAAGCTCGAGACGTGCACGCCCTGGGGGTTCACCCCGCTCATGACGTGGCGGATCGTGCCGTCCTTGCCGCCTGCGTCCAGCGCCTGCAGGCACACGAGCAGGCCGTAGGTGTCCTGGGCCGCGAGGCGGGCCTGGTAGTCGGCGAGCAGGGCGATGCCGGTGGTGAGCAGCTCGACGCCGTCGCGCTTGCGCGGGACCATCTCCGACCGGAAGGCGGGGTCGAAGTCGTGGGCGAGACGTACCTTGTGCCCCGGACGCACCCGCAGCGGCTCGATGAACTCCGCGATGCGCGCTGCGCGCTCGTCGGGCATTCTCCCGCCTCCTCCGCAGTGCCTCCCGTGTGCACCGGCCGACCGCCCCGCCGATCGGGCACGGCGCATCAGGGTGGGACCGCCGGTGTGCGAGCCACATCACCTGCCCGGGGTGACCCGTCTTCACCTCCCGCGGGCGATGCCGCGGGCCCGTTCGGGCGGCAACCTGCAACATCCACGAGGGTGGGAGGCGCGATGCCGGAACAGGCAGGGCAGCCGGTCGCCGCAGCGGCACCGGACGTGCTCGACGCGAGCGAACGCGACGAGCTGACGCGGCTGCGCGCCGAGGTCGAGGCGCTGCGGGCGGCCGGGCCGCCACCGCCGAGCCCGCGCCCGCGCCGCCATATCCGCTGGGCGTCGGTCGGTTCCGCGATCCTGCTCGTGCTCGGTGTGCTGGCGGTTCCGGTGTCGGTGATCGCGGTATGGGCGCACACGCAGGTCACCGACACCGACGAGTTCGTCGCCACGGTCAGCCCCGTGTTCTCCGAACCCTCGGTGCAGCAGGCTGTCGGCGAGCGCATCACGAACGAGGTGTTCACTCGCATCGACGTCGAGCAGATCGTGAACGAGACCGTGGACGCGCTCGCCGCCCAGGGCCTGCCACCGGTGCTGGTCGAGCGGCTCCGCGCGCTGAGCGGCCCGATCGCCGACGGAGCGCGCGGGTTCGTCGAGGGCCGGGTCGACGCGCTGGTCGCGAGCCCGCAGTTCATCTCAGCGGCCGAGCGTGCCCTGACGGTGTCGCACGAGCAGCTGAACACCGTGCTCTCGGGCAACTCACAGGCGATCACGGTGCAGGGCGGGAGCGCCGTGCTCGACCTCGCGCCGTTCATCGACGCCGCCAAGCAGCAGCTCGTGGCATCCGGCTTCGAGCTCGCGGGCCGGATACCCGAGGTGCACCCGACGATCGACCTCTTCCCGGCGAGCACCCTCGTGCGGGCGCAGTCGGCCTACGCCGCGCTCGAGACGCTCGCCGACTGGCTGCCGTGGATCACCCTGCTCCTGCTCGCCGGCGGGGTCATGGCGGCCCGCCGCAAGCGCCGCGCGCTGATCGGCGTGGGCATCGGGCTGATGGCCGTCATGGTCGTGCTGGCCGTGGCCCTCCTGGTGGCGCGCGGCGTGCTGGTCGGAGCCGTGGCGCAGCAGGCGGCGGTGCCCACCGCGGCCGCGTTCGACATCGTCGTCCGGTTCCTGCGGGTCGCGATCCGGACGCTGTTCGTCGTCGGGCTCGTCGTCGCGGTGGGGGCGTGGCTCTCCGGCCCGTCGTCCGCGGCCGTGCAGGTCCGGTCGACGGCCGCCCGCGGGGTCGCCGCACTGCGCCGCGGAGCGATCGCGACCCGGCTGGCGCAGGGACCGGTCGGACCCTGGGTGCACGACCACCGCGGCCTGCTGCGGGTCGTCGTCGTCGTGATCGGCGTGCTGCTGCTGCTCTTCCTCAACCGCCCGACCGGGCTCGACGTCCTCGGCATCGCCATCGTCGTCGTCGTGCTGCTCGGCGTGGTCGAGTTCCTCGACCAGCCGGGCGCACCCCCCGTAGATGCGGAGGCGGCCGTGCCCGCCGGATCGACCGGCACGGGGGATGGCGGCGAGGTGGCCGCCCGCGCACCCTGAGCTGGACGACTGGAGGCGGAGTGGACGAGACGGCGGCGAGCGGGGCGACCGGTGCAGGACCCGGGACGGTCCTGCTGGGGGCGGCACTCGTCGCGGCCGAGGCGGGATGGCGCGACCCCCAGCTCGACGCCCTCGCCGATCACGACGTTCTTGTCGAGGATCGCGTCGCGGACGACGGCGTGGCGGCCGATGTCGGTGGAGTGCATGACGACGCAGCGCTGCACGCTCGCCCAGCTGTGCACGAACGCTCCGGGGGAGAGCACGGACTCGCGTACCGTCGCCCCGGAGACGATCACGCCGTTGGAGACGACGCTGTTCAACGCGCGCCCGACGCGGTCGCCGTCGTCGTGGACGAACTTCGCGGGCGGCCGGGACGGGATGTGGGTGAGGATGGGCCACCGGTCGTTGTAGAGGTCGAACGCCGGCACCACCGCGCACAGGTCCATGTGGGCCTCGAAGTAGGAGTCGAGCGTCCCGACGTCACGCCAGTAGCGCGCGGCACCCGACGGCTCGCCCGGAACCCGGTTGGCCTGGAAGTCGTAGACCTGCGCTGCGGACTGCTCGACCAGCATCGGGACGATGTCGCCGCCCATGTCGTGCAGGCTGGCGTCGTTGCGGGCGTCGGTGTGCAGGGCGTCGAGCAGGGCCTCGGTGGTGAAGACGTAGTTGCCCATCGAGGCGTACGTCTCGTCGGGCCGCCCCGGCAGCCCGGGCGGGTCGGCGGGCTTCTCCAGGAAGGCCTCGATGCGCTGCCCGTCGGGCGCGGTCTGGATGACGCCGAACGCCGTGGCCTCCGTGCGCGGGACGGGGATCCCGGCGACCGTGACGCCCGCGCCGCCGTCGAGGTGCTGGCGCCACATCTGGCGGGGATCCATGCGGTACACGTGGTCGGCGCCGAACACGACGACGAGGTCCGGCCGCTCGTCGTTGATCAGGTTGAGCGACTGGTAGATCGCGTCGGCCGAACCGGTGAACCAGCGCGGGCCCAGCCGCTGCTGCGCGGGCACCGGGGTGACGTAGTTGCCGAGCAGGTTCGACAGCCGCCACGTCGTGGTGATGTGGCGGTCCAGGCTGTGGCTCTTGTACTGGGTGAGCACGGCGATCTGGTAGGTGCCCGCGTTCACGAGGTTGGACAGCGCGAAGTCGACGAGCCGGTACAGCCCGCCGAAGGGCACCGCGGGCTTGGCCCGGTCGTCGGTGAGCGGCGCCAGCCGCTTCCCGGCCCCTCCGGCGAGCACGATTCCGAGGATCTTCGGGTCCGGCACGGCGCCCTCCTGCCCCTGTCGATGACATGCGGTATCGATGACATGCTGTGACGACATCGAACACCCGGCAGAGGTAGCGTGCCCAGCCATGGCGAAGATCACGGCTCCGGCCGAGAGTGTGATGCTCGGCCACGGGTACTACAGCCGCCATTCCCAGCCGCAGCGGGCGGCCGCCCGGGCGGCGGATGCGCGGCTGATCGCGGCGGCTACCGCCGTCCCGATCGCGTCGCCGGTGCTCGTCGGGGACTTCGGGTGTGCGGGCGGGGCGAACGAGATGGCCCCGATCGCCGCGGCGATCGACGCGCTGCGCGCCCGGGACGCGGACGTCCCGATCGAGGTCGCCCACACCGACCTCCCGGAGAACGACTTCGCCCCGCTGCTGCTCCTGCTGTCCGGGCCGGACGGCTACCCGGCCGGGCGTACGGGCATCTACCCCTACGTCGTCGGCCGGACCCTCTACGGACCGCTCTTCCCCGACGACCGCCTCCACCTGGGCTGGAGCGCGATCACGCTGCACTGGCTGAGCGACGTCCCCCTGGACGTGCCCGGTCAGGTGTACGCCAACCTGCTGCCCGAAGGTCCGGCGCGCGAGGCGTTCCGGCGGCGCGCCGCGCAGGACTGGGAGACCTTCCTGCACGAGCGCGCCCGCGAGCTCGTCGACCACGGCGAGCTGGTCCTCGTGGCCGGCGCGTCCGAGCCGGACGGGACGTCGGGCGCGGAGGGGCTGTTCACGATGATCGGCGCTCAGCTCGACGCGATGGTGGCGGACGGGACGCTGCGGAAGGCCGAGTCGGACCGGATCTTCTACCCGACCTGGAACCGCACCCCGGACGAGTGGCGCGCGCCCGTCGACGCCGCCGGGTACGACCTGCTCGACGAGGAGCTCTCGGCCACCGACGACGCCGCCACCTACGGCGGCCCGGACGGCCGTATCGGCGACACGACCGCCGACCGGGAGGCGTTCGCAGAGCGCTACCTGCCGTTCGTGCGCGCGATCACCGAGCGGCCGTTCTTCCGTTGGCTCGACACCGACCGCACCCCCGCGGACCGGGCGGCCGTCGTGGCCGCGTTCTACGACGGCCTGCAGGGGCGGATCGCGGCCGATCCGGCCGCTGCGGCGTGCCGCTGGCACGTGGTGTCGCTGCGGCTGCGGCGCCGCCCGCGCACCGGATGACCCGGCCGGTCCCCGCCCGCCCCTCCGGTGGTTGGCGCGGGCTGGACCGCAGGCAGCGCGGGGTCCTCGGCTGCACGATCGCCGCGAACGCCGTCGTGTTCTTCGACCAGACGGCCGTGACGGTCGCGCTGCCCTCGATCGGCCGCGACCTGGGCGGCGACGCGCTCGTGCTGCCCTGGGTGGTGACGTCCTACCTCGCCGCGCTCGCCATGTTCATGGTCGTCGCGGGCCGCGTGGCGGACCGGTTCGGCCGCCGCCGCACCTTCCTCGCGGGTCTCGCGCTGTTCGCCGCGGGATCGGTGCTGTGCGCGAGCGCGCCGAGCATCGGCCTGCTCGTGGCCGCCCGGTTCGTCCAGGGTGTGGGCGGGGCGATCGTGGCGCCGTTGGCGCTCAGCAACACCACGCGGGCCGTCGCGGACGCGCAGCGCGGCTGGGCGATCGGCATGTTCGCGGCGGGCGGGACGGCGCTCCTGGTGTTCGGCCCGCTCCTGGCCGGGCTGCTCCTGGAGGTGGCGAGCTGGCGCTGGGTCTTCCTCGTCACGCTCCCGGTGCTCCTGGCGGCCTGGATCGTGGGCAGGCGCTGCATCACGCCCTCGCGCGGCGCGGCCGACGCGCCGGGGACGTCGTGGGCCACCCTGCGCGACCCGCTGCTGCTCGCCTCGCTCGCGGCGCTGTTCGCGATCGAGTTCGCCGTCTTCGGCGCGACCGTCCCGCTCACCCTGTACCTGCAGCACGGCCTCGAGCAGAGTGCCGTCACCGCGGGTGTGCTGATCGCGCTCGCGGGCATCGGCACGCCGTTGCTGTCCGTGACCGCGGGACGCGTCTCGGACCGCCGCGGACCGCGCACGCTCGTCGTGGGCGGCCTCGTCCTCGCCGCCGCCGGCCTGGCGCTGCTCGCGCTGCTCGCCCCGATCGGCGGGGTGGCGCCCCTGATCCCCGGGCTGGCGGCGTTCGCGCTCGCCCGGCCCGCCGTGTTCACCCCCGCGGGGACGGGCCCGTTCCTCGCCCTGGGCGACGGGCAGCGGGCGTTCGCCGCGAGCCTCGGGACGGAGGCCCGCCAGTGCGGCGCCGTGCTGGGCGCCGCCGTAGCGGGTGCCGTCTTCGCCGAGGTGAACGGGCCCGCGCTGGTCGACGGCGACGTGACGCAGGTGGCCGGGTTCGTCGCCTCGGTGGTCGTGGCGGCGGTGGTGTGCGCGGCGGCGGGGGCCGCGGCCTGGCGGTGGTTGCCGCGGACGTCCACACCGTCCTGACCGGACCGGGAGCTCGACGGGTGGCTCAGGTGCGCACCCGGGCGACGGTGGTGGCGAGTTCCACCCGCGAGCGCAGCCCCAGCTTGCGCAGGCTGTGCGAGACGTGGGTCTGCACCGTGCGCGGGGAGAGGTAGAGCCGAGCGGCGATCTGGGGGCTCGTCATGCCCTGGCCGACCAGCTCCGCGACCTTCAGCTCGGTGGGGGTGAGGCTGTTCCAGCCCGTGGCGGGGCGGCGCCTGCGCCCGGTGGCGCCCAGCCGGACGGCGTGGGTGCGCAGCCGGGCGGTGAGCCGCCGCTCGTGGGTGACGGCGCCGAGCACCTGCGCGAGCCCGGCGCAGCGGGCAGCGCACCGCCGGGCTCGCTCCGGATCGCGGCGGGCGGCTGCGGCCACCGCGGCCTCCTCCCATGCGCCCAGCTCGCCGACGATGTTGCCCCGGGCCTGGAATGCGGAGGCGGCGGCCATCGCCAGGTCGGGGTCGCGCTCGGCCGTGGCACGGACCAGATCCGCCGCCGGTGCGAGCGTGGGCATCTCGCGCAGCGGCGCCCGCGCGGTGTCGGCGGCCACCCGCTGCAGCAGCTCCTCGTCGCCCGCGAGGAGCGCGATCCGGGCGATGTCCGGCCCGGCGTGCGGTGCCCAGAGCGCCCGCCCACCCGCGAGCGGCGACGACCAGGCACGCCGGGCCGCCGCAACGACATCCGTCGCGTCCCCCTGCGCCTCGCCGAGCAGGATCTCGCCGAACGCCACGAGCGGGAGCCCGAACTGCTCGGGCAGCCCCCGGACCTTCCAGCGGTCGATCTCCGCCGCCGCCGCGTCCAGCTCGCCGCGCCTGCTGCGGATGGCCACGACCAGCCCGATCGGGCGGGACAGCCACCCGGTGCCGGTGACGGCGGCGGCCTCGATGCCGCTCTCGAGCTCGGCGACGGCGTCGTCCCAGCGGCCTGCGACGTAGTCGATCCCGGCCGCCGCGAACAGATGCAGCGGCATCAGCCAGCCGTGCCCCCGCTGCTGCGCGCGGCGGCGGGCGTCGAGCGAGCGGCGCGCGGCCGGCTCGACCCCCTCGGCGTAGAGCGAGATCCACGCGGGGAACACCGGGGCGCCCGCACCGTCCGACCAGGCCGGGGAGCCACGCGCCTCCCGCGCCCGCACGGCCTCGTCGGCCAGCTCCAGCGCGGCGACGCACCGGCCGGCCAGGAACAGCTCCATCGCCGCCGGCAGCAGCCCCGCCCCGGTCCGCGCCACAGGGACACCGTCGCCGACGGGTTCGCGCCCGCCCAGCAGGACCACCCAGCGGCGCAGGTCCGCCAACGCCTGCCGGGCCGACGCCGGGAGGTCGCGGGCGAGCATGGCGTCGATGTCGGTGAGTGCGCCGCCGATATCGGCGAGGCTGACGGTCTGGTGCAGTGCGAGCCTGCCCAGCTCGACCCGGACGGCCGGATCGGTGGTCCGGGCCATCCACTGCCGCGCGACACGGTCCGCCTCCGCCATCCGCCCCGCCGCGGCGAGCGCGCCCGTGCGGGCGACGGCGATCGCGTCGGCCAGCTCGCCGCTGCCGGCGCGGGCCGCCGCCTCCTCCAGCAGGTCCGCGGCCTGCGCGGGGGCGTGGGCGAGATCAGCCGTGGCGACCTGCAGGGCCACGGCCGGATCGGCCGGGTCCTCCGCGCCCGCCGCCTGCTGCATGACCTGCGGCGAGATGGCTCCGCTCGCCCGCAGCTCCTGTGCGCAGGCGGCGTGCAGCATCCGGCGCAACGGCGGGTCCAGGTCGGCGTAGAGCACCTCACGGTAGAGGTCGTGGCGAAACGCCAGCAGCTCGTCGGCCGTCCACGCCGCCACTCCCGAGGTGACCGCCGCCTGCACCGGCCCCAGGAGTGCCGCCGGCTTCGTCCCGGTGACGGCGGCGAGCTGCTCCGGGCTCGCCTGCCGCCCCCACACCGCGAGCACCTGCAGCAGGTCCCGGGCGGGTGGGTCGAGCAGGGCCAGGTGCGCTCGGGCGGCGGCCTGCACGCTCTCCGGCGGGTCCGCGGGCAGCGCAGACGCGTCCAGCAGCCCGTCGGTGACGGCCAGCAGGCCGCGACGCTGCAGGTCGTCCAGCAGGGCACGCACGTGGAAGGGGTTCCCGCCGGTCACCTGCAGCAGCGGGAGCAGGCCCGGGCCGGGGGGTGCGCCGTAGCGCGCCGCCACCAGCGCGTCCAGGGCGGGCCCGGCCAGGCCGGCGAGGTCGACGACGGCGACGTCCGGCCGGGCGGCGAGGACCGTGAGCGCCTCGCGCAGCGGCAGCGGGCGGCGGGCCAGGAGCAGCGACAGCGGCAGGACGCGGGTCATCCCGGCGAGCACGCCCAGCATCGCCAGGGAGTCGCCGTCGGCGAGGTGCAGGTCGTCGGCGCAGAGCAGGGCGGGCCCGTCGGCGCACAACCCCTCCGCGGCCTCGACGACCCGGTCCGCGGTGTCCGGCCGCGGGGGATAGCCGACGTCCACTCCGACGAGGCCCGCGAGCAGGCCGAACGGGCGGCTGCGGCTCATCCCGTCGGCCTCGACCCGGTGCGTCCGCACACCCTCGGTGGCGAGCCGCCCGGCGACCAGCTCGATCGTCGTGGACTTGCCGATCCCGGGCAGGCCGGTGAGCAGGACGGTCCCGGCCCCTCGCGGGCGCCACAGCGCCTCGACCACCCGCTCGACCACCGGATCTCCGCCCCGGGTGGCCTGGGTCCCCATTCGTGTGAGGCTATCCGTGGTCCGCTGCGGTGACCGCGATGTGCGTACGAAACATGCGTGATGTGGCGGATGTTCCGGCCGGGGCTCGGCGGGACCGTCAGGTCATGCCGGTCACGCAGATGCCCCACGAGGCCCATCGCGGGGTGGCGCGATGACCGCCTCGCTCGCGGCCCCGCCCGCGCCGGTCCCGCCGTGCCCGCATCTCACCGGCGCGTTCGCACCCGTCGCCGCCGAGGTCGACATCGCGGACCTGCCGGTCACCGGGCGGCTGCCCGACGGGCTCGACGGCGCCTACCTGCGCAACGGGTCCAACCCCCGTTTCCCGCCGATCGGCAGCTACGTCCATCCGCTCGACGGCGACGGGATGCTGCACCGCGTCACGATCTCCGGCGGGCGCGCCCGCTACGACAACCGGTTCGTCCGCACGCCGATGGTCCGCGCCGAGGAGGCCGCCGGGCGCGCCCTGTGGCCGGGTGTCACCAGCCGCTACCGGCCGGGCGCCGACCTGGTCGGGCCGATCCTCGCCGGCACGCTGCGCGAGCGGCCCTCCGCAGGCGTCGTGCGCCACGGCGGGCGGCTGCTCGCCCTCGCCGGGTGGACACGGCCCTACCGGATCGGCCCGGCGCTCGAGACCCTCGGACCGGAGTCCTTCGGCGGCGTGCTGCCGGCCGGGATCGGCGGCCACCCGAAGATCGACCCGGTCACGGGGCAGCTGCTGGGGTTCTCCTGCCACACCGAGCCGCCGTTCCTGACCTGGACGGCCGTCGAGCCCGACGGCACGGCCCGCCCACCCGCCCCGGTCGAGGGTCTCGACCGCCCCACCCTGATCCACGACATGGCGATCACCCGCCGCTTCCTGGTGCTGGTCGTCGCCCCGCTGTACCTCGACGTCGCCGCGGCGCGGCGCGGTGTGCGGCTGCTCGCCTGGCGCCCCGAGGACGGCACCCGGATCGCGCTGGTCCCGCGCGACGGTGGCCCCGTGCGCTGGTGCGACGGCACCGGCGAGCACGCCTTCTGGGTGTGGCACGTCGCCAACGCCCGCGATGGCAAGTCCGTGGCCGATCCGGCGGTGGACACCGTCGTCCTCGACCACGTCGAGTGGGAGCGGCCGCCGTGGCTCGTCCCCGGCGTCCCGGCGCGACCCCGGCTCGCCCGCGCCGTCGTCGATCCCGCGGCGGGTTGGGTGCGCCGGGAGGTCCTGGCCGATCTCGACGTCGAGTTCCCGCGCATCGACGACCGCCTGCTCGGCGCGGACCACCGGGTGGCCGCGCTCGCCGTCGCGACCGGCCGACCGCACGCCCGGCCGGGCTGCCGGGACGCCCTGGCCTGGTACGACACCCGCACCGGCGCGATCGAGCAGTGGCGGCCGCGCGACCTGGCCGTCGGCGAGCCGGCCCACGCCCCCGACCCGGACGCTCCCGGTGGTGGCTGGTGGCTCACGCTCGCCACCCGACCGACGACGGGCGAGAGCGCGCTTCTCGTCATCCCCGCCGCCGATCCGGGATCAGGCCCGGTCGCGACCGTCCACCTGCCCGTTCGTGTGCCGCTCGGCATGCACGGCACCTGGCTGCCCGCCTGCTGACGCCGCCCGAACGCCCACCTGCCGAGACCCCACTGAGGAGGAGTCCCACATGTCCCCGCTCGCCATCGTCGCTCTCATCGGCCTGTCGGTCTATGCCATCTACAAGCAGTCCCAGCGCTACGAGGTCACCGGCGACCACCGCTTCACGATGGCGATCCTCTACGCCGTCATCGGCCTGGCCGTGGGCGGCTTCTCCCGCCCGGACGGGGTCGCGGAGTGGACGCTGCTGGTGACGGGCGTGCTGCTGAGCGTCGTCGTCGGCCTGGCCCGCGGCTACTACACCCGGATGTGGACCGAGGACGGCGAGGACGGCCGCCACGTCTACAGCCAGGGCACCGTGCTGACGATCGGGCTGTTCGTCGGGCTCGTCGCCGCCAAGTTCGCGATGGGCACCTACGCGTACTTCGCCGGGATCAGCGACGACGGTGGCTTCGGCGAGATCATGATCATGATCGCGGTGATGGTCGCCTTCCAGTCCGAGCTCGTCCGGCGCCGCGCGCTCGCGCTCGGTGCCCCCGCCGCCGTCACGACCGCCGGTCGCTGACCCACCCGCATCGAGAACGCATCGAGAACGCATCGAGAACACGGAGCAACGATCATGGGATTCTTCACCACTCAGTGGGCCGTCGTCATCGTCGGCTTCCTCGCCCACCTCACGCTGGACCGCTCGCCGATCCGCCGCACAGCGGGCCGGACGTACGAGCTGGCAGCGCTGTGGCTGATCGTCGGCATGGGCGCGTTCAACCTGTGGGCGGGGTTCGGGCATACCGGGCCGACGTCGGCGGAGGTCGCGGCCTCGATCGGCTACGCGCCGTCGATGTTCCAGTGGGAGATCGGCTGGGCCGACATCGCGCTCGGCGTGCTGGGGGTGCTCTGCGTGCGTGCGGTGAACCGGGGGCGCTGGACCGACGCCACACTGGTGGCGCTCACCGTGTCCTTCTTCGGCGACGGCATCGGCCACATCATGCAGCTGGTGGCACACGGCAACGTCGCCCCCAACAACGTCTGGGCCATCCCCACCTGCTTCCTCGTCCCGTCGCTGAGCATCCTGTTCGTCGCGCTGGCCCGCCGGCACGGGACCTACACGCCGGGTGCCGCGGTCGCGACGCCCACCGCGCCCGCCCGCAGCCCGGCCTGAGCGGGGATCAGATCGCGCAGCTGCCGTCCGTACAGTCCTCGCCGCCGTCACCGCCGGCGGGGACCTGCGCGGACGGCGGCTGTGTCTGTGCTGCCTGTGCTGCCTGTGCTGTCTGTACTGCCTGTGCGGCCTGGGCCTCCCGTGCCCATGCGGTGTCGAGCGCCTCGCGCAACACGTCCGCGGGCTGGGCGCCGGCCACCCCGTAGCGGGTGTCGATCACGAAGAACGGCACGGCCGTGATCCCGTAGCGGCGGGCCTGCAGCTCGTCGGACCGGACGTCGTCGGCGTGGCGGTCGCTCTCGAGAACGGTCCGGGCCTCGTCCGCGTCGAGCCCGCTGCCCGCCGCCACCCGCACCAGAGCCTCCGGGTCGCCGATCGGCTCCCCGTCGGTGAGATAGGCCCGCATCAGCGCCCCCTTGAGGCGGTCCTGCGCCGCGGGCCCGCCGGTCTCGACCGCGTGGTGCAGCAGCCGGTGCGCGTCGAACGTGTTGCCCGCGCGGGCCCGGTCGAAGCGGAACTCCAGCCCCTCCGCAGCGGCCGTCCCGGTCATCTGCCGCTGCATCTCGCGGGCCTTCTCCAGCGGCATCCCGTACTTCGCCGCGAGGTGCTCGTCGAGCGGCCCGGGCCGTTCCCGCGGCGCGTACGGGTCCAGCTCGAAGCTGCGCCACCGGACCTCGACCGCGTCGCGGTGCCCGAACCCGGCGAGGGCCGAGGCGAACCGTGCCCTCCCGATCGCGCACCACGGGCACACCACGTCCGACCAGATCTCCACCAGCACATCCGGGCCAACACCGCCCCCGCCCGGCCGATTCCGGGTGATCAGGAAAACGCGGCGATCCCGGTGACGTCGCGCCCGACGATGAGCGCCTGGATGTGGTCGGTGCCCTCGTAGGTGTGCACGACCTCCATGTCGGTGAGGTGGCGGGCGACGTGGTTCTCCAGCAACAGCCCGTTGCCGCCGAGGACGTCGCGGGCGTCCAGGCACACCTGGCGGGCCGCGCGGGCGTGGTGGAGCTTCGCGAGCGACGCCATCGGCCCGGTGAACCGGCCCTCCTCCTGCAGCTGCGCCATCCGGAAGCAGTAGAGCTGCATGGACGTGACCTCGGCGAGCATCCCGGCGAGCTTGTGCTGCACGAGCTGGAAGCCCGCGATGGGCTTGCCGAACTGCTCGCGCCGCGTGGCGTACTCCAGGGCGATCTCGTAGGCCGCCATCGCGTGCCCGAGCGACTCCCACGCCGCGCCCCCGCGGGTGGCCGTGAGCACGCGGGTGGCGTCGTGGAAGGACTCCGCGCCCGCGAGCTTGTGGTCCGCCGGGACACGCACGCCGTGCAGCGTCACGTCGGGCTGCCACACGGCGCGCTTGCCGATCTTGCCGGTGATCAGCTCGGTGGTGAAGCCCTCGGCGCCCTCCGTCCCCGGCTCGACGACGAACGCCTTGACCCGGCCGTCGGCGACGTCGCGCGCCCACACCACCACGACCTGGGCGATGCTCGCGTTGCCGATCCAGCGCTTGGCGCCGTCGAGCACCCAGCCGTCCCCGTCGCGGCGGGCGGTGGTCTCCAGGCGCACGGAGTCGGACCCGTGGCCGGGCTCGGTGAGCGCGAACGCGCCGATCGCGTCCAGCGCCGCCATCGCCGGGAGCCACCGTGCCTTCTGCTCCTCGCTGCCGAGCAACGCGATCGACCCCATGGCGAGGCCGGTCTGCACGCCGAGGAACGTGTTGACGCTGCCGTCGCCGCGCGACATCTCCCGGGTGACCATCCCGGCGGCGAGCCGGGACAGGCCGGGGCAGCCGTATCCCTCGATCACCCCGCCGACGACGCCGAGCGCGGCCAGCTTCGGCACCAGTGGGAACGGGAACTCCGCACGGTCCCAGTAGTCGTTGATCACCGGGAGGACCTCGGCGTCGACGAACGTCCGCACCCGGTCCCGGACGGCGCGGGCGTCCGGCGGGAGGGTGTCGTCGAGCAGGTAGTAGTCGCTCGTCGTCACGCAGCACCTCCGAAGGCCGGGATCCCGGTGACCGACCGGCCCATGATCAGGGTGTGGATCTCGTCGGTGCCCTCGTAGGTGCGGACCGCCTCCAGGTTGTTCGCATGCCGTAGCGGGGCGTGCTCCAGGGTGATCCCGTTACCGCCCAGCACGGTGCGGGCCTCGCGGCAGATCGCGATGGCCGTGCGCACGTTGTTGAGCTTGCCGAAGCTGATCTGCTGGGGGCGCAGCCGTCCGGCGTCCTTGAGCCTGCCGGTGTGCAGGGCCACGAGCACTCCCTTCTGGATCTCCAGAACCATGTCGACGAGCTTCTGCTGCGTGAGCTGGAACGCCGCGATCTGCACCCCGAACTGACGGCGCTCCAGCGCGTAGCGCAGCGCCGCCTCGTAGGCGTCGCGGGCGGCGCCCATCGCGCCCCACATGATCCCGTAGCGGGCCTCGTTGAGGCAGGAGAACGGACCCGTGAGCCCGGTGGCTCCGGGCAGGAGGGCGTCATCGCCGACACGGACGCCGTCCAGCGCGATGTCGCACTGGATCGAGGCCCGCATGCCGAGCTTGCCGGTGATCGGGGTGGCGGTGAACCCGTCAGTGGCGGTGGGGACGAGGAAGCCTCTGATCGTTCCCGTGCCGTCGTCGGTGCGTGCCCAGACGACGGCGACGTCGGCGATCGAGGCGAGCCCGATCCAGCGCTTGGCGCCGTCGAGCACCCAGCCGTCGCCGTCGCGGCGGGCAGTGGTGCGCATGCTCGCCGGGTCGCTGCCCGCGGTGGGCTCGGTGAGCCCGAAGCAGCCGATCAGCTCCCCCGCGGCCATCCCCGGCAGCCACCGTCGCTGCTGGTCGTCCGAGCCGAACTTCGCGATCGCGCTCATCGCGAGCGAGCCCTGGACGCTCACGAACGTGCGCAGCCCCGAGTCGCCCGCCTCCAGCTCCATCGCGGCGAGGCCGTACTCGACGGCGCTGCGGCCCGGGCACCCGTGGCCGTGCAGGTGCATGCCGAGCAGGCCGAGCGCCCCCAGCTCGGGGACGAGCTCGCGCGGGAAGTGCGCGGCCTCGTACCAGGCGGCGATGTGGGGCCGGATCCGCTCGTCGACGAACCCGCGCACACGCTCGCGCAGCGCGCGCTCCTCGGGGGAGAGCAGGCTGTCGAGATCCAGGTAGTCGTGCGCGAGGCCGGTCACGGCGCCTCCCCGACCAGCGCGCGCAGCCGGAACTTCTGGATCTTGCCGCTGGGCGTGCGGGGCAGCTCGGGCAGCACCTCCAGCCGCTCCGGCCAGTACTGCTTGGCCACGCCCTTGCCCGCAAGGAACTCCCGCATCCCGGCGAACGTCAGCTCCGCCCCGGCGTTCAGCACGACGCACGCGCACGCGCGCTCCTGCAGCCGCGGGTCCGGCATCCCGACGACGGCGACCGCGGCGACGTCCGGGTGCTCGTAGAGCACGTTCTCCACGTAGGCCACCGGGATGTTCTCCCCGCCGCGGATGATCACGTCCTTGGTGCGCCCGGAGATGCGCAGGTAGCCGTCGGCGTCGATGTTCGCGAGATCGCCGGTGTCGAACCACTCGCCGTCGAAGCAGGCGCGGGTGGCGTCGAGGCGCTCGGCGTAGCCGACGAACAGGAACGGCCCGGTGACCTGCAGCCGCCCGTCCGTGCCCGGGGGCAGCTCGTCGCCGAGGTCGTCCACGACCCGGATCCGCATGCCCGGCCACGGGTAGCCGTCGGTGTCGATGATCTTGTCGTCCGGGTCGCCGGGGATGCCGAGGGTGACCAGCGCGTCCTCGCTCTGTCCCCAGCCGCCGACGACGACGAGCCCGGGCAGCTTCGCCCGCGCCTCCCGCACCAGCACCCGGGGGATCGGTGCGCCCATGCAGCAGAAGCGCCGCAGCGTGGAGACGTCGTGGGCGGCCAGGTTCGGCGCGGCCACCAGGTCGTGCAGGAACGGCGTCGCCGCCGACGTGTAGGTGATCCCGTGCTCCTCGACCAGCTCGACGAACCGGGTGGCGTTCCAGACGTCCTGCAGGATCCCGGTGGCGCCGTTCTGCACGGGCAGCCGGGCGCCGTAGAGGAAGCCGGTGAGGTGGGCGAGCGTCGAGGCCATGTGGATCACGCTGTCCGCGGTGATGCCCAGCCGCGCGGGCAGCGGGTCGTTGGCCGCGACGACGGTGTTGTGGGTGTGCATCACGCCCTTGGGCTCGCCGGTCGTGCCCGAGGTGAAGATCAGCAGGGTGACGTCGTCGGGGTCGGGACGCAGCGCCGCCAGCTCCGTCGGGTCGCGGCGCTCCTCCCAGGGGGTGGCCACGAAGTCGTCCCAGGACGGCTCGCCGACGACCAGGACGTGCTCCAGCGCGGGCCAGTCCGGGCGCAGCTTCTCGACCATGGTGACGTGGTCGAACCCGCGGAACTCCCGCGGCACGACGATCACCTTCGAGCGGGCCAGGCCCACCATGAAGCCGACCTCGCGCTCGCGGTAGATCGGGATGAGCGGGTTGGAGATCGCGCCGATGCGGGTCGCGGCGTAGTGCAGCACCACCCACTCGATCCAGTTCGGCAGCTGGAACGACACGACGTCGCCGGGCCCGACACCCAGCCCCAGCAGCCCGAGGGCGCAGCGGTCCACCTCGTGCCGCAGCTGGGCGTAGGTGACGCTGCGGCGGGAGTCGACGAACGCGACCTTGTCCGGGGTCGTGTCGGCGTGCTCGTCGAGGAAGTCGGTGATCACCCGGTTGCGCCAGTACCCGTCCCGGGTGTGCCGGTCGGTCCGCTCGGTGGTGAGCAGGGTCTCGAAGGTCACGACGATCCTCTCAGCACATCGTGAGACCGCCGCTGACGCTGACGGTCTGCCCGGTGATGAACGCGGCCTCGTCGGAGGCCAGGAAGGCGACGGCGTTGGCGAGGTCCGACGGCTGCCCGAGGCGGCGCAGCGGGATCGCCTTCGTCAGCGCCTCCCGCAGCTTCGGGTTGTCGCCACCGACGGAGGCGAAGAGCGCGGTGTCGGTCGGGCCGGGGCACACGCAGTTCGCGGTGATCCCGTTGCGGGCGGTCTCGCGGGCGATCGTCTTGGTGAACGCGATGATCCCGCCCTTGGCCGCGGAGTACACGGCCTCGCCCGAGGAACCGACGCGCCCGGCGTCCGAGGCGATGGTGACCACCGTCCCCGACCCCTGCGCGATCATCACCGGCAGCACGGCGTGGGTGGTGTGCAGGACGCCGTAGAGGTTGATGGCGACGATGCGGTCCCAGTCCGCCGGGTCCGAGTCGACGAACGGGCCGACCTTGTCCCAGCCGGCGTTGTTGACCAGGACGTCGATGCGGCCGAGGTCGCGGCGCACCTGCTCGACCATCGCGTCCACGGACTCGCGGGAGGTGACGTCCGTCCGGATCCCGACCCCGCCCACGGCCTGCGCGGTCTCCTTCGCGGTCGCCTCGTCGATGTCGGTGACGACGACGCGCCCACCCTCCGCGGCGAGCTTCTCGGCGATGCCCCGGCCGATGCCGCGCCCGGCGCCGGTGACGATCGCGGTCTTGCCGTCCAGCTTTCCCATGGTGGTCCTCTCAGGGTGCGAGCTCGCGGCCGAGCTTCTGCCGGGCGATGACGAGCTTCATGATCTGCGCGGTGCCGTCGCCGATCTGCAGGCCGAGCACGTCGCGCAGCCGCTGCTCGACGGGCAGCTCGGTGCGGTAGCCGTACTGGCCGTGCAGCAGCAGGCACTGGTTGATGACCTCGTAGGCGGTCTTGGGCGCCCACCACTTGCACATCGCCGCCTCGGCGGTGTGCGCCGCTCCGGTGTCCTTGAGCCACAGCGTGCGCTGGCAGAGCGTCCGTGCCGCCGTGAGCAGGGTCTCCGCCTCGGCCAGCGGGAACGCCACGCCCTGGTTCGTCGAGAGCGGCCGGTCGAACGCCTCGCGGGTGCTCACGTAGGCCCACGTCTCGTCGACGGTCTGGGCCGCCGCGCCCACGCACTGCAGGCCGATCAGGGCGCGGCTGTAGTCGAAGCCCTGCATCACCTGGCCGAAGCCGCGGCCCTGCTCGCCGAGCAGGTGGTCGGCGGGGATCCGCACGCCGTCCAGGTGCGCGAGGCCGCGGCCGACGGCCTTCGTGCCCATGTCCGGCACCGGTTCCCGGGTGATCCCGGGCAGGTCCAGTGGGACGAGGAACGCGCTGATGTCGCGGCCCCGCTGCTGTGACGGGCCGGTGCGGGCGACGACGACCGTGGCTGCGGCGTCGCGGGCGAACGACAGGGACTTGGCGCCGGTGAGCACCCAGTCCGCGCCGTCGCCGTCGCCGTCCCGTTCCGCCACGAGCCGCGGCATCCCGGCGTCCGATCCGGCGTGCGGCTCCGTGAGCCCGATCCCGACGATCTCCTCGCCGCTGCAGATCCGCGGTACCCACTCCTTGGCCAGCTCCGGCGTGGCGTTCGCGGCGAGGATCTGCCCGACGAGCGAGCCGACGACCTGCAGGTAGGCGACGTTGATGTCGCCGCGGCCGATCTCCTCGGTGACGAGCCCTGCGGTGAGCCGGTCCGCGCCGCGGCCGCCCAGCTCCACCGGCAGCTCCGGGGCGATCAGGCCGAGCGCGCCGATCTCGCGGCGCAGGCCCGGGTCGATCCGGGCGGCCCGCTCCCGTTCCTGGTAGCCGGGCAGCAGCACGTCCTGGGCGAGCGTGCGGGCGCGGTCGCGGAACGCCCGCTGCTGCGCGGTCGGTGCGAAGTCCATCTCAGTGCCCGGTCACGTGGCTCGCGAAGTCCGGCGCGCGCTTCTCGGCGAACGCCGCCGCACCCTCCAGACCCTCGGGAGAGGCGGTGAACAGGTCCAGCGCGGACATCGCGAGGTTCGACAGCCCCGCCTGGTGGTCGGTGTCGGCGTTGAAGGACTGCTTGAGGAAGCGGATCGCCGTCGGGCTCTTCTCGCCGATCTCGGCGGCCCACACCTTTGCCTCGTCGAGCAGCCGCCCGGCCGGGACGACGGCGTTGACCAGACCCCAGCGCTCCGCGGTGTGCGCGTCGTACTGGCGGCACAGGTACCAGATCTCGCGGGCCCGCTTCTCGCCGACGACGCGGGCGAGGTAGGCCGAGCCGAACCCGGCGTCGAAGGAGCCGACGCGCGGCCCGGCCTGGCCGAACCGGGCCGTCTCGCTGGCGATCGTGAGGTCGCACAGGACGTGCAGGACGTGCCCGCCGCCGATCGCCACCCCGTTCACCGCGGCGATGACGGGCTTGGGGATGTCGCGGATCAGCTTGTGCAGGTAGCCGATCTCGAACATGCCGGACTCGGTGGGCCCGTAGTCGCCGGTCTCGGCGCGCTGCTTGACGTCCCCGCCGGTGCAGAACGCCTTCTCACCTGCGCCGGTGAGGATCACGGCCTGCACCGCGCGGTCCGCCCACGCCGCCCGGAACGCGTGGATCAGCTCCTCGACGGTGCGGCCGCGGAACGCGTTGTAGCGGTGCGGCCGGTCGATGGTGATCACGGCGGTCGAGCCCTCGACCTCGTAGCGGACGTCCTCGTAGTCGGTCATTGGCGGCCTCCTCGTCGGCGGTGACTGCTGACCACCATGACGAACTTTGACTACAGAGTCAAGACTCTGAGTCGAGATTTGACTAGTAAGTCAGTTTCCTGGGAGGATCCGGGCGGAGGTGGTCGGTGTGAGCGAGCAGGTCGCGATGCCGCTGAGCCGGGTCGAGCGCAAGCGGGGCCGCCGGATCCGCGAGATCCTCACCGTCGCCGCGGAGATGTTCGGCGAGCGCGGCTTCGACGCGGTGAGCCTGGAGGACGTCGCCGAGCGCCTCGACGTCACCAAGGGCTCGCTCTACTACTACTTCCCCAGCAAGGAGGAGCTGGTCACGGCCGCGATCGAGACCCTCGGCGCGGACTGGACGGGCCGGCTCGAGCGGCTCCCCGCCGCGCATGAGGGCACGGCGCGCGCGCGGCTGCGGGCGCTGTTGCGCGAGCACGTCGGCATCGCCGTGCGCGAGTACCCGGCGGCGCTGCGGCTCTTCCTCGTCCCCCGGAAGTGGCCGGACGCCCAGCGCGCGCGGATCAAGGAGCTGCGCAGGCGCCACGACCAGGTGTTCCGCACGGTGATCGAGGACGGGGTCGCGGCGGGGGAGTTCGTCGTCACCGGGGTGGGCACCGTCCTGCAGTGCATGCACGCGGCGATGTCCCAGGCGCCGCTGTGGTGCGGCGAGCTGCGGGGCGCGGCGCAGGACGCGGCGCTCGACGAGCTGGTCGACACGTTGATGATGCTGGTCGGGGTGCGGCCCGGCGCGCGGTGACGGCTCGGGAGCCGTTCGCCGGTCATGATCACCGAGAATGTGCCGGCAGGCCCGGATACGGGCGTCATGCCCCCTTCCTGGCGATCATGCTCGGAGTACACACCGCGCGGGGCCGTCGCCCCGGTTCCGGTGGCTGTCCCGGTTGTGGGTGCAGGCGCGGCCGCGGGCTCGGGCGCTTGCACACATGTTCCGTCGCTCGCACCTGGATGGCACGAATCGGAGCACCGGCGGCCCGGCGCGGCTCGCACATATGCTCCGTCGCTCGCACCTGGATGGCACGAATCGGAGCACCGGCGGCCCGGCGCGGCTCGCACATATGCTCCATCGCTCGCACCTGGATGGCACGAGTTGGGACACCGGCGGCCCGCGGCGCGGCTCGCACATATGTTCGGTCGTTCGCACACATGTGGTGGCGCTCGCACAGCCCGTGGGCGGTGTGTGTGAGCACCACGGGGTGTGTGCCCGGGCCGGAACGTGTGTTCCAGGTCCCCGGCAGGGTGGGCGGGCAGTCGGTCCGCGGCGGGTCGGGCCGTGGCGGATGCGGGTTCGGCGTCGGCGGACGTCGGGTGCTCCCCGACGTGGTGTCAGCAGCGGCGTCGGCGGACGTCGGGGTGCCGCCCGACGCGGCGTCCGCGTTCGATGCCGAGACGTTCGCCCGGCTGCGCCTCAAGGCGGCGCGGGACCCGCACGAGACGTCCCACGCTTCACCTGCCGCGTCCCGCAGGGCTGCGCGCGCTTCAGGCGGGCGGCGGCAGCGGCACCCAGCCCGCGGCCCCCGGCAGGTGCTCGGCCGCGGCCGGTCCCCACGTGCCGCGGCGGTAGGGCGCGGGCGCGGAGCGGTCGTCCAGGATCGGGGCGACGATCCGCCACGCCTCGACGATGGTGTCCATCCGGGCGAAGTGCGTCGGGTCGCCCGCCAGCGCGTCGGCGAAGATCCGCTCGTACGCCTCCTCCGGCCTGCCCAGCACCGAGCGGAACTCGGCGGCCACCGGGATCTCGACAGTCCGGTCGCCGGAGCCCAGCCGCTTGGCGAGCATCGTGAACGTGACTCCCGCACCGGACTGCAGGCGCAGCCGGATCCGGTTCGGCGACTCCGCTCCGAACAGGTTGCGCGGCGTCGGCCGCAGCACCGCGACGATGTCCAGCAGTGTGACGGGCAGTGCCTTGCCCGCCCGCAGGTGGACCGGCACACCGGCCCAGCGCCAGTCGTCGACGTGGAAGGTCGCGGCCACGTACGTCTCGGTCGTGGAGCCCGCGGCGACGCCGGGGGTGTCGGCGTAGCCGTCGTACTGCCCGCGGACCACCTCCGCAGGGTCCAGCGCGCGCACGGCACGCAACAGCCGGCTCTTGGCGTCGCGCTGGTCGTCGGCGGCGTCGGTGAGCGGGGCGTCCATCATCAGGTAGGCGAGCACCTGCAGGAGGTGGTTCTGCACCACGTCGCGGACCGTGCCGACGGCGTCGTAGAACGAGCCCCGGTCCGCGACGTCGAAGTCCTCGGCCATGGTGATCTCGATGCGGTCGATCCAGTGCCGGTTCCACAGCGGTTCGAGCAGCGTGTTGGCGAACCGCAGGACGAGCAGGTCCTCCACCGGCTCCTTGCCGAGGAAGTGGTCGACGCGGAACACTCGCTCCTCGGGGTAGTGTCGTTTGAGCAGCGCATCGAGCGCGCGGGCGGACGCGAGGTCGTGCCCGAACGGCTTCTCGACGACCAGGCGCGACCGGGTGTGCAGGCCGACCGCGGCGAGCCCGTCCGCGACCGTGCCGAAGAGGGCGGGCGGCACGGCGAGGTACTGGACGGCGAGCGCGTCCGGCCCGGCGCGCTCGCTCACCGCCGCTGCCAGCCGGGTGAACGTCGAGGCGTCCGCGTAGTCGCCCGCCACGATGGTGGTGGCCTTCTGCAGCTGCTCCAGCGGTTGCCGGTCGGCCTGCGGGCCGATGCAGTCGGCGATGTGCGCGCGCAGCGCCGCGTCGTCGAAGTCGGTGAGGGCGACACCGATCACCGGCACCGTCAGCTCGCCGCGCTCGGTGAGCCGGTACAGCGCCGGGATGATCTTCTTGCGCGCGAGGTCGCCGGTGATGCCGAAGAGGACCAGGACGCCACCGGGTGCGCCCGTCACCGGTGACCTCCGGGCTTCTCGTGGTGCCCGCCGAACTGCAGGCGCTGCGCGGACTGGACCTTGTCGGCGAACAGGTCGCTGCCCCGGGAGGCGAAGCGGCTGTAGAGCGCCGCGGTGAGCAGCGGCGCGGGAACGCCCTCCTCGATGGCGGCGATCGAGGTCCAGCGGCCTTCCCCGGAGTCCGAGACGCGCCCGCTGAACTGCTCCAGCTCCGGGTCGGCCTGCATCGCCTCGGCGGTGAGGTCCAGCAGCCACGAGCCGATCACGCTGCCGCGCCGCCACACCTCGGCGACCTCGGCCAGGTCGATCCCGTCGTAGGGGTAGTAGCGCGGCTCGCGCAGCGGGGCCGTCTCCGCGTCCGCGGTCGCCGGATGGACCCCCACTCCGGCGTTGCGGATCACGTTGAGCCCCTCGGCGTAGGCCGCCATCAGCGCGTACTCGATGCCGTTGTGGACCATCTTCACGAAGTGGCCCGCCCCCGCCTGCCCGCAGTGCAGCCAGCCCTGCTCGGCGGGCGACGGCTCGCCCGACCGGCCCGGCGTGCGCGGCGCGGCGTCGACGCCGGGGGCGAGCGCGGCGAAGACCGGCTCGATCCGGCGCACGGCCCGGTCCGGCCCACCGATCATCAGGCAGTAGCCGCGCTCCAGGCCCCACACCCCGCCGCTGGTCCCGCAGTCGACGTAGTCGACGTCACGGGCCGCGGCGGCCTCCGCGCGGTCGATGTCGTCGCGGTAGGAGGAGTTGCCACCGTCGACGATCGCGTCGCCGGGGGAGAGCAGGCCGAGCAGGTCGCCCACTGTATCTCCGGTGATCGCCGCGGGGAGCATCATCCACACCGTCCGCGGTGCGGCGAGCCCTGCGACCAGGTCCTCGACCGATGACGCCCCGCGTGCCCCTTCCTGCTCCAGCGCGGCGACCGCATCGGGCGAGACGTCGTACACATGGCACTCGTGGCCCGCCCGCATCAACCGGCGGACCATGTTGGCGCCCATCCGGCCCAGCCCGATCATGGCGATCTGCACGTCGCTTCCCTTCGCTCGTCGCGCCCGCCCTACTTGCACCGACGCCGTCGTCCGCGGGCTCGTCCGTGGCGCCGGGAGCGTTACGCCGGGTCGCCGTCCCGACCTCGCACGGTCTCGACCCGCCTCGCAGGCGCTGCGGCGTATGCGAGGCGCGTCTGGCCTCTGCGAGCTCTTGCCGAGCCCGCCGGCGCCGTGATCCCGCTGACCTCGCAGGGTCTCGACCCGCCTCGCAGGGGTTGAGCCCTGGCTTTGCAGGGTGTCGACGCGCCTCGCAGGGGTCGAGCCCCGACCTCGCAGGGTCTCGACCCGCTTCGCAGGGGCTGCAGCGTCTGCGAGGCGCACCCGGTCTCTGCGAAGCGCGCCCGGTCTCTGCGAAGCGCGCCCGGCGTCTGCGAAGCGCGCCTGGCCTCTGCGAGGCGCGCCTGGCCTCTGCGAGGCGCACCCGGCCTCTGCGAAGCGCACCCGGCGTCTGCGAGGCGCGCCCGGCGTCTGCGAGGCGCGCCCGGCCTTTGCGACCAGCCGGCCCACCGCTACCCGCCCGGGTAGGCGTCGAACGCGGCCAGCCGCGACCAGTCCGGCCAGGTCAGCTCGTGCAACCGCAGCAGGCGCCCCGCCCGGTACTCGGCGACGAGCACGACCTCGATCCGGTGCGGCGGCTCGTCCGGCCGCTGCGTGGTGATCCACACCCGCGCGGCCAGGCGGTCGCCGGCCTCGACCCAGCACGTCTCGTCGTACTCGACGCGGTAGGTGATCGCGGTCGGGTAGACCCGCTCGTGGCCGGCCCGGAACTCCGCGAGGTCCTGGGCCTGACCGTTGGTCGTCAGCACGAAGTCGGGG
>NZ_JBFWVQ010000015.1:61159-64977 GCF_050246655.1 Pseudonocardia sp.
CTCGACCCAGCACGTCTCGTCGTACTCGACGCGGTAGGTGATCGCGGTCGGGTAGACCCGCTCGTGGCCGGCCCGGAACTCCGCGAGGTCCTGGGCCTGACCGTTGGTCGTCAGCACGAAGTCGGGGTCGTAGAAGGTGTCGACGAGCGAGACGTCCTTGGCCTCGACCATGCGGGCGAACATCTCCCGCAGGCGCTCCTCCAGCGACATCGCCTCCCCCTCGCGGACCCGGGCGGGCCGCAGGTCAGCCTGCCCGGCCGCTGGCCCCGGGGGAAGGGCAGCCTCGCCGGGTCCGCCGCGGGAGGGCCGCCGCCGGCCCTCGCGGGTGACGGGGCAGACTGCGGCCCATGAGCACCGGACCCGTGGTCATCGCCTTCGACGGCTCCGCCGCCGCGCAGCGCGCCCTTCGCGCGGCCGCGACCCTGATGGCCCCCCGGCCTGGCCTGGTCGTGGTCGTCTGGGAGGCGGGCCTCGCCTTCGACCTCGCCTCGATCCCCAGCGCGAGCCTCGAGATGGCCCCCGCGGCGGTGGACTACGCCCGGGCGGCCGACATCGACCGCACCCTCGCCGCGAACGCCGAGGAGATGGCCCGCCGCGGCGCGGCGATCGCCACCGAGCTGGGGATGGTCTCCGAGGCGCTCGCCGTCGCCGACGAGCTGACGGTCGGCGGGACCCTCGTGCGGGTCGTGAAGGAGGTGGACGCCGCTGCCGTCGTCGTCGGGCGGCACGAGCGCGGCGCCCTGCACGACTTCTTCATCGGCAGCACGACGAAGGAGCTGGTCAAGCACTCCCCGTGCCCGGTGCTCGTCGTCCGCGACGACGGGAGCGGCGAGGCGGGCTGATCGCGTGGCCCGCCTCGCGCGGACGGCGTCCGTCGGGTAGCTCCGTCCCCGGGCGCCAGGTCCGGGACCCGTCCCGGCGCGGCGTCACCCGTCGGATCGGCGCGCGAGCACCTCGACGCAGTCGCTCCCGCAGCCCTCGGCCGTGGGCGTCGGGGGCGCCGGCCGGTGCAGCACGGCGCGCGTCGGCACCACCCGCAGCCCCGCCGATCCCTCCGGGGTGCAGGTCGCGTCGACGATCAGCGAGTGGTCCGACCGGTCCGCGGGCGGCCAGACCAGCGTCACGTGGGGCCGCTCGGTGGCGTTCGCCCAGGTCTTGCGCCCGACCTCGTCGATCGTGAGGTGTTCCGGTCCCGCCACGGGGGACACCGCGACGACGTGCGGGTGGCACTGCGCGTCCGTGGTCAGGAGGTAGGCGTAGTCGAAGCGCTCGAGAACCCGGACGAGTTCGGTCAGGTCCACCGGGATGCTCATGCCTGCAGCCTAGGCTCTCCGGTGCAGGGTTCCCCCGCCACCGGCCAGGAGGTGGCGGCGAACCGGCCGGACCCGGCGTGCCGCCCCCCGCGATGGCGTCCAGCTCGACCATGCGGCCCGCGCCCCGCCGCCCGTCACGCGCGAACGGCCCGTACGGGAAGACGTGTCTCCCGTACGGGCCGTTCGCGGGCGGGATCAGCGCGACAGCGGCGGCGGCGCGGGGGGTGCGCTGCGGTAGGCCGGGGGCGTGGCCGACAGGCCGATCGGGTTGCGGGGCAGCCGGACGGTCGAGCCGTCCGGGCGCGGCACCTCCACGACGGGCGCGAGCCCGAGCGCCTCCGCGAGCCGGAAGGCCCCGGCGACGTCGTTGACGACCCCGGCGGGGACCCGCACCGAGGTCAGGGTCTTCGCCCACTCGTCGGCCGGTCGTGCGGCCAGCTGGGCGACGAGCTCCGCGCGCAACGCCTCCCGGTGCGTGACCCGGGCGGTGTTGGTGGCGAACCGCGGGTCCTCGGCGAGCGGGTCGGCGTCCAGCACGCCGCAGAGGGCCCGGAACTGACGGTCGTTCCCGACGGCGAGCACGAGGTCGCCCTCGGCGGTGGGCAGCAGCTCGTAGGGGGCGATGCTCGGGTGCCGGTTGCCCATCCGCCGCGGCGAGACCCCGGCGCTCGTGAACGCCGACGCCTGGTTCACCAGGGCCGCGAGCAGCGAGGACAGCAGGTTCACCTCGACGCGCTGACCCTGCCCGGTGGCGTCGCGGTGGCGCAGCGCGCCGAGGATGCCGACGGTCGCGAAGAGCCCCGTGAGCACGTCGACGAGCGCGACGCCGACCTTCTGTGGCTCGCCGCCGGGTTCCCCGGTGATGTGCATGAGGCCGCCGAGGGCCTGGACGAGGAGGTCGTAGCCCGGCAGGTCGGCACCGGCGCCGCGGCCGAAGCCGGTGATCGAGCAGTACACGAGCCGCGGGTTCGCGGCGCGCAGCCGCTCGTCGCCGAGCCCGAGCCGGTCCATGACGCCGGGCCGGAAGTTCTCGACGACGACGTCGGCGGCCTCCGCGAGCCGGCGTGCGGTGGCGAGGTCCGCGGCATCGGTGAGGTCGAGCGCCAGCGACTCCTTGTTCCGGTTGACGGACTGGAAGTAGGTGGCGGTGCCCCGGTCGTCGAAGGGGGGTCCCCAGCCGCGGGTGTCGTCGCCCGAGCCAGGGCGCTCGATCTTGGTGACGACGGCACCGAGATCGGCGAGCATCATGGTGGCGAAGGGGCCCGCGAGGACACGGGAGAAGTCGACGATCCGCAGGTCGCCGAGGGCGGATGACATGGCCGCATCCTCGCACATAATCGTTTCGAGAACGGTACGGCGGCGAGCGGGTACGACACGCCCGGCTGCATGACTTGACCCGTTCCGGCCGCCGCGACTAGAGTCCAGAATCGTTTATAGCCGTGCGCGCGGCCACCTGCGGAGGGCACTCGGGGGTCGTGTCCCGCGTGGGCACAAGCCGCCAGCTCGCCGCGACGATGTGGCGGGTCGGCGCCGGATCGGGATCCCCGAAGGAGTGACGATGCGCAACGCCGATCGTTTCTACATCAACGGCGAGTGGGTGTCACCGCGCTCGACCGCCGGGGCGACCCTGGACGTGCTCGACCCGAGCACCGAGAAGCCGGTCGCGACCGTCGCCCTCGGCGGCGCCGCGGACGTCGACGCCGCGGTGGCGGCCGCCCGCGCCGCCTTCGAGACGTTCTCCACCACGCCGGTCGCGGACCGCATCGCCCTGCTCGAGCGGGTCATGCAGGAGTACCAGGCGCGCGCGGAGGAGCTGGCCACCACGCTCATGGCCGAGATGGGCGCCCCGGCTGCACTCGCCCACGGCGCGCAGGTCGGCGCGGGCCTCGGGCAGTTCGCCTCGGCCCTCGACGCCCTGAAGAACTTCGAGTTCGAGGAGCGGCGCGGCGCCACCCGCATCCGCTACGAGCCCATCGGCGTCTGCGCGCTGATCACGCCGTGGAACTGGCCGCCGCTGCTGATCGCGGCGAAGGTCGCACCCGCGCTCGCCACCGGTTGCACGATGGTGCTCAAGCCCTCCGAGCTGGCCCCGCTCAACGCCGTCGTCATCGCCGAGGCCCTCGACGCGGCCGGCGTCCCGGCCGGGGTGTTCAACCTCGTCCACGGCGACGGGCCGACCGTCGGCACGGCGCTGACCTCCCACCCCGACGTCGACATGGTGTCGTTCACCGGCTCCACCCGCGCGGGCGTGGCGGTGGCCGAGAGCGCCGCCCCCACGGTGAAGCGGGTGGCCCAGGAGCTGGGCGGCAAGTCGGCGAACGTCCTGCTCGACGACGCGGACCTGGCCGTCACCATCCCGCGCGACATGGGCGACGTCTGCGCCAACTCCGGCCAGTCCTGCAACGCGGGCACGCGCTGGCTGGTGCCGAGGGCCCGGCTGGCGGAGGCCGAGGAGATCGCGGCCGGCGCCGCGGCCGCCGTCACGGTCGGCCCGCCCGACGCCGG
>NZ_JBFWVQ010000015.1:65077-85091 GCF_050246655.1 Pseudonocardia sp.
GCGCCAACTCCGGCCAGTCCTGCAACGCGGGCACGCGCTGGCTGGTGCCGAGGGCCCGGCTGGCGGAGGCCGAGGAGATCGCGGCCGGCGCCGCGGCCGCCGTCACGGTCGGCCCGCCCGACGCCGGTGCCGCGATCGGCCCGGTGATCTCGCAGGCCGCCTACGACAAGGTCCAGCGGCTGATCGGGAGCGCGCTCGACGAGGGCGCGACGCTGGTGACGGGCGGCCTCGGGCGCCCGGAGGGTCTGGACGCGGGCTGGTTCGTGCGCCCCACCGTGCTCACCGGCGTGCGCAACGACATGGCGATCGCCCGCGAGGAGATCTTCGGCCCGGTCATCACCCTGATCCCCTACGACGACGAGGAGGAGGCGGTCCGGGTCGCGAACGACACCGTGTACGGCCTCGCCGGCTTCGTCTCGTCCGCCGATCCCGAGCGGGCGCGAGCCGTCGCGCGCCGGCTGCGCACCGGGATGGTGCACGTCAACGGGGCGGGGCTGGACTTCGCCGGCGCGTTCGGCGGCTACAAGCAGTCCGGCAACGGCCGCGAGTACGCCGACTTCGGGCTGCGGGAGTTCCTGGAGACCAAGACGATCTTCGGATACGGCCCGTGACCCGCTCGACGCACGTCGTGTTCGACCAGCACGTGCCGCATTCTGTCCTGCAGGACGACACCGATCCACCGACCCGGGCGCGAACAGGGAGACGACCGTGACCGACTACGACCCGGCGGCGCCCAACGCCCGCCGCTACCCGCGGGTCATCGAGCCCGACGAGATCGACAAGATGCCCCGGCTGCACTTCAACACCGGCATCGAGACCAACATCTTCCTGTCCCGCGAGCGTGACGACGCCCGGTACTTCCGGCACGGCTACTGCTACGCCGAGCCCGACCACCTGCCCTACGAGTGGCACCAGCAGGACTTCGACGAGTCGCACTACGTCCTCACCGGCAAGATCCACCTGGTGGTCGAGGACGCCGCGGGCCGCGTCGTCGTCCTGGAGGCGGGCGAGGGCGAGCACATCTACCTGCCCGCGGGCTACCGGTACCGGCTCGAGGCCACCGGCGAGCGCACCGTCTTCTTCTGGACCTCCGGCCCGTCGCCCAAGGTCGGGGTGGCCGACGCCGCGGAGTTCAGCCGCGAGCTCAAGTCGACGAGGAGCTGACGATGGCCGTCACCGCGAGCACCTGGCAGCCCCTGCGGGGCGACAAGCGCTGGGCCTACCTGACCCGGGCCCGGACGATCCGGGTCGCCAGCACCGACGCCGACGGCGGCATCTACCTCTCGCCGTTGTGGCTGGTCGTGCACGAGAAGCGGATCTACATCCCGATCGACGCCGGCAGCCGGCACGCCGCGAACGCCGCGGCGGGCCGCCCGCTCTCCGCGCTGGTGGACCTGGGCGAGGAGTACGCCACGGTCAGCGGGGTGCGGATCACCGGCACCCTGACCGAGGTCACCGACTCCGCACTGGCCGCGACGATCGCCGACCTCGTCGTCGACAAGTACTTCCACGTCGGCCACCCGTTCCTGGAGCAGTACCAGGAGTTCGGCGACGTGGCCGGGCGCGGCTACTGGGAGCTGGTCCCGGACCGGATGATCGGCTGGGACATGCGCGAGCTCTACACGCTGCCGATGCCCGAGAAGCGCACGCTGCCCGCCCACGTCACGGACCGGCTCGTATGAGCGGGGACAACGGCGCCCACGGGAGCACAGCGCTGCGGGTCCTGGTCGTCGGCGAGTCGTGGATCAAGCACACGGTCCACATGAAGGGCTTCGACCAGTTCCACACCACCGAGTACGAGGAGGGTGCGGGGGTCTTCCTCGCCGCACTCGCCGACTCCGGGTTCGACGTCACCTACATCCGCGCCCACGAGGTCTCGGCCCGCTTCCCGAAGACCCTCGAGGAGCTGGCGCGCTTCGACGTCGTGGTGCTCTCCGACATCGGGTCGAACTCCTTCCTGCTCTCCGACGAGACGTTCCTGCGCTCCGAGCGCACGCCGAACAAGCTGGCCGTGCTCGCCGAGTACGTCCGGGGTGGCGGCGGGCTGCTCATGGTGGGCGGCTACATGTCCTTCAGCGGGATCGACGGGCGCGCCCGCTACGGCATGAGCCCGCTGGCGTCCGTGCTGCCGGTGACGATGCTCGACCACGACGACCGCGTGGAGGTGCCGGAGGGGCTCGACCCGTGCGTCGAGCTGCCCGAGCATCCCGTCCTCGGCGGCACCCCCGCCGCGTGGCCGGCGCTGCTGGGCTACAACCGGATCGCCGCCAAGCCCGACGCGACGGTCGTCGCCCGGACCGGGACGGACCCGCTGCTCGTGGTCGCCCAGGTCGGGGCGGGTCGTGCGGTAGCGTTCGCCTCCGATCTGGCGCCCCACTGGGCACCGCCCGAGTTCGTCGGATGGCCGCACTACCGGGCGCTCTGGGCCGCCGTCCTGCGTTGGACGGGCGGCGGTGCGGGCGCCGAGATCGACGGGGGCCGGATCGCACGGCGGACGGAGAGGGTCAGGGCGTGAACAACCGGCGTCGTCCGACGATGAAGGACGTCGCGAAGCACGCGCGCGTGTCGGTGAGCACGGTGAGCTACGTGCTCAACGACAGCGGCCCCGTCGCTCCCGAGCGGCGCGAGCGCGTGCTGGACGCGGTGCGGGTGCTCGAGTACTCGCCCAACGAGTCCGCGCGCAGCCTCAAGCGACGCTCGGCGTCCGCGATCGGGCTGGTCGTGCCGGACCTCACCAACCAGTTCTTCGCCCTCGTGGCCGAGGGCGTGCAGGGGGCGGCGATCGAGCGCGGCGTGCTCGTCGTGCTCTGCGCCCCGCAGGCCACCGGGCTCCCCGAGGGGCTGCACGCGAAGCTGCTGCGCAGCCAGCGGCTGGACGGCGTGATCTACCTGACCGGCACGGGCGCCCTGCCGACCGAGCTGCTGGAGCTGTCCCGGTCCGGGCCCGTGGTGCTCGTCGACGAGCAGATCCTCGGGTTCGACCTCCCCGCCGTGGTGTGCGATTCGCGCCGCGGTGCGCGGGAGGTGGCCACGCACGTGCTCGCCCACGGGCACCGGCGCATCGTGGTGATCGGCGGCCCGTCGGCGATGTGGACGGGCCAGCAGCGCCTCGCGGGCTACCGCGAGGCCTTCGCGGGGGCGGGGCTGGACCCGGACTCGGTGCCCGTGCTCGTCGGGGACTACCGGCAGGACTCCGGGTGCGAGCTGGCCCGGGTGGCGCTCTCCGGGCCGCCCGAGACCCGGCCCACCGCGCTGGTCTGCGCGAACGACCTCATGGCGATCGGCGCGCTGGAGCACTGCAAGGCCGTCGGGCTGCGGGTGCCGCAGGACGTCAGCATCGTCGGGTTCGACGACCTGCCGGTGTCCGCGCTGCTCACCCCGCGGCTCACGACCGTGCGCCAGCCCGCCCGCGAGATGGGCGCTGCGGCCGCGAACCGGCTGCTGGACCTGCTCGCGAAGCCGGACGGGGCACCGCCGGCGGGTGAGCCGGTCATGCTCTCGACGGAGGTCGAGATCCGGGACTCGGTCGCGCCGCCCCCGGCGGGTCCGTGAGCGGCCGCACGGTCGTCGTGGTCGGCGCGGTCAACGTCGACCTCGTCGTCGCGGCGCCCCGGTTGCCCGGGCCGGGCGAGACCGTGGTCGGTGGCGGCGTCTCGCGCCACGCGGGCGGCAAGGGAGCCAACGCCGCGGTCGCGGCCGCCCGGGCGGGCGCGGACGTCCGGCTCGTCGGGGCCGTGGGCGCCGACGAGCACGGCCGGACGTCGCTCGCGGAGCTGGTGGCGGACGGCGTCGACCCCCGCCACGTCGCGGTCCTCGACGACGTCCCGACCGGCGTCGCGCTGATCGTCGTGGACGCGGCGGGGGAGAACCAGATCGCCGTCGGGGCCGGGGCGAACGCCGCCGTGAGCGCCGCCCACGTGCGCGCCGCGCTGGACGACGCGCTGCCCGCGGCGGGGTGCGTGCTCGTCTCGACCGAGATCACGCCGGCCGCGGTCGCGGCGGCCGTCGAGCGGGCCGCCGCGGCGAAGGTGCCGTGCGTGCTCAACCCCGCGCCGGTGATCGACGTCGTGGGGGAGCTGCTGCGGTACGGGCCGATCCTCACGCCGAACGCGTCCGAGTGCGCCCACCTGGCCCGCCTGGTCGGGGCACGATCCCCCGCGCAGGGCCCGGTACCGGCCGGGGCACGCGCGCTGGTCGAGCACACCGGGGCCCCGGTGATCGTCACCCTCGGCGGGGACGGCGCCGTCGTGCTCGGCCCGGACGGGGCGGCCGAGCCGGTGCCGCCCTCGCCCGCCACGGTCCGGGACACCACCGGGGCGGGGGACACGTTCAACGGCGTCCTGGCCGCGCGCCTGGCCGACGGGGACCAGATGGCCGTCGCGGTGCGCCTGGCCTCGGTGGCCGCCGCACTGTCCGTGGGCCGGGTCGGGGCGCGTGCGGGGATGCCGACGGCCGAGCAGATCGCGGAAGCCGCTGGCGGCTGAGCCGGAATGGGGCTACGCCCCCGTTCGCGGTCATGATCGCCGGAAATGGTGCACCGCGCTCGCATACGAGCGTGATGTACCACCTTCGGTGATCATGGACCGTGGCGGCCGCAGGGCGAGGCCCGTCCCGCCCGCTGGCCCCCGCCCACCGCCGGGACCGCAGTCCCCACCCGTCCGTTCCGGACGCCGTGCACACGAGCGCACGACGCGAGCCGACCGTCCACCCGGACCCACGCCGGCCAGAATGCATTTCACCGACCGTCACACCTGGCCGTGCCCAGCCGCGGCGCTCCCAGGACATCCGGAGGAGCCGCCCTCGCCTCGCCGGTGCTGTCACCCCCGCACCGAGCCGGACGGCGAGGGAGGCCGCATCAACCCTCTGACGTGCATGAACATGCGTCTGATCGCCGCGGAGAGGCCAGTCGGCGGACGAGCGAACGGCCCGCCACCCGCCCGGACGGCGGCGTGGCGCCGGTCACCGAACGCCCGAACGAGCCCCACTGCCGTGTCGCCGGAGTGCGTTGACAGTCACACTAGAAACGTTAATATCAGGTTGCTCGGCTTGCTGACATCTAGCGACCACGGTGCCCGAAAGGCCATCGTGTCGACGTGCGGACGACGAGGTCGACTCACGAGTAGTCCACGGGGGCGACTGACCCCGGGCGCGGCAAGGTCCTGATAGAAACGACTCTCAGACCGAGGTGGCACCCCTGATGCGGCGGTACCTGGACAACCTGATCATCAACACCGACAACTACAAGCACTGTCACTACCCGCTGTACCCGCCGGGCACCGAGTACGTGTCCAGCTACATCGAGTCCCGTGGCGGCCTCTGGCCGGTGACGATGTTCGTGGGTCTGCAGGCCTACATCCGCGAGTACCTCATGCGCCCGATCACCCTCGAGGACATCGACGAGGCCGAGTTCGTCGTCCGCGAGCAGGGGATGCACTTCAACCGTGACAACTGGCTCGGCATCCTCAACGACTACGACGGCTACCTTCCCGTCGAGATCGAGGCGGTGCCCGAGGGCACCGTGCTCCCCTCCCGCAACGTCCTGGTCCAGCTCATCAACACCGACCCGAAGTACTTCTGGGTCACCAGCTTCTTCGAGACCGCGCTCCTGCGGGCCGTCTGGTACCCCTGCACGATCGGCACCGTCAGCTGGCTGTCCAAGCAGGCCATCCGCGAGGCCCTGCACCGCACCTCGGACAACGAGTTCCTGCTGCGCAACATGCTGCACGACTACGGCGCCCGCGGCGTGAGCTCCCAGCAGTCCGCGGCGATGGGCGGGCTCGCCCACCTCGTGAACTTCGACCAGTCCGACACCGTGCCGGGGATCCTCGCCGCCAAGCACTTCTACAACGCGGGCAAGGTCTCCAACTCCGGGCCGAACTCCGAGCACGCGGGCTTCTGCGCGTGGGGCCGGGACAACGAGGCGGCGGCGCTGGAGAACATGCTCGACACCTACGCTCCCGAGGGCTGCGCGCTGTTGCTGTCGGACACCTACGACCACGAGCACTGCGTCAAGAACATCATCGGCAAGCAGCTGGCCGAGAAGATCCGCAACTTCCCCGGCCTGGTCGGGGTGCGGCCGGACTCGGGCGACATCGTCGAGGTCACCGCCGACACGACCGAGTGGCTGATGGACGCGTTCGGCTACACGACCAACAGCAAGGGCTTCAAGGTCCTGCCGAACTTCATCCGCGTCGTCCAGGGCGACGGCGTCACGTTCGACTCGCTGCCGCGGGTGTTCGCCGAGCTGGAGCGCCGCGGCTACTCCGCGGAGAACGCCGTGTTCGGGATGGGCGGGGGCCTGCTGCAGCACTGGCACCGCGACACCATGAACTTCGGGCAGAAGGCGAGCGCAGTGCGCGTCAACGGCACGTGGCGCGACATCATGAAGAGCCCGACGGGCGCCGGGTTCAAGGTCTCCAAGGCCGGCAGGCTCGCGCTCAAGCTGGAGAACGGCGACTACTCGACGGTGCCGCGGGACTCGATCCCGGCCGAGGAGAACCAGCTCGTCCCCGTGTTCCGCAACGGCAAGCTGCTGCGGAAGTGGGACTTCACCGAGCTGATCAAGAACAGCGAGCGCGAGGTCCCCGAGTACTACTACTCCGACCACGCCGCGTTGGTGCACCCCGCCGCGCAGGCCGACCGGGCCCTCGCGTCGGCGTGACCCGACAGCCGCCCCGGCGCGCCACCCCCTCGGCGCGCCGGGCGGTCCCCGGCCCGTCCGATCGAGGAGATCCGGCGCACCGCTCATGAGCAAGCTGCACATCTTCGACATGGACGGCACCCTGCTGCGCGGCGCCGCGTCCGTCGAGCTCTGCCGCCATCTCGGCCGGCTCGACGAGGCGGACGACGTGGAGCAGGCGTGGGTGCGCGGCGAGATCACCGACGTCCAGTTCTGGGACCGGATGCTCCCCCTCTGGGACGGCATGACCGACGCCGACGTCGAGACCGCGTTCCTCGCCTCGCCCTGGATCGACGGCGTCGCCGACGTCTTCGCCGACATCGTCGGTCGCGGCGAGCACAGCGTCGTGATCTCGCAGTCGCCGCTGTTCTTCGTGCGGCTGCTCACCCGGTGGGGCGCCGGGGCGGCGTACGGGGCGGGCGTGCGGCCGGGGGACCGGTCCAGCACGAGGCTGCTCGTCACCGCCGACGACAAGGTCCGCATCTCCGAGGAGCTGATGGCGCGCCACGGCCTCGGCACGGGGGACTGCGTCGCCTACGGCGACTCGACCTCCGACATCGGGCTCTTCGGGCGCCTGCCGCACACCGTCGCCGTCAACGCGACGGCGCGCCTGGGCCGGATCGCGGCCCGGGCCTACCGCGGCGACGACCTGCGCGAGGCGTACGCGATGGGGCGAATGCTGCTCGCCGGGCAGGAGGTCGCGTGACCGCCGTGGACCTCACGCGCGCGCCGACGAGCCTGCCGCTGCACTACGACAAGCGGCTCATGCTCTTCTCCGGCCGCGCCAACCCGGGCCTCGCCCGCGCCATCGGGGAGCGCCTCGGCGTCGGGCTCGGCCCGGTGACGCTGCGGACGTTCTCCAACGACGAGGTGTACTGCCGCTTCGAGGAGTCCATCCGCGGTGCGGACGTCTTCCTCGTGCAGCCCACCTGCTCCAACCCCGAGACGGGCGTGAACGCCAACGACGCGCTCATGGAGCTGCTCGTCATGGTGGACGCGGCGATCGGCGCCAGCGCGCACCGCGTCATCGCCGTCACGCCCTGGTACGGCTACTCGCGCCAGGACAAGAAGAGCGCGCCGCGCGAGCCGATCTCGGCCCGGCTGGTGGCCCGGATGCTGGAGTCCGCAGGCGTGGACCGCGTCCTCACGATGGACCTGCACGCCGGCCAGCTCCAGGGCTTCTTCCAGGTGCCCGTCGACCACATGACGGCGCTGATGATGCTCTCCCAGCACTTCCGGGAGCTGCACCTGCCCGGCGACGTCGTCGTGGTCGCGCCGGACGCGGGCCGGGTGAAGCTCAACAAGCAGTTCGCGGACCGGATGGGGGCCGATCTCGCGATCCTGGACAAGGAGCGGCCCCGCCAGCAGGTGGCGGAGGTCGGGTACGTCATCGGCGACGTCCGCGGCAAGACGGCGATCATCGTCGACGACATCATCGACACGGCCGGGACGCTCTGCGCCGCGGCGGACGCCGTCCTGCGCGCCGGGGCCGCGCGGATCTACGCGGCCGCCACCCACGGCGTCTTCTCCGGCTCCGCCTACACCCACCTCGCCCGATCGCCCTTCGAGCAGGTCGTCGTGACCGACACGATCCCGCTGCGGCCCGGTGCACCGGACATCGTCCGGGTCGTCTCCTGCGCGGACCTGCTCACCGACTCGATCCGGCGCATCTTCACCGACGACTCGGTGAGCGCCGTCTTCGGCGGCAAGAACCACACCTTCTAAGGGGAGCGATGACGCGCCGGCCACTGGAACTGTTCGCCGTCGACGGCCTGGTCGAGCCGGAGGAGGCGGAGATCGCGCGCACCGTCCGCCGCTTCGCCGAGGACCGCCTGCGTCCCGAGATCGCGGACTGGTTCGAGGCGGGGACGTTGCCCGTGCGCGAGCTGGCCAAGGAGTTCGGCGCGCTCGGCGTGCTCGGGATGCACCTGGACGGCCACGGCTGCGCGGGCACGAACGCGGTCAGCTACGGGCTCGCGTGCGCGGAGCTGGAGGCCGTCGACAGCGGGCTGCGCAGCTTCGTCTCGGTGCAGGGGTCGCTCGCGATGTTCTCCATCCACCGGTTCGGCTCCGACGAGCAGAAGCGGGAGTGGCTCCCGCGGCTCGCGGCGGGGGAGGCGGTGGGCTGCTTCGGGCTCACCGAGCCCGACTTCGGGTCCAACCCCGCCGGGATGCGCACGTCCGCGCGCCGCGACGGCGCGGACTGGGTGCTGGACGGCACGAAGATGTGGATCACCAACGGCAGCGTCGCGGACGTCGCGACGGTGTGGGCGCGCTGCATCGACGGCCGGGACGACGGCGTTCGCGGGTTCCTCGTCCCCGCAGGCACCCCCGGGTTCACGGCGCGCCCGATCCCGCGCAAGCTCTCGCTGCGCGCGTCCGTCACCGCCGAGCTGGTGCTCGACGGCGTCCGGCTGCCGGACTCCGCGCGGCTGCCGCTCGCCACCGGCCTGGGTGCGCCGCTCGCCTGCCTGAACGAGGCCCGGTTCGGGATCGTCTTCGGCGCCCTCGGCGCCGCCCGGGACTGCCTGGAGTCGACGCTGGACTACGCGGTGCACCGCGTGCAGTTCGACCGCCCGATCGCGGGCTTCCAGCTCACCCAGCAGAAGCTCGCCGACATGACGCTGGAGCTGGGCAAGGGGTGGCTGCTCGCGCTGCACCTCGGCCGGCTGAAGGACGCGGGCGCGATCCGGCCCGAGCAGGTGAGCCTCGGCAAGCTCAACAGCGTGCGCGAGGCCATCGCCATCGCGCGGGAGTGCCGCACGATCCTCGGCGGCAGCGGGATCACGCTGGAGTACCCGGTGCTGCGCCACGCCGTCAACCTCGAGTCCGTGCTCACCTACGAGGGCACGAGCGAGATGCACTCCCTGGTCGTCGGCCAGGCGCTCACCGGGCTGGGAGCGTTCCGGTGACGGTGATCGAGCACCTCGTCGGCGGGCGCTGGCGGGCGGGCGGCGGGGCCGCGATCGCGGACGTCGAACCGGCCCGCCCGGGTCGCGAGATCGCCTCCGGCACCGCCGCCACCGCGGCGGAGGTCGGCGACGCCGTCACCGCCGCCCGCGCCGCGGCCGACGCCTGGATGCGCACCCCGTACCACGAGCGGGCGGGCGTACTGGTCCGCGCCGCAGGTCTCGTCGACGCCGCGGCCGACGCGTGGGGTGCCGAGCTCGCCGCCGAGGAGGGCAAGACCCGCCCCGAGGGCGTGGGGGAGGTCCGCCGGGCCGCGGAGATCCTGCGCTACTGCGCGGGCGAGGCCGACCGGGAGGCCGGCGAGCTGTACGCCTCGCCGCGGCGCGGCGAGCGGATCCTCGTCACCCGCCGCCCGCTCGGGGTCGTCGCGGTGGTCACGCCGTTCAACTTCCCGATCGCGATCCCCGCCTGGAAGATCGCCCCGGCGCTGGTGCACGGCAACTGCGTCGTGTGGAAGCCGGCGAGCACCGTGCCGCTGCTCGCGATGCGGCTCGCGGCAGCGCTGCAGGACGCCGGGCTGCCACCGGGGGTGCTCAACCTCGTGGTGACCGACGGGCGCACCGGCACCGCGCTCGTCCAGCACCCTGGCGTGGACGCCGTCACGTTCACGGGTTCGACCGGGGTCGGCCGGTCGATCGCAGCGTCCTGTGCGGCCCGCGGCGTCCCCGTGCAGGCCGAGCTGGGCGGGAAGAACGCGGCCGTGGTGCTCGCGGACGCGGACCTCGATCTCGCCGCCGAGCAGGTGCTGCTCGGGGCGTTCCGCTCGTCCGGACAGAAGTGCACGGCCACGTCCCGGCTGGTCGTGGACGCGCGCGTCGCCGACGGCTTCGTCGCCGAGGTCGCCCGCCGGGCAGACGCGCTGGTGGTCGGGGATCCGCTGGCCGACGGCGTCCAGATGGGACCGCTCGTGACCGCCGCCGCGGCCCGTACGGTGACCGAGGGCGTCGGCAGCGCGGTCGCGCAGGGCGCCCGGCCGTTGACCGTGCGCGACGAGAGGCCCGGTGGCGAGCTGGCCGACGGGTACTTCGTCCCGCCCGCGGTGCTGGAGCTGCCCACGACCGGGCTCGCGCTGTGGCGCGAGGAGCTGTTCGGGCCGGTGCTCGCCGTCGTGCGCGCGGGGAGCACCGCGGAGGCGTTCGCGCTCGCCGCCGACACCGACTACGGCCTGTCCGCCGCGGTGTTCACCACCGACCTCGGCGCGGCGCTCGACGCCGTGGACGCGCTGGACGTCGGTGTCCTGCACGTCAACTCCGAGACCGCGGGTGCCGATCCGCACGTGCCCTTCGGCGGGGCCCGCCACTCCGGGTACGGCCCGAAGGAGCAGGGCCGGGCGTCGCGGGAGTTCTTCACCCACACCACGACGGTCTACCTGCGGGGGAGATGAGGAGCGTGCGCAGCGTCTGCGTGTTCTGCGGCTCGAACCCCGGCCGGGTCCCGGCCTACCTGGACGCGGTCGGGGAGCTCGCGGGGCTGCTCGCCGCGCGCGGCGTCCGCATCGTCTACGGCGGCAACAGCGTCGGCACGATGGGCGCGCTCGCCGATACCGCGCTCGCCGCGGGCGGCGAGGTCGTGGGCGTCGTGCCCGAGCAGTTGGCCGGGGTCGAGCTGCTCCACGAGGGTCTCAGCGAGCTGCACCTCGTCGGGTCCATGCACGAGCGCAAGGCGCTCATGGGCGAGCTCGCGGACGGCTTCGTCGCCCTGCCGGGCGGGCTGGGCACACTGGAGGAGCTCGCCGAGGTGCTCACCTGGTCGCAGATCGGGCTGCACCGCAAGCCCGTCGGCCTGCTCAACACCGCCGGCTACTACGACCACCTCCTGGCGTTCCTCGACCACGCCGTCGCCGAGCGCTTTCTGCGTACCGACGACCGTGCCCTCGTGCTCACCGCGGCCACCCCGGCCGTGCTGCTCGACGTGATGCAGGGGTGGCGGCCGCGGGCGGACCAGGCGTGGGCGCCCGCGGAGGGATGAGCGCGGTCAGCCGTTCGGCACCGGCGGCGGGTCCGACGGCGCCACCACCGCCCCGATCTCCCGGAAGAGCGTGTCGGCGGCGTTCGGGTAGTTGCCCTGGGCGTCGAACGCCGCGGGCAGGAACGTCGTGGCGACCGCGATCGCCACCCTCTCCGAGGGCAGGTACGCCTCCGTCGCGCCGATCCCGCTGAGCAGCGGGTTCTGCAGCAGCCACGAGCCCGACCGGACGACACCGAGCCCGTAGTTGTAGCCCGGGACCTGGGTGAAGCACGAGGGCGCGCAGACCGCCTCCTTCGTCCCGAACCCGAGCAGGTGCGGCCCGGTCATGGCGTCGTAGCTCTCCGGCGTGAGCAGGGACCCGGTGCCCACCGCGACCGCCGTCGTCGCCATGTCGTGGATCGTCGTCGTCTGGTTCGCACCGTCGGGCGTGCCCCACTGGGTGTTCCAGTACGTCGCCTCCTCGGTGAACGCCGTGGCCGGGGGGATGCCCAGCGCCGTCCGGCGCTCGGAGCTGAACGTGTGCAGCGCGGGCTCCGGGATCGCCGACGTCGGCGTGGCGACGGTGTCGTCGAGCCTCATCGGGCCCAGCACCCGTTCCTGCAGGAGCTGGTCCAGGGGCTTGCCGCCGATCGTCGCGAGGATCTCGCCGAGCACCATGAAGTTCGTGTGCGCGTAGCTCCAGTTCGTCCCCGGTGGGAACTGCATCGGCCGGGAGAACGCGTAGCGCATCCGCTCCTCGAACGTGAAGACGTGGAACGGGTCGGCGTTGAAGGCGGCGTTCCAGCCGGGGTCGGTCTCGTAGTCCGGATAGCCGGACGTCTGGTTGGCCAGCATCTTCAGCGTCACCGTGCCGGCCTCGGGCAGCGTCGGCATCCAGCGGTCGACGGTGTCGTCGAGCGTCACCTTCTTCTCGTCGACGTAGAGCATCAGCAGCGTGCCGATGTAGGCGAAGGCGACCGCGCCGTTGCGGAAGTGCATGTCGGTCGTCGCCGGGACGCCGTCCATGGACGAGCCGAACGCCATCTCGGCGACGACCTGATCACCCCGGGTCACCTTCACGATCACCGCGCGGAGGTGCTGCGCCTCCATCTGCCGGCGCACGACGTCCACGACGGCCGCAGCGGTCGCGGGCTCGGTGGTCGGCCCGGCGGGGGTCGTCGCGGCCGGCGGGGTCGGGCCGGGCGCGCAGGCGGTGGCGAGGAGGGTGGCCGCCAGGAGGACCGCCGCGATGAGGGGCCGCCGGGGCGAGGGGCCGACCGGTGTGGGGCGGACGGTCTGCGGGTCGGTCACGGTCGCCTCCGTGGTCGCACGGTCGCTGCGGCGACCCTCTCGGACGAGCGGGGCGGAGGCAATGGGTCTAGGTCGGGCCCAGGTCGGGTCCAGGTCGGGCCCGTGCGCACCGTCAGGGCTCGACGAGGCCCGCGCGGATGGCGAACCGGGTGAGCTCGAGTCGGTCGCGCAGGCCCAGCTTGTGCAGGATGTTCGCGCGGTGCCGGTCGACCGTCTTCGCACTGATCACCAGGACGTCGGCGATGTCCTTGGCGGAGTGGCCCTCCGCGATCAGCTTGACGATCTCCTCCTCGCGCGGGGTGAGGATGCGGTCCGGCACCGCCTCGCCGGTGCGGCTGCGTCGCAGGTAGTCCCTGATCAATGCCGTGACCGCGCCCGGGTACAGGAACGGCTCCCCCCGCATGGCCGCCCGGCAGGCCTCGAGCAGGTCCCGGTCGGCGACGGACTTGAGCACGTAGCCGCAGGCGCCGACCTTGAGCGCTTCGAAGAGGTACTGCTCGTTGTCGTACATCGACAGCATGAGCACCCGCACGGCCGGCGCACGCCGGGCGAGTTCCCGCGCGGCCTGCAACCCGGTCATGCGCGGCATGGCGATGTCGATGATCGCGAGATCGACCGCCTCCCGGGTGGCCAGGTCGACGGCCTCCGCGCCGTCACCGGCCTCGGCCACGACCTGCAGGTCGGGCTCGCCGTCGAGGATCAACCGCAGGCCGCGACGAACCAGGGCATGGTCGTCGGCCAGCAGGATGCGCGTCGTGGCTGTCACGTGGTCCCCGTCCGGGTCGTAGGTCTCGGAATCGTGAGCTGGACCCGGGTACCCCCGAGGGGACCCGGTTCGACGACCAGGTCGGCGCCGATGAGCAGCGCCCGTTCACGCATCCCCCGGATGCCCGCTCCCTCCGCGGCGCCGCCGATCCCGTGCCCGCTGTCGCTGACGAGCAGCACGACCCGCCCGTCGCCGACGACGAGGGACAGCTCGACCGCGACCGCCCCGGCATGACGAGCGGCGTTGGTGAGCGCCTCCTGCGCGATCCGGTAGACGACGAGCTCCACGACCGGGTCCATCGCGGGCAGACGGCTCGAGATCGACGGGGTGATGGACAGCTCCGTCGCCCTCGAGAAGTCCAGGACAAGTGCCTGCAGGGCGCTCACCAGGCCGAGGTCGTCCAGCACACCGGGGCGCAGACGGCGGGCGACCTGCCGGACCTCGTCCAGGCAGGCGCGCGTGATGTCCTGCACGGACGAGAGCTCGACGGCCATCTCCGGCGGTGCGTGGTCGACCGTCCGCTTCAGGCTCAGCAGCACCGCCGTGAGGCCCTGGCCGATCTCGTCGTGCAGCTCCTGCGCGATCCGTTGCCGCTCACCCTCCATCGCCGCCAGGGTCCGTGCGGTGCTCGCACCGCGTTCGGACTCGAGCCGGTCGAGCATCTCGTTGAAGCTGTTGACCAGATGGGCGACATCGCCGTTCCCGGTCACGGACACGCGTTCGCCCGGTCGCAGCAGGTCGACCCGCTGCATCAGCGCCGCCAACCCTTCGAGCGGGCGCAAGCTCGCCCGCAGGAGTGCCGCATTGACGCCGAGCATCACGGCCAGTCCGATGGCCAGCACGGCGAGCTCACGCACCGACGCCGGCGCCGAGACGGTCGCGGGCGACACCACCAGCAACGCGACACCCAGGGCGAACACCAGCGCATTGAGCAGGAACACCCGCCAGAACAACGCCGAGGCCCAGCCCACGCGACTCCCGTCACCGCCAGTGCTGCGCGGCTGCGGCCCGGTCCGCCCCGCCATGCGCACAGCCTCCCCGTCACGCGCCGGCGGTGTCCATGCGGGCCGGCCCCCATCTGCCGCCGGGTCTGCATGCCTGCTCCCGCCGAGATGGGTGCTGCACCCCATGGCGACGCTCCTGTGTGGCTCCAACACTCGGAACGGGAGCACCACCGATCTCGACAGCGGAGCAGCCGATGAACAACGACGCGCTCGTCGCGGCGCTCGGGATGGACGCCGTCGCGGCGGTGCACGGTTACCGGCTCTCGGTGCTCGACGAAGCACGGCGCCGTGGGCATCGCGTGGTCAGCCAGGCGTTGTCGGACGTGGTCCCGATCTCGTCCGGGGTGTGCGTGGTGGTCGACCCGATCGACATCCGGCTCACCGTCACCGGCCCCGCGGGCGGCGTCCTCACCGGCAGCACCCTCGTGTGGAATCCCGCCGAGGGATGGTCCCTGGCGCGGCCCGATGCACGTCCGACCTTCTTCGCCGGCCCGGGAGCCGAGTCCCTGGATCTGGTTCCCACCGCACCCGAGGTCCTCGCCTGGGCGACCGACGGGGCCGTCGGCCCCACCGGCCCGCCGCTGCACGTCGATCTCGACGAGGACACGACCACCATCGGCCGCCTCCTCGCCTTCATCGACCCGGGCCGGCTACGGCCCATGTTCGACGCCTTCGCCCCCGGGAGCAGGCCGGGCCCCCTGGCAGAACCGGCAGAACCGGCAGAACCACACGCCGCCCAGGCCGAACCGTGAGCACGGGCAGCGCCCGCCACCGAGATCCCGCATCGAACCGGAGGACGTCATGGCCATCACCGGTATCCTCTCCGCCCTCGTCGTCGGCCTGCTCATCGGTGCGCTGGCCCGGCTCGTCGTGCCGGGCCGGCAGCGCATCCCGATCTGGCTGACCATCGCGGTCGGCGTGATCGGCGCGATCGTCGGGACCTTCCTCGCCCAGGTGACCGGCGTCGCCGTCACGCCGGGCATCGACTGGATCGAGATCGTCCTGCAGGTCGCCGTGGCCGCGGTCGGGGTCGTCCTCGCCGCCAGGCTGTACGAACGGCGGGGGGCGCGGCGCTGATCCAGGACGTGGTGGCGGCGTCCGCGACACCGCCCCGGCGGATCCTCGTCGCGACCGACCTCTCCGCGCAGGCGGGGAAGGCGGTGCGGCGGGCGGCCCAGCTCGGCGACCAGCACCGGGCCCAGGTCAGCGCCGTGCACGTCGTTCCCGAGGGGCTGGCCCCGGAGCTGACCGAGTTCGCCCGGTCCCGCCTGCGATCCCACCTCGACGAGTACGCACGCACCGCGGCGACCGCCGTCGTCCGGCACGGCAGCGTCGCCAGGGCGATCGACGCCGAAGCCGGCGACGGCGGCGCCGACCTGCTCGTCGTCGGCGCGCACGGTGCGCACCGGCTGGCCGGGGCGTTCCTGGGCAGCACGTCCGCGAACCTCGTCCGGGTGAGCCGGGTGCCCGTGCTGGTGGTCAGGAACCCGCCCGGCGGGCCGTACCGGACGGTCGTGCTGGCCGTCGACACGTCGCCCGCGTCCGCGACCGCCGCGCGGACCGCGACCTGCCTCACGCCGCAGGCCGACCACATCGTGGTGCACGCCAACGTGGTCCTCGGCGAATCCCTGATGCGGATGCACGGCGCCGGCGACGAGCAGCTGGACCAGCTCCGCGCGGCCAGCGCGGACGAGGTCCGTGGCGACATCACGGCCCTGGCCGCCGAGCTCGTACCGCCGGTGACACGGATCAGGATCGAGTCCGGGCGGCCCGAGACACTCCTGCCGGAGCTGTGCCGTCGCCACGTGGCGGACCTGGTCGCCGTCGGCACCGGCGGCCGCTCACCGCTGGGGTACGCCCTGCTCGGGAGCGTCGCCCAGCACCTGCTGCGCCACGCGCCGTCGGACGTGCTCGTCGTTCCGAGCGGGACGGGCTGAGGCGGGAGTGCCTGCCGACCCCTCGACATCCGACCGTGTCGCCGGCGGCCGCTGGCACGTCCTGTCGCGCCAGGACGTCCTCGGGTGGCTCGACACCACCCCGCACGGCCTGACGGGTGCCGAGGCCGCGGCCCGGTTGGTGCGGTACGGGCGCAACGAGCTGCCCGCGGCCGAGCCCCCGTCGGCGATCTCGCTGCTGCTGCGGCAGTTCGCCAGCCCCTTGATCGGGATCCTGCTCATCACCTTCGCCATCACGCTGGTCCAGGCGCACTGGGTGGACGCCGGTGCGATCGGCCTGGTGCTGGCGCTCAACGCCGGCATCGGCTTCTGGCAGGAACGCAAGGCGGACACGGCGGTCCGGGCGCTGCAGCAGCTGTCGGTGCCGGTGTGCCGGGTCCTGCGGGACGGGGCCGAGCACGAGACGGCCGCCGCCGAGCTCGTGCCCGGGGACGTGGTGCTGCTGCAGAGCGGCGAGCGGGTGCCGGCCGACCTGCGGCTGCTGGAGGTCAACGGCCTGCAGGTCGACGAGTCGATGCTCACCGGCGAGGCGCTGCCGGTGACCAAGCAGGTGAGCAGGCTGCCGGTGCACACCCTCGCCGCTGATCGCACCAACATCACCTTCAGCGGCACCCTCGTGACCTCCGGTCGGGGGCGGGGCGTGGTCGTCGGCACCGGTACCGACACCGAGCTCGGCATGATCAACGAGCTGGTCCAGGGCGCCGCGGGGCAGACGCCACTGACCGTGCTGACGCACACCCTCGAACGCCGCATCGGGATCGTCATCGCGGTGGCGTCACTCATGATCTTCCTCGCAGGTCTCGCGCTCGGCTACGGCGTCTCGGAGATGTTCCGCACGGCCGTGGCCCTTGCGGTCGCCTCCGTCCCCGAGTCGCTGCCGATCGTGCTGACCGTGGCGATGAGCCTGGGTGTCGCCCGGATGGCCCGGCACAATGCGATCGTCCGCTCGCTACCCGCCGTCGAGACGCTCGGATCGACCACCGTGATCGGGTCGGACAAGACGGGCACGCTGACCCGCAACGAGCTGACCGTCGGGGTGGTGTGGACGGCGAGCGGGACGCTCGACCTGCGCGCCGACGAGGGCAGCACCGCCGGTCTGCCGGCGGACACCGTCCGCCGGACGCTGCATGCCGGAGCGTTGACCAACGAGGCGCACCGGGCTGCCGGTGACGCGACGACGCCGATCGGCGAACCGGCCGACTTCATCGGCGACGCGGTCGACGTGGCCATGCTGCGCGCCGCCGTGCGCCTGGGCGCGGTCACGGCCGAGGAACGGGACGCCCGCTGGGTGGCCCACGCCCCGTACGAGCCCGAACTGCGGCTCTCCCAGACGGTGCGGACGGCGCCGGGCGGGCGCCGGGTCCTCTACGTCAAGGGCTCTCCCGAGATTCTCGCGGCGCTGTCGACGACGCTGGCCACCGACGACGGCGACCGCCCGTTCGATCCGGAGCCGGTCGACGCGGCGAACCAGGAGCTCGCCCGGCAGGGGATGCGCGTGCTGGCCACGGCCGTCCGGATCCTGGACCCGGACGAGCCGCTGCCGCGGCCGCTGGCCCCGCCGTCGGACCTCACCTTCCTCGGACTCGAGGGCATGGAGGACCCGCCCCGGCCCGGTGTCGCCGACGCGGTGGCGGACTGCCGTCGGGCCGGCATCACCGTGGTGATGATCACCGGCGACCATCCGGCCACGGCGGCCTCCATCGGGGCGCGGCTGGGGCTGGGCACCGGGACCCCACCCGTGACCGGAGCGGACATGCAGGACATGGACGACTACGTGCTTGCCGAGCGGCTGCGCAGGAGCGGCGTGGCGGCCCGCGTCACCCCGCAGGACAAGCTGCGCATCGTCCGGCTGCTGCAGGACGACGACGAGGTGGTCGCGGTCACCGGCGACGGGGTGAACGACGCGCCGGCGCTGCGCGCGGCGTCGATCGGCGTGGCCATGGGCCGCTCCGGAACCGCGGTCGCCCGCGAGGCCGCCGACATCGTGCTCACCGACGACAACTTCGTCACGATCGTCGAGGCGGTCCGCCAGGGCCGCGTGACGTTCAGCGCGATCCGCAAGGCGACCTTCTTCCTGCTGGCCACCGGGCTGGCCTCACTGCTCTCGGTGTCGATCAACCTGATCGCGGAGCAGCCGCTGCTGTTCCTCCCGGTCCAGCTGCTGTTCATCAACGTCGTCACCAACGGCCTGCAGGACATCGCGCTGGCCTTCGAACCGCCGGAGGGCGACGAGCTGCACCGGCCACCCCGGCCCCGGGCGGAGGGCCTGCTCTCCCGGACGCTGTGGCTGCGCACCGTCCTGGTGGCGGCCTGGATGGCGGTGGCGATCGTCGTGACGTTCCGGTGGGCGCTCGACCATGGTTATCCCGAGGTCGAGGCGCGCACTCTCGCCCTCACGCTGTTCGTGATGCTCAACTTCTGGCTGGTGCTCAGCGCCCGGGCGGAGCACCGCTCGCTGTTCGCCCTGAACCCGTTCGGGAACCGGCTGCTCCTGGCCAGCGCCCTCGGCGCGCTGCTCCTGTACTTCGGCGCGACGCAGTGGGCGGCCACCGACGCGCTCCTGGGGCTGGTCACCCTGCGACCCGGCGAATGGCTCGCCTGCTTCCTGCTCGGCGCGTCCGTGCTCGCCATCACCGAGATGCACAAGCTCGGCCAGTGGCTCACCCGGACACACCCTTCAGGGCGTCCGACGCTGGGATGATCCGCCGGACGGGTCTCCGGGCGCCGGGGGTCGGAACGCGGCGCGGCGGGCGTCGGGTCGGCCGCGTCAGTCGGGTCGGCCGCGCCATCGGGTCGGCGTCGCACCTTCTTCATCCGATGTGGACGGTCCGTGGGTCGGTCATGGGCCCCTCCGCGGTCGCACGGTCGCTGCGGCGGCGGTCGTCCGGGGCGCGCGGGGGCGGAGGCAACGGACAGGGTCGAGCCGTGCTGCGCTGCCTGGTCCGCCGCCGCGCAGGCCCCGGGTTAGCTCAACCCGATCTTGACCGGGTGGTGTCGTGCAGGAATCGGACCGGGAGAAGGCGCGCTGGACGGGCAGGTGGTTCGGCTCGGTGAACGGTGCCTGAGCTGCGGCGATCGACCTTGATCCGAACAATAGTTCGAATAGAATCAGAGCGTGACCACCGATCAGCTCGCGCAGGTCCGGCAGCTTGCCGAGGCGTTGCTGGCCGAGCTGTCGGCGATGGCGGGTGCGAGCGCGGGGGACGACGAGCTCCTCGGCCTGCTGTCGGTGTGCGAAGTCCTCACCCGTGGCGCGGAGCGGGTCTCGGTCGGCGCGATCGCGGATCTGGAGCGCCGTGGGGTGTTCGCCGAGCGCGGCTACCGGTCCACGGTGACCGCGTTGGCGGATCTGCTGGGGTGGGAGCGCGGCGACGCGCGGCGG